>CAYGOT010000183.1:376-1532 GCA_964351595.1 uncultured Roseivirgaceae bacterium | reverse complement strand
AGATTGTGAGAGTACCATTTTAGATATTCTTCTTTCAAAATGAAATTTTGTTTATATTAAGAGTAACCTCAATTTTCCCGCGAATTTACGATCTATTTATGGTAATATAAAACATTGTTTGGTCATGAGGCTAAAGTAAACAGCCAGAAATCGATTGAAATGAGTCTATTGCCCTAAAAGGTTTTAAAAATAATTTTCAAGTATGATTTTGTACTTTTGCGGCAGTGAGTTTAGGCCTATTCAATATCAATTCCTTCAAACCTTTTGTCAAGAGTAGAAGGGTCACTGAGCAGTCAGGAAGTATCATACAACACCAACTAAGAGTCAGATCGAAGTATCTTGAGCGTAAAGTTGTCGTAGATATATTCTTACCCCCTTCGTATCAACAATTCAGACCTTATTTCTACCCTGCCCTCATTATTAATGATGGGCAGGACATGGAGCAACTAAGGCTCTTGGATACACTAAGGAAAGCCTACAGTGAACAGACAATCTCGGAGATAATAGTAATAGCTGTACATGCCGGAGATCGACTTCATGAATATGGTACTGCAGGCAAGCCCGATTATATGAACAGGGGGAGCAAAGCAGAAAAATATGCTCAGTTTATAATCAAGGAGCTCGTCCCTTATATCTACAAGCACTTCAGGTGCCTGAAGAACCCGGAAGATTCAGCGATAGCGGGATTCTCTTTGGGTGGGCTTAGTGCTATGGATATAGCATGGCATTATCCACGCTGGTTTTCAAAAGTGGGTGTATTTAGTGGCTCGTTTTGGTGGAGGGACAAGGGTATGGATAATACTGATCCCGATGCTTACCGGATCATGCATGATATCATCAAGACCAGCGATAAGCGTGATGAGTTAAAGTTTTATCTACAGACTGGTACTGAAGACGAACAATGTGATAGGAATAACAATGGTGTGATTGACTCCATTGATGATACTTTGGATGTGATCAAGGAGCTAAAAGGTGTGGGCTATGATGACGCTTCTATTACCTACAAGGAAATAGAAGGAGGGCAGCATAATTTCAATACATGGAGCGATATTTTTCCTGACTTTCTGGTTTGGGCCTTTGGAAAAGAAAGACGACTATCCGAAAAGTCTGCTTAACAAGCCCTTCTTTTTGTAGGTGTCGTAATCTAATTCTTCAC
>CAYGOT010000183.1:0-366 GCA_964351595.1 uncultured Roseivirgaceae bacterium | reverse complement strand
CACCTTCTATAGCATTCCAGATTTCTCCCCAGCCCAAAAAACCACCAACATTGCGATCGTCTATGAAGATGTCTGCATTTACTTTTCGGCTTTGACCGGGTTCGAACCCTTCGTTAGGAAAGTTTTCATTTACCGCATAAAACTCAATGCCATTGTTGCGGCAGTATTCCACGGCATCTTCCAAAGTTTTTCCATCTCTGATGGTCCACAGTATCAGCCTGTGGCCTTTGTCTTGTAATGCTCTTAATGTTTGAAATGCGAAGAGTTTCTCTGCACCTATTCTGGGGTATTCGTGATCTACAATGGTGCCATCAAAATCTACGGCAATAACCAATGATCTCATATTTCTAACCTCTTTCTCTGTGG
>CAYGOT010000182.1:0-1547 GCA_964351595.1 uncultured Roseivirgaceae bacterium | reverse complement strand
ACAGAGGCACAAAGACCTTTCGGGATGGTATCAAGGTAGCCATGCTACCGCAAAATCCGGAGTTCAACGAGGAGGATGACCTTATCTCGGCCGTCTTTGACTCCAGTGACAAACTGCTGAGCGTAATTAGTGCCTATGAAAAGGCCATGTACCAGTCAGAACAGGGTGCTGACAATCTTACCGAACTTACCGATCTGATCGGAAAGATGGAGGCCATGGAGGCGTGGGATTTTGAAAGTCGTGTAAAGCAAATCCTTGGCAAGCTCGGCATCCACGACCTGGAGCAGAAAGTGAAGGAGCTATCCGGTGGTCAGCGCAAAAGAGTAGCCATCGCGCGCGCCTTGATTACGGAACCTGATTTTCTCATCATGGATGAGCCTACCAACCATCTCGATCTTGACATCATAGAATGGCTTGAAAACTACCTGGCTACCGCAAATCTTACCTTGCTGATGGTGACTCACGATCGGTATTTCCTTGATCGGGTGACCAATGAGATATTCGAGTTGGAGGAAGGCCAACTCCATACCTATCATGGCAACTACAGCTATTTTCTCGAGAAAAAAGAAGAGCGACAAATACACCAAGCTACCGAAATAGGCAAAGCCAAAAACCTGATGAAAAAGGAGCTGGAGTGGATGCGACGGCAGCCTAAAGCCAGGGGCACAAAGGCCAAGTATCGCATTGACGCCTTCTATGAAACCAAAGACAAAGCCAATAGTGGGACAATCACAAAAGAGATGGAGGTCAACATCCAGGGCAGCCGTCAAGGGAAGAAAGTACTTGAGCTCAAGAAGGTCTCCAAATCGTGGGGAGACCTGGTCGTCATGGACAAATTTGAGTACGTCTTTAAGCGCAAAGACCGTATTGGGATCGTTGGAAAAAACGGGGTGGGTAAGTCCACGTTCCTGGACATGATCAATGGAAAAGTGAAACCCGATAGCGGAGAGATAGATAGCGGTCAAACTACCAATATTGGCTACTACACGCAAGAGGAAGCCATATTTGATCCTGGCAAAAAAGTAATAGAGACCATCCAGGAAATAGCCGAGGTGATCACCCTTGACAATGGGTCGGTGGTCACTGCTTCTCAGCTACTTAACCAGTTTCTCTTTCCACCCAAGATGCAGCACAACCGAGTAGGTAAGCTGAGCGGAGGAGAGCGCAGACGTCTACAGCTATTGAGGGTACTCATCAAAAATCCGAACTTCCTGATTCTCGATGAGCCGACCAACGACTTAGACATCATGACCCTCAATGTTCTTGAAGACTATCTCGATTCGTTTGATGGCTCTTTATTGGTTGTATCTCACGATCGCTACTTTATGGATAAGCTTGTAGATCATCTTTTTATCTTTAGAGGTAATGGCGTGATTGACGATTTCCCAGGTAACTACACGGACTTCCGAGAAATTGAGTCCATGAACAAAATGGCACAACCGGCTAAAAAAACTAAATCCGAACAGCCTATCACCAACGAACAGCCGAAGGAGAAAAAGAAACTGAGTTTCAAAGAAAAGCAGGAGTTTGATCGTTTGGAAAGTGAG
>CAYGOT010000181.1:0-1575 GCA_964351595.1 uncultured Roseivirgaceae bacterium | reverse complement strand
GAATGAGAGGATAGTGCTCCGGCTTGATTTCGAAGGAAATGGATTCACCGACAGGCAGTTCATCGTCTTCACGGCCAACCCCACCTACCTGGAAATACGAGGCGGAGCAGCTACAGTGACGGCCTGCGACAATGGAAATCTGGGCTATGAGGAAGATGTCTTTAAGAACGGTAAGGGCCTGAGGTACAACGACCTATTGGTGTCAAATCAGCTTGGGTTGATCATCGCGACTGATACGGCCCATGTCGCTGACAATGCAGTCAACAACTTCCAAAGTGATACCAGAGACAGTGACTTCACTGCTGAAGACGGCCTCCAATACCTTTTCAATTCCTCCGCAGACGACTATGCCGAGGGCAGCTTTAGAGTCTCTGGGGGTCAGTTTGATTTGGTCGTAGAACAGAAAATACTGGGTTGGGAGGATCTCGATGCTTTGGTCATGGAATACCGATTAATCAATACCGCAGACAGTACATTATCCAATGTCTACCTAGGTGCCATGGCTGATCTCAATCTTGGTTTTGCGATAGAGAACAAAACGGGATATGATGGCTCCAACAACCTCGGGTACACCTATGACATCAATCAAGAGCATTATGTCGGCATCACACAATTATCGGGTACTGTTGCTGGCTTTCGGGGAGTTGACTTGGGAGACTACAATGACAATACTGCTGAAATAGATGAGGTCGTATCCGACTCTCTGAAGTATGCCCTCGTTTCTTCAGCCTTCAACAAAACAGTAGCGGGATCAGTATCCACGGGTAATTATGTGGCTCAGGTTATTTCGACAAAGCATAGCACACTCCAGCCAAATGTTCCGCAAAAGTCTGCGTTTGCTTACGTTTTTGGGGCTACCCTATCGGAATTACAGACTAAAGCGCAGACTGCCAAAACCAGATATGTTCAATTCGTCAATGCCCCTCCTCTGCTCGCCTCCTACCAGGTCTGTGCAGGTGGCGACCTTACCCTGAGCCTGGAGGATGGCGATGAGTTTGACTTCTACACAGATATCAACCTTAGCCAGCTAGCATTCTCCGGAAATGATATTGCAATCGACAATGTAGCAAGCAGCATCACCTATTATGTCGTCAATACGGACAAAGACTATCCGGGAGATACACGTCGGGTTACGATAGAGGTAACTCCAACGATCGCTGATTTTGAGTTGCCCAACGACAGCCTCATTATTGATGAACTAGGCAGAAGCATACAAATCACAGATGCCAGCAATAATGCCGAGCATTGGTCATGGGATCTTGGTAATGGTGTATTCAGCACGCAGCAAAGCCCATTGGTTAGCTATTCCGTACCCGGAATCTACATTATCAAGTTGGTGGCGAGTAGTGGTACAGGTTGCGCTGACAGCACTTCACAGCAACTTATAGTGGTCCAGCGGAATCCCAGACCATCTAATCAGGAAATCAACTTCTGTGAAGGCGAGGAAGTCAGCTTAAACCTCAATTCAGAAATCACATATCGGCTTTATCGTGATGAGGAGCTGACCTCTCTTGTAGATATAGGCACGAATTTTCTGTTAACGGGATTGGGGGGTGATACTACACTTTACCTGAC
>CAYGOT010000180.1:0-1656 GCA_964351595.1 uncultured Roseivirgaceae bacterium | reverse complement strand
TCCATAGCCACGGGTTTAAACCCGTGGCTATGGAGTGGTTGGAGTCATTTCCAACAACAAAAAAGGGCCAACCACTACGGTCGACCCTACCTATTCACCCACTTTAAATATAATTTTCTGTCTTCAAAGCAGTCGTCTGACCACTTAGAGTGGTCTGACGACTAAACCCTATCTTAATCTGCCTTTGCCAAACTCATACTCGGTGGTTACCCCGTTGACAGTGACGGTGTAGAGGTTGTCACATTCTCCATCACCATAGTCTACGATGGCTACCGTTTCACCTTTCACCACTTCTTTGACCCCAGCTACGGGTATGAAGAACTTTCTTCTTGAGCAATCTCTCTTAAAGATGATGCGCTCTATGATGGTCACCGTGTAGTTTTCTCCCTCTCTGTTGATGCCAGATGAGCTGCCTTCTCTGTAGCCTTCGTCTTCTAACGGATCAGATCCTCTCAGCCATGTTCTGGTGAAGTTTGATTCTCTGGTTGCGAACGTACCATCCGGGAATGTCAAGCGACCACCCTCCAACGTCACATTGAACACAATCGCACCTACACTGTCTTCAGATACATTAGTGATCGTTCTCGTTCCTTCTACGAGTACGCTATCGATCACGAAGTTGTCAAAAGTCACTACCCTCGTTGCACCAGGTACATACCTGTGATCGGTGTAGGAGATCAGGATCATGCCGCTTCTAAACCTCCCTCTGGGATCAGTACAGCCATCGCCATAGTCAATCGTGATCGTCATGTTTTCTTCGTCATGGGTCACCTCGGCGCAAGACATCAATTCATCGCGCTCTACCCTACCGGAAGCATTTGCGAATGCTACACCGGCCTCTGTGATGTTGTCAATATCTTCAAATGCAGCTTCGGCCACTGCATCAACTTCTGAGCTTACTACTGAGCCAACCTCAGTCAAATTCGAAAACCCATCCTCACTCTCATCTCCGCAGCTTACTAATATCATTGCAGTCGCCGCTAATCCAAGTCCTAATAATTTCGCTTTCATTCTTTTCATCGTTTGTATGCGTTTTGTGAAATACATGTCTTAGAGGGCCGGACTCACTGAAGGTTTAAAGCGTACCTCAAAAAAATTATAAAGTTTATGCGAATAGTCATTCAAGTCATTGTCCGCCAGTGATTTGAAACCTGAAAATATTCTGTAATTCTTGTGGTTGTAAATTTTCGACTCCCTTAAAATCCACCCGTTCCCACCTAAAGCAATTCTATTGTGAATGAGGCCTATCCTGTTTAGATTCCACCCTTTAAATCAAACTCTCAAATTATGAATCAAAGGATATTCAATGTAGTTGCGATAGCCGCTGCGATGCTACTTATCAGCACCGCCTTGCTAGCGCAAAAAGTAGACATGTCCCAGTTTAAGGGCATGACACCAAGAAATGTAGGGCCAGCGGGTATGTCAGGTCGTGTGACGGCAATTGACGCCATTTACGACAACCCTGAGGTGATCTATGCAGGTACAGCCTCTGGTGGACTATGGAAGTCGACTGGCGGAGGTGTTGCATGGGAGCCCATCTTCGACAAAGAGAAGGTCGCCAGTATCGGTGCAATCTCCATCTTCCAGAAGAACCCCGATATCGTATGGGTAGGAACCGGAGAGGGTAACCCAAGAAATAGCCAGAACATGGGCGGT
>CAYGOT010000179.1:0-1744 GCA_964351595.1 uncultured Roseivirgaceae bacterium | reverse complement strand
GCTGTGACCGTTTTGATCTCCGGGAAATTTTCAAGTAGGAGCTTTTCAATTTTAATGGAGACTTCTTTGGACTCTGTGAGCGAACTCCCCGGCCTGATCAATGCTTGCATCGCAATGTCACCTTCATCTAACTGAGGGACGAATTCCCCGCCCATTCGGGAAAAAGTAAAACCTGCAATTGCGAGAAGTAAAACGGCTACCATGATCACCATGGCCTTAAATCGCAAGGCGCTTTTCAAAACAGGAAGGTAAACTCGTTGAAGTCCTCCAATGAGTTTATCACTTACCCTTTCCAATGATCTTTCAAAGCGACCGAACCAATTCTTTTTGTTCTGAACAGGCTTCATAAGGAGCGCTGACATCATTGGTACGTAAGTCAGGCAAAGTACAATTGCTCCAATCATGGCAAAACCAAAGGTGTAGGCCATTGGCTGGAACATCTTGCCTTCAACACCAGTGAGAAACAGAATAGGCGCGAAAACGATTAGAATGATAATCTGACCAAAAAAGGCGGAACCCATCATGGTGCTTCCGGACTCATAAGCCACCACATCCATTACTTGCTGATTGAAACCTACCTTGCCAGCTCTGATTCTTTTCTGGATTTCATAGACCGTGCCTTCAATGATAATCACCGCTCCATCGATGATGATTCCAAAGTCAATGGCTCCCAAGCTCATCAGGTTAGCCCACACATTGAATTGCTTCATCAGAATGAATGCAAAAAGCAATGAAAGCGGAATGGTTGTGGCAGTGATGATGCCACCACGTAAACTCCCCAAAAGAATAACAAGCGCGAATATGACGATGAGCGCCCCTTCGATCAGATTGGTTTTTACAGTGCTTGTAGTCCTGGAAATAAGTTCACTTCTGTCTATGATGGTGTTGATTTCCAATCCTTCGGGAAGCGATTTCTCAACTTCTTCCATCCGTTCTTTCACATTCTGAATGACCGCATTTGGGTTAGAACCCTTTAGCATCATAATGATACCCCCAACTGCTTCTTTACCATCCTGGGTGAATGCTCCATAGCGTACCTGGTGACCAAAATGAACTTTTGAGGCCACATCACCTATCGTAACGGGGATGCCATTTTCAGTTTTGACAACAATCTTTCGAATGTCGTCCAATGACCGAATTAATCCTTCTCCTCGTATGAAGTTGGACATTCGATTCTTCTCAATATACGCACCTCCCGTATTGACATTATTTCTAGCCAATGCCTCATATACCTGAGATATGCTCACGTCCATCGCATTGAGCTTATCGGGATTGATCGCTACCTCATATTGTTTGATGTATCCTCCAAAGGAGTTTACTTCAACTACTCCATCTAGTAGGGTAAGTTGTCGTTTTACAATCCAGTCCTGGATGGTTCGCAGGTCTGTTGGTGAGTATTTTGTTTCAAATCGCTCCCGTGGTTGAATGGTGTATTCGTAAATCTGCCCCAAACCAGTGGAAATAGGTCCCATAGTCGGGCTGCCGAATTTCTCTGGTATGGTCTCTTGCAATTCATTGAGCTTTTCCTGCACCAGTTGACGAGGCAGGTAGGTGCCCATGTCATCTTCAAAAACGATGGTAACTACAGATAGTCCAAACCGAGAGATGGAGCGGATTTCATCTACCCCCGGAAGGTTGCCCATGGCAAGCTCGACCGGATAGGTGACGAACTGCTCGATATCCTCTGTTGCCAGATTGGGTGATACAGTCATCACCTGCACCTGGTTATTGGTGATATCCGGGA
>CAYGOT010000178.1:0-1884 GCA_964351595.1 uncultured Roseivirgaceae bacterium | reverse complement strand
TAACGCAACTAAGATACAGAAGCCATTCTTGCCAGCAAGAATGGCTTTTTTAATTGATGATAATGAAAGAATTAAGACAAGCCCAAATATATCCCTCTCTGTGAAAGGGTGAAGGGAGAGGAAGTAATTAAATCTTGCTTGTCTTAGCGTAAAGTCAAAGATGGATACAAAAGAAAAACAGGAGCTCAATAAGTATAGCAAGGTCATCACTCAGGATGAATCTCAGCCAGCCTCACAGGCCATGCTCTATGCCGTAGGATTTGAGGAGGCAGATCTAGACAAGGCTCAGGTGGGGATCGTTAGCACAGGCTTTGAGGGTAATCCTTGCAATATGCACTTGAATATCCTCTCCCATCAAGTGAAAAAGGGAGTGATGGAAAGTGGATTGATGGGTCTCATCTTTCATACCATAGGTGTAAGTGACGGCATCTCCAACGGTACCGAGGGCATGAAGTACTCGCTCATCTCGAGAGACATCATCGCCGACTCTATTGAGACGGTAGTCAATGCCCAGTTCTATGACGCAGTAGTACCTGTCGTGGGCTGTGACAAGAATATGCCTGGCGCGCTGATTGCCATGGGACGACTCAACCGACCCGGCATCATGGTCTATGGTGGAACTATCAAGCCCGGTAGATGGAAAGGCAAAGACTTGAATATTGTATCTGCTTTTGAAGCCTATGGCACTAAACAGCAAGGCAAAATCTCCGATGAGGACTATAAGGGCATCATCAAAAACTCCATCCCAGGCCCTGGCGCCTGCGGTGGTATGTACACGGCCAACACCATGTCTTCGGGCATAGAAGCGTTGGGAATGAGTCTACCCTTTTCCTCATCTAATCCGGCTGAGAGTGGTGATAAGACTACCGAAACACATAAAATCGGGGAAGCGATAAAGCATCTGCTGAAAGAAGATATCCGACCCAGAGATATCATGACAAGAAAGGCATTTGAGAATGCGCTTTCGCTTATCATGGTGCTGGGTGGATCAACCAACGCTGTACTTCACATGATCGCCATGGCGAGAGCGGTGGATGTACCCTTGACGCTGGATGATTTTCAGATGATCAGTGATAAGACACCCTTCCTTGCTGATCTCAAGCCTAGCGGTGAATATCTAATGCAGGACCTTCATGAGGTCGGCGGTGTGCCCGCAGTAATGAAGCTGATGCTGGAAGAAGGTTACTTACATGGTGACTGTATGACCGTGACAGGTAAGTCCCTAGCGGAAAACCTGGAGCGGGTAGAACCACTTAAAGCGGGTCAGAAAGTAATCCGGCCATTCAGTCAACCTATCAAAGCCACAGGTCATCTCCAGATACTCTATGGTAATCTGGCTCCTGAAGGCTCGGTTGCCAAGATCACTGGTAAGGAAGGTGAATACTTTGAAGGACCTGCCAGAGTATATGATGATGAGTTTGACGCCATTCGAGGTATTGGCGAAGAGGTACAGAAAGGTGAGGTCATCGTCATCCGTCAATCAGGACCGAAAGGTGCACCGGGAATGCCTGAAATGCTAAAGCCAACAGGAGCTGTGATGGGAGCAGGTTTAGGTAAAGATGTGGCACTAATCACAGACGGCAGATTCTCCGGTGGATCTCACGGTTTTGTGGTAGGACATATCACACCTGAGTCGCAAGAGGGTGGCCCATTGGCGTTCGTGAAAAATGGTGACATCATTGCGATAGATGCGAAAAACAATACACTCGATCTTAAGATCAGCGAGGAAGAAATGGCCGAGCGTAAAGCAGCCTGGAAGCAACCCGCTTATCGCGGAACAAAAGGAATATTAAGAAAATACATCAAGTCGGTAAAGTCAGCTTCTGATGGCTGTGTTACAGACGAATAATCAGAATCAGATATGATTACATCAACATTGGCAGT
>CAYGOT010000177.1:0-1936 GCA_964351595.1 uncultured Roseivirgaceae bacterium | reverse complement strand
AAAACTGAAGCCTAATTCATAGCATATGCACGCAGAATCAATTTTAAGAAAACCTTTAGTTACTGGCGGCAAAACCGTACACGACGTATCTGAAGATATCTGTAAGAGGGTGGAGGATACTCCACCAATGTCTTGGTTTCTCGCGCTGGCAGTTTCGCTAGGTGTGCTGACCATCGGCGCTTATGCTGTATACCGCACCCTATGGGACGGTATTGGCATGTGGGGCCTTAACAAGACGGTCGGATGGGCTTGGGATATTACCAACTTCGTCTGGTGGGTGGGTATTGGTCACGCGGGAACGCTGATCTCTGCGATCCTTTTATTGTTCCGTCAGCGATGGAGAATGTCAATTAACAGAGCTGCTGAGGCCATGACCATCTTCGCTGTAATATGTGCAGCATTATTCCCGGTACTACACATGGGACGACCATGGTTAGGCTTTTATTGGGCATTACCACTTCCAAATACGTTCGGATCTCTTTGGGTAAACTTTAATAGCCCGCTACTTTGGGACGTTTTTGCGATCAGTACTTATTTCTCTGTATCGCTGGTTTTCTGGTACATCGGTTTGATTCCTGATTTCGCAACCATTCGCGATAGAGCGACCAATAGCATTTCCAAGGCGGTGTATGGAGCATTGAGCTTTGGCTGGGATGGTGCTGCAAAGACATGGTCCAGATATGAGACCGTTGCGCTTGTACTAGCTGGCTTAGCCACACCTCTCGTACTTTCAGTACACACTATCGTATCGATGGACTTTGCTACTTCAGTAATACCAGGATGGCACACGACCATTTTCCCTCCTTACTTCGTGGCAGGAGCGATTTTCTCAGGATTTGCAATGGTATTAACACTTCTGCTGATCACGCGAAAGGTTTATAAGCTGGAGGATTATATTACCATTCAGCACATCGAGTTGATGAACATAGTGATCATCATTACAGGTAGTATAGTAGGTGTTGCATATATCACTGAGCTCTTCATCGCCTGGTATTCTGGTGTAGAGGCTGAGCAGTATGCTTTTCTTAATAGAGTTAGCGGGCCGTACTGGTGGGCTTACTGGTCGATGATGACTTGTAATGTGATTTCACCACAGCTGTTCTGGTCAAAGAGAATCAGAACGAATCTAACTGCGACATTCATCATCACAATAATTGTGAACATTGGTATGTGGTTCGAGAGATTCGTAATCATTGTGACTTCATTGCATAGAGACTACTTGCCTTCAAGTTGGGCGATGTTTTATCCAACGAAGTACGATGTGGGTGTATACTTGTTCTCGTTTGGTTTGTTCTTCACAGCATACCTATTATTCTCGAAATTCTTCCCTGTGATCAACATGGCAGAGGTTAAGAGTATTATTAAATCAACTGGCGAAAAAACTAAGGCATAATCATGGCAAACGGTAAAAACTTTGTTGTCGGCATATTTGATGATGAGGACATCCTGCTCAAAGGGATCAAATCGGTCAGAGATGCGGGTGTGAAAATACACGAGGTGTATTCTCCTTTCCCAGTTCATGGTATTGATGATGTCTTGGGTTATAAGAGATCGCGCCTTTCTATTGTGGCCTTCCTCTTTGGCTTAACGGGTACCAGCCTGGCATTGACTATGCAGATTGGTATGATGGGTATTGACTGGCCAATGATTATAGGTGGTAAGGATCACATCGCTTTCCCTGCATTCATACCAGTGACCTTTGAGCTAACAGTGCTCTTAGCTGCTTTCGGGATGGTGGGTACTTTTTTGGTGATCAGTAACCTGAAGCCATGGTCTAAGCCTGTGCAGTTTGACATACGTGCTACAGATGATAAGCATGTGATGGCCATTGACTTGAGTAAGAATAAAATTGACAGAGCTTCTATTAAAACTGCACTGAAAGCTTCAGGCGCATCAGAAGTGAACGAAAAGAATTTTGACTAAGAATACACAACCG
>CAYGOT010000176.1:0-1945 GCA_964351595.1 uncultured Roseivirgaceae bacterium | reverse complement strand
TGTGTGCCATGCATGTTGTAGACTGATAGGGTTAAAGTCCCGAGCGAGCCGTTTTGACAGGAATCGTAAGAGAAGCGCAAGGGTGTTTTCTGTGAAGAGGAATCTAAAGGAAGCGCGGATCAAATGGTTGATCTGACGAAAAGAAACATGATATAAGGCCTACCATCAGGGTAACTGAGCAACGGATCGGGAAGCCCCAAAGTCAAACGTAACGATGGGTGGTAAATCATGCAGATTAATCAGGAGAGGCTACAACTTACCATGGGAGGCCTGTTTTTTTTCCTTTTGAGACGGAAGTACGAGCGAGTGCGGAAGTAAGAAAAAAAAATCAGGAGTCAGCAGCGGCCATAGTAGTGAGGAATCTCTTGTAATGAGAGATGAGCGAAGGGCCAAATCTTCATCGGAGAGTTTTTTTTCAAAGGATGGTAAAAGCCAATGTGAAAGGCCAGGAAACGATAGTGGGCCAGAGGAATCTTGCAAGACAAGAAGAATGTGCTCAGGGCTATGACCTGTTTAGCCGAGGTGAGCCCGTATGGTTCACGGACGCTGGCCAGGTAAGGTCGGAGTGGCTTTCCAGCTGTGAAGAGAAACGTCTCCAAACCAATTGTTTGATGAAGCAGATATGTTCTCCACATAATATCATGAAAGCTTTTCGCCAAGTTCGCAAGAACCAGGGGAGCTCCGGGATTGATGGGGAGAGTATATTGGAATTTGGAAACCGGTTTTCCCGAGATTTTGAGGAGCTAATTTCATCATTGATGGAAGGTTACTACACTCCTGATCCGGTACGAGAAGTCCAGATACCCAAGGGAGACGGACGCTATCGTCAGTTGGGTATTCCGACAGTACAAGACCGAGTAGTCCATCAAGCGATTAACCAAGTCTTGCAACCCCACTACGAAGAGGTTTTCAGTGATAGCAGCTATGGTTTTCGTCCTCATCGAGGCGCACACCAAGCCATCAAGAAAGCCTCGTCCACCCTACATTCAGGGTATAGGAAAGTGGTGGATATAGACTTGGCGCAATTCTTCGACCGGGTGAACCACGATCGCTTGATGTGGTTGCTTGGTACTCGGATAGGCGACCGTCGTGTTCTTGGTCTAATATCAAAGATATTACGCTCGGGGATCATGAAGGGAGGCTTAATAAGCCAACGAGTGTCTGGGACTCCCCAAGGGAGTCCATTGAGTCCGCTGCTATCGAACATAGTACTGGATGAGTTGGATAAAGAATTGCAACGTCGGCATTTACACTTCGTGCGCTATGCTGATGATCTATTGGTATTTGTGAAGAGCCAAGCGAGTGCCCGACGGGTATCCACAAGCCTGATCAAGTTCATAGAACATCGGATGTGTCTGAAAGTAAATGAGTCAAAAAGTGGCATACGTCACGGTCATGAACTGCACTTTTTGGGCTTCAGCTTTACCAACGCAGGCACTGTATGTCTGAGTCGCCAAAGCGAGAAGAAGCTCAAGGACAAGGTCAGGGATCGGACACGTCGCAACCGTGGCGAAAGCTTCGAAAGCGTGTTGAAGTCTGTGAGCACCTTGCTCAGAGGCTGGCTCAACTACTTTGGTGTGGCCAGTATGCAAAAGAAGTTGACAAGACTGGAAGGTTGGATACGTCGCAAACTGAAATGTTACCGACTGAAGCAATGCAAACGCGCTATAGGGATCGTGAGGTTCTTAACAAGATTAAAGGTCGAGAAGACCTTGGCTTGGCGGCTTGCCTTGAGCGGTAAAGGATGGTGGCGACTATCCAATAGCCCTGCTATCAGCATAGGTATGAATAATCGATGGATGATAGACCAAGGGTATTATAGCCTTCTGAATAACTACCGACGTTTACGGTTAAGATGAAGAAACCGCCGTACACGTAAGTACATACGGTGGTGTGAGAGGTCGGAAAAGATAGTAGGATCAACTATCTTTTCCTCCTACTCGAT
>CAYGOT010000175.1:0-1962 GCA_964351595.1 uncultured Roseivirgaceae bacterium | reverse complement strand
CGCCACTCTCATTTCCTACATGTCTCTCCATCGCGCTGATCATAAATAGCAAGCTCATTGGCTTTTATCTCTGTTTTTATTCTCGCTACCAACTTTCTAGCCTCCTTTATCCTCATCGGATTTTCAACTGGAGTGATAGCGTGGGCAAACTTGAGCTTTTGAAGGCTGTCTTGTTCTACCTCCAACTTACTTTGGAGTTCGTCAAGCGAAAGTGCTTTAATCTCTGAATTTTTCATTTTACGCTACGTAATCTCTACGAACAACAAACTTTGTTTTGATCGGCAGTTTCTGGGCTGCTAAACGCAATGCTTCTTTAGCCAATTCAATATCTACACCACCTGCTTCGAACATAATGGTACCAGGCTTCACTACGGCCACCCAATATTCTGGAGCACCCTTACCTTTACCCATCCTTACCTCTGCAGGCTTCTTTGTTACAGGCTTGTCAGGAAAAATCCTGATCCAAACTTGACCTTCCCTTTTCATTGCTCTAGTCATGGCAATACGAGATGCCTCAATCTGTCTAGACGTGATCCAACCTGGCTCCAAGGACTTCAAGCCGAAGCTTCCGAATGAAATAGTATGACCCCTCTGGGCTATACCAGTCACTCTTCCTTTTTGCATTTTCCTAAATTTGGTTCTTTTAGGCTGTAACATGATTTATAATGCTTTAATGCAGTTTCCTGCAGTTGTTCTTATCTTCTTTTTCTCTTAGGACCATCATTAGAAGGCCTTCTTCGACGATTAGCACCAGGGCCCTCGTTCGCTGCTCCGATATTAGGACTCAGGTCTCTTTTACCGAATACCTCACCCTTGAATATCCACACCTTCACGCCAATCTTGCCATACACGGTGTTTGCTTCAGAAAGAGCATAATCAATATCAGCTCTCAATGTGTGCAACGGTATTCTACCATCCTTGTACTGCTCTGTACGTGCCATTTCAGCACCACCCAGTCGACCGGATACTTTTACTTTGATACCCTGAGCACCAACCCGCATCGCCGAAGCAATCGCTTGCTTCATTGCTCGTCTATATGAGATTCTTGCCTGAAGTTGCTGGGCGATCGACTCTCCTACAAGACGTGCATCCAATTCAGGACGCTTGATCTCGAAAATATTGATCTGCAGATCTTTTCCAGTGATTTTCTTTAGCTCTTCCTTGATCTTATCCACCTCGGAACCACCTTTTCCAATGACTACACCAGGACGGGCAGTATGGATTGTTAAAGTAATTCTCTTAAGGGTACGCTCAATTACCACTTTAGCAACGCCTCCCTTAGGGATACGAACATCGAGGTAATTGCGGATTTTTTGATCTTCAACCAGCTTATCGGAAAAATCCTTTCCTCCATACCAGTTGCTATCCCAACCCTTAACTATACCTAATCTGAAACCTACTGGGTTTACTTTTTGTCCCATGATCTACTTCTCTGTATCGTTATCGACTGTACTTTCCTCAACCTGGTTCATGCTATCCACGACCAAGGTTACATGATTAGATCTCTTTCTGATCCTATGAGCTCGTCCTTGAGGGGCTGGTCTCAAACGCTTCAGCATTCTACCACTATCCACGAAGACCTCTTTTACAAAAAGATCAGCATCCTCGAGGTTAACATCCTCATTCTTAGCTTGCCAGTTAGCTACCGCAGATAAGAGTAATTTCTCTACTCTACCGGCACCTATTTTTGACTCAAACTTCAGTATTGTAAGAGCTTTGTTAACCCTGACCCCTCGGATCATGTCAACAACCAACCTCATCTTTCGTGGAGATGTAGGTACGTTATTTAATTTAGCTATCGCTTCCATCTATAATAACTCTTATCTTCTACCCTTATCCTTTTTTGCAATGTGCCCACGGAAAGAGCGCGTTGGAGAAAATTCTCCCAACTTATGGCCTACCATGTTTTCAGTTACAAATTCAGGGAAGATCGTATTAACATAGTGAAAAAAGAATATGTAA
>CAYGOT010000174.1:0-1994 GCA_964351595.1 uncultured Roseivirgaceae bacterium | reverse complement strand
TTCTTGTTCAGATCTTGACGATTGACAATTTCTAAGGATAAACGAGATGCGATCTCATCTTCCCATTCATAAACTATATGCCAACTTGGCCATAAGTTGAAACTTCTGTTCGAAATTATTTGACTGGGAATCGGCATAATTTAAAGTGCAAAGTATTAAAGCTAGTTCGTGCTTGCGTCATATTGTTATTGGTATTTACTCCCCTTCTTTTTTAAAATACTATGCTTGTGAATATGGACAACAACCAGCAAAACCCCAATGAGAACTGAACATCTGCATCGGTAACATCAGTCAGGGTATCAAGATTTGTATGGTGATACTGGGGATGGAGATCTGGGCATTAGACCTGAGGTTTTCAAAACCTGTCACGTCTTTTCGCATGTCTACTCCGCCCTCAGCGACTTCACCGGATTGACGATAGCCGCTTTGAAGGACTGGTAGCTGACTGTAATCCAGCCGATAAGGATCGCTCCGAAACCACTGATAAGAAAAGTCAGCGGGCTGATGTCTATGCGATAAGCAAAATCATCCAGCCAGTTATTCATACCGTACCAGGTGATGGGCACTGCCACGATGAGCGAGATCAGTATGAGCTTGGTAAACTCTCTGGACAGCAGGAGGATAATACTCGGCACAGAGGCACCCATTACTTTGCGCACACCTATTTCCTTGGTCTTTTGCCCGGTAGTATAAGCGGCTAACCCGAAAAGCCCTATAGATGCAATAACAATAGCTAAGGAGGTAAAAGCGGTAAACAGCCTGCCGGAGGTACGTTCAGTGTTGTAAAACTCCTCAAGATTCTGATCCATAAAGCTGGCTTTAAACGGACTGTTGGGGACCAGCTCTGCCCAGTTGGCTTCCATTTCTGCTAAGGTGCCCTGTAGGTTGGAGG
Organism: uncultured Roseivirgaceae bacterium; assembly: GCA_964351595.1. Classification (GTDB taxonomy): domain Bacteria; phylum Bacteroidota; class Bacteroidia; order Cytophagales; family Cyclobacteriaceae; genus UBA6059. Next base: position 1,102 of record CAYGOT010000174.1, on the reverse strand, counting down.
GCTTCACCTTGACCATCATGAAATTCTGGAAGGGTATCGGCCCATCCACATGTGTGATAAAGAGCGGCTCTATTGCTCGATGGAGAGGTTGAAAATGGAAGTCATCAACCACCCCGATGATGTTATAAACAATGGGGTCCGGGACACCATTTTGTGTATTACTGAGCTTTTTTCCGATAGGATCATCTAGTCCCAGCACTGTCTGAGCCGTGCGGTTGATCATGATGGATAGGGTGTCATTGAACTTAAGGTCAAACTGTCGCCCCTCGAGCACTTTAATATCCAGGGTGGGGATATAGTTTTCGTCGATGGTCATTTGCCTGCCGACAAATGCATCTTTGGACGACCCTTGTAAATTGACGCTAAAGCCAGCGAATAAATTTCCGGGTACGTTGGAGGTAAATCCCGCGTTGGTGATCTCACTCTGTTGAATGAGTTGCTGCCTGTAGATCTCCGCTTTGTCTTGCAGATTGCCCGAGCCCTCCACTACGATCACATGCTCCTTGTCATAGCCTAGTTCTTTGTCGATCATGAAGTTCATCTGGTTGAAGATGATCACCGTGCTAGCGATGAGTCCGATGGAGATAGCAAACTGAAAGACAACCAATCCGTTTCTCAATATCACGCCAAGCTTGGAGGTCTGCATTTTGCCTTTGAGTACCTGCACCGGTCGATAAGCAGAGAGTACAAATGCTGGATATAACCCCGCAAGTAGTCCGATCACGAGCACAGTCAGGAACATCGCGATCATAGCCAGTGGCTCGGTCAACAGGTCAATGGTCAAAAGCCGATCCGATAGCTCCGCAAAGGTCGGAATGGCCAGAATGACCAGTACCAATGCTACCAGGAAGCTCGCCAGACTCAGCAAGATTGATTCTGTTAAGAACTGTGTGATCAACTGTGACTTTAGACTCCCCAAGACTTTGCGGATACCGACCTCTTTGGCGCGCTCTGTGGAGCGTGCTGTGGAGAGGTTCATAAAGTTGATACAGGCAATAAGCATGATGAAGATGGCCACCGAGACGAAGATATAGACATAGCTGATGCTGCCGTTGGGCTTGAGCTCACCCTCCAGGTTGGAGTAGAGGTGGATGTCCCTAAT
>CAYGOT010000173.1:0-2112 GCA_964351595.1 uncultured Roseivirgaceae bacterium | reverse complement strand
GTTTAGACATATTCCTCATTTTCCGTCATTGCGCACGCAGTGAAGCAATCTTAAAATCGTAGTATCCACATTCACAGTCTTCCTCCATTGATATTAAGATCGCTTCGGGCTTACTGCCCTCGCGATGACGTCAGGAGAGATTAATCATTGTAGTTTCAATTATTGTGAACGTAGCAAAAAACCCTTTAAATAAACAGATTGGGGCTTGCTCTTACTTTTTCAACTTATCGCGATAAATCGCACCCATCACCCAGTTGGCTATTTTGCTGGCTGTACTTTTTGGTAAGAGCTTCGAGAGGACGGTTTCTCCGATCCGGTTCTCTATTCCAGGTATAATCATATAGCGCCTGCCAAGGTTGTTTAGGACAGTCTGCGCGATATATTCAGCAGAACGTTCTCTGGGTTTGAGAGCATGCTTTTTTGGTGCAGTGGCGATATACTTGGGCGTCAGGATGGGGCCTGCGCAGGCAGTGATAAAGTCGAGGTTGGAGTCCTTATACTCATAGTGTAAGCCTTCGATTAGATTCCAGTCAAAAGCTTTGGTGGCCGCATACGGCACCACCAGCTTGGTGCCTCTTAGGCCTGATAAGCTAGACATCAGCATGAAGCCGGCCGGCTCCTTATCCAGCCACAGATCAACAAAGCTGTGTGCAAGTAGTAAAGGGGTCTTTGAATTGAGAGATATAGTCGTCTCCAGTTCTTCATTGGTGTAGTCAAGAAAGGGCTTCACCGGACCATATGCCGCTATGTAAAACCACAGTCTGCATTGGTGGTTCCTGGCGCGCTTGGTCACATTAGAAATTACCAATGGATCAGTGAGATCTTTGCAGACTACCTCGGTTTCTATTTCATACTTGCTGATGAGGCGATCAGAGAGGGCTTGTAGCTTTTCCACCTGATTGTCAATGATGATCAGGTTCTTTCCCTGCTGGGCCAACAACGTACAGAAAGCTTCTCCCAAACCCTCTGCAGCGCCAGCGACTAATGCCCATTCTCCGTACTTTTCTATTCTACTCATGAACTACTTCTGCTGTTTTCTTAAACTAGCGCACTTTTACGCGCCTTAATAAATATGTACTTTTGATGTCTAATCGAATCAAAAACTATGAAAAGATACTTAAATCATTTTGCTGTCATCCTGGTTGGAGCACTTGTTATTTCGTGCTCTGGAAATCAGCAAAAAGTAACTGAAGAGGAAAAGCCCGAAGAGGTAGTGGAAATAGAAGTCAATATCACTGGCACGGAAGTAACCTATGCCACAGACTCTACTACTATGAAAGGGTATTTGGTCAAAGATGCCAACGCTACCGACAAGAGACCCGGAATATTAGTCATTCATGAGTGGTGGGGCCATAATGACTATACCCGAGAACGCGCCGATATGCTGGCAGAGCTCGGTTATACGGCATTGGCGGTAGACATGTATGGAGATGGCAAGAAAGCAGAGCACCCCGACGATGCAGGTAAGTTCATGAGGGAGGCACTAAGCAACTTACCGGAAGCAAAAGCACGTTTTGAGCAGGCGTTGGAGACTTTGAAAGCTGACCCCACGGTTGATTCTGAGCGCATCGCAGTGATTGGTTATTGCTTTGGCGGTAGCGTCGCATTATCCATGGCCAATGCCGGCTATGATATCGATGCAGTTGCCGCTTTTCACGCAGGCTTAGGCCTACCAATTATGCCAGGTGAGGAAGAGATCAAGGCCCAAGTCTTAGTGGCAAATGGAGCAGATGATCCCTTTGTGCCAGCCGAGCAGACTGAAGCCTGGAAATCGGCTATGAATGCTGCAGGGGCAAACTACAAGTACATCGGTTATGAAGGAGCGGTCCATGCGTTTACAAGTCCGGATGCCGATGCGATGGGAGAGAAGTTTGGTCTGCCGCTCGCTTATCAGAAAGAAGCTGACGAGCAGAGCTGGGAGGAAATGAAGGCGTTGTTTGATCGAGCATTGAAGTAAGCCAATTCAATAACTGATATTATTAAATAGGCCTGACGGACATTATTCCGTTAGGCCTATTTTTGTTAGAAACTAAACCAAAATGATTTGAAGGCAGCAACAGTTTCGGAAATTAAGAAAGCACTCAAAGAAAAATAACAGGATAAGATGAAGGA
>CAYGOT010000172.1:0-2402 GCA_964351595.1 uncultured Roseivirgaceae bacterium | reverse complement strand
GAGCTACGCAAGCACTTATCATGGCTCCCACCAGAGAGTTGGGGCAGCAAACTGCACAGCAGTTGGTATCATTTTCCCAGAATAACAAAGCAGTCAATATCGAGGTGGTCTATGGTGGAGCATCCATCGTAGGACAAATCAAAGCACTGAAGCGACCTACCCAGATAGTGGTCGCCACACCCGGACGATTGCTCGATCTAATCAAGAGGAAGGCAATACAGCTGGATCAGGTGCGCTATGTGGTACTTGACGAAGCAGACGAGATGCTCAATATGGGCTTTAAGGAGGATATTGACGAAATACTATCCTACACTCAGAATGATCGTGTGACCTGGCTCTTTTCGGCAACTATGCCTAATGAGATCAGGAGGATCGTGAAAAAGTACATGTCAGCACCATTGGAGGTATCCATCAACAGCGAAGAGAAGAGTAACAAGGATATCAGCCATAAATATGTAATGACAAAATCATCCAATAAACTCCCCGGTCTGCGGAGGTTTATGGATTTACAATCGGACATGCGCGGCATAATGTTTTGTAGAACAAAGCGTGAAACGCAAGAGATTGCAGATGAGCTTGGGAGCCTGGGCTATGGAGTGGAAGCACTTCATGGTGACCTGTCGCAGGCTCAGCGAGATGCAGTAATGAAGCGTTTTAAGACCCGCTCAATGCAACTACTCATTGCTACTGATGTGGCAGCCAGAGGACTGGATGTGAACGATTTGACGCACGTCATTCATCACACGCTTCCTGATCAGCTGGAGAGCTACACTCACCGTAGTGGGCGTACCGGTAGGGCAGGAAAGAAAGGTATCTCACTTGCCTTCATCAATCCCAGAGAAGGTAGGAAAATCACAGAACTAGAGAAGAAAATCAAAGTCACCTTCGAAAAGATAGAGGTACCGACCATTGATTCCCTACGCAATACGCGAATTTCCAATTGGGCCAATCTAATCGTAAATACTAAAGTGGATGCTCAGGCAGACGCCATTCTGGAGCAGCTTTCTGAGAAATTTGCGGACCTTAGCAAAGAGGATATCCTCAAGCGCCTGATCACATCACAGCTTGATCACCTTACCGTACAGAATGGGGAAGAAGCTAATCTCAACGAGACCCATGGTGGTGCTCCAGGGAAAAGAGATCTTGGCAAGTTTCATCGCTACTTCGTCAATATCGGCCTGATGGATGGTATGACCAAGGGTGACCTCATTCACTTCCTTGCTGATATAGCTAATGTAGATCGTAAGTTTTTTGGAGACCTGACCATGCAGAAGAACTGTGCCTACTTTGATGTAGATGGCAGTAAAGATGACGGTTTAGAGCACAAGTTTGAAGGAGTGGAGATCGAAGGACGAAGCATCCGTGTCAATCGAGATGACGAAGCTGAAATGCGCAGACCTAAAGACTTCCACAAAAAGAAGAGCTTCTCCGGCAAAAGGCGATCAAGTGGTGGCGGAGGGAAGTCTGGTAAGGACTTCCGTCGCGGTGGTGGCGGTAAAAGGAGGAGTAGATAGTAGCATCCGGCGTGTCCGTAGCATGCAAATCTACGGTTACGTTGTGTAATCCACCCCAAAGCGCAAAATACCCAGTAGAAGGTATTCCATGACAGCAGTATTTTTTTGAATTTTGTGTACTAGCAATCAACAAATGAAGAAGATACTAAAATCAATAATTGGGATACTGGCCTTGGCTTTTGGAGTATACGAGTTTTACGACAATTTCCTGGCAACACCAGACTATGGTGACTCGATTAAGGTAGACGGAACAGAGATTTTTTATTCTGGAGTTGACAGCTCACTTGTGAGAGAATTGGGTGACTACCTCATCGCTGCGGGGTTTATAGATGGTGAAGACAAGTCGGTTCGACTGCAAAGAATAGCTAACGGATACTCGTTTGGAGGTGTATATAATGAGCGTGTATGGAATGATAGCGCTCATCTGGATGCTGGATACGATTTTGCCAAGGAGCTGTCGCTTTATGTATTTGATTCCGAACCCGTCACTTTTCAGGTATGTGATCAGGAGTTTTCCGTACAGAATGAGGTGACATTTAATATTGCTGATTTCCCCTATGGCTGGGAACAAAACTATGGAAAGACCCAGCTTTTCTTCACGTCGCGGGTCAATTACACCGAAGCTAACAGGCTCGGGGATTATCTCGAAAGTCAAGGGTTTACTGAATTTTCATCCACCGTTCAGCTGGACAAGTCAGACACTGCTTATCATCTCAATCAAGTGACCTTGGAAGATTATTGGAATGATGAAGAGTATTTACTGTCTGTTCAGGCTTCAGCTCAAGAACTCTCTGAGGCTGTCTTCAACGGATATCGTCTTGTCTACTCGCTTTGTGATACAGAGTTAAGGATCAAAGCTTCCGTATTAAGCCATTAAGTAAATTGATC
>CAYGOT010000171.1:0-2641 GCA_964351595.1 uncultured Roseivirgaceae bacterium | reverse complement strand
GGTACGTCATCATAACTGTCACTAAAGATCGAGAATACGCCAGCTGCGTCCTCCGTTGGTGCTATTGATGCTGTCGTAGGTGGATCCACTAAGATGAAGTCAATGGTATATGTAGTTTGTGTTGACTCATCCTCTGATTCAACTAATATAGTAGTGGAACCCGGCAACTGTGCCGCCGGGCTTACTACAGCATTAGCATTAGCATTTGTTGTTGTGGCAATTACGTTTGGTACTTGTGTGGTAGTAGCGTCTAATTCGACAGTGTAGTTGACTACCAAAGGACTGAATCCTTCTACTGGGGTTTCATCAACTCCATAGGTCAGGTTACTTAAAGAGGCATCCTTTAAGGGGTCAACTGCTGCTTTATAAAAAAGTAGGTTGTCAATGTAAACCTCAGGAGCATCCCTGACGTCCACTACAAACTGCTGGATATTACTGAAGCCGTCCATACCAAAACCAGTTAATTCTGCTATGGAGAAATCATAGGTGATCCATCCTCCTTGCGTCATTGCCGGGCTGAATGAATCATTTATCCTGATAAATGCCTCGGATACAGGAGACCCGATATCTACGACCTTAAAGATTAAAGAAGAACCTGGAGTCACCTCATTCGGAAACCACATATCAAATCTAAGATTTGAAACTTCAGCTAGAGGATCTAGCATATCAATTTGATTAGCACCGCCCAATTCAATTATACTAAAAGTGCCTCCTTCGACTTCTGTTCTGGCATATTTCAGTACCTCATTACCATTGAGGTCGATTCTTTCAAAACTCGCAGCACCCTGATCATTAAATCCAACATTCGTTACATCAGTATAACTATCGCTAAAAACAGATACTACTTCTTCAGCCAAATATGTTGGCGCGGCAGGACCTTCTGTGGGTAGGACGGGAGGAATGACTCGCTCTATCAAGCTTACATTATCCAATACAACAACACCAGCATCTGCTCCCATATCAAATAAAACTCTACTATTGTCACTGCCAAAGTTATCGGCAGGCAATATGAGCGTAAATGTTTGGGTCTGATCTGTTAGCGTGACCTGCTTACTGTTATTAGCATAGTTACCTTCGTTTAAGCCTATACCAGCCAGCATCGTACGCGTGGTACCCGCGGCTGTGGAAGCGTCAAATGTGAGGAAATAGGTCTTATACTGCTCTATGGCTAGTATCTGACTAAGATTTACATCAGAAGCTGCTCCGGCAGACGCAACGTCCGCAAGATTATATTGATTACCACCGTCAGCCTGTATGTTAAATGCATTTCCAGTCCATTCACCTGCTGCCTCAAAGTCACCATTGACGATAAGATTATTTGTCGAGGTTAAAATAGTAAACCCAACCTCATAAGTCAAAGTAGTGCTTTGGTCTTGAGAGGTAATTGCAATAGTCGCCGTACCCTCTGGACCATCAGCTTGAGTCACCACATCTGTAGCTCCTCCAAAAGCTTTAGTAAAGGTAACCTGAGGAGCCGTGTTAGTACCCTCTGGCAATACCACTTTATACTCGAGTACCTCAGGATCAAAGACCGCAATAGGCGTACCGTCCACAAGGATATTGTCCAGGGTCGCATTTTCTTCATTAGGGATTGGCCTGATCTTGAGCTCATCCCAATAGTAGATAGTTTCTGCTGTACCACCTGTTTGTCCAAAATCGAAGAACACAATGGCTTTAGAAAGATCTTTTCCTTCAATCTCACCTGTAAAATCAAAGGTTAGCTCTTCCCATTGATTGGCCACAGTAGTCACTGCGGCTACTTCTGCACCAATGGTCGCATCGTCACGGTTTTCCAGCTTAAGATTAACAGTGGCACCAACCTTAGGTGACCATGTCTTCAAGCTTATTACTTTGCCTTCCGTGAAGTCTATCGGTGCATTGAAGCCAATGATTGTACCCGCAAATGTAGCGGCACCAGCACCTTTATTGGTTTGCACCACCGTGGCACTCGTATTAGCACCCGTTGGATCTGGGTTGGTCACCACTGCACTACCCTGACCTTGAAAGTCGAGGAAGTTGTAGGTAAAAGCTGTTGACTCAAAGTCTACCGGGAATGCAGGTGGAACAATCGGGTCACCAACAAGCGTCACATCGTCCCAATAGTATTCACTTCCGTCACCTACCACTTCATTGTCAAAGATGAGAATCACCTTAGACAACTCTTCTGTTGTAACCAGATTGCTAAAATCAAACTCTAATGTTTCCCAAGCATCAACGACATTGTTTACAACAGTAGTTTCCTGATTTATGCCAGCATCGGTGGCATTTTCCAGTTTCATCGTGATCTTGATACCACTTTTAGGTGAGTATACATTAAGACTGATTTTCGAACCAGTACTAAAGTCAATTGGCTCTGCTAGTGAAAAGAAAGTACCTGCATAGCCTAATGCACCTTGACCTTTAGTTGTTTTAACCACTTTTGAACTTGTATTACCTGTTCCGGATACCGGATTATCGATTCGCACACTAGGTGAGCCTTCAAACTGACCGAACTCATATTTGTAGTCGTTAGACTCGAAAGCCACAGGTAGACTTGGGAGTGGCAGTGGATCGCCTTCCTCTAGCACAATATCATCCAACAAGTAAGTGAATGCTGCACTTCCATCGCCCGCTGTGCCAAGATCAAATATCAATACCACAT
>CAYGOT010000170.1:0-3604 GCA_964351595.1 uncultured Roseivirgaceae bacterium | reverse complement strand
TCTCCTTATTTATCTCAGAGAAGTTATTCACAAAGTTGAGTGGGTTTTGAATCTCATGGGCTATACCAGCGGTAAGTTCTCCTAGTGAAGCCATTTTTTCGGAGTGGATGAGTTGGGACTGGGTGGATTTAAGACTGCTATGTGCAACCTCCAAGTCCTGATAGGCCTTTTCGACTTCTTGTGCTTGCGCAAGCTGCAAGTCCTTTGTGCGCTCACGCTCTTTTCTTAACGTCTTATCCCTTTGATAGCGATGAACACCAATACCACCTAACCCTAGGATGAACAAGTAGAAAGCATAGGCACCTGCAGTAAGCCATGGGGGATTACCAATAACAATTTTGATGAAGTCACCTTCTTCATTCCAAATCCCATCGGCGTTAGAACCCTTGATTCGGAAAGTGTAAGTACCAGGCGAAAGATTGGTGTAAGCCGCAGTGCGCGTCAAAGAAGGCTCAGTCCAGTCTTGATCATAGCCCTCTAGCTTCCAGGAATATTGGTTCTTTTCAGGATTATGATAATGGAGCGCAACAAAATTGAATGACAGGTCTTTTTGTGTATAATCTAATGCTATGTCATCTGTGTATGACACTGACTGAGGAAACAATTGACCATCGGCATTGGAGTACACACTATCCATGATGGTCATGGATGTAATCCATACATCGGGGATGGAAGTGTCTTTGGTGAACAAGGCGTCCGGTACGATCCTGTTCAATCCATGATCTCCACCAATCCAAATTTCGCCATTGGATCTTTCAAGCACACTATAGCCTCTTGACGGTTGCTGGAATCCACTTTCTGTGGAATACGAAGAAAAGCTCATGGAGTCAATGTCTAGTACTGATAGTCCACGTTTATTAGGTAGCCACATCTTGTTGCCTGTATCAATAACTATTGGTTCTACTAGTGGATTAATATTTATCACAACATCGTTGTGAAGTAGTCCTTCTTTCTCACCCACAGTGACAAATTCATTAGTAAGAGGATCAAGCCTTATCAGTCCAAATCCACTGTAGGATCCAAACCAATGCTGTTCATTCTGTTTGACGTTGATAGATGTAATAGAATAGTCTTTCGTTCCTGGTATCAATAGGAAATTATCACCTAATGTATCATAACGGTATAAGCCACCTCCGTCTGTGCCTGCCCAAATTGTTTCATTTAGGTCTTCGCATATAAATACGATTTCATTTGTGAGGAGTTCGCTTCCGTTTCCCTTACTATGATATTGAGTAAAAGTTTTTGTAGAGGCATCAAAACGGAATAATCCGTGATCATTATCGACTCTATCTCCAAACCATAATCGCCCTTTTGAGTCTTTAAGGCTTCTTGAAATCATATTACTCGTCAGCTTATGTTGGGCACTATCTGTCATGGTGAAGGCCTGAATGACTTCACCGGAAGTGTTCAATTGATAAAGTCCATCCTGCCTTACAGTAATCCAGATATTATTGAAGTCGTCTTCTTCTAATACGAAAACAAGGTTATCTGCTGTATGAATTTTTTCGAATGATTCTTTTTCTTCATTATAAATATAGACTTGATTTTCTGCACTTGTCCAAATCGTATTTTTTGATGTTTCTAGTATTGTATTGAATTCAACCTCTTGCTCAGGGCTGCTGACCACTTCATCAGCATAAAAACTTTTAAACTGCTTATTTTCATCATCAAATAAGGCAATCCCATTTGATGTCGCTATCCACAATCTTCCTTTTGAGTCCTCCAGCATATTGCTAATAGTGTTCCCAGGCAAACCAAGAGGTTGGCTCTCCTTGTACTCATATAAATCCATCAGCCGCCTGTCAGGAGCTTGTTTGTACATATTAGGCCTGGTTCCAATCCACATCAGGCCGGTGCGATCTAAAAAAAGACGATTCACAAAAAATCTATCAATAGATTCATTCGACTCTTCATTGAACCTGCTATCATACCATTCGAACTGGTTAGATTTCAGGTCGTAGTATAGAAATGTGGCGGTAGTGCGTGTTCTGAATGAAGCAGAATCTACAGTGCCTACGGTGAACCAAATGCCTGTGTCATTTTGCGCCATAGGGAAAATATGATCAGTATTGATCGGAGCTACATCGAAATCAAGTGCACCTTCTCCAAAAACATGCTTCTCCATCACTTTATTTTCATGATCAATACGCATGATACTGTTACCTGCAGTAGCCCAATAATTACCATTAGCATCTTCAAAAAAATAATACGCGTTTGTAATTTCCTCACCAAGAGAATAGGAAGTTTGAGTTTTTTTGGTAATTGGGTCAATTAGGTACAATGTTGTTGAGTTACCCGTAAGTAGCAATCCATTCCTACCTGGCATTATTAAATCTTCCAAGGTATCACTTTTATCTAATCCGGGCAGGATACCCCCTTTTGGAATGATGGTCTCAAAGGTCTGGCGAGATTCGTCATAACGCTGGAGTGCCTGATCATTCATGATCCAAATGGAGCTATCCTTTCTCGATTCAGCTATAGAATAGTTTATTAGAATTTCATTAACACTACTTACTGACTGCTTCACCGGAAAGGTCGAAATCTCCCTATTTTGAACGTTAAGCAGACATAGGACAACACTATCCGAATTGCTATCGTAATTATTGAACCATATATTATGGTTCAAATCTTCGAAAAGAAGGAAAACGGATTGAAAAGATACGTCTCCTGAGTCGCCACCTTCATCTATGAAATGATCAAATAGCCCAGTCGATGGATCGTAGGAAGCCAGACCGGCTTTAAAGGTTGACATCCAGATTTTCCCATCCTTGCCTTTCAATAGGCCTGCTGTAGTGGATCTGAATTGCAAACTTGGCTGTTCAGTACCAGGTCTGAAAATCTCCATCTGATACCCATCATACTTGACCAAACCGTTTTGTGTAGCGATCCACATAAACCCTTGATCATCCTGTAGTATTCGTGATGCATATTCTTCAGGTAGTCCTTCTTCTACACCGTATTTTTTAAAGGCTATTTTGTCGTGCTGGCTGAAGGAATTCAGGGCATAGAAAAAAGATAGGCAAATGAGTAAATAACGCATATCGACGAAGTTGGAAGGAATAATTTACGAAGATTTAATCAAAGCCAGCTGCCTTATACCTTAAGCACAATTGTAAATACCGATCCAGCTCCTTTTGTCGATTTGACCTTCAACTTACCCCCATGTCCTTTAGTCACAATATCATAGCTCATACTCAATCCCAGGCCGGTACCTTCTCCGGTAGGTTTGGTGGTGAAGAAGGGTTGGAAGATCTTGTCTTTGATGTCATCAGGGATGCCCGGGCCATTGTCCTTTACTGATATGATAATTTGATGATTATCTAATTTGGTAATTACAGTTACTACTGGCTTTTCAACATCTTGAACTGCTTGAAACGCATTATTAATCAAATTAAGAAGGACCCGTCCTATGTCTTGAGGAACCACACTGACTTTAGGTAGGGCAGGGTCCAGTTCTAACTTAAAATCCGATTGAAAGGACTTGTCTTTTGCACGATAGCCATGATAGGAGAGGCGTAGGTACTCATCACAGAGTGCATTGATATCCGTGAGTTCCTTCTCGCCAGAACCCGTTCGCGAATGCTGCAACATGCTTTTGACAATC
>CAYGOT010000169.1:0-3606 GCA_964351595.1 uncultured Roseivirgaceae bacterium | reverse complement strand
TCAAAATCTACGGCAATAACCAATGATCTCATATTTCTAACCTCTTTCTCTGTGGGACTAATGTATTAACTAAGCAAAGATAGGTAGAAGCTAATGAGAGAGAGGATTAATGTCGAGGTTTCATCCAAGGACTCGTCGAACTGGTCGAAATATTCGATAAACCCATTTTCAGTTATGATCAATAGAGAGCTTTGGGGGCCAGTGACCCTAAATGTATCCAGCAAATTTGTAGGCTAGCATGCCTACCCATTCCCTAATAAGCAGGTGCCATATGGCCATTGCGTCCAATGACGGAATGAAGACCTCATCAGGTGTCCAGTCCAAGGGCCTGGTTTTATATCCAGTGGAAAAGGGTACAAAGCTCAGGCCCTGTTTTTCAAAACATGCAGAGGCCCTTCTCATATGAAAAGCCGAGGTTATGAGCAATATACGATCATCAGCAAAACCATTTTCCAGAAGAAAACTCTTTGAAAGACTGGCGTTTTCATAAGTGTTGCGAGAGTTCGGTTCAATAAGTATGTCTGCAGCTGGAATGCCGGAGTTCACGGCATACTCTTTCAGTTTGGGAGCTTCTTTGAGCTCCGGTTTGAGTATAGACCCTGATCCTCCGCTGATAAGGATTTTTCGGATATATCCTTTTTTGTATAGTTCGATGCTATGGTTGATGCGATCTACTGATTGGTTGAAGTGAAGCCTGTCGTCAGGCAGTCGCTCAAGGTCAGCCATGCCTGTCAATACTACACCTACTTCATAGGTCTCCCCAATTTCCCGGTAGGGTAACGGCTCAACTTCCCACCATCCTAGTAAGCCACTCACTATCAGTGGATTTGTGAAGAATAGTAGCATTCCAAATGTGAGCTTGCGAAGGAGTGATTTAGCTCTTTTCTGCTTAATAATGAACGATGCGGCTGTAAGCAGGATAATCCAGCTTAGCGGCATGATTAGGAAGGTGAGCAGCTTGGAAAGCGCAAAGAACATAATCTAGTCTTTCCCGGAAACGACTTTTCTCAGAAGATCAAAATAGAGCGTGACAAACAGGATAATCGTCATGATCCAAATGATAGTAACATTGAAAGCCAGCGTATCATAGTAATTACCTAAAAAATGCTTTTCGGGATAGTAAAAGTTTACCCTGAAATCGATTGGTGAACTTGGAAACTCGTCTCGTGCGTAAATAGGATAAACCTTTCTGATAAGGTGTCCGTCTTCTTCAATTATTCGTGTATCCGTATTGGTGTTTTTCAATATCCTAATGATCGTCTCATTCTGATAAGCATCACGTTTTTCTAATAAAGCCGCTTTCTCCTCTGGCGAACGACTAATTTGGGCAATCATCTTATCCTTATCGCTTGTCGCCTTGTTTCTCCTATTATTATGAAATTTCTTTAACACTTTGAGGAACTCGATGGTCTCCTCAAAAAGGTGACTATCAAACTTGTCAATTATGATATTGTCTACCTGAGGAAACTTGTCTTTGCCAATGAATGAAAGCTCCTTATTCAATTCACTTCTGACCAGATCCAATTTATCAGTCATTTCTTCTCTGATCTCAGGATCTTTAGCATTGAGATGATGGTGACAATAGTCCAGATCCGCCTCCAGAAAAGGTATGAGGTAGATGGTCTTGAATTCACCTTCGGCTATTGCACGATCAAGCTCATAAAACTCTTCTTCATAAGGATTATGTTTAAACTGATTCACGGCCAAGGCCTCATAGGCCCACCTGGAGGCCATCATTTCTCCGATTAACGGGACTTTGTCCTCACTGGTGAGTGAGGGGTGGAGCTTATCAAAGCCTACAACTACACCACTGAGAATCAGCTGGGGAATGATGAGGATCGGGATGAGGATATAAATGGTAACGGCCGAATTGAAAGCCGAAGAAATATTCAATCCCAAAATATTGGCAAAACATGAAATCGAGAACAACACTACAAAGTACTCGACACCCATATCACGTATTTCGAGGATGTAATTGCCGATCAGGACAAACATAAAAGTTTGCAAGGCCGACATGAAAAAGAGTATACCTGTTTTTGAAAGTAGATAACTCAACCTACTCAGGTTTAAGAAGGCTTCTCTTTTTAGGATTCTTCGGTCTCTGATTATCTCCTCGGCACTTATCGTCAATCCCATAAATAGCGAGACGATCACACTCATAAAAAAGAAGGCGGGAATATTAAGGTTTTCCCTAAAGGTATATTCTTCACCTGCCTGCGAGTATCGCACTATGAAAGCCAAGAGAAAAGCAAGCATAGGTGCCTGGAGCAAATTGATAATAAGGTACTGCCTGTTGCTTAGCTTTGATAGCACATCGCGGGTCACAAAAACGCCAATCTGCTTGAGTTTATTAGGAATCTTGAGTGTCTTCTCCGGTGTTTCCTCTACTTCCTGGATAGGCTCGATGCTGATGTGCTCTTGGAAATAGGCGTACCATTCCTCAGCTGATATTTTGCGTGCATCTGTAAACTGACCATACTCATCGACCACTTTCGTTTCGATGATATTGAATATTTGCTCGGTATTGACATTACCGCATTCTATGCATGATCCCAGATCCTTGTCAATCATGTCTACTATGGACTTGAAGTAGGTCACTGCATCGATAGGGTTTCCGTAGTAAATCTGATATCCGCCAACGTCGAGAATCAGCAGCTTGTCAAACATCTTGAAGATGACAGAGGAAGGTTGGTGAATAACCACAAATACCATTTTTCCCTTCAAAGAAAGCTCCTTGAGCAAATCCATGATATTTTCCGAGTCCCTGGAAGAAAGTCCACTGGTTGGCTCGTCTACGAACATGACCGCTGGTTCTCTCAATAGTTCAAGCCCAATATTGAGTCGTTTTCTCTGGCCACCAGATATGGTTTTTTGTAGTGGGTTACCGACTTTGAGGTCTTTACGCTCCATCAGCCCAAGCGCATTCAGCGTCTTGTTTACCAGGTCATTAAGGTCATCGTCACTTGCACTATCAAAGCAAAGTTTAGCGGCATAGTAGAGGTTTTGATATACAGTCAGATCCTCGATCAGTAAATCATCCTGAGGTACATAGCCGATGAGTCCCTCTATCGACGACTTGTCCTTATGGATATCACTACCGTTAATTCTTACTGATCCGGCTGCAGGTTGGTCATTGCCATTTAAGACATTGAAAAGCGTGGACTTGCCTGCGCCACTACCCCCCATGATACCAATCAGTTTACCAGACTCTTCGGCAATATTGACATCTACCAGGCCGACATTTCCATTCGGGAATTTGTAACTGACATTCTCTGCAACAAAAGAAATGTTAGACTCGTGAGAATCCTTTCTGAAGCTGCTGACCACATCACTGAAGTACACCGGAGTGTTGGTGGTTCCTTTAATGGTGCTACCATGCGGGAAAACCCAAACTTTATTTCTTTTGAGCGGGAGACCATTTAACATCAACGATGAATTACCCACGTATTTTACGAAGTAAGCTTCGAGCATCGGTATGCGAAAAAAGGCCAGAAAGCCAGACATTTCTTTGACATGAAAATGCCTTGCCTTTATGTCACTTTCACCATTATCAACAATAAGGACACTATCAGCGGCGAACTTTTCACGCTTTGTATTGACTACAAA
>CAYGOT010000168.1:0-3802 GCA_964351595.1 uncultured Roseivirgaceae bacterium | reverse complement strand
CGCGGGTTCTCGATGGCCGGCTATTAGTTCAAAATCAAAGACCCTGAAGAAGCTCGTCTCCTCAGCATACCCATCGGAGACGCGTAGCATGATATTGTTTTCCGGGTTTTGCAGGTAAACAGACTGAAGCGTCAGGCCTGGCCCATACAATGGCGTGAGTGTTACGGCACTTTCTACCTCAGGGAAATCAAGAACCATCTGCCCTGCCATGGGGTGTGGTGTGCGCGTCTGAGAATTATTTGACTCCAGAGTGATCCGGTATATGTTTTCATAACCGGAGTGAAATCTATCGTATGAGAGCTCCTCACTCACATACAAGTAAATCAGCAGGCTGCTCGCAAAACCAATACTAAGTCCAGCGATGTTGATCGCACTAAATAGCCAGTTCTTTGAAAGGTTGCGGCGGTAGATTTTAAGAAAGTTAGACAGCATAATCGTCGAGTTTTTGATTTGCTCGAATGTACTGTCTGACTGCTCGTGTATACTAATTTCCCGATGTTCGAGGCGTTCGACCTTAGCATCTCGAACGTTTCTATCTCTATATTCGGACGGGGTGAGTCCCGTGATTTTCTTAAAACTTGTATTGAATGATGACTTGGATAGATACCCCACTTCCTCTGCTATCTGCTCTATCTTATAGTGAGAAAACTGTACTGATTGAAGTAATTTTTTTGCTGTCTGAACTCGGTGATAGGCGAGAAACTCAAAGAATGTCATTCCCTCCGATTCGTTGAGTACCTGACTCAGTTGGTGTGGGGTAGTATCTATGTTTTTGGCCAGTGCTTTGAGGGAAGCTTCGCTGCTCAAGTGAAACTTTTCAGTGCTCAACTGCGATTTGACAGAATTCAAAATTCTATAGCGCTCGGCTTGATCCACTGTCGACTTTAGGTATTTCGGATCAGGAAATATTGGATCAAACGCCTTGAGGGATGAGTGACGGATGATACTTGTCACACCCACTACTAGAAACAATAATTGAGCAGATCCATCAAGCATTTCCGGTAGGGTAATACTCAGAAGAACCACAGAACCAAGCAGTATAAGCAGGGTGCATTGCCATTTTATCCACTGAATAGATTTACCTGAGTTGGATAGCCATACTATACCGCGGCGGCCAAAGGATTTTCTGATAAGGGTAATGGCGAAATAAACTTCAACTAAAAAGAATACAGCCAGTAGCCAGAATGATGGTGTGATGATGCTATATACCAGCAAAACAACAGCGACTAACCCTAGTAAGCCAAGCTCTGAAGACCAGTGGATAGGTAACCCAAACCATGCCTTGGTAGAAAGTCTGACGCCAAGGGGTATCAACAAAACAATGACATACAGCCAATCTGGTGTCACGGTCAGCGATATGCCAGTAAGCGCCAGTGTTAGCCATGAAAAAGCGTGCCATTGGCTTGCCCCCACGCTTCTCAACCAGCGAAGAGCTATGAGCAAAATTGCTCCAACGACCGAGAAGATAATGTAGCTCATCACTCAATAAAGATAGGTAAAACAAGGCGTTTCCATAATGCTCAATCCCGATCCAACAGGGTGATTTTATGGTCAGAAATTAGCGCTACCTTTCCCTATCGGAATCATCAAAGATTTACAAAAGTCTATGTCTCTCCTTGACATCAGCCGAACCTCCCGCTAGTTGCAAATAACCGAACCATGATCTGCTTAACAGAACTCCCCGAGACTCAACAGATATTTACTTTTCTACAGTCTACAGTTGTTTACAGGCAGCAGTTTCTGTGCTTATGTCTTTCGATGTACTAGCATCGTCTTACAAAAACCTCTTTGCTATTGCGCTACCATAGCCAATTAGCTACTTTTGCCTTCCCAAATTGATTGGTCTCGTAGTTCAATGGATAGAATAGAAGTTTCCTAAACTTTAGATGCAAGTTCGATTCTTGCCGAGACCACAACCTTAAGCAGCTAATAAAGCTGCTTTTTTTGTGCTCATTGATAGGTTTTCTATTGAGGTCTTGTGCGTTTATACCACCCATATTTAGTAAATTAGAGATTATTCAAAAAGCCATTATTTTCAGTAATGGCGGCTCAATAATTGAGTCAGAAAGCTACTTGTAAGTGTGCGTTTTTTCTGACTTTGGCCCTTTGCCTACATTTCAAAGCAATTGGTTCTATTGATTCAAGAGGAAGTTTTGTGCATAAAACCATTACCTCTTTGCAACCAACCTATCACATGAACCTAGTATGTTTGAACATCAAATCGGTGGTAGTCATACCGATTCGGCATTCTCGCACAAATAGTGTTTTTTTCATACTTAAGGGCAACTGATCCATGTCTTTCACCTCTGCTCTTTTTGTGTTTCTCGGGCTTGTAATCTTCAACGTCCTAGGCATTATTCTGTATCACCGATACCGGCTAAGGAAGGAACATAAACTCAAGGCAAACCTCCGTAGTGAGTTAGGTCGTGACTTTAGTCATGATTTTCATGATGAAGTTGGTTCACACCTCGCAAAAATCATAGGTATGGCAGGGTCTTTACGGCTGAAGCTAGATGCCCCAGACCAGATTCAATATTTAGACAAGATTATCCAATCCGCTCAATCTATGTTTTCTGGATTCGGGGCGTTGGTCTGGTCTATTCAATCTGAGCCCATATCTTGCCAAGATGTACATTTGGAAATCAGTGATTTTGGAAATAAACTTTTTGATGCATCACCAATCAGTTTTAAGGCAAGTATAGAAAAAGGGGTGGTACGCTACATGTACAATACCAGCGTGAGGGATGTAACGCTCTCAGTGAAAGAGTTAATTACGAATGCCTTGAAACACTCTCAAGCAAAGCATATTACTGTGGATTTTACCGTTTTGCAGGACACACTTCATATTAAGGTTAGTGATGATGGGAGCGGATTTAGTTTAACCAAAATTCAATCAAGTGGAGGATTGGTTAACTTGAAAAAACGATCAGAACGTTCTGACTTTGCGTATACAATAGAGTCCAGTAAGGGTAGCACCTTCTCATTATCAATACCCATAGAGCATGTTTAAAAAGAAACTTATCATAATTGAAGATAATGAAGATCTAAGAAGGTCTTACGAACTTATTATCAATGGCTCTGATAAGTTCGCCGTGAAAGCGACTTATGAATCCGGTGAGGCAGCTGTACAGGAAGTTAGGAAAATTCAGCCAGATTTAGCACTAGTTGATCTGGAACTACCGGGCATCAATGGTATAGAGACGATCAAAAGAATCAAAGAGATTTCTCCACACACGGAAGCGATTATTCTTACCATGTATGAGGATCCAGATCTGGTTTTTGACAGCCTAAGGGCAGGTGCCACCGGATATATCACCAAGAGTGCTGATTTCATGGAGCTCATAAATGCTTTGGAGGATATTCTAAAGGGAGGGGCACCTATGAGTTCTCGCATAGCGCGAATGGTCATTGGTAAGTTTCACATCAATCCCAACTCACCACTCACCGATAGAGAGACCGATGTACTAAGGCTTATCGCCGAAGGTAGAAGCTACAGTCAGATATCCGAAGAGCTGTTCATCGCAAAGGAGACAGTAAAATCTCACACTAAGAATATCTACACTAAACTCAAGGTAAACACCAAATCTGCTGTTATTTCCAAAGCAAAAGGAGATAATCTTATCTAATCTGTGGTAGCGCTAGTTTACAAAATGTAGCGTACACATTTAATTATTCTATTGATATCAAAAAGGAGGTGCGTTGGCACCTCCTTTTTTTGATAGTATTCGTAGATCTAAAATACCTTCGAAATCGAGTAGGAGGAAAAGATAGTTGATCCTACTATCTTTTCCGACCTCTCACA
>CAYGOT010000167.1:0-4335 GCA_964351595.1 uncultured Roseivirgaceae bacterium | reverse complement strand
GCAAGTACACTGAAGTTTGCCATGAATCAGCTGGAGACAGAGGAACAACGCAACCTCATCTACCTGACCTGGACCATGTTTAAGCCGTTGAAGTACAGCCAGAAAGAACTTGCAAACACGATCAACAGACATGAAATACAGACCCTTTTCTATTTGGGTAGGTATGACAAGATCATGTCAGAGGAGAAGTTTACTTCATTTGCCAGGCAGCTCAATTTCCACCGAAAGTTTATTGTCAATTGTGGGCACGAACAGCTCATTCCTAAATCAATTCCTTTCTTCCTTAAATAGGCAAGCTGCCTCTAAATAATTCTTACTTTTGCGGCATATTCTAGCCGCATGATTTCCTTTTTCAAAAACTCCCACCACCTACATTTTGCAGTTCAGCATAAGCAAGCCTTCAGCAGCGATGATATCGCCAAACTGAGCTGGCTGTTCGGTAACGCCACCTTGCTCAAGGAAGCGCAACTCGATGGTATATTTTTAGGACCTAGAAAAGAAATGATTACCCCTTGGAGTACCAATGCTGTGGAGATCACACAGAACATGGGACTCAAAGGAATAGAACGAATCGAAGAGCTCTTCATACACGATGGGGGGGCTTTTGATCCGATGCTAAAAGCTGTCTATCACCACCCCGGCCTGAGTATTTTTGATATAGAAGTAGCGCCTCATCCAATCCTCGATGTGGAAGATATAGCTACCTACAACCAAAGTGAAGGACTAGCCCTGACGGATGATGAAGTGGATTATCTCCTGGGAGTAGCTAAGCAATTGGGAAGACCGCTTACCGATAGCGAAGTATTTGGCTTCTCTCAGGTCAACTCTGAGCACTGCCGCCACAAAATATTTAATGGGTCTTTTGTCATCGATGGCAAAGAGCAGCCCAGTACGCTATTCCAACTCATCAAAAAGACCTCAAAAGAGCAGCCCGGCAGACTGGTTTCCGCCTATAAGGACAATGTGGCTTTTGTCAAGGGGCCGGTGGTTCAGCAGTTTGCGCCTAAGACGCAAGACAAGCCAGACTATTTCACTCAAAAGGATTTCGCATCAGTACTTTCTCTGAAGGCCGAAACACACAACTTCCCCACTACCGTAGAACCTTTCAACGGTGCTGCTACCGGCTCGGGAGGCGAGATTCGCGATAGAATGGCAGGTGGGCAGGGAAGCGTCCCTTTGGCAGGCACTGCCGTGTATATGACCTCTTATTCCAGGCTTGAGGAGGGTCGATCATGGGAGCAAAATGCTCCTGAGCGGCCATGGCTCTATCAAACACCTGCTGACATTCTCATTAAAGCCTCTAATGGCGCCAGCGATTTTGGTAACAAATTCGGTCAACCATTGATTTGCGGTAGCGTGCTGACCTTCGAACATCAGGAAGGCGAGGACACCTTTGGCTTTGACAAAGTGATTATGCAGGCCGGTGGTGTGGGCTATGGCAAGGAGAGCGATAGCATCAAGCAGGAAGTCACCAAAGGCGACAAGATCGTCATCCTCGGCGGAGACAACTACCGCATCGGTATGGGTGGTGGTGCAGTTTCCTCAGTCGATACCGGCGAATTCGCCAATGCGATCGAGCTCAATGCAGTCCAGCGGTCCAATCCCGAGATGCAAAAGCGGGTAGCCAATGCCGTGCGTGCGATGACAGAGATGGATGTCAATCCAATCGTCTCCATTCACGACCATGGCGCGGGTGGCCACCTCAACTGTCTCTCAGAGCTGGTAGAAGATATAGGTGGGCAGATAGCGGTCAGCAAGCTTCCGGTAGGGGATCCTACCCTATCGGAAAAAGAGATCATCGGAAACGAGTCGCAGGAGCGCATGGGACTGGTGATCAAAGAAAAAGACATCAATTTACTCAAGGCAATCGCCGAAAGAGAACGTTCACCAATGTTTGAGGTCGGCGAAGCTACGGGAGATCATAAGTTTACCTTCACGGGTAGAGAAGGTAAGAACCCAATTGATTGGGAACTCTCTCACATGTTTGGGTCGTCACCTAAGACAGTGCTTACCGACGACTCCTCTACTAAAGTCTTCAGCAAGTTGAGCTATGACGTGGAAAAGGTAGAAGAGTACCTCGAGTCGGTCTTACAGCTTGAAGCCGTAGCTTGCAAAGACTGGCTGACCAACAAAGTAGATCGTTGTGTCACGGGACGAGTCGCCACACAGCAAACTACCGGTGAGATTCAGCTACCGCTAAATAACGTAGCAGTGATGGCACTGGATTTTGTTAGCAACAAAGGAGTAGCCACCTCCATCGGTCACGCGCCAATCCCTGCAATGGTAGATGTCGCAGCTGGTTCGAGACTGGCGATCACCGAAGCATTGACCAATCTTATTTGGGCGCCCATCGCAGACGGCCTTTCAGGAGTCTCTCTGAGTGCCAACTGGATGTGGCCCGCGAAAAACGATGGTGAAAACTACCGGCTTTATAAGGCGGTCGAGGCGGTCAGCGCCTATGCCATTGCACTTGGCATCAATATACCTACCGGAAAGGACTCACTGTCGATGACACAGAAGTACCCTGATGGAAAAAAAGTGCTGGCTCCCGGTACAGTCGTGATTTCGTCGATAGGCGAAGTGTCGGATATCAACAAAGTAGTTACTCCTGAGCTCAAAAAAGTTGATAATACAGTACTCCTATATGTACCTATCGGAAATCAAAAGCCAACGCTAGGTGGATCCTCACTTGCACAGATCATTGGACAACTAGGCACTGAGACACCTGATATTTCAAGTCCTGACTATTTCAAGAATCTATTCAAGACTATACAATTAGCGATTGACGAGGGGTTGATATTGGCAGGGCACGATGTTAGTTCAGGAGGTCTGATCACCACGCTGCTCGAAATGAATTTTCCCAATTCATCCGGCGGCATGTCCATAGATCTCACTGAAATGCAAGGAGATGCTGTCGAGCAGCTCTTTAACGAAAACCCAGCCTTAGTTATTCAGTGTCACACAGAGACTATGGCAATGCTTGAGGGTCGTGGCATCCAGTATCTTGAGATTGGGGCTCCCCAACAAGCGCGGAAGATGAGTGTCAAATCCACAAACCTTGATCTCAACCTTGATGTAGACTCATACCGAGACATCTGGTATAAGACTTCTTTCTTGCTTGACAGCAAGCAGACCCTACCGGAATTAGCCCAGACAAGGTTTAAGAATTACAAAACTCAAGCATTAGCTTATTCATTCCCTGAAGGTTTTTCTGGTAAGCTTACTGACATGGGACTTACAGCCACCCGCACATCAACCACTGGGCTAAAGGCCGCTATCATCCGCGAAAAGGGTGTCAATAGCGATCGTGAAATGGCGTATATGCTGCACTTAGCAGGCTTTGATGTCAAGGACGTACACATGACCGACCTCATCAGTGGTCGTGAAACTTTAGAGGACATCCAGATGATCGTCTTTGTTGGTGGATTCTCCAACTCCGATGTACTTGGATCAGCCAAAGGTTGGGCCGGTGCTTTCAGGTATAATGAGCGAGCTAAAAAAGCCCTGGACGCATACTATGCCAGACCCGACACTTTGAGCCTGGGCGTGTGCAATGGCTGCCAGTTGATGATGGAGCTTGGTCTGATTTTTCCTGAGCTGGCAGACCAACATCCCAGAATGCTGCATAATGAGTCCGGGAAGTTCGAATGTACTTTCACCGCTGTGACGATCGCTGACAACAGCTCTGTGATGCTGAGCACTTTGGCAGGTTCTAAATTAGGCATCTGGGCCGCCCATGGAGAAGGTAAGTTTGGCTTTGATAGCAAAGTGAGAGACTACAATGTGATTGGCAACTATCATATCAATCAGTACCCTGCCAATCCTAATGGGTCAGAAGACGGAGCAGCCATGGTCTGCTCTGATGATGGTAGGCATTTGGCAATGATGCCTCATCTTGAGCGATCGATGTTCCCATGGAACTGGCCACACTACCCCGCAGATCGGAAAAATGATGATGTTTCGCCCTGGATTGAAGCTTTCGTGAACGCTAGAAAATGGGTTGAAAAACATCAGCGATAAACAGCTTCATTTTTATGAATCAATCTTTTCATTTTAAAAAAATCAACCTACTTTTGTGATCCCAAATTCAAGGGTATAGCTTGTCCGATGGTGTAACTGGCAACACGTCTGATTTTGGTTCAGAAGAGTCCAGGTTCGAGCCCTGGTCGGACAACTTAAACTGGGATCCCGGTGTTTTCACCGGGATTCTTCATTTTGTTGAAACAAGAATCACACTTCTATGTCCTCAGTCAAGATTTTTGCAGGTACCGGCTCAAAATTCCTAGCTGAGAAAATTGCACAATTTTATGGTAAGCCCTTAGGCAAGTCTACATC
>CAYGOT010000166.1:0-4511 GCA_964351595.1 uncultured Roseivirgaceae bacterium | reverse complement strand
AAAAAACATCGACATTTAAAACATCAATCGTGTGACACATGAAACCCACAATGAAATATTACACTGCCACCACCCCCATCTCGGATGCTGCGCATTATTTCAGCAATCGTGATACTATATCGATCCGATCAAAGCAAGGAAAATCCAAGTCATCGCATTTCACTTACCCTACCTTTCAGAAGCAGGACAAACCTCCCTTCGGAAAACACTAATCTGAACTCCTTGCTACTAAATCAAGTACTTTGAACATAATTTGCCTTGCCTGAGCTGGTATTGGCAATTATTCATCAAAAGTCTAAGTTTGCCTATATGGCAGATAAAAAGGCAGAAATACTGGCTGCCGCCCGAGAGCTTTTTAACAGACAGGGATATCCCAAAACAAGCGTTGACGACATTTCGCAAGCTGTGGGTATGCGCAAGTCGTCGCTCTATTATTACTTCAAAAACAAGGAACAGATATTCCTTGATGCCTTTAAGGAAGAGTGGCGCAGTAATCTTAATCGGTTTGTCACAGAAGCATCAAAGCAACAAGATCCAACACAGCGCATACTTAGCTATATCAGAGCTTCCTTAAAGCACTATGATGACACGGTGATCAAGCACAACATTCCTGTCAAGGTGCTTGTGGAAACACGCAACCTCTTCCGCATTAGCATGAATGAGGTCAATCAAGACAGGATCAAATTCTACAAAAGCTGTATCAATGAAGGTATTGAAAAAGGGTTGTACAAACCTTGCGATAGTGATCGCGTCGCTCATACCTTAATGACAGTTAAGTTCTCTATTCAGTTTGACTACTTCAACCAATTCCTTCACAGCACTCCAGACAAGAGTGATTTCCAGCATATCAAGGAAGAAATCCTATTTGCGGTTGGGCTAATGCTCGACGGACTCAAAATCTGATCTTTTTTATTTTATTAATTTTCGAACACCTGAACTTTTTGTTCGAATTATCGTTTATTCGAACAACTTACCTTTTTGTTCAAAAATTCTACGACTATGAAAAAGCTCTTTACACTAATTCCAATGATGGTTGTACTCTTCACAGTGCAAGCATTTGGACAAGGAACTACTCCAGCCAAAGATTTCACAGTGTCTATTAGCGAGCCGAGCATTGTGCTTGCTCCGGGTGAAACCAAAACTGTTGATGTGAACATCAACAGATCAGTCAAATTCAGAAAGACTAAAATTGATCTTTACATTGATAATAAACTACCGAATGGTGTGACTGCCTCATTCGAAAGAGCAGCAGACTGGACACAATCGGATAAACTAATACTGAAGGCTAGCTCAGACGCTACGAACTATAACGGAACTCTCGTACTCAAAGCGAGCTCTGCAAGACTCACCAAAGGCACAATGTTTAACCTCACAGTGGGTGCCGGAGGTATGGTCTCTGACGGCAAGTGATCAAAGATTTTACATTTCATGCTTATTAAAAAAACCTTCCGAGAGGAAGGTTTTTTTGTTGCTGTTATTGGAACAGTATGAGCCGTTATAAAGATGATGAAACGTAATCCTTCAATAGCCACGGGTTTAAACCCGTGGCTATTGAAGGATTTTATGGTTAATCAGGCGACTATTCAGCTTCCAATATAGACTTCAAGTCAGCGGGCGAATACTTCACAGACTTTAGCGTCTTGCGATCTGATTCGCGGTAGACAAGATACACACCATCTCTTTCTTCATAGTAGCAAGGAGTATCACGCTCGTTGGTATAGTGATCCACGGTGGCCTGAGCTTCTTCGACTGTCGCACAGGACTTGCTCATATTAGAGCGCTGCACTTCGTCGAAAAGGGTCTTGAACTTCTCCCCCAATCCAAACTCGAGCACAGCTCCAGATAGTACATACTGTATATCACATAGGGCATCAGCCACTTCCACCAAATCATTGTCGGCTATCGCCTCTTCCAGTTCTTTTAGTTCCTCCGCTATGAGAGATACCCTTAGCGCGCATCTTTCTTTTGAAGGAATTTGAGGTTTGTCAAGCACGGGATGCTTGAACGTGTTGTGAAACTGTGCTACCTGATTAAGCGAGTCTATCTTGTCCATTGTGATCATCTAGTTCAGCGGACAAACTAAATGAAAAATTACTGAACCTTGAATCAAATTCTCACTCTATTCATCCACGATGGAGTTGAGAGTCTATATGCAACTCGTCCGCCGAAGCGGTTGCGTAGGAAGATCAAATATCGATAACAAACCGCCCTTTAGAATCTTCAAATTTCGAGAGTGGTGCTACATTGGCTATTCTATCTAGCTTTGGACATCACGCATTCAATTGAGTCCACTCGAAATATTATATCACGATGACGCCATTGTGGCGATCAACAAGCCTAATAGACTGCTCGTTCATCGCACTAAGTTGGCGGCTGATGAGCAGCAGCATTTTGCAGTGCAACTGCTACGCGATCAGATCGGTCAGCACGTTTACCCAGTGCACCGGCTTGATAGGCCCACCTCAGGGGTGCTGCTGATGGCATTGTCGTCAGAGGTGGCTCGTTCAATAAAGGAGCAGTTTGACAACCACACAACCAGGAAGACCTACCTCACGGTATGCAGAGGCTACTGCCCTCCTATCGGAATCATCCAAGAGCCGCTTTACAATGATCGTGGTGTGCTTCAGAAAGCCGAAACGCATTTTGAGCGACTAGACACTATAGAGCTACCCATCAAGGTAGCCACCCGATATGAAACTTCACGATACAGTCTTGTCAAAGTGACACCAAAGACGGGCCGATACCACCAGATCAGAAAGCACTTTGCCAAAATGCGACACTACCTGATTGGGGATACCAAGCATGGTGATTTACATCACAACCGGATGTTTCAGGAAAAGCTAGGCTGTTATGGATTGTTGTTACATGCACAGTCACTATCTTTCGAACATCCTGTTGACAAAGTATCATTGACGGTTAAAGCTGTATTACCTACACATTTTAGAGCTATAATTGACCAATTCGATTGGAGTAATCTCGGTGATGCTTAGTAGTTAAATAGAAATGATCTCCATTAAAATTACGGAAACTTACCATCGAGAGTTTATAAACTCGTTTTTGTAATCATGTCAAAAAATGAATCATCCAGCAACAAATTAATTATCATAGGCTTGGCAGTTGTGGTAAGTTGTTTTACTATCACAAAAGTCCATGCTCAAGACATTAAGTCTGGAGCTTATTCCTCCTTACATGCTTTTGTCATTCAAGAGCCCATGGATGGCATCACTGTAACAATTAGTGCAATGCCTGACTCATACGAGTGGAGGATTGAACCTTATCGTCTGAATCTTACTTTTCCGAAATCGATAGGAAAAAGAGAAAGGAAAAATTTAAAATACACTCTATGGGGCTTTTACGATGGCTCTAACCTTTATATCAATAGCACCTATATCACCACCTTTTATGAAATCGAATATTTTAAGGTTATCTACCTAGGTCAAAACCTGATTTTAGTAAGAGGTACTGAAAATTTAGGACAAAAAAGCAACAAGTTCATTGGAGGGATTCTGAGCTTGATACCTGAGGATGAGTATTTTGTGTTGAGTCACGCGGATGGGTTGTTGGGGAAGCTAAACGAAGTTTTTATGAATGATATTCTTTCTCCGTTTCCTGAACTTCACACTTCATATACTAATGAAGCCAAGCATAACAAAGATTTAATGATAGCCTACATAGCTAAACTTGACGAACTCGTTTCAGAACGGTTTTAGATCCTAATTAAGACCTCCTAGATATGATCCAATCCTACAAACAAAACCCGGAAGTACTTGATCACTATGACACCATCATCATTGGGTCTGGCATGGGAAGTCTCACGACAGGAGCAATCCTTGCCAAAGAAGGTCAGAAGGTACTGATCGTTGAGCGTCACTATACTGCCGGGGGGTTCACGCATGTGTTTAAGCGGAAAGGGTACGAATGGGATGTAGGTATCCACTACATCGGTGAGGTCAGTCGTCCCAACAGCGTAGTGAAGCGGCTGTTTGACTATATCACAAACGGAGAATTGAAGTGGGCCGATATGGGCGAAGTTTACGATAAAATCATCATTGGAGATAAGGCCTATGACCTGGTCAAGGGGGTTGAAAACTTTAAGAATAAGCTAGCCGAGTACTTTCCGAGAGAAGAAAAGGCAATTGAAGAGTACATAAGACTCGTCTTCGAATCCACTAAAACGGCACAGAAGTTCTACATGGACAAGGCGCTCCCCCCACTGGTGAGTAAGGTGATGGGTAAGTCGATGCGACAGCCCTACTACCACTTTTCTGATAAGACAACCTATGAGGTACTCAGATCACTGACGGACAATGAAGAGCTGATCAAAGTGTTGAGTGGACAATATGGCGACTATGGCCTGACACCAAAAAGGAGCAGCTTCGCTATGCATGCCTCTGTAGCCAGACACTACTTCAGCGGTGGCAATTTTCCGATAGGTGGCTCCTCTCAGATAGTCAAAACCGTAGATCCCATTATAGAAAGCGCTGGTGGTACAATATTGATCAGTGCTGAGG
>CAYGOT010000165.1:0-4566 GCA_964351595.1 uncultured Roseivirgaceae bacterium | reverse complement strand
GAGGGCGAAGATAAAACATATCTAAACAACTTAAACTATTACAAGAAAGGAAAATGAGAGAAATTAAATCAATGAGCTCTACATCAATCTTTTACATCGATCGGCTGCTAGGTCGTAATAGTCTGGGTACGGTCTGGCCCAGTGGATATCAAACTAATTGGTACGTTTGTCTTACCCTCAATATAGCTTCTATAGCTTTTCAATTCGCTTGGTAAAGCTTCCAGATCATTAATGCCTCTCAGAGATGTATGCCACCCAGACAATTCTTCATAAATAGGGTCTATAAGTTCATCAGAGCTGTCAAACGGAAAATGATCTGTCACCTGGCCCTCAATCCTGTAGGATGTACAAACTCTTATTTCTTCAAATATATTAAGCACATCTGCTTTCATCATTAAGAGCTGGGTGACGCCATTAATCATAGTAGCATACTTTAAAGCCGGGATGTCAAGCCAGCCACACCTTCTCGGTCTACCAGTAGTAGCCCCGAACTCCGCTCCTTCTTTACGCATTTGCTCACCCACCTCATCGTGCAATTCCGTAGGAAATGGCCCACTCCCAACTCGCGTACAATATGCCTTAAAAATACCAAAGACCTCACCGATCTGACTAGGCGCCACCCCCAACCCCGTGCATGCTCCAGCGCAGGTGGTGCTAGAGCTGGTCACGAAAGGATAACTACCAAAATCAATATCAAGCAATGAACCCTGGGCTCCTTCAGCTAGTATCTTCTTTCCTGATAACAGATAATCATTTATCAAGTACTCGCTATCGACAATATTGAAACTGTGAAGAAACTCAATGGCATCAAAAAACTCGTCATCTAATAATGAAGTGTTAGTGTCTGCACCGTAGAAATCCAGAAGGTTTTTATGGTGACTTTGAAGTTGTTGATATCTCTCTTTAAACGAGGGGGTAAGCGTATCTCCAATTCTTAGCCCGAGCCTTCCAATCTTATCCTGGTAAGTAGGGCCAATACCCTTCAAAGTAGATCCAATCTTTTTGTCTCCTTTGGATTTTTCATAGGCCGCATCCAACATTCTGTGAGTTGGCGTAATAATCTGTGCCTTCTTAGAAATAAATAAATTCTTCTTCAGGTCAAGATTGAACTTACCCAAATCTTCAATCTCCCTCTTTAGGATGACCGGGTCCAGCACAACTCCATTACCAATTATGTTGATGATATCCTCTCTAAAGATACCTGAAGGAATCTGGTGAAGCACATGCTTAATACCATTAAACTCCAAGGTGTGACCGGCATTGGGGCCTCCCTGAAATCTAGCCACAACATCGTACTTGGGGGCTAAAAAATCAACGATCTTCCCCTTCCCTTCATCTCCCCACTGAAGGCCTAACAATACATCTACGGGCATATTATTTTTTGATTGTGGCTCGCGCCTCTTCGATAGTATTCACAATAGTGAAAATAGCATTTAGCTTGGTAATCACCAGTAGCTTCTTGACATGCTCGGAAGGGTTTACCAAAAGGACTTCACCACCCTTGTTTCGGAACTTGGTCAAAATGGTGATCAACACTCCAATACCGCTACTGTTGATATATCTAATATCAGAAATATCAATTGCTGCGAAGAGCACCTTTTGATTAATTCTGTCATTGATAATCTCCATGAGTTCCGGCCCACTTTGCTCACCGATAAGGTCTCCAGCAAAATTGATAACCAGTAGATCATCAATCAAATCATGTGAATAATTAGTCTGCATTCTCTGTTTCTTCTTTTTGGGCTACCTTATTTTTCTTCGCAAAGAAATACAAAGAATGGTGGGTTATGTCAATATCAAACATTTCCTCAAGTGTGTTTTTAATGTTTTGGATCCGGGGATCGCAAAATTCCAATACCTCCCCACTGTCCTGCATAAGAATATGATCGTGCTGTTTGAAACCATATGACTTTTCATACTGAGCCAAGTTTCGTCCAAATTGATGTTTGCTTACCAAGTCGCACTCCACCAATAAATCAAGACTGTTGTATACAGTAGCCCGGCTTACACGGTAGTTCTTATTTTTCATGCTAATGTAGAGTGACTCCACATCAAAATGTCCGTCTCGAGAATAGATCTCCTCCAGAATAGCATACCTCTCAGGAGTCTTTCTTAAACCCTTGTTTTCAAGATAATTCGTAAAAATTCTCTTGACCTCTTCATAAATCTTCTCGTTTAAGGCCATTTCCCTGATTTAGATTGGTAAATATAGTACGCTTTACATCAATTCAATTGAATCGGGTAACGTTCACTACGCCGGGTACTTTTTCCAATTTTTTCATCAACTCATCTAAATGGCGTGTATCGTTGACGTACAGCTTTATGTTGCCTTCGAAGATACCATTGTCCGTATCGATCGTCATTGATCGCATATTCACCTTTAGTTCGTTGGATATGATCGTGGTGATACTATTTATAAGGCCAATGCGGTCGGTACCTACAATGGTAAGACCAGCTAAGAAAGCAATTTCCTTCTGGGAGGTCCACTTTGCCTTGACCACTCTATATCCATAGTTTGACATCAATTCGGCGGCATTGGGACAGGAGGTCCTATGGATTTTGATACCTTCATTGACTGTGACAAACCCAAAAACACTGTCGCCTGGTATCGGATTGCAACATTTTGAAAGCTTGTAATCTATCACATCCATATCCTCCCCAATGAGCAACATGTCGTGATCAGTTCCTTTTGCCGTCTTGAGCGTCTTCTCTACTTCCTTGGCATCAGTAGCTCTGGCTTTCTCTTTAGAGTCAGCTTCGTCCCTGACATCCTTGAACCGCTTAATACTCGTAGCATCAATTTTTCCTAGTCCTACCTGGAAGAAAAACTCGAGTGGAGTCTTGGCATCAAAATAGGCAACAAGTTGATCAATAGTCTCCTGGGTAAGTTGGAGCTTCAACTGCTTAAGCTTACGCTTTACTATTTCCTTACCCTCTGCTGCGGACGCCTTGCGCTCTTCTTTGAGTAAGTCCTTGATTTTAGACTTGGCTTTGGAACTAACAACAAACCTTAACCAACCTTCATTTGGTTTTTGCTTATTGGATGTGAGGATCTCAACCTGATCCCCATTTTTTAGCACATGATTGAGCGGAACGAGTTTTTGGTTAACCTTAGCGCCTAAGCACTTCCCACCAACCTCCGTGTGGATATCAAATGCAAAATCCAGGGCTGTAGCACCATGAGGGAGTGTCTTCAATTCTCCACGGGGAGTGAAAACAAACACCTCTTCATTGAACAGATTGCCTCTGAAGTCGTCCACGAATTCCAAAGCACTAGCATCACTTTGCTCAAGCGTATCACGCACACGCTGAATCCATTGCTCAAGTCCCGACTCCTGACTTGTGTTCTCCTTATATTTCCAATGAGCTGCATAACCCTTCTCCGCTATCTCATCCATTCGCTTGGTTCTGATTTGCACCTCCACCCACTGGCCCTGCGGACTCATTACGGTAGTGTGCAGCGACTCATAACCATTGGCTCTAGGTGTGGATACCCAATCGCGCAAGCGATCAGGGTTGGGCTGATAATAGTCTGTCACAATAGAATAAACCTGCCAACACTCCGCCTTCTCTCTCTCCAGAGTGGTATCAATGATAATACGCACTGCAAATAGATCATAAACCTCTTCAAAAGGAATGTCCTGTTTCTTCATTTTATTCCAGATGGAATACACCGACTTAGGCCTTCCCTTAATCTCCACATCTATTTTATGCTTCTTAATAGTATCCTTTATAGGCTTGATGAAGTTGGCTATGAACTTAGTTCTGGAGGCTTTTGTACTGGCGATGTTATCAACTATTGAATTGAAAGTATCGGTCTCAGTATACTTCAAATAGAGGTCTTCAAGCTCCGATTTTATTGCATATAAACCCAATCGGTGTGCCAGCGGCGCGTAGAGATAGATAGTCTCCGAGGATATTTTGAGCTGCTTGTTGCGCGGCATTGAGCCCAATGTGCGCATGTTGTGAAGCCTATCGGCCAATTTCACCAAGATGACCCGAACATCTTCTGATAGCGTCAAAAGCATCTTTCTGAAATTCTCAGCTTGCTGTGAACTACCGTGATCAAATACTCCCGATATCTTAGTCAAGCCATCAATAATCATAGCGATCTTGGGACCAAAATCACGCTCGATATCACTAATCTCCCACTCGGTATCCTCTACGACATCATGCAGTAGTGCTGAGATGATCGAAGTAGTTCCCAAACCAATTTCAGTGACGCAGATTTCCGCTACTGCCAACGGATGAAATATGTAAGGCTCACCCGACTTTCGCCGCATATTTCTGTGTGCTTCTAACGAAGTGTTAAAAGCCTTTTTTATCTGCTTGGCATCATCACCTTTCAGAAAAGGTTTGGCGTGCCTCAACAGTGCTCGATATCTCCTTAGTATCTCTTTTTTTTCTTCTTCCTGATCGACTTCCACCAATGTTTCTATCTCCATTCTACACTCTCCATAATTTTCTTAAATCAATGCTTGGCTTGAGAAATTTTAATCAATACATTTGCGTTCCAATTTTAGAAAGCGGATGTGGCGAAATTGGTAGACGCACTAGACTTAGGAT
>CAYGOT010000164.1:0-4954 GCA_964351595.1 uncultured Roseivirgaceae bacterium | reverse complement strand
GCTCTACCAACTGAGCTACAGCACCTCCTTTTAAAGAGGTGCAAAACTATAGAAATATTAAAAAGCGGCAAATTATTTTAAGGAATTTAAAACTTAGCTAGCAGACCATGCAATACCTTCCTCAAATCGCGTTTCTGGCAGTATTTGCCGGTTTTGGATACTTCATTTATCAGCGGATCGCCAGAATCAAAGGCAATATATTGCTGGGTAAAGATCAGGACTTCTCAGACCGGGGTAGTGATCGATTGCAGACGATGCTGCTTGTCGCTTTTGGACAGCAAAAAATGTTCAAAAGATTGATCCCTGCTACTTTTCACTTCTTTATATATATCGGCTTTGTCATTATCAATTTGGAGGTGTTGGAATTCGTGATCGACGGGATCGCAGGTACGCATAGGATTTTTGCGCCATTACTCGGTTCGATCTACACATTTGCGCTCAACTTCTTCGAGTTTCTGGCAGTGCTGGTCGTACTGGCATGTGTGGTATTTCTCGTCAGGAGAAATGTGCTAAAGGTCGAGCGCTTCACAAAACCAGAGATGAAGGGCTGGCCGGCGATGGATGGTAATCTGATCCTGGTAATAGAGATTATATTGATGGCGGCCATTTTTACCATGAATGCCACGGATCAATTGCTTCAAGCTGCGGGACATGAAGCTTATCCCCAGACAGGCACATTCTTTTTCAGTAGCCTGTTAATACCATTATTCGATGGCCTTAGTGTCTCTACTTTGGTGATGGTTGAGCGTATAGCGTGGTGGTTTCATATTATTGGAATACTTGCCTTTGCACTGTATGTCACCTACTCTAAGCATCTCCATATCTTCATGGCTTTCCCCAACACCTACTATTCCAGGCTTCACGCCAAAGGCAAAATGGAAAATATGCCCGTGGTGACTAATGAGGTGAAAATGATGCTGGGTATGCCTGTAGAGAATGCTGAAGAACCTCCCGCGGAAGTAGCTAGATTTGGAGCGAAGGATGCCATCGATCTTTCATGGAAGAATCTCATGGAATCTTACGCTTGCACGGAATGTGGCAGATGTACTTCCGAGTGCCCGGCCAATCTTACTGGCAAGCAGCTCTCTCCACGTAAGATCATGATGGATACACGTGATCGCATTGAGGAGATTGGAGCGGCTACCGCAAAAGGGGGTCAACCGGGTGAGGATGGTAAATCACTACTTGGTGACTACATCACCAAAGAAGAAATTAATGCTTGTACTAGTTGTAATGCGTGTGTGGAAGCCTGTCCGGTCAATATCAATCCATTAGATATAATCCTTCAAATGAGACGCTATGTAGCGATGGAAGAATCCGGTTCCCCCGCTTCATGGAATGCGATGTTCCAAAATGTAGAAACCAACTTTGCCCCTTGGAAATTTGCCCCTACGGATAGATTCAACTGGGCTGACGAACTTAAAACTGAGAAATAGGATGGAATATAATGTACCCACTGTTGCTGATCTGGTGGCCAAGGGCGAGACCACAGAGGTATTGTTTTGGGTCGGTTGTGCTGGCTCATATGACGATCGATACAAGCGTGTAACAAAAGCGTTTGTAAAAATTCTTAATCACGTAGGGACCAAATTTGCAGTACTTGGCGCTGAAGAGACTTGTACGGGCGACCCGGCAAGAAGAGCAGGTAATGAATTCCTATTTCAGATGCAGGCCATGGCCAATATCCAGGTACTGGATGGTTATGGCATCAAGAAGATCGTCACCGCATGCCCGCATTGCTTCAATACCTTGAAAAATGAGTACCCTGAATTGGGCGGGAAGTATGAAGTGATTCATCATTCTACTTTTCTTCAGCAGATGATCGATGAAGGCAAGATTACTATAGAAGGCGGAGGAGTTTTCAAAGGGAAGAAAATCACCTTCCATGATTCTTGCTATCTGGGCAGGGCCAATAACATTTATGAAGCGCCGAGAGAGGTCTTAAAAGTTCTTGATGCCGACTTAGTAGAGATGAAGCGTTGCAAGACCAAAGGTTTGTGCTGTGGGGCTGGAGGTGCGCAAATGTTTAAGGATGCCGAGAAAGGCAACAAAGAAATTAACATCGAGCGTACAGAAGAAGCGTTAGCCACTGGTGCCAATATAGTAGCATCAGGATGCCCTTTCTGCATGACCATGATGACCGATGGTGTCAAAAACAAGGAAAAGGAATCCGAAGTGCAGGTGAAAGACCTTGCTGAGTTGATTGCCGAGGCGAAAGAGCTATAGTCGGGCAAGAGTTCATAGTTGGTTATCCATAAGCGTCTCTAAACTATCTTTCCTAGATTTACGTTTTCAAAGCAAAATCGGAAGATATGTACGTACCCTTTGATCAACTACCCGATCATTCACGACTTTGGATATATCAGTCTAGCAGGCCCTTCTCACGGGAGGAGCAGCTACAGATTTCAGTAGGATTAAGGACATTTTGTGAGCAATGGAATGCCCATCAGCAACCGCTCAATAGTTCTTTCGATATTCGCTTCGATAGATTTATCATTTTGTCGGTAGACGAAGGGGTACATGCAGCCAGTGGGTGCTCCATAGATAGCTCTGTGGCGGTGATCAGACAGATAGCAGAACAGTTTGGAGTGGATATGTTCAACAGGCTGGATCAGGCATTGCTGCTGGATAAGCAAGTAGTGGTGAAAAGCCAGGCGGAAATAAAAAAAGAACTGGCAGCAGAAACGCTTTCTGAAGACACGAAAGTTTTCAATAACTTAGTAAAGGACTTAGCAGAATTTAAGTCAGGTTGGATTGTACCGATTGCGGACTCCTGGCTGTCAAGGTTTGTGCCTGTCAATTAGGGGCTTAGGTATTATGATTTGTTTTCTGAGCACAATTTGGGAATTATGAAAAAGGGGTTTGTCTTTCTGTGGCTTTTAGTACTGGCAATTGGATGCAACCCGCTCAAGAAAGCCGAAAAGAGCTTTGCAAGAGAGGAGTTTAGCACGGTAATCGACCATTACAAAGGCTCAGTAAAGCCAGGCGATGCGGAAGTGAATTATATTCTGGCGGAAGCCTACCGACGCTCCAATCAGATAGAAGAATCTACTCCGTATTATGAGGCAGCTATCAAGGCTGGCATTGATAAAGAAATCGCAAATTATTTCTATGCCAAATCGCTCCAGGCCAATGGTCAATACGACAAAGCTGCCCAGGTGCTCGATAGTTATGTGCAAAGGGGTCAGGACGAGGAGGCTTTGGCAGTAGCCAATAGTGAAATACGAAACCTGGCACGAATTGATGAGGTAAAAGAGAAGCCCAACTACTTCAGGGTTAAAAACCTGGAGGCAATTAATACACCCCAAGCTGAATATTCAGCAGTTTACAATCAAGGGGAAATCTACTTTACGTCCAACAGAAAGAGCAACCGGATCTATAAAGGAACAGGTACCGGTTTTACAGATATCTACAAAGTCAAGTCACGCGGAGCTGTTGTGGACATGAGCTCACTCAAAGCATTAGAGCCTCTGATCAATGATCCAAGTGTCAATGAAGGGTCTGTAACCTTCTCAAGAGATGGCACCTTGATGATTTATGCTAAAGGCAACAGCGGTAAATCCAGCGGCACAGAGAATGTCGACCTCTACTTCGCGCGCTACCGCAATGGGAAATGGTTCACCCCGCGTATGCTCAGTATCAACGACGATGAATTTTGGGACTCTTGCCCATCCCTGACCGCAGATGGTAAGACGCTCTACTTCGCCTCCAATCGACCCGGAGGGTACGGAGGTACGGACATCTATTCTGCTAAGCTCAACAGAAGAGGTCGCTGGGTTGACGTTCGCAATGCTGGTCCGCAGATCAATACAGTAGGCAATGAAATGTTCCCTCACGTCGATGAGAATGGAACACTCTACTTCTCCTCCGATGGACACCCTGGCCTTGGGCGATTGGATATCTTCACAGCGCGCAGAGAGTCGGGGGTGATCACAATAGAAAACCCTGGGGCACCTATCAACTCTACCGGTGATGATTTTGCTATGTATATGTACGATCCGGTGCGAGGCTTTCTTAGCTCCAACCGAGAAGGCGGTATGGGCGATGATGATATCTACACATTCGTGAATGATGATCCGGATTTGAAGCTGGTCAACTATTTCCTTACAGGAGTAACGTTTACCACCGATGAAACAGGTACACAGGTGCCTCTGGCGAGCACCAAAGTGATGCTGCTGGATGATGAGGACAACATGGTCGATGAGGTTTTTACGGGTACGGATGGCGCCTACAAATTCAGGGTTTACACGGAAGAAGACTATTATTTGATAGGGGAGAAGGCGGACTACTTCACTACGCGCACTGGTTTTTCTACAATCGGGAAGTCGGTCGATAAGTCGACTTTAACTGAAATGGTGACTGACATCACTTTCGAGAAGGACTTGGTGCTGCAGCAGATCGTCCTTGAGAAACCAATAGCCCTGGACAATATTTACTATGACCTGGACAAGTCGGACATACGTGAAGATGCGGCAAAGGAGCTTGACAAACTGGTCACTACCATGAAGGATAATCCTGAGATTTCTATAGAACTGAGCTCTCACACGGATGCACGAGCAGATAATGATTATAACATGAACCTGTCTCAGCGCAGGGCACAATCAGCAGTTAACTACATCGTCTCGCAGGGCATAGAGCAGGGACGCTTGGTGGCGAGAGGATATGGAGAGACGCGGTTGATCATTGCGAATGCCGAGACTGAAGATGAGCATCAGGTCAATCGACGAACGGAGTTTAAGGTGATTCGCTACGATCGCAGATCAGAAGAGGACAGTGACTATCTCGACGAAGACCGCTTCTTTATCAACTCCGGTGATGAAGACATCAATGATCCCGGTAGAGGAGGGATGTAGATTTCGACCAAATTAAGAGTAGGTAGGCCTCCCCACAAAGGAGGCTTTTTTCTTGTGTGCCATGCATGTTGTAGACTGATAGGGTTAAAGTCCCGAGCGAG
>CAYGOT010000163.1:0-4996 GCA_964351595.1 uncultured Roseivirgaceae bacterium | reverse complement strand
AGAATAATGATGATCCATTCCCATCCACCAGGCATTCCAAAGGCTAATACAGTTTGCATATTCTTAAGCTTTCAGCATTATTAAATGTACTAGTAAAGATAGATAATATTATTCAGGGGCTTGAGTCTGGTAAAGAAATTCCGTAGGCTAATAATTGTTGTATGACCTGCTTATCTGGCAGAAAGCCACTTGGCCGGATCAAGCTTATTACTACTTTTCCATACCTGGAACTGCACTTCAGACACTCCTTCAGCATCTGTAAACACCTCTCCCAACTGGTCTCCGATGCTAATCTGTTGCCCTTTTTTCACGTTTACCTTTTTCAGCTTAGCATACAGCGTATAGTAGTCGCCGTGCTGTAAGATCACCACACTGTTCATTCCGGGTACGAAAGCCACGGTGGCTACCTTACCATCAAACACTGACTTTACCAGAGCATCCTTGTTGGTCTGTATGTCCACTCCCTGATTGTCGACCATAATGCCTTTAAGGACAGGGTGTGGCTGTTGCCCAAAAGGTGAAGAGATGAAGCCCGCATCCACTGGCCAGTTGAGCTTATTCCTGTTTGCCTCAAAAGATGAAGAAACCTTCTCTATTGCGGCTACCTGTGCGGAGGACTTGGCAGCTGATTGCTTCTCAGCCTGCTCCTTCTTGATCAGGTCAGCGATCAGCTTATCTAGTTCCAATATTGACTTCTTCCTATCCGCCACCTCCGTGCGAAGCTGATTTTCCTTCTTACCAAGCGCAGTGATCAGCTTTGATTGCTTGTCTTTCAGGCTAATTAGATTCCTGTTTTGCCTGATCTGCTCTGTGAGTAAGGTGTTTTGCTGTTCTTTCTTCGACTGTACATCTGTGCGCTGCTCTGCAAGTGCCTGGCTGACCACTTCAATCTGCTCTACCTGAAGCTGTCGGGCTTCAGAGTATTGATCGAGGTACTCCAGCCTTCTGAAAAGCTGGTTGAAAGTCTTGGAGGAGAAAAGAAATGTAAGCGTTTGGTACCCCCAATTTGACCGATAGGTGGCGTAGATCATGGCAGCATATTCCTCCTTGAGGTTGATCAGGTCTTGTTGCAGGGCATTGACGACTATGGTCAGGTCGCTAATCTCTCCGTCGAGCAGCCCAATTTCCTGTTTCAGTGATGAAATCAAGGACTCCCGCGATTGTATCTGTTTGTTGATCGCTGTGAGCTGGCCCAGGGAGGCTTTCCTTTGAGACTCGGTCTCCTCGAGGATTTTCTCAGTTTCGGCTATGCGCGCAAGATTTTCCTTTCGGTCTTTCTCGAGCTGTGACTTTGACTTTTGCGCAAAAGTGATGGAGAGGGACAGACAAAAAACAAGGCCTGAAACCAACCACAACTTATAATTTACGCTCATACTTCGAAGGGATATTAAATGGAAATTTAAGCCTTTTTGTCTCAATGACCACTTTGTTGTGATCGAGATTGACCTGAGTACTCAGTCGTCCCGCGCCGGTGGTAGGCGTATAGTTAAGTGAGATGATTGCCTGATAAGGGAAATCAAACTCCTCCAGCTTATCAAACTCAGAATAGTTAATGGCGAGCGAATTCTTCGTCACATCATCTACCATCATCACGTTTTCTATCTTCAAAGTGCTCCCATCAATACGCTCCTGTACTTTCACAGGCCCTGTCACCTGATCTAGTCGGAAGTCTGTCCCTTCGCGGTAGGCCTGGTCTTCATTTGATAGTGGTTGACTTGAGTTGCCGAGTATGAGAGATTCGATGAGATGATAATTCAGGTTGAAATTGAATTTCTTGCTTAATTCATTGAAGCTGTAGACAGAGTACGTTTTATTGATTCTATCGACCAGCACCATCGAGTCCTGTGAAATGATACCTCTGGCAGCCTCTATCCCCAATGCCGGTGTGAGTGAAAACCAAATCAGGCTGTCTTTCCGGATTCTGATATTTGCGGTAGCGGAAACATTGGAGCCCTCGGTCTCAAACTGAAGCTTGGTCTTTGCCGATAGGTCTTCAAACTCAATGTCTGCTATCTCAAATTCCGATAGGTTGACAATATTGGTATCCGTTAGTGCTGGGTTTCTTTTACAAGAGAAAAGAACTAGGGTCAGCAAGCTCAAAATGAGCAGTTTGCTATTCATATAGTTTCCGGTC
The DNA here is from genome assembly GCA_964351595.1 of uncultured Roseivirgaceae bacterium. GTDB lineage: Bacteria > Bacteroidota > Bacteroidia > Cytophagales > Cyclobacteriaceae > UBA6059. The sequence goes on along the minus strand of CAYGOT010000163.1, from coordinate 2,862 downwards.
GGCGATTTTCTTGTCGAGATTTTCAGAGGCATCTTCCATGTCGCGGGCGATCTCCCATTGGCGAACGGCATTTTCTACCTCGCCAAGTTGATAAAGGACATCTCCATAGTGCTCCACAATGGTACCACTTACATTTTCATCGGTGATAGCCTTTTCCAAATATATTCTCGCCTGCTTGTAGTCTCCTTTGACATAGAGTACCCAGGCATGGGTGTCGAGATAAGTGGAGTTGTCCGGGTATTTCTCCACCAGCTTTTGCGACATGGTTAGGGCGGCCTCCAGATTTTCCTTCCTTAGCGATAGGAAGTAGCTGTAGTTGTTGAGCACATGGTCATTGTCAGGCTTGATCTCCAAGGCCTTATCATAGGACTTATCAGAATTTTCATGATCCTCGATACCATTATAGGCATCTCCCAATTGTCCATAGAAAACGCTATGCAGGTCAGGGTTAGCCCCCACGAACTTCGTACCCTGCTCCAACAGGCGAATCGCGCTTTTGTAATTCTTCCGAATGAGGTAAGCAGTACCTCCGTAGTAATATAGCGCCGACTGGTTTGGAAACAGCTCCAGCGCCTCCTCGCTGTGCTCGATCACAGCATCGTACTTGTTCATCGACATCTCCAGGTTCAGCACATTTTGCCAAAGACCAAAATTGGACTTATCACGCTCGAGCACCTCATTGTACATTTCAAGTGCTTGCTCATTTTGACTTAGCTGGTAGTACAAGTCCCCGGCGATCGCATACGCACTGGCTTCATCGGGGTGTGCCTCGATGAGCAGCTGGCTAAGCGTAATGGCAGGCTGCTCCAGCGCCTCATTGGGTAGCTGGGCGATATAGCCTGCCAGCATCTGCACTTTCGCTTCAAAATTGAGCGATCTATCTCCGAAGGCACTTTGCAAAAGTTCCATAGCCTTTTCGGTATCTCCTCTTTTTCGATAGATTTCCGATAGGAGAATTCCCGCCTGGGAGTTGCCCGGATCGTCGGCTATCACTTCCTCAAGCTTCACCTGTGCCTGATCCAGTCTTTCGTTGCTTATTAGTATTTCGGCAAGCGAGATCACATATTCATCAATCCCGGGAAACTCAGCAATCAGCTCTTCTCCTTCTCTTATGGCTTCATCAAGTTTATTTTGACTCAAATAGATCTGTTGTTTCTGCACAGTGATCTGCTCCATTGGGCCAAAAGCTGCTTTCGCTCTGTCATAAGTCTCTAGTGCTTTGGTCAGATCCTTTTGATAGAGGTAAATGGCCGCCAGTTCAAATAGATACTGCTCCGTGTCTGGCACATTGGCCAGCAGTGCTTCATAGGTGCTGGCCGCTTCGGAGAAGCTCGACATGCTCGTGTATATGTTGGCAGTTACCAGATAGTAGTACTTGTTATTTGGATTGAGCTCCATGGCCGCTGTAGCAAAGCCAAGCGCTTTGACGAGCTCGTTGTTTTTCGTGAGTACGTCCGCAAGCTTATAGTTGATGGCGGCATTGTCGGGCTCCTTCTCATATGCCATCATATAGTACTCGTATGCCTTTGCAAAATTGTCAAGCATAAAGTACTTCTCGCCTTCTATGAAATAGTACTCCGCTTCGAGCTTGTCATTATCGGAGATCTCCTTAGGCACATCTGCGGATACCTCTTTGTCTTTTTTCTTTTGAGCCGTTACCACAAAATGGCTCATACTCAAGAGCACAATCAACCCATAGCCTACCAGCCGCACTAAATTTTGCTTTCCCTTCATTAAACTTTTATGTCTGTGTAATCCCCAACACTCAAATCCCTTGGAGACATCTTAACGGAAACGAAATTCCCAACCATTGAGTTTTCGAGGTTTACATGGTCGAGATTGCTGTTACTCTGGACTATACTTCGGGCAATCCTCGAGTCAGTGATATTGCATCCGTCTCCAATCGAAACGTGCGGGCCTACTACAGTATTTTTCAACTTCACGTTTTTCCCTATAAAAACCGGAGGTATAATCACACTGTTTTCAGAAATGAGCGATTCATCGACCAGCTTGTCTCTATCAAGAAAATCAAGATAGCGGTTATTGGAATCAACGGTGGCGTTTTTGTTACCACAATCAAGCCAGTCGCTAACCTCCCCAGGCTTAAACTGTACTCCTTTAGATTTCAGATTATCCAGTACTGTGGTGAGCTGGTACTCTGCACCAGCCATGATATTATTGTCAATCACATGAGCGATTTCTTCCTTGAGCTGCGCTCCACTCTTGAAATAGTATATACCGATGATCGCCAAATCCGACACAAAAGAAGTCGGCTTCTCTACAAAGTCAGTGATTTTGCCCTGATCATCCAATTGTACCACACCAAATGCAGATGGGTCGTCCACCTTCTTCACCCAGATGATGCCGTCCTGTGATATATCAAGCTTAAAGTCTGCCCTAAACAGTGTATCGGCAAAGGCGACAATCACATTGTCTTTCATAATAGATGCCGCACAATAAACAGCATGCGCTGTACCAAGCGCCTCCTCTTGGTAAAAAATGTGCCCCTGCGCACCAACAGACTCAGCTACCGACAAAAGGTGCTCCTCCACAGGCTTACCAAAGTGACCTGTCACAAAGCCTATATTGTCAATCTGCTCATTGCATACGGCGGCAATGTCCTCCACCAATCTTTGCACGATAGGCTTACCAGCAATCGGTACGAGTGGTTTTGGTACGGTGAGGGTATGAGGCCTTAGCCTTTTGCCCATGCCGGCCATTGGTACTATTATATTCAATCCCATATAATGAGTTAGTCTTGGAGTCCCAGGGTATCAAATAGCTTATCTGGAAGCCATTAGCCCAGGGAATTATAATTTAGGCTGGCAAAATTAATTATTTGAAGCTTAACTTCTTGAATTC
>CAYGOT010000162.1:0-5159 GCA_964351595.1 uncultured Roseivirgaceae bacterium | reverse complement strand
GTACTACAGGATGTGGAAATCAAGCGACTAAAGGAAATCAACGAGGAATTGGTCGTTGAGAATACGACGCTGAAAGAGGAGAAGAACGAGCTCAACGAGTCACTGAGGGACCTCAATGAGTCTAAGACCGAACTGGAGGAAAAAGTGGCTATAGCTGGTAGACTCGCTGTGGAGGGTCTTCAGGTATTTGCGGTAGCAGAAAATGGCAAAGAGCGAGAAGCTGAATTCAGAAATCGTCATATCGACAAACTCAAGATTGACTTCTATATCGAAGAGAATCAAGTCGCGCCTATTGAAGGCAAGGACATTCTGGTAAGGATAATAGCTCCTGATAAAAACGTGCTGTTTGATGTAACCCGAGGGTCAGGAAGTTTCATGTTTGAAGGACGAGAAATGTTCTTTACGGCTAAGCAGGAGATCCTCTATGACCGTCGGCGGCATAAGATGACCTACTATTATGAAAAAGGCAGTGACTATCAAAGTGGGCAGCACCTTGTGGAGGTCTATACGGATAACTATCTGATGGGCAAGGGCAGCTTTACGGTCAAATAGGCGATTTATTGCGGTGAGGCTTTTGAATCTTAAGTAGATCAGCTAATTTCGCACCTCATTTAACAAAAATTTATTATGAACAAGAATTACGAGGCGGTATTCATTATGACTCCCGTTCTATCTGAAGCCCAGATGGAGGATGCTGTCGACAAGTTCAGAAAGGTGCTCACCGACAATGGTGCAGAGCTTGTATCTGATGAGAATTGGGGCCTAAGAAAATTGGCTTACCCAATTTCTCACAAATCAACAGGCTTTTATCATCTTTTCGAATTTAAGGCGGCTCCAGAACTAGTTAACACGCTAGAAACAGAGTATAGACGTGATGAGCGAATCATGAGGTTTCTGACCGTATCACTTGATAAGCATGCTATTGCTTACAATGAAAGAAGAAGAAACGGTGCATTTAACAAGAAAGATAAAAAAGAGGAGGCTGCAGCATGACGTTACAGAACGAACCCATCAACAGAGAACAGCAGAAAAAGAAATACTGCCGATTCAAGAAAAATGGCATCAAGTACATTGATTACAAAGACGCCAATTTCCTATTGAAATTTGTGAATGACCAGGGAAAAATTCTTCCAAGAAGACTGACTGGTACGAGCCTCAAGTTTCAAAAGAAGGTAACTCAGGCCGTGAAAAGATCACGTCACCTTGCCCTCCTTCCTTACGTATCTGATTCTTTAAAATAAACTACTGAGACCATGGAGATTATTTTAAGAGAAGATGTAAAAGGACTGGGTTATAAGAATGACACGGTCAATGTAAAGCCCGGATACGGCAGAAACTATCTTATTCCTCAAGGGTTTGCCATACTGGCAAATACGAGCAATAAGAAAATGATTGCAGAGAATATCCGTCAGGCTGCTCACAAGGCTGAGAAAATCAAGAAAGATGCCGAGAGCATTGCGGAAAAGCTCGATGGCTTGACTGTAGATATTGCTACTAAAGCTGGTGAGAGCGGAAAAATCTTTGGTGCTATCACAGCATTGCAGGTTTCTGACGCACTCAAGGCCAAGGGTATAGAAGTAGATAGGAAGAAGATTTCTATTGCGAGCGCAATCAAAGCGATTGGCGAGCATAAAGCGACAATCTTGCTTCACAAAGAGGTACAACCTGAAATTACGCTTAATGTGATCTCAGAATAGGAACACTCTTCAAACCATAAAAAAGGCCTCAAATAAATTTATTTGAGGCCTTTTTTTATGTCGATTGCCAATTATCTAATCCCACTTCAGCTCGGTATCATCCGACTTAGACTCGCTGGTAGCACTCTCCCGCTCTTCGTACTCTCTCTCGAACTTGCTAAAGTCAACATCAGGCAACAGTTCGGTCTTCACATGCGAAACAGTGCCATTTAACGCAGCGACAAATTTGTCGAAATCCTCTTTATATAAGAATATTTTATGCTTCTCGTAGAAGTAGCCATCGTCCTTATACCTCCTCTTGCTTTCTGTGATCGTCAGGTAGTAGTCATTTGACTTAGTAGCCTTAATATCAAAAAAATAGGTTCTCTTTCCTGCTCTTACCCTCTCAGAGTAAATTTCCTCTCTGTCATTCCCCTTGTCTTCGTCCACTTTTTGTTGGTTTAGGTTTTAAGTTGCCCCTAAATAATTTTTTCTTTTCAAAAAAAACAAATCCTGTCATACTTAAAATAGGCTCCATTGTTTATTCATTGAAAATAAATTAACTATACGATCAGTTTGTTAAGAATAATGAAAGTGGCGCTACCAGCTAGATAGCAGTCACCAACAACAACTCCATGAAGCTCGATTTAAACAAAGTAAAGGCGTTTGGTAATATCGAATTGCTGGCCAAACAGATGGTAGAAGGCTTTATCACGGGGCTGCATAAGTCCCCCTACCATGGCTTCTCTGTGGAATTTGCAGAGCATCGGCTATACAATGCCGGAGAGAGTACCAGACACATCGACTGGAAAGTCTTTGCCCGTACTGACAGGCTCTATACCAAGCGGTACGAGGAGGAGACCAACCTGCGTTGCTATTTAATTCTTGACCGGTCTTCATCGATGTACTACCCGGCTGAGTCCAGGGCAAAGATCAAATTTGCAACAATGGCCGCAGGAGCCTTGGCTTACTTGCTTCACAAACAACGTGATGCTGTGGGCTTATACACATTCAGCGATGGAATAGATGCTCAGACTGAAGTGAAATCTACCTCGACGCATGTTCATAAGCTCTTCTTAGAACTGCAGGACGTGCTCAACTCAGATATCAAAGAGCAGAAGACCAACGTAGCTGGTACCCTAAACGAAATAGCTCAAAAAATCCATCGTAGATCCTTGGTCATCATCTTCAGTGACATGTTTCAGGACAAAGAGGACATGACGGATATACTGGCCGCATTGCAGCATCTGAAACATAAGAAGCACGAGATCCTTATGTTTCACATCACTGACAAAAAGACAGAACTAGACTTTGAATTTGAGGATCGCCCCTATGAATTCTACGACCTGGAGGAAGGCACAAAGCTGAAAGTAACACCTTCAGAGATCAAATCGAACTACCGCAACACGATGCGAGCGTATTATCAGGAATTGAGGCTCAAATGTGGACAGCTCAAAATCGATTTTATAGAGGCTGATGTCAATGATGATTTTGACACGATCTTCTCCTCCTATCTTATCAAAAGATCTCGAATGTCATAATCCCTGACATAAAACGCTGACTGGTCAGGTTACCTCAATATGTCGCATCAATAGTCTCTTAGCAACCGGAAGTAATGTCTCTGGAAGTGGGAATGACAACTTGCTCAACACCAGATAGCTGGCAGGGTTAGGCAGGAAGGCAAACTTCTTTGCCAAACCCAACTTAATCGCTTCGTAGGTATTGGTAATTGATTTTACCTCCCTATCAACATAGGTGGTGTTTATTGACCTGTAGTTCTCATGCGCATTTTCGAAGACGGACACCTGGTATCTGAAGATAGTCACCTCAGGCACCCTGTCAATCTGTAAAAATATATAGCCTTCGTTGGCATATAGGGGTGTGAGGCCAACAGGACTGATCTCCAGGTGACGCTCTACCATCTCAAACAACTCTTTGCCGTGTGAAAGCGCTCCTTTCAATTGCGGTAGCGCATATGACAATATGTCCTCGATCTCCCGCATGACATCATCATCCTCTACGATCTTCTTATAGTTGACTTTCAGTTTTCTGAAATCCGCTTTAGTAATTGACTTAGGAAAGAGCTCATAGATCAGCTCTTTGCTCTCTTTAACTTTTAATAGGTTCTGATAATGAAAAACCAAGTCGGCCATGAAAGGGTAAAGCTTTTGCTCATCAAACCTCTGTCTAATGTCCTTGAGGTAGGCCAGCAATATGTACTTCTTGTACTCAAAATCGATCAATCCGTCGGTTAGCCAATCCTTTTGTAATTCTGTCATAGTCTCACTACTAAATATTGGTTTCAGTTAAGATAATCACCAATTATAAAGTTGTCAAGTGTCTTGGGCTGACACAATTAAAAAAGATCGTGACAAAATTGCAGTCAAGCTGTCAGTAAAAATGGCACAAAGTCTGACAATCATACAATGGCACGAGAAATGCAATAGGCGGTTCAGTTAAGATTTTTAACAAGAAACATAAAATTATACGAAAGATGTCAAACGTAAATTTCAAACCATTAGCTGACAGAGTTCTTGTAGAACCTGCTGCTGCAGAAGAGAAGACTGCTTCTGGAATCATCATCCCTGACACTGCAAAAGAAAAGCCACAAAGGGGTGCGATCGTAGCTATTGGCACTGGTAAAAAGGATGAGCCTATCAACGTAAAAGTTGGCGACCAGGTGCTTTATGGTAAGTATGCCGGTACTGAGATCACCATCGACGGTACTGACTACCTTATTATGAAAGAGTCCGACATTTTCGGCATTGTTTAATTCATCATTGTTTAATCCCAAAAACTAAAAAACTAGAATTATGGCAAAAGATATATTCTTTGATACCGACGCTAGAGATAGAATCAAGAAAGGCGTAGATAAATTAGCCGATGCAGTAAAGGTGACATTAGGACCTAAAGGTCGTAACGTTATTCTTGATAAGAAATTCGGCGCTCCTACAGTCACCAAAGACGGTGTATCTGTAGCGAAAGAAATCGAGCTTGAAGATGCAGTAGAAAACATGGGAGCCCAGCTTCTAAAAGAAGTGGCTTCTAAGACTGCTGATGACGCTGGTGATGGTACTACTACAGCTACCGTACTTGCTCAGTCAATCTTCGCACACGGCATCAAAAACGTAGCTGCTGGTGCCAATCCAATGGACCTAAGAAGAGGTATAGACAAAGCTGTAGCTGCCGTGGTAGCTGAACTTAAGAAGCAGTCTAAAGAAATCTCTACCGGTGATGAAATCTCTCAAGTAGCAACCGTATCTGCTAACAACAATGCAGAAGTAGGTAAGATGATCGCTACCGCAATGGAGAAAGTTGGCAAAGACGGTGTGATTACGGTAGAAGAGGCTAAAGGAACTGAGACCGAAGTGAAGACTGTAGAAGGTATGCAGTTTGACCGTGGTTACCTTTCTCCATACTTCGTGACCAACACGGATAAGATGGAAGCGGAGCTTGAAAACCCGTACATCCTGATCTACGACA
>CAYGOT010000161.1:0-5184 GCA_964351595.1 uncultured Roseivirgaceae bacterium | reverse complement strand
TCAAGGTGTCAAAAGAAGCTTAAGACTGCCGCGCATTTCTTGATGAAATGCTCGCGGTGACAGATAGTTTGTTTGGGATTGGGATTAGTTGGGGTGGGGAAAGTCCAATAATAAGTATAAGATTCCAGCCTCGGCTGGCAGCTCTACGGGATGACCTATATAGACAAAGGCATTTACAATAGTTTGATCATGCAGCAAAATCCCCGCAACAGTCATGACGGAGGCATCCTATACTTCACGCAGTTTTTTTATCGCCGTGACGGGACTTTCTCGGCTATGAGCGTAGTGCATTAGCGGGAATGAGGTGAGTAAACGGCGAAGATGAGCGGGTTAAATTGAGAGTTGAAAATGGATAATTGAAAATATCTGTAGCCCAGCAGTCTGCTAGATTAGGGGGACATCTCGGCTTACGCTCGATGTGAGGCGTGTATGGGGGCTTAGTCTTCAAGGTGTCAAAAGAAGCTTAAGACTGCCGCGCATTTCTTGATGAAATGCTCGCAGTGACGGATAGTTTGTTTGGGTTAATTGGCGTGGTTAAGTCCTGCTATATGTATAAAATCCCTAAGGGATGACTTGCAGGGGAAGGATTGCAGTTGAATATGGATGATTGAGAATTTCTGTTTGGCTCAGCACTCCGCCAGGTACAGGGGACAACTCGACTTGCGCTCGATGTGAAAAGGGCGAGGGGGGTTAAGGCTGAGAGTCATCCAATAGGCCTGCCAGCCGAGGCTGGGATCTTATCTTAACTCTCATGTCAAAAGATGTCACCGAATCTGGAGATGGCCTCACACAAAATTATTTTTGATGGGTCCTCAAAACTCATCTTATGGCTGCATCAAGAATTCATCAAATCGCTGGCTTTAGCCTGTTTATAATTTGTGCAATAGTTTACGGTCTCACGGTTGAACCGACAGCTAGTTTTTGGGACTGTAGTGAATTCATAGCCGCAGCTTACAAACTGCAAATACCACATCCTCCAGGCCCGCCGGTTTTCCTTCTGCTCGGACGGCTCTTCAGTCTCTTTGCGGTTGATCAGTCCTCGATTGCGATAGCCGTCAATTTCCTCAGCGTCCTGAGTAGTGCTGCCACGATCATGTTTATGTACTGGACAGTCGTAATGATGGCAAGCAAGGTGACCCAAAACACCGCTTCACAATTGATCATCGGAGTGATTAGTGCTTTATCATTTGCTTTCACCGACACTTTCTGGTTTTCAGCAGTAGAAGCTGAGGTCTATGCACTTTCGCTTTTTTTCATGTCGATTTCCTTCTGGGCGATCCTGAAATGGGAGAAAATAGAAGATGAGGCCCAAGCCAATCGCTGGCTAATCTTCATTGCCTACCTCATCGGCTTGTCGATCGCAGTGCACCCCTTAAGCCTGCTGACATTGCCATCCATAGCCCTGGTCTACTATTTCAAGAGGTTCAACTACACCCTCGGTGGGCTGGCAGTCGCGTTGATCGCCGGGGGTGGACTGATCCTGTTTACTATGTATGGCCTGAGGGTAGGCGTCATCAGTCTGATAGCTCAGCTTGAGATGTTTTTTGTCAACAGTCTCGAACTCCCCTTCTCTTCTGGGGCTATCGTCGGTGCGGCGGTCATCATTGGCGGGATGATTTATCTGCTATCGCAAACTCAGGCGCAATTCAAAGTACACCTCAACACGATACTTCTTGCGGTCTGTTTTTTAAGTATTGGTTATAGTTCGTACAGCCTCATTCTGATCAGGTCAGCCAAGGATCCGCTGATCGACATGAACAACCCGCAGAATCTGCCCAACTTCATTTTCTATCTTGATATGCTACAGTATGGCACGCGACCTTTGGCGTACGGTGAGCATTTTGATGCCAAGGTGATCGGTGAGGAAGTCGGCAACAAAATCTATCGCAAGACTGACGAGCGCTACGAACTAGCTGACGTGATGCCGGCCTACCAATATGCCGAGGAAGACCTCACTATTTTCCCGCGCATGTACAGCTCCAGACCAGACCATCAGCAGGCCTACCGGCAAATCTCCGGTATTCCGGAAGGTGCCCAACCCATGCTGACAGATCACATCTCCTATTTTTGGAAGCATCAGGTGGGATTTCAATATCTGCGGTACTTCTTGTGGAATTTTTCCGGTAGGGAGTCAGATGTGCAAGGAGCAGGCTGGCTCGGCCCAATGGCTGAAAATGAAGGTCTTCCCTACGCACTAGCGCAAAACAAAGGAAGGAACAACTACTGGATGCTGCCGCTTGTTTTTGGACTACTTGGAGCGGTCTACCTGGCTAAAAAATCTCCTCAAGCGTTTCTGCCGGTCTTAGCCCTGTTTGTAATCACAGGGATCGGCTTGGTGGTTTATGTGAATGCCCCGCCTACAGAACCGCGAGAGCGTGACTACATCTATGTGGGGAGTTTTTATGCCTTCGCATTGACCATCGGCTTTGGTGCTTTGCTGGTCAAGACGGCCATCAGTCGGGTCATACGGCAGCCAATCATTGCGGTAGCGATGGCAGGGGTGATAGGAGGCTCAGTGCCTGCGATACTAGTCCTTGAAAACTGGGATGACCATGATCGATCCGGACGGTACTACTCGACTGACTCGGCGATTAATCATCTTGCTTCCTGCAAGGAAAATGCCATCCTGATCACAGGTGGGGATAATGATACCTATCCGCTTTGGTACGCGCAGGATGTAGAGGGCTATCGGACGGATGTGAGGGTGATTGTCACTACGCTCTTCAATACGGAGTGGTACATCGATCAGATGTTGCGCACCTCTTACGAGTCCGAGCCGCTTCCCTTCTCTATCGACAATGAGTTGTATCGACGGGGCGGTCTCATCGACTATGTCCCGGTAGTGGACAACCCTGGCGTGAAAGGAGATGCTATCAATCTCAATCAATACCTGAAACTTGTCCGACAAAAGCACAAAGGTCTGACGATCACTGCAGGAAGTGGACAGGAGTATATGTCCATTCCTACCAAAAAAGTCTTTCTGAATATTGGCTCCACCGATGAGAAAGGCATCATCCCCGATACTATGCAACACTTAAAAAGCAATCGGATGGTGTTTGAAATCAAAGGAAATGGCTTGCACAAAGCGGACCTGATGCTACTTGACATGATCGCCACCAACAACTGGGAGCGACCGATCTACTTCACCCATACGGGCCTGGCCAATATCAATTTTGACCTGAAGCCCTATGTAGTGCAGGAAGGGCTGACCTATCGTCTACTACCAATCGTCAATCCTGACCCTGACAACATTCCGGTAAATACTGAGGTGATGTACACCAATATGATGGAGAAGTTTCAGTGGAGAGGGCTCAATGATAGTAGCATCTATTATAGTGACTACTATCAGGCCCAGCTGATTAATCCTCGTATTGCGTTCAATCGATTGGCGGCTACATTGATTGAAGAAGGCGATGAGTCAAAAGCGCATGCCGTTTTGGAGAACAGCCTGTACGTCATCCCTGATGATACCATTCCGTACGATTTCTCGTCTGTTCAGACGAGCGACCTACTGGCCATGGTGGGCGAAAAAGATAAGGCCCGGCATATCACGGATACCCTGGTAAAGCGAGCAGATCATGATATCAATTACTATCTCTCCGACCATCAAAAGTACCCTCAAGAAATCCGACGGGAGCTGACCATCATCAACTACTGCGCACAAATCATGACACGTCACGGAGAACGCGATCATTCCGGTAGGTACAAAGCCGTGCTCGACCGTCAAATCGCGGCGCTTTCCAAGGCTGGATAAATGGCTGATTCAAGCCAGTAATTTGTTGATTCTTACTAATTTCGCGTGCAACTTATCAGCATCGAGGCGAGTATCCGTCAGATGTACTTCAAAACTAAAAACAGGTTAAATGCAGGATTACAGAAAGGTAAATGTCATAACGGGGTGGATCATGTTCCTCATTTCTGCTGTGGTCTATTTCCTAACCGTAGAACCTACCGCCAGCTTCTGGGATTGTGGGGAGTTCATCGCCGTATCCTATAAGCTCGAAGTGCCTCACCCTCCCGGTGCACCTTTATTCTTATTGATCGGCAGGCTTTTCTCCTTTCTGGCATTGAATAATACTGAGCAGGTCGCTTTCATGATCAACATGGTCAGCGTGCTGAGCAGTGCCTTCACCATTCTATTCCTCTTTTGGTCAGTTACTCACCTTGCTAAGAAATTCTTCTCAGAAACGCTCAGTGGCGCAGACACATTGGCCATAATGGGAGCTGGTAGCGTGGCGGCTTTGGCCTACACTTTTTCCGATTCATTCTGGTTTTCAGCTGTAGAAGCTGAGGTATATGCTATGTCGTCCTTCTTTACTGCTTTTGTGGTATGGGCCATATTGAAATGGGAAAATATCGAAGATGAAGCTGATCGCAACAAATGGATGGTGCTGATCGCCTTCATGATGGGCCTCTCTATCGGCGTACACTTGTTGAACCTTGTGACTATCCCTGCCCTGGGCCTGATCGTTCTTTACAAGTATCGTGAGCAGATCTCTACGAAGGGCATTGTCACCACGATGCTCGCCAGTGGCGCTATCATCCTGGTGATCATGTATGGCGTGATCCCCGGCTTGCCAAGCATTGCAGGATCATTTGAGGTGTTCTTTGTCAACAGCCTTGGCATGCCCTTTGGCTCTGGTGCCGCCACATTCGCCATACTCTTTCTTGGCGTGGTGGCCTATGGTGTCTACTACACCCAGCTCAAGGGCATGGTATGGCAGAACACCGTGATGCTTTCTTTCGCTTTTATCTTAATCGGCTACTCTGCCTACTCTATTGTACTCATCCGCTCTGCCTATAATCCTCCAATCGATGAGAATAATCCGGAGAACGCGCTGAGCTTCGTTTCATACCTGAAACGTGAGCAGTACGGGTCTCGACCATTGGTGCATGGCCAGTACTATACCGCTCAGATCGTAGAGCAAAAGAAAGGTGAACCAATACTACGCAAGGGTGATGATGAGTACGAAATCACCGACTACAAGGTCGACTATGTCTATGACCCTCAGCACACAACCATCCTACCCAGGATGTATAGCTCTGCGGGGAGTCATGTGCAGCGCTATCGCGAAATCACAGGGCTGAAGCAGGGTGAAAAACCAACTTTTATCGATAACCTCAGCTTTATGTTCAAGCATCAGCTTGGTCATATGTACATGCGCTACTTCCTGTGGAATTTTG
>CAYGOT010000160.1:0-5253 GCA_964351595.1 uncultured Roseivirgaceae bacterium | reverse complement strand
AAAACGGCTCGCTCGGGACTTTAACCCTATCAGTCTACAACATGCATGGCACACATCAAAAAAAGCGCACTGAAAATCCAGTGCGCTTTCAAACTCTAAAGAGTGTAACTCTTAATATCTATAGTATTCAGGCTTATAAGGGCCTTCTACCTGCACTCCTATATAGTCAGCCTGATCCTTAGAAAGTGTCTCAAGCTCCACACCGATTTTCGCCAGGTGGAACATGGCAACCTTCTCGTCAAGATGCTTAGGTAGTGTATACACTGCATTTTCATACTTATCAGACTGCTGCCAAAGCTCTAGTTGGGCAAGCACCTGATTTGAGAATGAGTTAGACATCACGAATGATGGGTGGCCTGTCGCACAGCCAAGGTTTACCAACCTACCTTCTGCAAGTACAATGATCTCTCTATCGCCAATATGGTAGAGGTCAACCTGAGGCTTAATCTCTTCCTTCGAGTCACCGTATTTACCATTTAACCAAGCCATATCGATCTCATTATCAAAGTGACCGATATTACAGACGATGGTCTTGTCCTTCATCATTTCGAAGTGCTGTCCCCCTATGATGTCCTTGTTGCCAGTAGCGGTCACAATGATATCCGCCCTTGGCACAGCGCTCTCCATTTTCTTTACCTCGAAACCGTCCATTGCCGCTTGAAGCGCACAAATTGGGTCAATCTCTGTAACGATAACGCGCACACCAGCTCCTCTTAGAGACGCGGCACTACCTTTACCCACATCACCATATCCTGCTACTACAGCTACCTTACCAGCAAGCATGATATCTGTTGCTCTTCTGATTGCATCAACAAGTGACTCTTTGCAACCATATTTGTTGTCAAACTTACTCTTGGTTACAGAGTCGTTTACATTGATCGCAGGCATAGGGAGTGTTCCATTGCGCATGCGTTCGTATAGTCTATGCACACCTGTAGTAGTTTCTTCCGATAGGCCTTTGATCTCAGCCACCAACTCGGGGAATTGATCAAGCACCATATTGGTCAAGTCACCACCGTCATCGAGGATCATGTTGAGTGGCTTGCCGTCAGGGAAAGCAAACAACGTCTGCTCGATACACCAGTTAAATTCCTCTTCTGTCATGCCCTTCCATGCGAAAACAGGAATGCCCGCTTTTGCGATAGCTGCTGCTGCATGATCTTGAGTTGAGAAAATATTACATGAAGACCATGTCACTTCAGCACCAAGTTCGATAAGTGTCTCAATAAGGACTGCCGTTTGAATGGTCATGTGGAGGCATCCAGCGATACGAGCATCCTTCAACGGCTTTGATGGACCGTACTCTTCACGGATGGCCATTAGGCCAGGCATCTCCGCCTCTGCCAATTTGATTTCTCTGCGCCCCCAGTCTGCAAGGGCAATATCTTTTACTTTGTAGTTAAGATTTGCTTCTACCATTGATTTTCAGATAATTTTTTGAAGCGCAAATGTAGACAAAAGCCCACCGTTTGTCAATATACAAAGCTGATCTCCTTGAAGTCATAGTAGTGCAACGCTCCCGCTCTCTCTATAATCAGTCTACCATGTTGATCAACTCCTTCTATGCTACCGCTAAATACTTCGCCATGAGCTTCATACATAGCGGGTTGATTGCGACGGAAGAGGTTTCTGTTGTATTGGGCCTTGAGAGTCGCCAAGTTCCCACTCCGCAGGATGAGGTATGCTGCTTCTAAATGTTCGCATAGGAGCGCCAGCATCTCTTCGCGACTATAAATCATCCCAGTAAGGTCCTTCAAAGACGTGGCGCGCTCATGATCGAAGATATCCTGATTTACATTTAAGCCAATCCCCATGATGGAATTCTCAATATGCCCCTTACTGATAGAATTCTCTATCAGTATGCCACATATCTTCTTTTCCTTTATAAGTATGTCATTGGGCCATTTGATCTTAACGTCCTTGAGGTAAGCCTTTAGGGTGTTAAACACCGAAACGGAAGCAACATAGTGCAAGTGGAAATGTTCAGTGGCTTTTAGGGTTCCTGGATTGAGGATGACCGAAAAGGTCAGATTTTGGCCTTTGGCACTTTGCCAATTATTACCCCTTTGGCCTCTACCATTCGTCTGGTGATCCGTCACCACTACAGTTCCTTCCCACGATCCTCTTGTTTTTGCGATAGCAGCCGCTATGTCATTAGTCGAATGACATTCTGGCATGTATTGAATATTCTGACCTACGAATAGGGTTTTGGCAAGGATTTTATGCAACTAAAATTATGTAGTTTTGCTAATTGATTTGAGAGATTTGAATGAAGGATAAAGTTGGGAATTTAGATTCAAAAAACCTTAGCGATTTGATCGTGAAAGGAATGCAGGAAAAGAAAGCACAAGAAGTCACAGTTTTGGATCTAAGGTCAGTGAAAAATGCAGTTGCAGATTTCTTTGTCCTATGCTCAGGCAGCTCTGACACACAAATTGACGCAATTTCGGATTCAATAGAAGAAGAGGTCTTTAAGTCTTCGAAACAGAACCCCTGGAAAAAAGAGGGTAAAAACAATAAAGAGTGGATACTAATCGACTATGCAAATGTGGTCGCTCACGTATTCAAAAAGGACAAAAGGCATTTTTACGCCCTTGAAGAACTTTGGGGTGATGCAAAAATCCAAGCTTTTGAGTGATCATCACTTCTAAACTTTACGATTAACACACTCGTTATTGACTCACACTTTAGATAATCATTAGATAATGCCGGATAAACCAAATAAGAAGAATTTACTTCCAAGGTGATCCGTCACCACTACAGTTCCTTCCCACGATCCTCTTGTTTTTGCGATAGCAGCCGCTATGTCATTAGTCGAATGACATTCTGGCATGTATTGAATATTCTGACCTACGAATAGGGTTTTGGCAAGGATTTTATGCAACTAAAATTATGTAGTTTTGCTAATTGATTTGAGAGATTTGAATGAAGGATAAAGTTGGGAATTTAGATTCAAAAAACCTTAGCGATTTGATCGTGAAAGGAATGCAGGAAAAGAAAGCACAAGAAGTCACAGTTTTGGATCTAAGGTCAGTGAAAAATGCAGTTGCAGATTTCTTTGTCCTATGCTCAGGCAGCTCTGACACACAAATTGACGCAATTTCGGATTCAATAGAAGAAGAGGTCTTTAAGTCTTCGAAACAGAACCCCTGGAAAAAAGAGGGTAAAAACAATAAAGAGTGGATACTAATCGACTATGCAAATGTGGTCGCTCACGTATTCAAAAAGGACAAAAGGCATTTTTACGCCCTTGAAGAACTTTGGGGTGATGCAAAAATCCAAGCTTTTGAGTGATCATCACTTCTAAACTTTACGATTAACACACTCGTTATTGACTCACACTTTAGATAATCATTAGATAATGCCGGATAAACCAAATAAGAAGAATTTACTTCCAAGGCCACAAAAACCAAATTACCAACTCTATGTAATCCTGAGTTTACTGGGTTTGGTGTTTTTAGTGACCTATTTTAATAATAGTACTTCAGCGATTACCATTTCTTACAAGCGCTTCGAACAGATGATGATGAGCAACGATGTGAAAGACATTGTACTCATTTCAAATCAGAAGTCCGTAGAAATAACCCTGAAAGAGGATGCAGTACAGAATGCCAAGTACAAGGTGGAACTGGAGGAGAAAAACCCTTTCTCAATAAATACCGGACCTCATTATAAGTTTCAAATCGTATCTGCTGAGAATTTTGATGACAAATTCAGGCAGCTGGAGGAGAAAATATCTGATACGCAGCGTATAGGCTATCGTGTAGAAGAGCGGTCTGATTTCACTAGCTTCATCCTCAATTGGGGATTCCTGATCCTTATTCTCTTTGGATTCTGGTTCCTCATGCGCCGAATGACTGGTCAGGGTGGCCCTGGGGGTCAGATTTTCAATATTGGCAAATCTAAGGCTGCTCTTTTCGACGCAGAAAACAAGGTGAAAATCACCTTTGGTAATGTAGCTGGATTGGATGAGGCCAAGGAGGAGATCAAAGAAATTGTTGAGTTCCTGAAGAACCCAGGAAAGTTTACAAAGCTCGGTGGAAAAATCCCCAAGGGAGCACTACTTGTCGGACCTCCCGGTACAGGTAAAACACTCCTTGCAAAAGCAGTAGCTGGTGAAGCTGCAGTGCCTTTCTTCTCACTATCAGGTTCTGATTTTGTCGAGATGTTTGTAGGTGTTGGTGCAGCCAGAGTCAGGGATCTATTCAAACAAGCCAAAGAGAAAGCGCCTTGTATCGTATTTATTGATGAGGTAGATGCGATTGGTAGATCACGTGGAAGAGGGCAAATGCCCGGCTCTAACGATGAGCGTGAAAATACGCTAAATTCATTGCTCGTAGAGATGGATGGATTCTCTACAGATTCAGGCGTAATTATCCTAGCTGCGACCAACCGACCTGACGTACTGGATTCAGCTTTACTGCGCCCGGGACGATTTGATCGACAGATTAGTATTGACAAACCAGATATAATCGGTAGAGAAGCAATTTTCAAAGTTCACTTGAAGCCTTTGAAGCTCTCCGAAGATGTTGAGCCTAGAAACCTCGCAGCACAGACGCCTGGTTTTGCCGGGGCAGAAATAGCCAATGTTTGTAATGAAGCTGCCTTGATCGCTGCACGTCGGGACAAAAAGTCAATTGATATGCAAGACTTCCAGGATGCAGTTGATCGGGTCATAGGCGGGCTTGAGAAAAAGAATAAAATTATCTCCCCCGATGAGAAGAAAATTGTGGCCTATCATGAGGCTGGACACGCTGTTGCGGGTTGGTATCTGGAACATGCGGACCCCTTAGTAAAAGTGAGTATTGTCCCCAGAGGTATAGCAGCACTTGGATATGCTCAATATCTCCCAAAAGAGCAGTTTTTATATCAAACTGAGCAGCTAATCGATTCGATGTGCATGGCTCTGGGAGGTAGAGCAGCTGAGGAGTTAACCTTTAAAAAGATATCCACAGGAGCACTCAGTGATCTGGAGCGAGTTACCAAGATGGCTTATAGCATCGTGACAGTTTATGGCATGAACGATAAAATTGGCAACCTGTCTTTTTATGACTCCAAGCAATCTGAGTACAGTTTCACCAAACCGTATTCGGAAGCTACTTCTCAACTCATCGATCAAGAAGTTAAGAAGATCATTGAAGATGCTTATCAGAGAACGCTCAAGCTACTAAAGGAGAAAAAAGATGATCTCGAAAAGATCGCTCAGGAGCTCCTGGAGAAGGAAATAATATTCCAATCGGATATGGAGAGGAT
>CAYGOT010000159.1:0-5574 GCA_964351595.1 uncultured Roseivirgaceae bacterium | reverse complement strand
TCCCATCCCTGGAGGGGCTGGGGGTGGGTTTTGAGAAATCATTTTCTCTTTATGTTAAATTAAGACTATGGAAACTACACTCTTGGAAATATCGCCGGTGATGCCGAGTCAGGATATCGATCGTGATGTCACCTGGTACTCGGACTATGCCGGCTTTGAATTGGTTCATAAAGATGAAATGTATGCGGTACTCCGAAGGCAGCACCTCCATGTACATCTCCAGTGGCACGCGGACACGGTCGACGACCCGCTGCTGGGTGGATCAGTGATGAAAGTATTTGTCAAGAACATAAAACCGCTTTTTGAAGAGTTCATTGGTAGGGGCACAGTCAAAGCAGACAAGCTGCGGATGAACACCCCCTGGAAGACCCATGAGTTTGGCTTCTACGACCTTAACAGGAACGCCATTTTCTTTGTAGAGGATGTTTGAATGCCAGGAGTCACTGTCACAACCACCCAGCGGGCTTATGATCACGACTAACTAAAATATGATGGAAGTATTCTTTTACGGTCTGTTTATGGATCAGGACATCTTAAGAAATAGCGACATCTATCCGGCTAATCCGAGGAAGGCTTACCTCAACGATTACACGCTAAAAATTGGCGATCGCGCTTCATTGGTGAAGTGCGCAAACGAAAAAGCCTATGGGATAGTCATGACGGTAGGCGATCATGAAATCACCAGGCTGTATGCTGAAAAAAGTGTTGCCGATTACCTTCCCGAAAGCGTAGAAGTCATGACAGATACCAACGAACAGGTCACAGCCACATGCTACAATCTACCCCTTGCTTTACTCACAGGAACCAATAAGGAATATGCCTGGGCGCTGCATAAGCTGGCAGTGAAACTCGATTTCCCCGCAGCATACTTAGACCGGATAGCTGAAAATTTCACCTAGCCTGGGGTATAAAGTCATCATGGTTTTTGTGGAGCTTGGTTGCACATATAAGGCTCCTGATAATGGTACAAGTGCCTACCACTGTTTCTCAATTAGCAGCCTGTGCAGATGTATGCAGGAATCAAGCTTACGGGAAAATTATCAAAACGATCGATGATGAAACGGACTAAGACAAACCCACTCAAATCTGTAGTAGTACTACTATTCGTGCTAATAATGGGAACACCACCTGCGTTTTCACTGGCGGATAGCACTTTCAGAAAAATGGATTTTCTTATCGGAAGCTGGGAGTTTGATGCAAAGAGCATGCTGCCCGACGGCACATACCACAGCCAGGTCTTTTATTCTGATGTATCCTACATCTTTGGAGGCAATGCCTCGAAAGACGACTTTATGTTTAAAAATGAGAATGGCGAAACCATTATTTACGGTAGTACCATCAGAAGCTATGATGCTCAATCCGGGAAATGGAAAATGCTCTGGTACAATTTCAACCTCTCATTCATTATAGAAATGACCGGTGATTATGTCGATGGAGAATTTCATTTTAACGGAAAAGGGGCTGATGAGCGAGGAGATTATCTTGAGAAAATCGTCTTCTTTGACATCTCAGAAAATCAGTACTCCTGGAAGAGTGACAAGTCCTATGATAATGGTGAAACCTGGCTTAAAGACTTTTTCTCTTACACAGCAAGAAGAATAACTGATAAAGAATAAGCCCCAATCAGGCTACAAATTCCTTTCATGATCACTCCCTTGCAAGCCGAGGCAGACTTCACTATTTTCATGATCCATTGTATTGGGAAGTGAGCGGTATTGATCCGCTTGGTAGCCCAAAAACCAGTTGATCATGCATACGACGCTCATTCTACTCCTCATTATGACCCTTGGACTCTCTTCGCTTCAGGCACAGCCTACCTACCTCGATACTAGTGCCGACCTGGACACACGGGTCAAAGACCTGATCGGGCGACTGACACTCCAGGAAAAAGTAGATCAAATGCTAATGAATACCCCGGCTATTCCTAGGTTGAATATTCCGCCCTATGACTATTGGAATGAAGCATTGCATGGCGTAGGTCGCTCGGGCAAAGCCACCATTTTTCCGCAGGCGATCGGACTGGCAGCTACCTTCGATGCTGACCTTGTCTACAGGATCTCCTCTGCCGTGTCAGATGAAGCCCGCGCCAAGCACAATGCCGCTAAAGCAGCCGGTAACTACAATAGATATACTGGCCTGACCTTCTGGACACCCAATGTCAACATCTTCAGAGACCCACGCTGGGGTCGCGGGCAAGAGACCTACGGGGAAGACCCTTACCTGACCAGTCTGCTGGGCGTATCCTTTGTCAAAGGACTCCAGGGAGATGATCCGACTTATATGAAGACTGCCGCCTGCGCCAAGCATTTTGCCGTACACAGCGGGCCGGAGAAGCTGCGGCATGAGTTTGATGCTGTCGTAGGTCAGAAGGATCTCTACGAGACCTACCTGCCCGCCTTTGAGTCGCTGGTGGATGCGGGTGTGGAGTCGGTCATGTGCGCCTACAACAGGACTAATGGCGAGCCATGCTGCGCTAGCAACACCCTCCTATCGGAAATCCTGTTTGACCAGTGGGGCTTCCAGGGGCATGTGGTCAGCGACTGCTGGGCCCTGGTAGATTTCTACTCAGAGATCGGGCATGGTACAGTCGAGACTCAGGCAGAAGCCGCCGCATTAGCACTCAAGAGTGGTGTCAATGTCAACTGCGGGGATACCTATCCGGCCTTGATCGAGGCGGTAGAAACCGGCCTGGTTGATGAAGCGCTCATCGATGAGCGATTGTTACCGCTACTGCGCACCCGGTTTAAGTTGGGCATGTTTGATCCGGAAGAAGACAATCCATACAGCGCCATTGCCGCGGATGTGATTGATAGCAAAGCGCACAGGGCGCTGGCCTATGAGGCTGCCACCCGATCGATGGTATTGCTGAAAAACGATGGGGTGCTCCCCTTGAAGAATGACCTCAACCGATACTATGTCGTAGGTCCCAATGCCGCGTCTATAGATGCACTGCTGGGCAACTACTTCGGCGTGAACCCCAACATGGTGACTTTCCTCGAAGGCATCACGGATCGTGTGGCTACCGGTAGCCAGGTAGACTATAGTCCCGGCACCACACTCGACCGGCCCAACGTCAATCCCGTGGACTGGTCTACCGGTGGAGCAGCGGAAGCCGATGTGACGATTGTAGCCATGGGCCTCTCGCGGCATATCGAAGGCGAAGAGGGTGAGTCCATCTCCTCCCCTTACTTCGGTGATCGGCTGGACTATGACATCCCGGAAAATCAGCTGGACTACCTCCACAAGATCAAAGGTGAGCACGGTAAGCCGGTGATTGCGGTAGTGACTGGAGGATGTCCGATGAACCTCGCCGAAGTGCATGAGATCGCGGATGCCGTAATCATGGCGTGGTATCCCGGCGAGGAAGCAGGGCATGCGCTCGCAGATATCCTATTCGGAAAGGTCTCACCCTCGGGGCGACTGCCCATCACCTTCCCCAAGTCGCTGGACCAGCTACCACCCTATGAGGACTACTCCATGCAGGGCAGGACCTACCGCTACATGACCGAAGAACCGATGTACCCTTTCGGCTATGGCCTGAGCTACACCAGCTTCGTGTACAGCGACATCAGCCTACCGGAATCGAAACTCAAAAGGGGACAAAGCACCGAGGTAAGCTGTACAGTCACCAACACCGGCGACTATCCCGGACAGGAAGTAGTACAGCTCTATCTCACCGATGAGGAAGCCAGTGTCACTGCTCCCCTATTCTCACTGAAGGGGGTACAATCCATCGCCCTCGCACCGGGCGAAAGCCAACAGGTCGTCTTTACCATCACCTCCGAGATGCTGGAGCTGATCAATGAGCAAGGTGAGTCGATCCTGGAGAAGGGTGACTTCACGATCACTATAGCTGGTAGTCTACCGACAAATAGGGCCGCTCAGCTAGGCGCAGCTCAGCCTGTAACCAGCAGGCTCACCTTACGATGAGCCTTTTCGAGCGACTACAATCATCGCATTGCACTTTTCAGATGTTGTTAAAACTGGGAGAGATGCCTAACTTGTTATCATGTATTGGAGTGGCGGTTATTAACGACAACAAATGGTAATTACCGGATATTTACTTATATATCAGCACCTTACAAATATGAAACACTAAAAAAAACATATTGGAAATAAACGCCACTAGTGGCATTTACATAAATGTTAGCATCAATTGACTGACCATGATAGAAATTAGTAAGGAACAATTATCCCCGGATTTACTTGAGCAACTCGGGAATCTGCATGACGAAATAGAAGAATTTAGAAAAACTCCCTTAGACGAGATTGCTCTGAGTAAGCTCAGGGAACACTTTAGAACTCATCATATCTATCATAGTGCTGGAATAGAAGGGAATAGATTGACGCTACAAGAAACTTCAATCGTTCTAAAGGAAGGTATTGATATTTCGGGGAAACCATTGAAAGACAGTGTAGAAGTAAAGAACCTCGGAATTGCATTTGATTTCCTCCTTGAACTGATCGATCAAGAAGTGAGCATTACAGAAAATTATTTAAAGCAAATTCATAGCTTGATAATCGGAAGTGACGAATCTCTTAAGCCAGGTGATTATCGAGATATAGGAGTGATCATTACCAGCTCTGAACACACTCCTCCAGAACCATTCGAAGTTCCAATTAGAATGCGTGAACTTTTTGACTGGTTAAATGCGAACGAAGAATTAGATCCCGTCATTAGAGGAGCAATTGCCCATCATGAAATGGTAAAAATTCATCCTTTTAAAGATGGAAATGGACGAACAGCTCGATTGTTACTCAATCTTATACTATTGAAAGCGGGGTATCCAATTTGTAACATAAAAAGAGATGAACGCCCTGACTATTACAATGCCTTAAGTCTAGCGGACAAAAATGAATATGAACCCATTATTGAGGTAGTTACTAAAAATTGCTCTGATTTATTCACTCAGTACACAAGAGTACGAGATGAATCAAACAGGTTAAAGGCGTGGGCTAAAAAAATTGGAGCGCGGGATACTGAGTTACGTTTGGCAAAGCTTAAATCAGAATTTGAACTCTGGCTCAATAAAATGAATCAAGTTAAATTAGAATTTAAGCAAGCCGTTTCGGTGATAGATGAAAACGTTGAAAGTTATTACGTCAGCTTCTATGAATACAATCCAATAACCTTTGAAAAATACCAAAAACTGAAGGACGATGGAATTGCTCCGGCTACTAATTTCTTTTCGATCCGTATTCATGATAATGATTCGAACAGAATCATAGCTACCCTAATGTTTAGATTTTTTAGGTCTAACGCCAAATTCCCCAATTCTCCACATGTCATCCCACTGGAACTTAATTTCTATGACCCTGAACAAAGGGATTTTCGATTCATAGGATATGCTACCTATTCAAATGAAATTTCTTTAAGATCCTTTTACATTGATGACAAAGGAGAAATAATTATCCGATACGCCAACCAAAACTCTGATAATGCTCATTGGGAAAAAGATTGTGAGAACGAAAAACTGGCTAATGTGGTGCAACTTTTCTTCGAAAGGGTCTTTTCCTCAATCTTAGGACTAAAATAAAAGATGCTAATCGAGTAGACGGCTGACGACCAGATGA
>CAYGOT010000158.1:0-5730 GCA_964351595.1 uncultured Roseivirgaceae bacterium | reverse complement strand
TATTGTAGAACTTAAAATGATACTAAACCTGTCTTAATAATTGGGGGATCATCACCTGACTTCTCAGGCTCCACTCGTGGAATCCGAGATCCCCCAGGTAAGGACCTACCTGTCTGCAGGCAGATAGGTCATCATGGCTAGGCGTTAGATTTAATTTGAGCTTTAGGGAAACACACCTCTGATCATTTATTATAGTATTTTGCCGTACAGTGATCAACCGAAATACCTTTCAAACCTATTTTGATAATTATTTCCATCCGCTTTGTGCGTTCGGATATCGATACTTGGGAGATACAGAAGCAGTACAGGATCAGGTGCAGTCTGCCTTCATCAGCCTTTGGGATAATCGAGAAAATTTTGAAAATGAAAAAGCTGTCAAGGCCTTTCTATACACCTCTGTAAGGAACAAAAGTCTGAATCACCTCAAACATCTTTCCGTCAGGCAAAAGCATGAGGAAAATCTAATATATGAGCTAGAGTCCACACATTTTTTCACACAGCATGTCATTGAGGAGGATACCTTCAACTTGCTGTATCAGGAAATCGAGAGCTTGCCTTCGTCTGCCAGAAAAATCATGCTCCTGGCACTTAAAGAATTAAAGAACAAAGAGATCGCTGAGACCTTAGACATATCAGAAAACACAGTTAAGACCCAAAAGAAAATCGCCTACGCCAAACTCAAGGATAAGCTTTCAGGAGCGATAATGAGCGTACTATTTAGTTTATAAGAAAAAAGCGAGATCCACTTCACCCACTTTTCACATCTGGTTGTTTTAGCATCGGAACAGTCAGAACGTCATGGATCGAAATTTTCATATTGCCGAACTCATAGCCCAGAAGGTCAAGGGAAAAATCTCTTCGGAAGGTGCAATAGAACTGCAAAATTGGATCGAGGAAAGTCCTGATCATTTAGCGCTGATCGAGCGGCTCCAAGACAACAACGAACTGCTTAACAAGCTGGAGGTTTATGAGCTTTTCGACAAGGAAGCCGTCTGGCAAAAACTGGAAAAGGATCATTTTGCCACAAAAGTGGTCAAAATGGATACCGGAAAATGGTTGCGATATGCCGCTTCCATTGTGCTGCCTCTCTTGTTGGTAGGTGCATTGTACTACTATTACAAGGGCCAACCGACTGATTCATTGGCCAATATCGATGAGGTGATCGAGCCGGGTGTTCAAAAAGCTACTCTGGTCCTGTCCGAAGGAAAGCTTATTGATCTTACTAGTCAAACAGCTCCAAAAACAATCGTACAAGGATTATCACAAATTGTGAAAAGGGAGCAGACGCTTGATTACTCGGGAAACAATATTGATTCAGATTCGGAAGGACAAGAACCCGCTTCACCGCTTATCTACAATGAGTTAATCACGCCTCGTGGTGGCCGCTATCAACTAAAACTAGCCGATGGTACCAAGGTGACCCTAAATGCCGATTCCAAACTAAGATTCCCTGTCGCTTTTACAGACAGCACCAGAGATGTTTACCTGCAAGGTGAAGCATTTTTTGAGGTAGCTCACAATTCCAAAGCATTTACTGTCAATACAGAAAATCTGGATGTGCGTGTATTGGGTACTACTTTCAATGTATCTGCCTATCCAAATGAAATGCAAACTTCTGCCACATTGGTGGAAGGAAGTGTGAAGTTATTGGCACAGCAGAAAACGGAATTGCTTGTACCTGGGGACCGAGGAATTTTTACAAATGGGAGTTCAACTTTGGAAGTAGGGCAGGTAAATACAACCCTCTATACCTCATGGGTGCAAGGTAAGGTCGAGTTTGAAAATGAAGATTTGGAGTCAGTTATGAAAAGACTCGCCCGTTGGTACGACTTTAAATATGAATTTAAAAATGAACAAGCGAGGCACTATCACTTCACTGCCCGAATAGAAAATACCCAACGCATTTCAACTATACTGGAAATGCTTGAACTCACCACCAACGTGCAATTTGAATTGCAAGAAAGAACAATTATTATCCTTTAAACGCGAATGGGAAGTGCGCTAACACCTCCCACTCAACAATTTAATATAAGACGCGAATCTTAAATCAATGTAAAGTTATGAAAAACCTGAACATTCATGTGTTTGTATTGACTGCCATCTGTTTGATGGTTAGTCTGAAAAGTTTTGGCCAAATCCCTGATTTTGAGGCCGAAAACGAATCGGTTGAGACCATCATCACCCGACTCAAAAAAGTATCCGATTTCCAGTTTGTATATAGCAAGGAAGAAATAGACAAATGTCCACCTGTGACTTTTTCATTGTCTAACACTACGGTGGAAGCGATTTTGGAGAAAAGTCTGGAAAACAGCCCATTGACCTATAAGAAAATTGAGAATACGCTGGTCATTACACCGCGACCTCAGCCCAATGGTCAAAAGCAGGGACTGCAGCAAACCATTCGGGGCAATATCATCGATGCAGATAGCAAGCTGCCTTTGATCGGCGCAACGGTATTGGTGCTGGAAACCTCTCCTCCTCTTGGCGCCACTTCTGATATTGATGGAAATTTCAGAATTGAACAGGTCGGGATCGGTAGAGTAAATCTGCAACTGTCATATATCGGGTATGAAAACAAAATAATCCCGAATATTTTGGTGCAGTCGGCAAGGGAAACGGTAGTCAACCTTGAGTTAACAGAATCCATTACTAAAATGGAAGAAATCGTTATAATGGGGCAAATGGAAAAGGGTGTGCCCGTCAACGATATGGTATTGGTGAGTGGCCGATCCATTTCCCCCGAAGAGTCCAACCGCTTCGCTGGCCCTTTCAATGATCCAACAAGGATTATGTCCAACTTTGCAGGTGTAGCCACTACACAAGATGGAAGTAACGACATCATTGTCCGAGGCAACTCTCCAAAATATATCCAATGGAGGTTGGAAGGTGCTCAGATAACCAATCCAAATCATTTTGCCAATCAAAACGGGATCGGTTATGGTGGAATAAGTGCCTTGAACAATAACCTACTGGAAAAATCAGACTTCTATACTGGTGCATTCTCGGCCGAATATGGCGATGTGCTATCCGGCGTATATGATGTACGTCTCCGGGCTGGCAACAATGAAAAGTTTGAGGGCATTTTTGGATTGGGTGTCATGGGGACAGACGTTACACTGGAAGGACCACTTAAGAAAGGCTATGACGGTTCTTTTCTGGTAAACTATCGCTACTCCACTGTCTCTCTCATCTCAGAACTTGGTTTGGTAGATGTTACCGGTATTCCCCGATATCAAGATGCCGCTTTCAAATTAGCATTGCCAACAAAGAGCATTGGGGACTTTTCCGTTTTTGGGCTTTGGGGTTTGAGTGGGTTTGATCAAGTGGATTTGGATGAAAATTCAATACCAGGCAACAATCCACTTACAGCGGATTTACTTCAAGATTATGAAACAGAAACGGGGTTGTTGAATCTTGGACTAGCTCATACTTACTACCTCAATGACCATAGCAGCATCCACTCTACTTTGTCCATGTCTACCGAACATATTGATGATGAAGTCATTGCCAATAGGTATCAGGTGGATGAAGACAACCAGCCTATCACAGATTCATTGGTCAGCAGTTCTCTTTTTTATGATTCTCGGATACGGAGAACCGCTTACCGTGTCGCAAGTACCTATAGCAATAAGATCAACGCCAGAAGCAAGCTTCAGGTGGGTTCTAAATACGCCCTACTAGGATTTAATTATGATCAGTCGAGGCTCAATGACCCATCGGACAACCTAACTCCGCTTGCACAGTTTGATGAAAATATCAGTACGCTTCGCAATTTCATTAACTGGAAATACCGCCCCGCCAGTAATGTCACTGTGGTTGCGGGAGTTCATAATATGAATGTGCTCTATAACAACAAAAGTACATTAGAGCCGAGGCTGAGTGCCGTTTGGCATTTTGGAAAATCAAGTTCCGTACATGCTGGGTTTGGCGTGCACAGCACCATGGAAAGTGTTCATAATTACTTCGCTAAAGTGGAGCAGCCAGACGGTTCGTTCATTGAGCCCAATCATGATCTGGGGCTACTCAAGGCCAACCATTATGCATTGGGCTACCAAAAGAGATTTGGTGAAGACATGGTCGCTAAACTGGAAGTGTATTATCAGCATTTGTACAATTTGCCTGTGGCCAACAACGACACGAGTTATTATGCGACCATCAATGAGGGGCTGGATTATCAATATGTTGACCTGACAAACGAGGGTACGGGAAAAAACTACGGCATAGAATTCTCACTAGAGAAGTACTTCAGTGATCACTACTACTTTCTGATTAATGGATCCATATTCCAATCAAAATATACATCTCTGGAAGGTGTAGAGCGTAACACGGCATATAATGGCCGATACATTGCCAACATCCTTATGGGGCGAGAATTTGAGAATCTCGGAAAGAAAAGAAATCAGGTATTCACCTTAAACACGAAAATATTCTTTGGCGGGGGCAGAAACATAATTCCGCTGCTAAGGGATGAAGATGGCCAACTTGCTGTAGATCCAGCAAGTAATCGGATATATGACTATGGTCGTGCCTATGATACCTCATTGGATAACTTGTACCAAATAGATTTGTCGATGGCTTACCGATGGAATAAGCCCAAAGTGGCACATGAACTTTACTTCAACATCTACGACCTCACCAATGCAGGGGGAAAGATATTTGAGTTCTATAACGAGAATGCTCCAGGAGGGGTAGACCATGTCACGCAATTCGGTTTTTTTCCCAACATGATGTACAAGGTGTATTTCTAATACCAATTGCGATGTATAAGGGCGCTTTAAATTGTGTCGGTGATTTTTTCATTTCAAAGGCGGAAAATGAAGACCTAGCAGCGCTAGGACAAGGCTTTTCAACGTATGAAATGGAGGAATCAACAGCAAGATATGCGTCGTTATACGTGGTAATTGGTATAAATGTCATTGTCAAAAGCTCTACCTACCAGACACTACCAAAGCGTGTGATTGCTTAATAACCTGAGTTCGATTACTCAAACTTTAAAAAACACTCCCAAATTGTCATATCGCAGCGTAGCGGAGATATCTTCTTAAAAAGGAGGAAAGAAATATATTCTTATTTCGGTTTCGAGCATTAATTAGGTTTCCTGCCCTCCGGCAGGCGGGCTCCTATCGTACCAATGACGTATTTATAGCTGTCAGTCTGAGGCTCTCGAAGACTTGTTGCGAAACCCTGCAAAGAATCCTTCGAGAGCCTCAGGATGACCAATATTGGGGAACTATACGTCATTGGAATTTGTGCGTTGGAAACCCAAATATTTGGTCTCGAAAAGACAATTTGGGAGTGGTTTTTAATGCCGAACTCAGGTTAATAGTAACTAGCATTGGCGGACAGCAAAATCTAACCTCATTTTACCCGGAATATTCATTAGAAAATCTATTGCGCAGCTAAATAGCTTCAAATCAGTCACTTCGCTCAGTTTTACTCATTCACCATAGCGGTGCTATGCCTCATTCGTAAAACTCCCTGATTCATTGCTCTTTAAATGCTCATCACGAAGTTCTAATGCATAAACCGGGTTTAAAAGAGAAGCATCGGTCAGGATAGTTTTGTGTTGTACGCTCTTTGTCTGCAATAGAAAGCCTGGCTGTATTTAGTCCGCTACACACGCTGTTGGCGATAGTAAATTAACCTGAGTTCGATGTAAGAGTAAAGAGAAAATGCCATCAATCCCATCCCTGGAGGGGCTGGGGGTGGGTTTTTGAGAAATCATTTTCT
>CAYGOT010000157.1:0-5937 GCA_964351595.1 uncultured Roseivirgaceae bacterium | reverse complement strand
TCTCCTTATTTATCTCAGAGAAGTTATTCACAAAGTTGAGTGGGTTTTGAATCTCGTGTGCAATCCCAGCGGTGAGCTCCCCGAGAGAAGCCATTTTTTCTGAGTGGATGAGTTGGGTTTGGGTGGATTTTAGGTCTTCGAGCGATTTATTTAAATCTGAGGTTCTTTCGTCTACCAGTGCCTCAAGTTTGACCTGCTGCTTTTCAAGGATCTCCCTTTTTTCCTTGTTTGCCTGAATGAGTTTTTCAGACTTTTGCTTCACATCTTCCATCATTTCCTTAAACCATAATCCCGCATATACCTCAAGACTTAGGGGAACACTGAAGAAAACTATGTAAAATATGTAATTAAAAATAAATCCAAAATGGACTCCACTTATGTATCCAAGGTCTGCGAATGTTGCCAAAATACCTACGATAATAGCGGCAAATAGGGCTACAATGATACCCATAGCAATGGCCCATTTAGCTCCCTTTAATTTTCTCCAGGATGAGAAAAGATACCAGATGCCACTTAAAAGTGACACTATCGTAATAATTGGAAAGATGAAGAAAGTCGAGAGTGAATTAAGTGCTATGAAATTAGCATTCAGATATATAAATGCTACACCTGAAAATACCCAATGCCAACGATAAGCATTACCTCTGAAAACCGTTCCGAGGGTAAGTGGATAGCCAAGGACAATACCGAAAAAGGCATATAAACCGAGATAGTCATAAAACAACTTCATGCCAAATGAAATATCCCCAATGTTGTGATTTAAAAAAGAAAAAGTACTGACGAAAACCATGGTCAAAACTATGGCTATAAGTAAAAGGTGGTTAGCACTTCTGTTTAGGATATATAAAGTCCAAAAAATCGATAATAATATAAAGCAAAAGCCTTGGATCGTTTTCCACCTTGATTGTGTATCGATGTAGAGTTCAAGGGATAGGTTTTTATATTCGGGTCCTGTGATGTTAAATAAACCACTCCAATTATCATCAACATTGCCTTTTAATTCATTGAAGACAGGGACAACTTTATCTTTAAAGTGTATAGCAATAAGATGCTCCTTGTCAACAGCCAGATTAAGGGGCTTGGGATCTTTCAGACTTCTTTTATAATATTGAAATACATCATTTTGTAGCCCAATATTGCCATTGGAGTATACCAGTTGACCATCAATAAAAATATCCGTAGCAGCCCAAGATCGCTGGATATGCCCTAGATTAATTCCCAGAAAACTAGTGTCTAATTTGATTCTTATTCTAAACCAGCCTTCTAATTGTCCATTTTCATCAGCCAGAGATGAAGAGATTTGTGTTGGCGAGCGTTTTTCCCAATCACTTGTATTTAAATGAGATTCAGCCCAAGATGGATGATGGCCTTTCTTAAATAACCATTCGCCAGTATCAGCAAGCCAGATCGTTTGGAATTGATCAAACATGGACGTATTGAGTGTAATGACTTTATCCTGTCCCGACAGAACATGATTACAAACAATGAAAGCGATGAAGAGCCACTGCTTTACAAGACCAATAGTTTGATTGTGAATTCTGATCCTTCTCCCAAATTGGATTTCAAATTGATGGTTCCCCCATGCCCTTTTGTAATAATATCATAGATTGTCTGAATCACTGATTTGCGCTGATTATTTGATTTCGCTGATTTCATTTCACCAATTAAGTTTATCTGTGTCATCATTTAATCCTCTTAATCCGCGTTTCAGACAATAGGAAGAGAAATAGAAAATGTAGTCCATTCGCCTGTTTTTGTTTGTACTTCAATCTTTCCCCCGTGCCCCTTTGTCACGATATCATAGCTCATACTTAGGCCTAATCCGGTTCCTTCACCGGTTGGTTTGGTAGTAAAGAAAGGTTGGAAGATTTTGTCTTTGATGTCGTCGGTGATGCCCGGGCCATTGTCTTGTACGGCTATTAGCAATTGGCTATTAGCCGTTAGCTTTGTAGATAAGATCAAAGTTGGATTTTCAACTCCCTGCACTGCCTGGAAGGCGTTATTAATCAGGTTGAGCAATACTCGCCCTATGTCCTGAGGGACGACATTGATTTTGGGTAGGGAAGGGTCAAGCTCGAGTTTGAAATCTGAATTAAAGCTTTTGTCCTTAGCACGATAACCGTGATAGGAGAGGCGTAGGTACTCATCACAGAGGTCATTGATATCGGTCATTTCCTTCTCACCAGAGCCGGTTCTGGAATGCTGGAGCATACTCTTTACGATCTGCTCTGCTCTTTTTCCATGGTGGGTGACCTTTTCCTCATTGGCCAGCAGATCATTAGTCAAGGCCTCAATCTCTTCCTGATCATTTTCGCGAATTGCTTCCTTGAGTTCGGCCAGGAGCTCTTTGTTGAGGTCGGAGAAGTTATTGACAAAGTTCAAAGGATTCTGAATCTCATGTGCTATACCTGCTGTTAGCTCTCCTAAGGATGCCATTTTCTCAGAATGCACCAGCTGGTTTTGCGCTGCTTTCAAATCGGTCAGCGTATGTTCAATATTTCGCTTTGCGTCCTCCAACTGCACAAAGTCCTCATACCTCGCATACGCTACCGCAAATGCAGAAGCCAGGTATTGCATCAGCTCCACATGCTCCTGGATCAATGGTTCAGAATTACCAACATAGAGCATTCCTTGTTTAAAGGGAACAAGTTGCAGCACTAGTTTTTCCGGAGGTGGACTACCCGCCTGATATTGTTTTGCATTCTCGATGAGTCCCTGTTTTATGAATAGCTGCATATTCTGAAGGAACTGTTTCTGATCCCATTCCTCACGGTAGACGGTCTGATTTCTCCAGTTATCAATCGAGGGTTGAATCATACCAAGCTCAGTCTCGCTGAATGGAATGTGCAGAGCAGCTAGAGATTTTCCGGTAGGAGTGGAGAGGTAGGCATGAACCATCTCTTCTTCTTCTTTGATAATAAAGACGCCACAGCGGAAGAAGGGCACGCCCAATACGGTCAATTCCTTCCAAACCAGAGGTGTGATTCGCTCAAGGTCTTTTGGTGATCGCATAGAAGCAATCTCGGCCCGCACCCGATCAATGGAGGCTTGTTTGACGGCTTCTCTCTCGCGGGCTTCCGCTTGGAGCAAGTCTTCGAATCTTCGATAGGCAAGATCAAAAGTGCCTGCGAAACGTGCGAGCGTATCTATGGCCTCTTTCGGTGGATTAATCACCTTCCCGGACAGACTGTAGCCAATTTCACCATGCGTTGTTCTGGCCATGACAAAGGTCAAGCCGTCAATCTTTCGGATTGCATCTTCGGTAGGCGCATTGGGATCTAGCTGTTCAAAATCTCCGAGGGCGACCATTTTATTGACATAGTTGACTGCCGTATCAGCATCCATGGGAAAGACCAATACGGGTTCATCAGATTTTTCCCAATCTGCTACCAAAGGTATGTCTCCATGTATATGCCTTGGCAGTCGCATGACCATTCCTATACGATCACCATCACCTGTTGTCATGGCCTTGTCATACCTATCTGGCAACCAGCGCATGTGCCAGAAATAATCTGCCTCATAACCGAGTGTAACAAATTCTTTTCGCATGGCTACCACAATATCCTGAAGATCGCTAGATGTGCTCATTGCGGTAGCAGCCGCCCGGATACGTTCCAGGGACAATTCTATTTCGGATTCACGTGCTTGATGCTCCGCCTCCTTAAGATCAAGATATCTCCTGTAGGTGAGTGTGAAGACTTTGGTCAGTCGTTGTAGAATGTCAGTTGACATGTCATCCAGTTCGTGCTCAGTAAATACATACACAGATCCTTCAGGATAATAAAAAGCGTTACACAACTGCGCAACATTGATATTGGATTCCTCAGGCACCTTAAAGCTTGACGCTTGATTAAGTTTTTTGTAATAGGCCTTTGCCTCTTTCTTATTTAACGAATAGGTAAAATGTGACTTTTTCTTTGCCCAGCCTTCATACAATTCCTCAAATAGCGGATGAATGGACATTTGGATTGATCCTGTCACCTGTGAAACCCTACCTTTTTCGGTAGGTACTGACGCCCACGCCTCCATTTCTTTTGTTGGCTTGATTACTGTCACTCCACAGCGAATGGTTTCAATTCCCAATTCATCAAGTTCGTTGAACATGACCGAGGTGGCATTCATGACATCCTGGCTATCATGCATTGCCATAGCTGAAGCTCTGACCCTTTCCAATGACGCTTCGATCTCTGCTTCTCGTGCCTGTGCTTCTGCTTTTTTCAGGTCATTGAATCGCCGGTAAGTGAGACTCAGTACTGAACTGAATCGCCGGAAAACTTTCAGCTCGTTTTCGGGAATCTCCTGATTAGCGATTACATAAAATGATCCCTCAGCAAACATGGGGAAATAGAAATACAGGGCTTCATCTGAATTATTTGTAGTGGCTACTTGATTAGTGATGTAATCATAATATTCCTGTATTTCTTGGCCCTGGAGTACATAAGTATGTTCCTCCTGCTTGAGCCAATGATCGTAGGTGCTCTCTAACAGGGGATGTCCTTGCATATTAATGGTTCCCTCCACGCTAAAAGTATCGCCCTCCGGGGTACGTGATGCCGTCCACATTTGGGCAAAGGTGTTTTCTTTCGATAATAAACCAGCTCCGCAACGGACAATCGGCGTGTGTGACAGTGTATCGAGCTGTTCAAAATATACTTCTATCGTCTTACCAAGGTCATCTGTATTATGCATCGCCATTGCCTGAGCCCGTACACGCTCCAGTGCCGCTTCAATCTGTGCTTCTCTAGCCTGGGTTTCTGCTTTTTGGAGATCTAAGAAGCGGGTATAGGTCTGTTCAAAGACTTTGGCAAATCGACATAGAATATTTGCTTCACCATCTGAGAGTTCATGGTCACCCACGATTTCCAACATCCCATAGCGCATATAAGCAGATGAACTTAAAGCTTTGTTTTTTTCAAGAAAGGTGGCTTTTATATCCTCCGGAACATTGAAAAAGTCGGGATTGGAAAATGTTTGCTCATCATAACTTGTCTTAAGCTCACCTTCAAATGAGAGCACTTCATATGGTTTTTGAGTCTTCCAGGTATTGAGCTGCTGTTGGTAGTAGGGGTGGTCAAAAAAGTCTATATGGAAATGCTCAGGGTGAATATCTTCGCCAAAGCCTGACATCCACATGTCCATACCGTCATTTCCGTCATACAAGTTTAGTCCACAGCCATCGGCATCAAACCCTAGCTCCACCAATTGCTTGAATACCACACTGATCACATTGGACAATTCATCACCTTTTTGCATCGTGATAGAAGCAGTTCGCACTCTTTCAAGTGCTGCCTCTATCTGTGCTTCCCTTGCCTGCGCTTCAGATTTTTGGAGATCGAGGAAGCGGGTGTATGTCTGCTCGAAGACTTTGGCAAAACGTACGAGTATTTCTTCCTCATCCTGTTGCAAAGGCGCATCACCGGCTGCTCGAAATAGGCCATGCTTGGTGAATGCTTCGGTATGGTGGATAGTATCCAGGTTAAGCAATAATTCCTTGATCTCGTAGGAGATATTGCTTTCCTCCATCTTATCGATGATCTGACGCATATAGGCTTGACAGGATTTGCCTTTTAACGTAGCTGACCGCAGTTTATCACCTCGTTCCCAGGCTTTTAGTGATTCTGTGTAGTGTTTGATCTTGAGCTTGGGGATTCGAGCATAGATGACTTCATCATTCAGGTCTCCTGATATCCAGAATTGCGCCGCGCCAGATACGGGATCAAAAATTACCAGATCACAAGCTTTTGCTCCAAACCCCAGTGCGATAGTTTCCTGAAAGACCACTTTGATGACATCAGCAAGTTCCGTACTGTCCTGCATGGCATTGGCACTTGATCTGATTCTTTCTAAAGCTGCCTCAATTTCTAGTTCTTTATTTTTAGCAGCCAGGTCTGCCGTTTTCTCATCCACCAGTTGCTGAAGGGCTTCATTTTTCTGTCG
>CAYGOT010000156.1:0-5977 GCA_964351595.1 uncultured Roseivirgaceae bacterium | reverse complement strand
AATTAAGAAAGCAATCAAAGAAACAGACCCGGATAAGGTGATGGAGTTTTGCCTGCGTATGGCGAAGTTCAAAAAAGACAATAAGGAGCTGCTGACCTATCTGCTGTTCATGGCAGACGATGAACCTTACTATGTGCAATCAGCCAAGGATGTGGTGGAAGAACAGTTTGGTGAGATCAACTCCTCACATCTCTACTATGCAAAGAAAGGTATAAGGAAAGCACTGCGCATGACCAATCAGTTTATCAAGTACAGCAGTGAGAAGACTACCGAAATCGAGCTTTTGCTTCACTTTTGCGAGCTGATGAAGGAGTTGCCTTTCAACTTTCATCGCAGTACGACGATGAAGAATCTCTATGACCGGCAGATTGCAAGGATCGAAAAGGTCGTATCCAGCGTTCACGAGGATTTGCAGTATGATTATGAGCAGCTTTTGGCAGACCAAAAAATGTAATTCACCATTCTTCCGGTGATTATATTTCTTTTAACTCCGGGATATTAGAGAGAAAAAAATTCATTCTATCCTCCATTTGATCTAAGGCATTTCCAAGATCCGGCAACTTAGCATCAATATGACGGAGTTTGGGGTTTTTAGGAAAGTCCGACAAATATTTCCTCAAATATTTGGAACCGTTCATTTCCAATTCTAATCTGGTGCGTCGTACTTGATCAGCGGCATTATCTTCAATAAACCAGATGCGATCATTGTAATTGGGATAGACATGATAATGTCCTTTTTCCTTGCCGAAACAATCGAATTTTAAAATTTCCCGATTATAGACCTTCAATATGACAGCAGGGCCTTTTCCGATGTTAAGTACTTTCCAATAAACCACCAGAGTGAGGCCTTCCTGAATAGCTATGTTCGTGACATCTTTTCTAACCAACTCTTTGGAAGGTTGGCTTTGAAGCTTCTTAATGGAAGCAACTTTTTTGTCAACAACAGCCTTTTTTGTAGAGCTATTTCTACTCTGTAGTTGTTTTAATTTTTTAAGAAAAGGCCTGAGTATCTTGAAAGAATATAGCCAAGTGCTCAATAACATTTCTCCAGACTACCTCAAATTATCTTACTTCTCAATATAAAAAGTCACTTCACTTGTGGACTCATTGCCCAGCCGGTCAACCGCACGAGCTTTGATTGTATGCTCTTTATTCTTCCTAAGTCCATTGATGAGATTACCGTAGGGCTTCTCCGCACCACCATCGATAGCGTAGTAGATATTGGCCAATCCTGCTTTTTGATCGGTCGCGGCAATGAACAATCCTGCGTCTGATGGATAGACATCCAATCCATCCTTCGTGCCAATTGAACCTACCGTAAACTGAAAAAAGATAGTCGGGGCAGTAGCGTCTACCTGGAAGTGAAACTCATCAACATTTCTGTTATTTACATTGTCATATCCAAAATACTCCAATGTATAAGCCCCTTCTTTTGTGATACTAAACGGATCATTGTACGGGTTTTCTACGGTTTCGCGATTGACGCTGTAGGTTACCGACTTCAACCCCGACTCCCCATCTGTTGCGTTGAGCCGTATGCGACTTGAAGGGCCAATCAACAAAGTGTCATTTCTTACGGTTTGCTTGCCCAGAATGCTATTCGACAAGGTAGGGCCTGTCAAGTCGACATAGATTTTGTTGACCGTGTGCTTGAACTCCTCAAAGCCGCCACCCGTGCTGGCACTTTGATTCTCCATGTTGTCGATGGAGTAGTAGCGCACTGTATGGTCACCCGATACGCTTGGGAGGTAGAAGGGCTGATCATATTTTCCAAACTCACCACCATCGATGGAGTATCTGATTTCTTTTACACCTACTTTGTTATCTACTGCGGTTAGTTTCAGCTTAGTCCTACCGGAAAAATAGACCTGATCGTCCACTACGAATCTATCCCCAAGAACATCAGCCGCCATAAGTGGGGCAGTTTTGTCGAAGTAGAAGGTCAAAGTCTTTTGCGCTTCCACATTGTCGACGTTATCATCTGAATAGTACGTAAGCACGTGATTGCCATCGTCCAGATATCTAAAGTTGATGGCACTGCCGGGAGCATATTTCTTAAACTCTCCATTATCAAACTTATAGTAGGTATTGCGAACGCCTGAGAGGTTGTCCTCAGTGAGGATGTAGATCTTACTTCCTCCAGAGATCACATTGTCATCGGTAATGCCATTGATGTTCAGGTTGGATTCCGGGTTGGTCGTATCCACAGTAAAGCTGGAGGATTTTGCCTGCTCCGCATTACCCACATTGTCTTTAGCATAATAGCTCAGTGTATACTCACCCTGAGATGACATATCCAGAGCATTCTGATAAGGAGAGAATCCGGCAGTATTGATCTTGTAAAAAACCTGCTCAACACCCGATATCTGATCTTTGGAGGACAATGAGGCGGTAAGCCCCTTGCCAAAATAGACTTTCCCACCTGCTGCATACCGTGGGGCGCTCTCCAATGCAATTTCCGATAGGGGAGCAATACCGTCAGCATACAGCTCGTACAGTACCTCGATACGAGGCTCGATGATTCGCTGGTTTTCAACATCAAAGGCATCTTTTGACCTAATGAAGTTGATGCCTTCGGTATCAAGATAATGGGGATTGGCATAAGCTGGAGTCGATTCGCTTTCAAGCAGATGATCGGCTTTATCCGGCGTGCTACCGATGAAAAGGTATACCGGCATATGCTTGTTCCAATAGAGCTTTCCATCTTCTCCTACATAGGATTTCGGTGTGCGCTCTTGTGCATAGGCACATACTACGGTAGTCAGGGCGAGAGCGCCCATTAGCAATCGTTTAATCATGTCTTTTGAGAGATACGGTGAAGGTTGATCCTTTGTCGGGTTCGCTTTCTACGATGATCTTGCCATCATTCTTTTTGAGTAATTCAGAGCAGAGGTATAGTCCGAGTCCAGTGCCAGGTTCTTGATTGGTACCCATGCTTGGGTTGGCATTCTGCAGGCTAAATAACTCAGCAATTTTGCTGTTGCTCATGCCGATACCACTGTCTTTTACTTTAATATCTAAGGTTCCATTTTCACCTTGTGTGGTGACTTCCACCTTGCCCCCGGGTTTGGTAAATTTTACACCATTCTGGATAAGGTTGCGAAGGACGATTTGTACCATTTGAGGGTCGGCGTAGGCGCTCTCCTTTACAGGCACTTTGTTGATGACCTCTACATTTTTGCTTAGCGCCGTTGGAGAGATTAACTCGATATTCTCTTTAACGATCTGATAGACATCTGTCTTTTGGGGCTTAGCAACAAGTTTGTCCATTTGGGATTGAGACCATTTCAGGAGATTCTCGAGCATGTTGGATACACTGGCAAGCTGTAGTTTGAGATGGGAGAAAGCTTCCTTCAGCTCAGGTGACTGCTCAAAGTCATCAATAATATACATGAAACCCTGAAGGCTGGTGATGGGGCTCTTAAGGTCATGAGCAACTATCGAGAAGAGCTTGTTTTTCAATTGATTAGACTCTTCCAGCTCAAGTCGCTGCGCTTCGATTGCAGCGTTCTTTTCGGCGAGGATTATGTTGTTTTCTCTGGTCCTTCTGAATAATATGAAGAGCACTACCGCTATGACAATGGCAGATATGATAAGGATGCTAGCAATCACTATAGTGAAGAACTGACGATTCTCTAATGATTCGGTTCTTTCCTTAGCGATCTGGGCTTCCTGCGCCTTCAGGCGCGCCTCATTTTCCTGTAGCTTGATAGCAATTTCTGCTCTTGACAGATCCTCGTACAGTGATTGATTGATAGAGTCTTTTTCAAGGATGGTCTGATCTCTCTGCCTCAGCTCCAGTTGATTTTTGAGTAATTCCAGCTCTTTGGACTGTGATTCGGCCAGTGCGAGCTTACGTTCAATACTCTCTTTTTCGAGTTCTTGTTGTATGTCTTCAACTTTGTCCCGCTGGAGCTGCTCATGAAATGACTTATAGAGTTCAAAATACTGCAGTGATTTGTCTACATCACCTTTTTTCTCATAACTCTCTGAAAGCATACCGTAGACACTCTTCATTTGAGACATGTCATTCATGCCACGAGCAATATCCAATGCCTCCAATAGGTCTGTGATTGATTGATCAAAGTCTTTAAGGTTATTGTTGACAACTGAGCGGTTGATCAATGCGGAGATGATGCCGTATTTTTCATC
The DNA here is from genome assembly GCA_964351595.1 of uncultured Roseivirgaceae bacterium. Lineage (GTDB taxonomy): Bacteria > Bacteroidota > Bacteroidia > Cytophagales > Cyclobacteriaceae > UBA6059. The sequence continues at coordinate 1,825 of CAYGOT010000156.1, read as the reverse complement.
ATTGGCTCGTCTGGCGGCCAGGGTTTTTGAGAAGCTCTCGAGGGATTTTTCATATTCACCCAGGTCAGCGTAGAGCATGCCCAGATTATTATGAATCATGGCAATACCATTTTCATTGTCGATAGTACTGTTTAGCTCAAGCGACTGCTCGTAGTAGTTGGCGGCTTCCTGGTAGTAATTGTGATTCCAGTATAGAAAAGCGATCTCATTGAGGTATCTTGAGGCTTCCTTGACCCTGTTGATCTTAAGCTCCTCTTCATACTTCTCGCTATAGCTTTGTATCGTACCCGAATCACTTCTGGATAGCGGCTGTATTTGGGCATTTGCCGATAGGATCGACAATAAACACATAACCAATATGCTAAAAGCTCTTGTGTACAATGGATGAACTGGTTTAATCAATACAAGGAATATCAGCGTTTAACCGCTAGGCACTGATTCCTGCTAATTCAAATTTAGGAAAATAAACGAGGCAACAATCCCTTTTGGTCAGCATAGGTAAGAATTCACCTCAATTTAATGTCTCTAAGTTTTAGTAAATTCATTGTTCGGACATCAAAATGGGTATATGGCAGAGCTAAAAACAAAACGAAATACAGCGAGTGTAGACGATTTCATAGCTACAGTGGCTGATGAACAAAAACGAGCTGATAGTAAAGCACTGGTCAGTATGATGAGTGAAATATCCGGTTGTAACGCCGAGATGTGGGGCGACTCGATCATTGGGTTTGGGAGATACAACTACAAGTATAAAAGTGGAAGGGAAGGAGAGTGGATGCTGTGTGGGTTTTCACCGCGGAAGCAAACCATGACTGTTTACGTGATGGGTTCATCAAAAGAGATCGAAGAAATGATCTCTCGTGTGGGTAAGCACAAGCGTAGCAAGGGTTGCCTATATTTTAAACGACTTGCAGATCTGGACACAGAGTTACTCAAAGAGATCATTCAAGCCTCGATCGAGCGGATCAAGAGCAATAATGTAATGCTTTAGCCAGTCCCCATGAGCGAACATACCCGCATTTTCCCGGAAGAAGGCATGGAAATCACAACCATTTTGGTGGTGTCAGATATGTCAAAATCATTGACCTTTTATAAGGATATCTTGGGCGCAGAGCTCGTGAGAACATATGGTGGTAACTCTACGGTTATGAATTTTCTTGGGCATTGGCTGCTACTGGTGACTGGCGGAGAGCCCACCGCAGATAAGCCAGATGTGCATTTTGATGCCAAACGTGATCCGAACCGGGTGCATCATGCTTATACAATCAGAGTAACTAATTGTAAACGATCCTATGAGGTGCTAAAATCACGAGGAGCGGAGTTTATCACACCTCCTTACGATTGGGGAGCCGAGGTGAGATGTTTCTTTAGAGATCCTGATGGCAACCTGTTTGGCTCAGTGGAAGGGTAGCTGTCACCAGCCGCCATATAGGTTGTAACTAGCTGATTATTTGATTTTTACTTTTTTGAATACCTTTTGTAGATAGCCATTAATGCAGAGAAAATAGCCAAATCGTTTGGTGAGGTTTTAAAGGAAAACCGTAAAAAGCAGGGCCTTCTCAAGAAGTCCAAGCTCATGCAATTGAGTCTCGCGCTTACTAACGACAACTTTTTCCATTCTGCTGAATGGGTGGACACTTTTTAGTACCATAACTGCAGTACACACAGCAATCTCCCGGTTTAGGTTTCAGCACCTGGTTGCAATTTTCACATTCATAGAAGTACTGGCATGCATCCGTAGGCATGGTTTCTTCCTTCTGATGTCCGCAATTTGGACAGGTGATCGTTGATTCTAATGTTATTTCTTCCTCCATCCTATTGATCT
>CAYGOT010000155.1:0-6344 GCA_964351595.1 uncultured Roseivirgaceae bacterium | reverse complement strand
TCTAAGCCGCATAGCCGAATAGACCGTGGCAAGGAGCTTTTCATTTTCCCACGGATTCATTACAAAGTCTGAGGCCCCTTCTTTGATCGCTCTCACAGCGAGCTCCACATCTCCATAAGCCGTGATGAGTACTACGACAGCCGACGGGTCTATTTCCAGTATTTTGTCCAACCAAAAGAACCCTTCCTGGCCACTGCTGACATCCTTGGTAAAATTCATATCGAGCAGTATGACATCATAATGCTCGTTCATCAACAGGTTAGGTAGCGATTCGGGTGACTTTTCAGTATCGACTTGTAGAAAATGGCGCTTCAGAAAAATCCTTGCCGCACTGAGGATATCCACATTATCATCTACTATTAGGATTTTGCCCGCTTTGCCTTTGATCATAACTCTATCAATTAGACTGAAAAATTAGTTATTTGGAGGAATACCTGCTAACGAACCGACCGCTCGCGGACGATTTATGTCTCTCCAAATTTTCGATGAAGCTGTGTCAGCAGCTTGTAGGCAGAGCTCGGCAACTGTGAAGTGAGCTCTACTTCACCATTGTCCGTCTTGATGATGACCCGGTGCTTTTCGCGCAAAATCACTGATATGGCATTGATTGGGATAATCACATTGGGCCTGAACAGAAAACCAAGCGTGAGCACGAGCCCATCAAACTCAATGCTGGTGGCCTGTCGAGTATCCCGAATGACTTGGGGCAGGTAAAGTGCCAGCACAATAACTGCCATGCCGATCCAGAAGTAGGTGCTGGGGCTCATACTCCGGTTGTAAAAGCGGAAGAATAGGAGTGGAGGGTGCAAAAGACTAAAGTAGAGCACAACGACCCACCGATTGAGGATCCTAACCCATGGTATTTTGAAAGAAAAGGAACTATCCATTTTGTGCTCTGCCATGGCTAATGGCCCTCTGTTTTACGATAAACGACCCAAAAGGCTTTGAAAATTCAGGTATGAAAACAGTATTTGTCTTAAATACTTATTTTTGACGCTATCCTCAATCTTAAATTAATGAACAAGCCATCTATTATACTCCTATTAACGCTATCGCTGAATACTTTCAACGTGTATTCACAGGAAATAGTCCAGAAAGTAGAAAATGCTATCGACCAAAAGTCCATTGAGGCTCACCTCAGATTCCTTGCCTCAGATGAACTGAGAGGTCGAATGACCGGGGCAGCTGAGAACGAGATAGCGGCCAAATACATTGCTGAACAACTCAGAAGCTTTGGTGTCAAAACGGCTCCTGCGCAAGACGACTACATACAGTCTGTTCCGCTAAGGAAAGACGTGCCAGCTGCTAAAGCGACGTTCTCTGTTGAGGATACGACTATAGCTCAGTGGGATCAGCTATTGTATTTCACTACCGTGAATGGCGAGATGACAGCAGATATAGTCTATGCCAACTACGCGCTCGGTGATGACCTGAAAAGTCTGGACATAGAAGATAAGATTGTAATCGCTCGAGCAGGAGCCAAAGGAGAGACCAACCCCAGAGCATTTTTTGGACTTTCTCAACAAAAAGCGCAGGCTGTGAGTGAGGCCGGTGGTAAAGCATTGATTGAACTATATCGATCTAGCGAACTACCCTGGAGCTTGCTTAAAAACTACTTATCGGGCACCAAATTTTCGTTAGAGCTTAACGGGGGGTCTGACTTTACACGCGGACTTATCAATGATGCAGATAACTACTGGGTAGAGTATTTTTCTGGTAAGAAAAAGAAGCAACAGGGTAAAGGGACTATCAACATCGAAGGCGCTATCAGCGAAACCATAGAAGTGCCTAATGTAATAGGCTGGGTAGAGGGAACCGACCCGAAACTTAAAGATGAATACCTGATTATCTCCGCGCATTTTGACCATGTTGGTGTGAGGCAAGTGCCGGCTGGTGAGGATTCTATATTTAATGGCGCCAGAGACAATGCGATTGGTACGACGGCCTTGCTCACCGCAGCTGAGTTTTTCGCTAATAACCCTCAGAAAAGATCTATTGTGTTCTTAGCATGCAATGCTGAGGAAGTCGGTCTGCTTGGGAGTAGATACTATACAAATAACCCCTGGTTCCCACTGGAAAATGCAATATTCAACTTTAATAACGATGGCGCTGGCTATAATGACAAATCCAAAATCACAGTCATTGGATTGGAGCGGACGACAGCCGAAAGCATGATCATTGAAGGTGCTAAGGCTTTTGGTCTGGAAGCGATACAGGATCCGGTACCTGAGCAGGGGCTTTATGACAGGTCTGATAACGTCAACTTCGCAGCGAAAGGTGTACCTGCAATAGATGCTGCCCCCGGTGCTACTGCCTTTGATGAAGAAGTACTCAAGTATTACCACCAAGCCGCCGATGAGGCGGAATCTCTGGACTTTGGCTATCTGGAGAGTTTTTATAAGTCTTATGTATATGCTGCTTACCTTATTATGAATGCCACTGAAAAGCCTTTCTGGAAGGAGGGAGATAAATATGAAGAAGCTGGTAAGGCGCTATATGGTATAGAGGAATAATGAAAATATGGTTGCCCGATATTTTCTAATACTGATATTGCTGTCCGTGGGTCTAAGGTCCTATGGGCAAATGCATGATATGGATTCGTTGCTAGCTGCGAATCCAGCTTTCGCCGGGAAGTTCGAAGCTCACCAGTCGCAGTTCGATCCGTTTGACGAAAGCCACCCACTTGATATTTCGATAGTTGCAGATTTCAAAAGCTTCAATCGGCAAAAGGATCCTGAAAACTATCATGCGGCTACTCTTCAATATGTTATCAATGATACTATACGCTTGAGCAGAGAAATTGGGATAAGAGCCCGAGGAAACCACCGCCGCGAAACCTGCAAATACCCACCCATTAAGCTGAACTTTAAAAAGAAGTTGGCTGTGGTCGACTGGATAAAAGAGTTTGACAAAATGAAGATGGTAGGCTCCTGCCAGGATGCAGCATCATTTGAGCAGTATGTGCTTGCTGAATACACGATCTATAAGATGCTCAATGAGCTTACTGATGAAAGTTTTCGTGTAAGGCTCATACGAGTCAACTACATTGATACCAGCAATGATAAAATGAAGAGCGCAGAGCGCATGGCGTTCTTAATCGAGCCGCATCAGTCCCTGGGTAAGCGAATCAACGCAAGCAGGGTTGACACACCAGTTTTTGCTTTGGAGGCTTATCCTGAGCCTCAGATTAGATTGATCAATACATTTCAATATATGGTGGGTAATACCGATTGGTCGATTCCCGCATTGCACAATATAGCCGTCTTCAAGCCCAATGATGTCAGTAAGTTCACCCCGACAGCAGTAGCCTATGATTTCGACATGAGCGGGATTATCAACAGCCCATATGCGGTTCCCAATGAATCATTGGGCATAGCCAATGTGCGCACCCGACTATTTCGAGGACTTTGCGGTAGCGTAGATGAATATAGCAATGAAGTGGAGCTATTCCTGTCAAAAAAAGAAATACTCTATGGCACCATCAGCGAGAGCCAATTCCTTACCGATCAGATGAAGTCTAGCATGACCAAGTACCTCGATTCTTTCTACGCCACTTTAACAGACGAAAAACGATGGGAGCGAGTAGTAATGACCAACTGTAAATAGACTTCATTGAAGAATTAGTTTTAAGCTCAACCGAATTTTCGCTAATCTTAATGATCGTATGCATAGCTCGAGTATTAAATTTTGCTAGCACCTATTCATGACTTTTGCATCTCTTCCATTTCAGCCCCACCCAGCACTGTCATATTTGAGAGTTGGGAGACTACTCTACGGCGCATTGTTCCTCTTCATACTTGAGTCGTGGATTTACTGGGTAGAGTTGAAAGCAGCCTACAGTGCCGGTTCAACGATCTGGACAGGCTTTTGGCTCTGGTCTTTCGGATTTTCATTTATCCATATTTTCCTGGTGCTCGCTGATGGCTGGTCGCGCTATCAAAACTACAAGCGCGCTAAGGATCAGTTCTTTATTCATGGCTTTAATCCACGCATTGCGGATATGTACCTCGTTTCCAAATGCCAGCGAATGGCAGCCGAGGTAGCGGCAGAGGAGCTCGGCATAGTAGAGGATGTTAGTAGGCATTATGCTGACAGGGGCGTCAAATGGTATCACTACATCCCCTATTTTATGGTGGACAACCCCTTGTTTTTTCTCAGCCGTGATTTTTGGTCGCGTACATTCCTTGAGAAAAATTACAAGGCCCGGTTTGACTACCGCAAAATTCAAATGGAACTGACCACATGATCCTTACAGGTCGGTCACTTACTAAGACTTATGGAAATCTTAGGGCGCTCCATCAGGTCGATATGTCATGTGCTCCTGGAAAAATCTACGGCCTTCTTGGCGCCAATGGAGCGGGTAAGACCACCCTCTTCAGGATCCTGCTTGGACTTATCAGGCCAGACCAGGGTGAGGTGATCATCAATTCTGATCGCCTCAAGCCGCTTGGAGGCATTATCGAAAAACCGGCGGCCTATGAATACCTCAGTGCCCAACAAAATCTGCGACTATTTAGCAGAATTCAGCAAGCACCGGCGGATGATACCACGATTGCTGAAAGGTTGGTAGCGGTTGGATTATCACCCGAACGGAGAGATCCTGTCAGGAACTTTTCGCTGGGGATGAAGCAGCGACTAGGCATAGCGATAGCCCTGCTCAATGACCCGGACTGCCTGGTCTTAGATGAGCCGTTTTCGGGACTTGACCCTATCGGAATAGCCTCACTGCGGACGTTGATTCAAGGGCTTGCGACTGAAAAGGGACTTTCCATACTCGTATCCAGTCACATCGTGGATGAGCTGGCAAAAGTCTGCGATGAACTGATCGTTCTCAAAGAGGGGCAAATTGTAAATCAAGGAGCAACTCAGGAGATCATCTCAGCCTGTACAGAGAGTTATATTATTGCTGGCCCGGAAATCACACGAGCAGATCTCTGGGATAAAGTAGACGTCAAAATCCTTCGCCAAAGTGTGCAGGTATTTGTAGGAGTTGAAGAAATCGGAAAAATCATATCTGTATTGGCCAACAAAGGAATCCAAATCACCTCCTGTACACCCGAGATTAGTATGCCGCTTCTATTTGATCAAGAAACGAAATGAGCGCACTCATCTGGTCGGAACTCTACAAACTAGTCCATCAGCGTATGACCTACCTGGCATTGGCAGCCATTCTGATCATCGAGGGGGTGGTGATTTTTAGCGCTTATTTTCAGGGCAATTCGATCCTGGACCTCTTGCTCGATAACCTACGTGATAGCTTCTATTTCGAGGGCAATCTCCTCAACGGGCACTTACTGGTCTACCTGATACTCAACAGCCTCTGGTTCCATCTACCGCTAATTTTAATGATCGTCAGTGCTGGACTGCTGACGACTGAGTACAAGGACAAGACGTTGCAGATGGTGATGCTCCAGCCCGTCAATCGCAGGAGTTTTCTGGTCAGTAAATACATTGTGGCTATCATTTTTAGTCTGGTGGTGTTGCTCGTACTCATGGTTACTTCCATGGGTGTTTCTTACTCTGTATTCGGGAGCGGGGACTTGGTGGTATACCTGGGCTCCCTCAACTTCTTCACCGACCAAGATGCCTTCCAACGTATACTTTGGGCCTACGGCTGTGGTTCACTCATTGTAGTTTTTTTCTCCGTAGTAAGCGTCACTATTGCTGTGCTGGTCAGAGAAACCACCGTTGCATGGATTGCTTCGGCATTCTTCCTTATCGTGAGTAACCTGCTACTCAAGGTGGACTTTGGAGATGGCTGGCTCACCAGATATTCGTTCGTCAAACTCAGCGACACCTGGCAGCAGCTATTTTACCAGGAGATCGACTGGACTGTGATTCATACGAACAATGCCTTGATTTTGGGCTACACTTTACTCTTCATGATCGTAGGGGTGGTCGTTTTCAATAGGAGGGATCTGGTATGAGAGTTTATCTGATATTTATTGGCTGGATGCTGCTATCGCAAATGGGCTTTGGGCAACAGGTCGATCCTGATCTGCTCAAGGCGAAGGAGCGGCTTGATGCTATCGCGTCTTTCAACGCCGATCTTAACCTGATAGTGGACATCAGCTTTGTGAATATGCCGCCCAAGTCAGCGAAGATGAGTTATCAGAAAGGTGAGCCCACTACTTTTTCTTCTGAGGACTTCATACTCATACCTAAGCGCGGGCTCGACTTTTCCTTATCAGAAATCTTCAAATATCCGTTCATTTCAGTTGACCGGGGCTTTGAGCAGTATTCCGGCAGGACTTGCAAGCTTCTCAACATCATACCCACAGATAGCAAAGCTGACTTTTCCATCGCTTCGCTGGCACTGGATACGCTCACCCATCAGGTGATAT
>CAYGOT010000154.1:0-6391 GCA_964351595.1 uncultured Roseivirgaceae bacterium | reverse complement strand
AAAAGGTATTCCACTAACTATATCATTACGCGTTTTGGCAATGTACTGGGATCCAACGGTTCGGTCATTCCCACGTTTAGAAGGCAAATAGAAAATGGTGGTCCTGTCAAGGTTACCCATCCGGATATCACCAGATATTTCATGACGATCCCTGAGGCTTGCCAGCTAGTTTTGGAGGCGGGAGTGATGGGGGCTGGTGGAGAGACCTATATATTCGACATGGGTGAGCCTGTCCGTATAGTTGATCTGGCTAAGAAAATGATTGCATTAAGTGGAATGCGATTAAATATGGATATTAGTATTGAGTATTCTGGTCTCAGACCGGGCGAAAAGCTGTACGAAGAATTATGGCACGGCAATGAAGAACGACTCAGTACGCATCATGATAAGATCATGATTGCAGAAACCTCTTCTTTGAGTTTGGAGAGTATCAATGCCACTATTGATGGCTTTAAAGCTAAAGCAGGGTGGGATTCACCAAGCGATGAACTCTCAAAAGTGATAATTGATTTTGCCAATGATTCCATTGTATCTGAAGCATGATTTTCTATCTTCTTTTTAACCGACAGATGCATAATTCACACAGAGGTTAACATCATGCGATATTTCATTGTCCTTGTCCTGCTCTCAACTATCCCCCAGCTGACAATAGCGCAATACGCCACGAAATACGGTGTTTCTCAAAACATGAAATGGTCATCGATAGGTGCCCACGTCGGCACCTATGGCCCCAGTCTTTATGCCTACAATGATGTCTACTTTGAGGACTTTAGCGAAGGAAAATTCACGTCCAACACTACTTTAGGGGGCACCCTTTCCTATCGTCTAATAGACAATTGGTATCTAAGAGGCGGACTGGATTATTGGAATCAGAGTGTGCATACGGAGGAAATTATTATCTCTGATCAGCCAGTGTCAGAGCGCGTCAGGGTTAATTTAATAATGGCACAGCTGGCAACAGTTTATGAGCTGGAACTTACCCGCCATATTTATGCTCGTGGTGGTATTGGAGGGGTAATAAGTAGAATGCATAGCGATCATCAGAGATTCATAGCTGACACTATGGACTTCTTTGAAGCCGCGAGCTACCCAATCATGGCCTTGGGTTTTGGCAGCCTCAACTATACATTTGATGGACACCTGGACGTTGGTGTTGAGTTAAGAGGGGTTTATGGCAGATCCAATCATTTTGTTGGGGACTTTGGAAAAATAGCCATGTCTACAACAGGCATTTCTGCGCTGTTTAGAGTTACCTACAATTTTCAGAATAGGTGGTTTATCAGGAAAAGCCATGGGGCCTTTCGAAACCACGATAGTAGGAGATAGGCTAATTCTCAAAGAAGCCTACACTGGCGCCTACCCAATCTTTGTCTTTGTTATACCTTACACCAATCATCTCCCCTTTGCTTAGTCTTACCAAGTTATTTACAATCCGTGCTCGAGACTCTCCTTTGTTCCAAAGCATTAGCATGCGAATCTCGCATTTTACCGCTTCTCCGGGAGTTTGAACAATTGGTTCGTACTTCACCTTTTTCTGAAGAATAAAATTCTCTCTATCCACAATTTGATCTAGCTCTTCTTTAGTGACATTCAACTTGACACCAGCTCCTGCAAATGAATAGAGCGGTTTAAGTACATAGTCCTCAAGGTTAGCCGGGTACTGATCAATCTTATCTAAATAAATACTCTCGGGAACATAAGGACTCTTCAATAGCGGTAGCGTGTACTTACTTATTCTGAAAAACCAATTGGGATGACCAACCCACTCCACGTCTACCTCATCCTTAAAGTAGAATTCTCTTTTGATGTCATCTCTCTGATTAAGCTCATCAAAAATCACCCTGTTGTAGATTTTGTGTATATCTACTCTGTCCCCGTTTTCCGATAGGTAGTAGAGTTTTTTACCGTCCTTTTTGAGATTGCTAATGCAAAGCACCTTAATACCCAGGTGATATTCAGCTCCCAGAAAATCAATGTAAGTAGCTTGTTTTTCGGGTTCGACCTCAAGCAGTACGACATGCTTAGGATCATTATCACCAACGATCACATCTTTGAGTAGCTGAATGTAAGACTCTGAGTTTAGGCCGTCGAGATGCACATCCAGTCCTTCAGGTATATCAAAATGATCTTTGTAGGCTTTACTTAAGAGATCCTGAAAGAAGTATAGGGATGGGAATCCCTGAATTTCGATTAACTGAGGAGTGGGATGACCATTTTCATCTTTGCAAACACCAAAATCCATTTGTAAAAACCGGGTATGATAGTCTTCACCGGGCACTTGTAAATGTGGGTGCTTAATAGCATCCGCTGTGATCTCCTTAAAATTGGGTTGCGAAATAACCTCACTTATATCATTACAGGCTGTGATCAACCTTTCCTTTAAAATCTTCGGAATGAAGATGGGGCTTTCAGCGATGCGAAAGGGTGGACGGTGATTGTATTCCTCAGCAACACTGTTAAGAAACCGCTGGTACTTCTCATCTGAGAATTGAGCGAGAAAGTCTCGCCTGTAGTTGTTGATCATACTACTGTTTGTAGTTTGGCTTGATTTATTTTTTTAATTGAGGTCTCAATGAAGGTAGGTAGAATGGCACTATGAGTCAAAGCTATCTTGTCAGGATCATCCAGGTGCGCCATCATGTTGTTGTACTTTCTCTTGCCAAAGTTTCTAATCACCTTTTCGCGATTTTCTTCCTTTGAGAAGTGAGCTTTCATTCCCTCAGCATCAGCTTCAGGGTGAAACTGCGTTCCTACCATCTCATCAGAGAACCGTACTGCCATGATAGCACGCTCATACTCAACGTGAGTACGAATTTTCTCGAGACTCAATATTTGTGCGCCGTGTTCTTTAAAAACATTGAGATTTGGCTGAATCAACTGCCAATCACGACTGTCAACGGCGTAATAAGGATCGTTTAGTCGATTGAGAATACGGTCACTTTTTCCTGCTTTAGTCTTATGGACTGGATATACTCCAAAAGATGTGGATTTACGCTCGGCAATCTCACCTAAGTCAAAATGGTTGCAAGCAAGTTGAAAACTATGACAAATGAAGAAAAAGTGTTTTTTCGGTAGTTCACTGGATAAATTATGTGCCCAAAGATTATCAACCAGATCATAAAACCTGTTTTCCCAGATGCCATTACCTTCTAAGGGATTCCCAGGACCGCCACTGGATATATAGATATCATGGTCTGTATCAGGCACCTCATTGGTCACTCTAACATCATACTCACTGATAGTCACATGTTCGAGATACCTGGAAGCCAGCTCACGAATACAGCGCATTCCTTGATTGGGATGGCCATTGTTCATATCTAAGATGGCCAGCTTCAATTTGTCACCTTCTACATTCATTCCAGTCCGCGCACAGTTTCTTCCATGATAAAGTCAACCACCTTCTCCAGGCTCCCCGTTTCTTCAAAGACTTTTAGCTGTCTGTCCGCACCAGTACCCGACTCAAGGATCTTATGAATATGGCTTATGGCCTCTCTTGATCCAAGATCGTCTAAGACATCATCAACGAAATCAATAATCTCTGAGATCAAAACCCGAGTATTTACCTCTTGCTCTTTTCCAAAGTCAATCAGCTTGCCATCGATTCCATAGCGACTGGCTCTCCATTTATTTTCATTGATTAAGTGCCGTCTATAGATCATGAAGTTGAGATTGGACTCACGCAACTTATATAGCTTAGCAACTAACGCTTGAATAAGAGCAGCTATCGCAATGGTATCATCAGCATTAAGCGGGATATCACAAATTCGAATTTCAAGCGTCGGATAGAAAGGGTGGACCCTGATATCCCACCAAATTTTCTTAGCATTATCTATACAGCGTGTCTTGATGAGTAAATTGATGTAGTCATCATATTCAGCAACGCTATCAAAGAAATCAGGTATACCAGTCCTCGGAAATTTATCGAAGATTTTGGTTCGGAATGATTTGAACCCTGTATTTCTTCCTTCCCAAAAGGGAGAGTTAGTAGATATTGCGTAAAGATGAGGTAAGAAGTACCTTATGGAATTAGCAATGTGCAATGCCATAGCGCGATCCTCAATACCCACATGGACATGCAATCCAAAAATCAGATTGGATCTGGCAGTATCCTGAAGTTCATTGATAATCTCATTATAGCGAGGGTGGGGGGTCAGCAACTGTTTTTGCCAGGCACTAAATGGGTGTGTACCCGCTGCACCTATCCTCAGATCAAGATCATGAGCAATGGCGCTTATTGTTTTACGTAGGTATTTGACCTCATCCCGTGCTTCGTTGATATCCTTGCAAATCTTCGTACCTACTTCGACCACCGCCTGGTGCATCTCGGCTTTCACCTGATCCTCCATGTGACGATTGGCCACTTCCACTATTTTTTGCTCGTGAGAAGTCAACTCTCGGGTATCAGGACTAATCACCTGATACTCTTCTTCGATACCTAGCGTAAACTGCATATTGAAAGATTTTTTAAGAAATGAATCAGACTAATATAGTCAGCCTGATTCACTTCTCTATCCCATCAACCTACATGTGGACTATTTTTTTGTAGTCCTCTTGGAGGCTGTCTTGGTGGCAGCTTTTGCCGTTGATTTAGTAGCTGCAACTTTTTTAACCGCAGGTTTCTTTGTAGCTGCTTTTTTGACAGGAGCTGCTTTACTTTCCACCTTTTTTGCGGTAGCCTTCTTCGCAGGGGCAGTTTTAGGAGCGCCAAAAACGTTGCTAATGAAAGTTCCCCATGTCAGATTCAGTTGACCTTCTTTATACGACTTAGCCTTTTCAATCGCCATGTTGGCGGCATTCTCTACAATCCAATCAAAATTGGCTTGTCCCACAGACTTGATGTCTGCATCTGGAGCCGGATTGCAGAAGTCGATAGCATAAGGAACACCATCACGAACCGCAAACTCTACTGTATTGAAGTCATAGCCCAAAGCCTTATTCAACTTGATAGTTAGTTTTTCAATTTCAGCGAGGAGTTTCTTGGCGATAGGAGCACCATCAGTCACGTACCTCAAGTGATGAGGATTCCTGGGCTCGTACTGCATGATGTGTACATTTTCTCCACCCAGGCAGTAGCAACGGAAGTATTCCGTAAATACGATTTCTTCCTGAAGCATCATTACCAGCTGACCTGTTTCAGCATGCTTGGTAAACAAATCCTGAGCGTCATCTACGCGATAGACATTCTTCCATCCGCCACCTGAGAAAGGCTTCATGTAAGCAGGAAACCCGATGTAGTCAAATATCTGCTCCCAACTTGTTGGGAATTTAAGGTTACGAAATGAGCTCTCGTCTGTATCGTCGGGTCTGTGATTTGATGGCAAAAGCACTGTCTTAGGCACAGGTACCCCAATTTTTTCCGCTAGGGCATTGTTGAAGAACTTCTCATCAGCACTCCACCAGAATGGATTGTTGATGACCGCTGTGCCGCTGAGAGCAGCATTTTTCAAATAGGCTCTGTAGAAGGGTACATCCTGAGATATTCTGTCGATGATGACTGAATAGTCCGTGGGAGCAGCCTGCTGTACCATGTCGATGGATACAGCCTCAGCTTCAATACCCTTGATTTTCTTTTCGTTTACTCTATCGACAAAAGCCCAAGGAAAGGTGTCTTCTTTGCCGAAAAGGATTCCAATTTTTTTCATTTCAGTAGGTGTTATGGGTTTTTATTTGTGAATGAGTGATAGATAATGAGGGAACATATCTCTCCAAAGTGGCCAGTCGTGTTTTGCCCACCTTCGTAGATCAAACCAATATTTGATCCCTTTATTGTTTAGAATATCAGCCAGCTTTTGATTCGCTTCCAGGCAAATATCCCATTCACCAACGCCCAGAACGATGTTCATGTTCCAAAGGTCTGGATGGTTATTGTCCGGTAGGTACTCCATCGGATTGGTGAAGTAGACGTTTTCGTCATGATAGCCGTCAAGGAAAGAGCTGGTGTCATACGCCCCGCTCATACAAAAGAGGTGACTAACCACATCAGGGTGTCTAAATGCAAAATTTGCAGCATGGAATCCACCAAAACTTGCACCCGCAACAGCTACTTTATTGTAACCATGATTGTGCCTGATGGCATCTACGATCTCCTCTTTGACGAACTTATCATACCACATGTGATTCTTCACTCGGTCAGCAGGATGAATGTCCTTGTTGTACCAACTGTAAGCATCAATACTGTCTGGACAGTAGATTTTCACAAGGCCCTGATCAATAAACCATTGAGCTGACTCTATCAGCTTGAAATCTTTGCTCTCATGATAGCGACCCTTGGTGCTAGGAAAAATGATGACCGGGTATCCGGCATGACCGAAAACCAGCATTTCAATCTCTTTACTGAGATTGTGAGAGTACCATTTTAGATATTCTTCTTTCAAAATGAAATTTTGTTTAT
>CAYGOT010000153.1:0-6457 GCA_964351595.1 uncultured Roseivirgaceae bacterium | reverse complement strand
AGCCCACAATGAATTTGTTCTTTATCGAGAACGATATGATTTTATTGATCATGTAAGAAATGATTTAGTATCAGTTATAATGATTCTGTTTTCGATCCTTTGAGTAAGATCGATGGGACGGAGTTGTCCTTACGAAACTGATATTAAATCTGTGGTGGCTGTAGCAGTGAGCCGATAAACCCTGATGTTATTGGGTCTGTGTAAGTGCTTCTCTGGAGAGGAAATGTAAGCATACCTAAATCGCTTAGGAAGATCTGGTGAACGACCAGGTGCGAATGGCAGCAATGACAAACACACAAAGGAGAGCATAAATCTTCGGTCTCACTGTGGTCGCGATCAGATCCTAGTACTCCATATGAAATCTGGAGGTTATCCGCTGTGGCTTCATCCGAACAGGGTGCGATTGATGAGCCAAGCAGAAATAGAGCTAATATGATGGTCAAAAATTTCACTATACAATATTAAGGATAAAGTAGTGCAACCTGTTTGCATTGTTGTTAGGAGCAGTTCGCGCACGTGCCCTTATATACCATGCTGGCACTGGCTGCCTTGAATCCTGACGGGATATTAGTTTGAGGGATTTTTGACTGGGTAAGGCAGTAGGTTTCACCACACTTCACACAATGAAAGTGAATGTGTTGATCTTGTGGTTCGCATTCACAGCCTTCTTCACAGAGCGCATATTTCACCGCACCGGTTCCATCGTCAATGCTATGGATGAGCTTTTTATCTTCAAAGGTTTTGAGGGTTCTGTAAAGAGTAGCCTTATCAGCTCTATCAAATTTGGTCTCCAATTCTTTGAGACTTATTGCGGCTCCCGTTTCAACTAACTGTCTAAGAACCATCAGGCGTATGGTGGTGGGTTTTATGTTTCTATTCTCTAGTCGTTTTTCGAGCACCATGATACATTACATTTTTGTGTCGTAATGAATTCAATTTTCTGTATAACTTAAAAATAGCCAAGATTTTACCGAATGTAAATTCCACCTACCACCGAATACAGCTTATTGGCTGTTGTTCCAGTGATAGGCAGATTTTTACAATAAGAAAAAACTGATGTATGGCAACCGTTACTAAAAACTGAACGCTAAAATCTCATGTAGGTATCCTTGATCTTCTTTTCACCAATTCCCAAATAAGTCATGGTTTCTTTGATGTCTTGGTGATCGAGCATTTGGCTTGCCATTAGTATACCTTCTTCAGTCTTATGATAGATGTCAGCCCAGATATGGTAGGCAAAGGTTTTCCTCAGGGTGTGTGAAGAAGGGTTTTGAGTGTCAATACTGCAACGTTCAAGTATTTTGGCAAAGCTTTCATTGAACTGCCTGGTACTGATTGGAACAGTCGGCTGGTCTTTTTTATGTAAAATCAGATGATGACTATTGACAGGGTCGATCATCTGATAGTTCTGATCGATCATGCGTATCACCTTCTCATTAAAATAGATCTTCCTTTTACGTCCGGTCTTAAACTGGAACACGTCGGTTTGCTTTTTTCCCACTACATCCGACCAGGTCAAATGAAGGAACTCCTTTGCCCTGGATCCAAAGTATCCTCCGGTGATGATGATGGTCTGATAACGAATGAGCTTCTCTTTTTTAGCTGTCTCCCTGAGGATCCGATTATCCAGACTGGCGAGCAGCTTCTGGTATTGTTGTTCCCATAACAGGGGTTCGGTACGGGTCTGTTTTTCTGACATTTGCTATTTGCTCATTTGGTATAAAACGGCTCAAATACCACTGCAAAATACACTGTTATTTGTGAAAAATGGAGTATTTATTACTTCATGTCTGTCTAGAGGCTTCAAACCGAGAAAAAGAGACTCCACCTATCGGGTAAGTGGAGTCTTTTGCGTTGATAAGTAGGGAAGAGCATCCGGGGTATTTCGTTACCGTAATTAGGAAGAGTGTTCATAATTAAAAAATATGTTTTTCATGTAACGGTTTTTTGGGTTTATTAACAATCCCTTTAAAATACCGTGATGAAGAATAATTGGAGCGACGACGAATTAGTGGACCACTTCACTATTCTAGAAAAAGAATTAGGCCTGGTAGCTGGCTATTCAAACCTTAACAAGCTAGGCTTTCTTGTGCTACTAAAGTATTTTCAGATGGAAGCAATGTTCCCTTCTACAAAAGGTGATATCCCAATTGTCCTAACAAAGTTCGTGGCTGAACAGCTTAATAAAAATCCGCACCTATTTGAGAGCTATAGTTTTCAAGGCCGGTCATATGAGCGTAGCAGAAATAAGATCAGAGAACATTTTGGTTTCCGTGAAAGCTCTACCGAGAGTTATGAGCTGGTAAAAAAGAGATTAGAGAAAAATGCACAATGGTATGATAAGAAAAAAGTTGAAATAGCTGCCTATAGAGTATTTAGGCAACTAAGGGTAGAACCACCTGCCCTAGAGAGAATGAAAAGGCTCATTGATTCAATAGTCAACCAAGGAGAACAAAAATTCTTTAGCGAGGTTGGGCATGCCTTATCACAGGAATCCAAGGAGCGAATTGATCATTTACTAGATTGCCTCTCAAGCAATGAACACGACGATCTTGCTATAACCTTCAATACGCTGCGCAGTGATCCTGGAAGAATCGGACTTGAAAGTGTCTTTCAAGAAATAGACAAACTAATTCTTATCAGGGAACTTGACCTTCCACCAAACCTATTTGCTAGCTCACCTCCTGCGGTATTAAATAAATACAAACTCAGGGTCGCCTCTGAGTTACTAGGAGAGCTACGATCCCATCCTTCAAACATTCGATATACACTACTATCTATTTTCTTTTGCCTTCGAAGCAAGGAGATCACTGATAATCTTGTAGAATTATTAATTCAGATCATTCATAAGATTACCAGTAATGCCGAGAACAAAGTTGTCAAAGAATTTGTCAAGGACTTTAAGCGAGTAAGCGGGAAGTACAACATCCTTTTGAAAATAGCAGAAACCTCACTACAACATCCTGATGGCATCATCAGAGATGTTATTTATCCTGTGGCCAAAGAGGAAACACTACAAGATTTGGTGAAAGAACTCAAAAAAAGTGGGGATGCTTATAAAGGAAGAGTTTTTAGCGTGATAAAAAACTCCTACTCCCGGCATTATAGAAGAATGCTACCTTCCATTCTTGACATGCTCCTATTTAGATCCAATAATGACGTTCATAGGCCTGTCATTGACGCATTGGAGGTACTTCGAAATTTCATAGATTCCAAAGCCAGGTATCTCGAACTCAGTGACGATATACCAATAGAGGGAATCATTAAACCAGCTGATCGGAGAACACTTATCCAAAAGAACAACTACGGCCATACCCAAATTGAGAAGGTTGAATATGAGATTTGTGTTCTGGAGGCGTTGAGAGACAAACTAAGATGTAAAGAAATCTGGGTTGAAGGTGCTAATAAATATCGAAACCCGGAAGAAGACCTACCCCAGGATTTTGAAACCAGACGTAGTGAGTATTATGAATCATTGAATCAGCCCGAGAACCCCGAACCATTTATATCTGGCTTAAAGCAGGACATGGAGAAAGCGCTATTGAAATTCAATACATCCATTGCTAACGATTCAGATGTAAATGTCTCCAAAGTCAAAGGAGGAAGAATCGTCCTTAAGCCTTTTGAAAAGCAGATTGAGCCAAAGAATATCGAAGCACTGAAGACTGCCCTACTACAGAAATGGCCGATGATCAACCTTTTGGATATACTCAAAGAGACAGATCTACGAGTGAATTTCACAAACCTGCTTCAGTCCACAGCCGAACGTGAAGTTCTGGATAACGAAACTAAAAGAAAAAGACTTTTAATGATACTCTTTGGGTTAGGTACCAATACGGGTATTAAGCGAATTGCCAACGCTACAAATGATCCGGTTTCATTTGATAACCTCAGATACCTTAAGAGAAAGTACTTTAATAAAGACAACCTCAGAAATGTGAATATTGCGGTGGTCAACGCCATCCATAAAACGCGATTAAATCATATTTGGGGAGAAGGAAGCACTAGCTGTGCCTCTGACTCTAAGAAATTTGGTGCCTGGGATCAGAATCTTATGACCGAATGGCATATTCGATACAGGGGAAGGGGTGTGATGATTTATTGGCATGTAGAGAAAAAATCAACTTGCATCTATTCGCAGCTCAAATCGTGTTCATCATCTGAAGTTGCAGCCATGATTGAGGGAGTTCTTCAGCATTGCACCGACCTCAAATTTGATAGGAACTACGTAGATACTCATGGACAGAGTGAGGTTGCCTTTGCCTTTTCCCATTTACTAAATTTTTCATTAATGCCTCGATTTAAAAGTTTGAGTAAAAAGAAATTATATCTACCCAACAATGAACTCAAGACCAAACTGGAACACTTGGAACCCATATTAACAAGAAGTATTAACTGGGACTTGATAAGTCAACAATACGATCAGATGATCAAATATACCACAGCATTAAAGTTAGGAACAGCTTCCGCTGAAGCTATAATGAAAAGATTCACACGCAATAATCTTCAACACCCAACCTACAAGGCATTACAGGAATTGGGCAAAGTTGTAAAGACCATTTTTCTCTGCGAATACTTAAGTTCAAAGTCCTTAAGAATAGAAATCAATCAAGGGCTGAATGTTGTCGAAAATTGGAACTCTGCCAATGGGTTCATTTTTTATGGTAAATCTGGTGAAATCTCCACCAATAATCTTGAGGACCAGGAGCTATCTGTATTATCGCTCCATTTATTACAAAACTCTCTGGTATTCGTTAACACCTTAATGATTCAAGAGATACTGAGTTCAGAAGGTTGGGGTAATCCAATGGAGACCGAAGACCTCAGGGCACTTTCTCCGCTGATTTACAAACACGTTAACCCTTATGGTAAGTTTGAACTAAATATGGAAGAAAGAATACCCTTGATAGTCAACTAGTTACAACCTATATGGCGGCTGGTGACAGCTACCCTTCCACCAAGCCTGTTTGAGATCAGCGAGTTCCTAGGCTAAGCTGGTTTTTGGTGTCTGGCAACTCTGCTCTTGACATTCCGACGAATGATCATCTCAGCAATAACTAGGTTAGGCACCCAGCAGGCCCAGGCAATCACCTGGTATGCTGAAACAAAGTCAATCTGAAGAATACCTGTGCTGCTGGGAAGCATGATCCTTAGAGAGACCGCTGCAAATGAGAGCGCATAGTTTCTGATCATCCACTGCTCATGCTCGATGTACCTTCCGTTCTTAGCGGTATACAAGGCCATGCCAGCTGTCAGGAGCCACCCAATAGCCAGGCCGCTGAAGCCTAACTCTGAGATAATTCCTCCAGTGGCGAACTGAGCAATATATAGACCACTTACTCCGCTCAGTCCAACAGCGATGAGATAGATCATTCCCAGTTTTCTATGGAATTTGGGAGTGCTAACTCTCCACTTATTGACGAACTGTGGCCAGCCTATGACTAGTGCGAATCCACCAAATGAAATGTGAGTGTAGAACAGCACCGTCCAAAGTACACTCTTTAGTTCTTCGGTCTTTAATGCCAAAAAGCCATACTGCATGTCCACCAGCACATAAAGCATTGGATACAACCCCACACCAAAAGCAAAAAATACAAAGAGAACCCAAAAAACCTTTTTCATAGTATTGTACTTTCTTGAGTAAGACTAATTCATTTCTTGTATTTCGTATGACATTATTTAGATGAAGCGGGAAAATTGGCTGCTGAATCATGATAACGGCACCAAGAACAGTGTCGAGAACTACATGTGAAGTCTCTTGACTGTACTGTTCCACCACTTCACACCAATCAAAGCAGGCAAGTGATTCCAGGATATTGCACTAGGTTTTCCTAAGGTATTTGTGCAAATGACTCGCGTCCGTGAAGCCCCAGTCTGTTGCTATGGCCTCTAGTTTCTTACCAGAATGGCTGTGCTCATGCAGTGCGCCACGTATGCGGTAGTTGAGCGCAAATTTTGGAAAGGTGGCACTCATCAGCTTGTCGAAGAGCTGCGCGAATCCATTCTTAGACATGGCGCATGCTTTGGCAGCTTCTTCTAGTGGAATGAAGCGCCGCTCTCTAAAAACCAACTCCATAGCAGGGGCGATTCTGTGTTGGTTTGAAGGGACAAGAGGAGCTTTCCCAGTCGAGTTACCACTAGTGGTTCGTGAGACTAACTGAATTAGCTCAAACATCAGGAGCTGAAGTCTGACGATATCTTTCGAGGACCTTTCCAATTCCTGTTTCACTCTGGACGTCAATGATAAGACCTCATTTTTGTCCTGAGCTGTAGACTGAGGTCGATCATTTACACTTAAAGTAAATGGTAGCAACCAATTGTAATTCAGTAGATTAAGGTGAATAATTGGAGGGAATATTTCAAAGACAATTACCTCACACCGAGTGATGTTGATTTGAAAGCCATGAGGTTCCCACATATTGCAAAACCATACATCCCCCGTCACTAACTCGAGATC
>CAYGOT010000152.1:0-6671 GCA_964351595.1 uncultured Roseivirgaceae bacterium | reverse complement strand
CGCTCGGGACTTTAACCCTATCAGTCTACAACATGCATGGCACACAACAAAAAAGGAGGCTTTCGCCTCCTTTCATTTTAATCTTCTTTCTTCTCTTCTTTCTTTTTCTTCTTCTTTTTGATCTTCACGGTCAGTTGCTCAGCTTCCTTCTCATGATCGGCCAGAAGCACGTCCCCTTCCTGCACATCGCCCTTTAGGATTTCTTCAGCCACCTGATCTTCCAGGTACTTCTGAATCGCCCTATTCAATGGGCGCGCGCCATACTGCGGGTCGTAACCTTTTTCCGCTAGGAAATCCTTGGCTGCCTCAGTCAACTCAACAGTGTAACCTAAGTCAGAAATACGGACAAACAGCTTACCCAATGTAAGGTCAATGATCTTGTGAATATGCTCACGCTCAAGGGAATTGAATATGATCACATCATCGAGACGGTTCAAAAACTCAGGACTGAAAGTCTTCTTCAGCGCATTCTGAATCGTTGATCTCATCACTTCATCGTTGTTATCCTGCTTTGCCTTCGTAGCAAAACCGATACCCGCCCCAAAGTCTTTAAGATCCCTTACTCCGATGTTGGAGGTCATGATGATGATCGTATTGCGGAAGTCTACCCTTCTGCCAAGACCATCGGTCAAAATACCATCATCCAATACTTGCAGCAAGATGTTGAATACGTCCGGGTGAGCCTTCTCGATTTCATCAAGCAGCACCACGCTGTAAGGCTTTCTGCGTACCTTCTCAGTAAGCTGACCACCTTCTTCATATCCGACATAGCCGGGAGGCGCTCCCACGAGTCTGCTCACGGAAAATTTCTCCATGTACTCCGACATGTCAATGCGAATCAGGCTGTCCTCCTTGTCAAACAGATAAGTAGACAATACCTTGGCCAACTCCGTCTTACCTACACCTGTTGGGCCCAGAAATACAAATGAGCCGATTGGCTTTTTAGGATCCTTCAGACCAACGCGGGTGCGCTGTATCGCTTTGACCAATTTCTTGATCGCATCCGATTGACCAATCACTTTATGATCCAACTCAGCATCCATGCCAAGCAGTTTTATACTTTCTTTTTGAGCGATCCTATTGGCTGGAATACCGGTCATCATCGCAATCACGTCTGCAACGTTATCTTCTTCTACGGTATATCGCTTCGTCTTTGTCTCCTCCTCCCATTTCGCCTTAGCTATCTCGAGCTGCTCGATGAGTTTCTTCTCCTTATCACGTAGTTGAGCGGCCTCTTCGTATTTCTGGCTTTTCACTACCTGATTCTTCTCCTTCTTCACCTCCTCGATCTGTTCTTCAAGGCTGACAATATCATCCGGCACATAGATATTGTTGATGTGGACTCTGGCTCCCGCCTCATCGAGCACATCTATCGCCTTATCAGGCAAATGTCTGTCACTGATATACCTATCGGAAAGCGTAACACAAGCATCCAGCGCCTCAGGTGTATAATTCACGTGATGATGATTTTCGTACTTATCCTTGATGTTATCAAGAATCTGCAGGGTCTCCTCTGGCGTAGTGGCATCCACCATTACCATCTGGAACCTACGTGCCAAAGCACCATCTTTTTCTATGTACTGACGATACTCGTCCAGTGT
This sequence comes from uncultured Roseivirgaceae bacterium, assembly GCA_964351595.1. Classification (GTDB taxonomy): domain Bacteria; phylum Bacteroidota; class Bacteroidia; order Cytophagales; family Cyclobacteriaceae; genus UBA6059. The sequence continues at coordinate 5,070 of CAYGOT010000152.1, read as the reverse complement.
AGTAGCACCGATACATTGTATCTCTCCCCTGGCCAAGGCTGGCTTGAACATATTAGAAGCATCCAATGACCCAGAAGCACCTCCAGCACCTACTATCGTATGAAGCTCATCAATGAATAGAATGACCTCTGGAGTCTTCTCTATTTCATTCATTACCGCTTTCATCCGCTCTTCAAACTGTCCACGATACTTCGTGCCAGCGACTAATGAAGCAAGGTCAAGCGTCACCACTCTTTTGTTAAAGAGAATGCGGGACACCTTCTTTTGGATGATGCGCAATGCCAGCCCTTCTGCGATGGCCGTCTTACCAACACCTGGCTCACCTATCAATATTGGATTGTTTTTCTTTCTTCGGCTTAGGATCTGAGCTACCCGCTCTATTTCTTTTTCTCTACCGACAATCGGATCGAGCTTATCATCCTCTGCCATCTTAGTCAGGTCACGACCGAAGTTGTCAAGGACCGGCGTGCGAGACTTCTCAGTAGATTTAGACCCTGAGTCTCCTCTGCTTGATGATCCTCCGGACGAACCGCCACCACCAAAGATCCTGGAGCTATCCTCATCTCCTTCATCTGTATCCGATGAAGCCAGTGGGTTATCTGTTTGATACTCTAGCAGCTCCTTGACCACATCGTAGGTGACATCAAACTTCTCCAGAATTTGAGTTGCTATATTGTCTTCGTCCCTTAGTATCGATAGCAGCAAATGCTCAGTACCAATCAATTGACTTTTGAAAATTTTTGCTTCTAAATAGGTGATTTTCAGCACCTTCTCAGATTGTCTGGTTAAAGGGATATTAGCAAGATTCTTGACATTGCTGGTGGCAGTACCCTTAGTGGCCTGCTCTATTGCTGCACGCAATTCGTCAAGCGATACACCTAGCTTTTTGAGTAAACCCACGGCCACTCCTTCTCCTTCTCTGATCATTCCAAGTAGTAGATGCTCCGTGCCAATGTAATCATGGCCAAGTCGTAGCGCTTCTTCCCTACTTAGCGATATCACTTCTTTTACTCTATTTGAAAATTTAGCTTCCATATGATGGACGTGATTGTCTTAAGTAAAAATATATTTTTCGTAAGTGATAATCCACCCCCTACTCTAATTAACTTCTGTAAAACGTAGATTATTCAGGATTTGTTCAATGCCACATCATGGCCATTTTCCTGATCATCGAGCCTGTGTTGGGACCTTCGCAAAACAGCATATCAATCAGGCTCATACCTTTGACAAATTTACTGCCAAAGACCTGGGGATATGCATGGGTAGATAGTTTTTCCAAATAGGCATTCTTGCTTTTGGGGCTTATAATAGATCTATAGTCCTGGATATCAACACTTTCTGATTCAACGTATTGTTTTGAGTAGCTCCACGGCACATCCATGTCTACCACCTTGAGCAAGCATGACAATAAGTCATGATTAAGATCCACGAGGTACTTGTACTCCCTTTCATAATAGGAAACCAATTGGTCCGCATAATACTCAAAGAAGGGCGACTTGCCATACGAAGATTGAATACTCCGCCAGTGAATCTTCTGCCAATTGGAGGTATTGTCTATTAAAGTTTCTTTCATCAGCTGCTTGCTCCTACCTCGTTCCACAGGGACTGTCAAGTTGATGATCCCATTCGACCCGAGGATCTCTGCCCTATTCCGGTAGGTCTGTCGTACGTAGTTTTCATGGCCATCGATAATGATCGTATTGGCATTTGCCAATAGGGAAAAGTAAGCTATGCCAGGTAGATACTGACTTTCAACAACGATCGATTTCAAATTCCGATAGGTTATAAGTACTCCGAGAGATCGCCCTTGCCCTCACGCACTACAGTGATTTCATAATCGTCTGTACAGTCCACTACCGTGCTCGGGGAGAGGTTGCCAAAGCCACCATCGATGATCACATCTACCTGCTGCTCAAATTTCTCATAGATCAACGATGGATCCGTCGAATACTCGACCACCTCGTCATCATCTTTTATGGACGTAGTAATGATCGGATTGCCCAGGGCCTTCACAATAGCTCGGGGTATATTGTTGTCAGGCACCCTGATACCGACCGTCTTCTTACTGGCATTGAGGATCTTAGGGACTTTACTACTCGACTTTAGGATGAAGGTAAATGGTCCCGGCAAGGCTTTCTTCATCAACTTGAAAGTGGTGTTGTTGAGGCTCTTCACATACTCGGAGATGTGACTGAGGTCGTAGCATATGAAGCTTAGTTCGCTCTTCTTTCCTTTCAGCCCTTTGATCTGAAGCACCCGGTCAATCGCTTTGGGATTGAAGATATCACAGCCCAATCCATAAACCGTGTCGGTCGGATAGATAATGACACCTCCGTCTCGAAGTACATTCGCGATATGTCGGATCTTCTTTTCCTCCGGATTTTCCGGAAACAATTTGATTAATTCTGCCTTCATTAGTATATCAAAATTACATCAATTGGGGTACCAATCAATTTATTAGTTTTGCGTGACTATGCGAAAAAAAAATTGGCTTGTTTTGGTCATTGTGGTGTTTTCTACCATGTTGACCTCATTCGTTTTCTATTTTTATCAGGTCATTTACACACCTAATTTCCAGCAGGAAAAAGAAGACATAGACATCCTCATTCCGAGAGGTGCGACTTTCAAAGATGTACAAAACATGTTTTACGATAGGGGTATCGTCAACGACCTGGTCGCATTCAGCCTGCTGGCCAAATTGATGAACTACGATGAGGCGGTCAAGCCGGGCGTATACACCATTAAGAAGGACATGCCCAATATACTCGTCGTGCGCAGGCTTAGATCCGGGGATCAGACTCCTGTCAACATTACGTTCAACAATGTCCGTCTCCTGGAAGAACTGCCAGAAAAAATCACCGACAACACTGGTGTTGATCCTGAGGACTTCCGCCGGTTAATTGAAAATGACTCGATAGTTCAGGCCCTGGGATTTACCAAAGAGACGATCATTTCCATGTTCATCCCCAATACCTATGAGGTCTACTGGACCATCAGTGCGGAGGCTCTACTCAAGAAAATGAAAGATGAGCATACGCGCTTTTGGTCTGAGCAGAGGAAGCAAAAGGCCGAAGCTTTGGGGTTGACACCACTGCAAGTGAGCACACTGGCTTCCATAGTTCAAGCCGAGACACAGCAGTATGATGAGGCCGCCACAGTAGCGGGGTTATACCTCAATAGGCTCAATCGAAATATTGCTCTGCAGGCTGACCCCACACTTGTCTATGCCGCACAGGACTTTACCATTAAGCGCGTGCTCAACGTGCACAAGGAGATAGACTCTCCCTACAATACCTACATGTACAGCGGCCTGCCGCCAGGGCCCATCAATATGCCACAGCCGAATTACATTGATGCTGTTTTGAATTATGAGGAGCACAGGTATCTTTATATGTGTGCCAAGGAAGATTTTTCGGGCTACCACAATTTTGCCACCAACCTGCGTGATCACTTGAGGAATGCTGAAAAATACCAGGCGGCCCTCAACCGTGCCGGACTATATAGATAACGATGTTTACAAGCGAGACACAAGTGCGCGTGCGATATGCCGAAACAGACCAGATGGGCTATGTCTATTATGGCAACTACCCCATGTACTATGAGGTGGCCAGGGTTGAGGCCTTTCGCAAATTGGGGTTTCCCTATAAGAACCTTGAAGACATGGGCATAGGCATGCCCGTGCTGGACATGAACATCAAGTATCATTCGCCGGGAAAGTACGATGAGCTTCTGACACTTCGGGTGAAAATTCCCGAGATGCCTACGGCCAGGATCAAGTTTTACTACGAGATATTCAACGTGACTGGCAAAATGATCAATGAGGGTACTACTACGCTGGTCTTTATGAAGATGGAAAATGGTCGCCCCGTTCGACTTCCACAGGTTATGCATGATCTACTGATTCCGTTTTTTAGTGAAAAGGATTGATCTACACCGGCATCTGCTGTTTAGCACCTCTTATCAGAAATTTCTTACTTATTTAAAAAGTATCAGAGTCAGGCGAGGAGACGCTACACTGTACTCAACCATCAACGTGTTTATTGACAAGCTTGGTCAGGATCAGATATTCGAAAAGGCCAATGCAGTTGCGTTCAGCTTCACACTGGCCATCTTTCCATCGATTATTTTCCTCTTTACACTTATTCCTTTCATTCATGCCATTATCCCGGAGGTCGATACAGTCCAGATTATGGACTTTCTGAAGGTTACCCTACCGGAAAGAATGTATGACGTGACGGCAGGCACTATCGAGGACATCATTGCTATCAAGCGGGGAGGGTTACTCTCCTTCGGGGTACTATTTGCGCTCTTCCTTGCCACCAATGGTGTGAATACCTTGATGCGCGCATTTAATAGCTGCTACAAAACAAAGGAGAAAAGAAGTTTCCTGACCACCCGACTCATTGCCACCGGCATTACCATCATGTTGGCTTTCGTCTTGCTACTGGCACTAGTCCTCTTGGTCGTAGGGCAGTTTGTGATTGATTGGTTGTTCAGTTTTGGGATGCTGACCGAAGACCTGCTCTACTATACGCTCCTGCTGGTACGGTTAGTTATAGTGCTGGTGACCTTCTTTTTAGCCATCTCTCTTATTTACTATCTGGCACCTGCTATTCATGATCGCTGGAGATTCTTTTCCTCGGGATCATTTATGGCCGCAGCGATTTGTGTAGCACTCTCCTTTGGTTTTGCGATTTACATCAACAACTTCGCGACTTACAATAAGGTGTATGGTTCGATTGGAGTGCTGATCGTGCTAATGGTCTGGCTATACATGCTTTCGGCGGTACTGCTGATGGGTTTTGAATGGAATGCCAGTGCAGACCTTGCCGCTCGACTTGAGCAATCAAAATCGGCCCAAAAAAACAGCTAGCCACTTGCCAAAATCGAGAATTCATCTACATTTGCATTCCCATTCGCAAGAATGGTTTTTTATTGACCAGAGGCGCAGCAGACTTGCCTACCGGAATGCAATGAAGGTAGGGTGGTCGAGGCGAATCTCAAACCAACAGAGGTGTGGCAGAGTGGTCGAATGCGGCGGTCTTGAAAACCGTTGTACCGCGAGGTACC
>CAYGOT010000151.1:0-6856 GCA_964351595.1 uncultured Roseivirgaceae bacterium | reverse complement strand
GTACCTGGATATGCTCCGTACCCATGCACTTGGTAACTTCAAAACACTTATCCGCGAACTCACGCTGAACCCAGCCATGCTCATTTACCTCAATGGTGCCTTCAACAATCAAGAAGCACCGGATGAGAACTATGCCAGGGAACTTCAGGAACTATTTTGTATAGGTAAAGGGCCTGGTTCCAACTACACGGAGCAGGATGTTCAATCAGCGGCTAAGGTGCTTACGGGTTGGACTTTGCGATGGGAAACCCTTGAGTTTGAAGGTTTGCCGGAATCATATTTCGAACGATGGCTGCATGACAATTCTGATAAGCAATTTTCTTCATTTTATGGCAATAAGTTAATTGAAGCCAAAGTTGGCGAAGGAGGTGCTCAAGAGTTGGACGAGTTGCTGGACATGATCTTCGATAACCAGGAAACTGCAATGCACCTCGCCAGAAGAATGTACTCTTTCTTTGTTTACAATAGTATTTCTGATGCAACGGAGCAAAATGTGATTGCTCCATTAGCGCAAATAATTCGTGATAATGATTTCGAAATACTCCCTGCGCTCACCGTTTTGTTGGGCTCTGAGCATTTCTTTCACCCAGAAATCATGGGTGCCCAGATTAAAAACCCTGCGGATTTCACGCTGGCATACTGGAGAATATTTGGCATGCCTGCGGAAACAGAGAGCAGTGCGGCAGCTCTAATAGCACAAAGCGGCATTCTATGGCAGATGGCCAGTATCGGTATGGAATTAGGTGACCCTCCTAATGTTGCGGGTTGGCCGGCTTACTATCAAACCCCTCAATTTGATAAGTCCTGGATTACCACAGATAGCATTACCAGTCGTGCTGTTCAGACAGATTCAATGGTTTTTTGGGGGTTTTGGTTGTCAGAGGGTCAAGTGGTAACTGCCGATTTACTACAGTTTTTAGAAACGCTAGATAGGCCCGATGATATCAACCTGATGATCAATGAGGTGACATCTTTGCTGCTGGGAATTGACCTCACTCAAGACCAAATCGACGAGATTAAAGGTACATTACTCACGGGTCAACAAAATGATGACTACTGGAATACAGCCTGGAGTTTATATCTCCAGAACAAAAATGACATGCAGTATGTCGCGGTGTTGAACAACCGAATAAAGCCGGCCTTTCAACTCCTCCTACAGTTAGGTGAATCTCAACTAATGTGAGCCATGAAAAGACGATCCTTTTTAAGACATGCCTCTCACGGAATAGCCATTCCATCTCTCATAGGGGCAATGGGCTACCACCCGACATCTGCTCAATCGCTTCAGAAACTCCTCAATCTCAGTAATGAAACAGATAAAGTCCTCGTCCTCATCTTTTTAGAAGGTGGCAATGACGGTCTCAATACGGTAGTTCCCTTGTCAAGCTATGCCGCGATGACTAAAGTTCGCCCTCATGTTATCCTACCGGAAAACAGCATCATTCCGGTAGAAGGCACTGATTTTGGGTTGCATCCTGAGCTCTCAGGTTTCAACAGCCTCTACAATGAAGATCGGCTACAAATCATACAATCTGTAGGCTATCCTCAACAGGACTTCTCACATTTTAGATCTACAGATATTTGGATGAGTGCCTCCAATGCGGATGAGTTGATTACCAGCGGCTGGTCCGGAAGGTACCTTGAAGAAATACATCCCGGCTTCCCGGAGGAATACCCCAACCCGGACTTTCCCGATCCATTAGCGGTAGAGCTTGGTCGAGGCTCTTCACTTCTTTTTCAGGGTAGGGCGGCTTCCATGAGTATGGTACTCAACGATGTGTCCTCTTTTTATCAGTTGATCCAAAACGAAGAAGGAAGCACCCCTGACTCGTTAGCAGGGGATAAGCTTCAATACATCAGGCTTATTGCCCGCCAATCTCAAAAATATGGTCAATCAGTCATCAATGCTGCAGAAAAAATCACTGACCAACGTCCATATCCCGAGGACAATCGATTAGCTCAGCAGTTGAAAGTCGTTTCCAGGCTCATTGCCGGAGACCTTAGGACGCCCATTTATATGGTCAGCCTTGGAGGCTTTGATACACACGACGCTCAGGTATTGAGTGGCGACCATAGGCAAGGTGAGCATGCACAACTTCTGAAAACCCTGAATGATGCCGTAATGGCTTTCATGCAGGACCTTGAGCATTTGGGAATTGACGATAGGGTGGTAGGTATGACCTTTTCGGAGTTTGGTCGACGCATCGTTTCTAATGCCAGTCTCGGAACTGACCATGGCTCATCAGCTCCACTATTTGTGTTTGGTAATGGTGTGAGGGGAGGTACTATTGGCCAAACTGCTCAAGTATCAGGCGAAGAAACCTACGAGGACAACTTATCCATGGAGCATGATTTCCGACAAGTATACTCCTCGGTTTTAAGTCAGTGGTTTGAGACGGAGGACACTACCGTAAATGAGGCCATGCTACGCGAGTTCAATCAACTCCCCATATTTGGAGAACGAGTTACTACGGCACTTGATATAGTCCAGCAGCAGTCGCTGAAGCTCTATCCTAACCCCGTCCGATCGCTCACCACACTGGAATTTACAGCAGCCAGAAGTAGAATAGTAATCGATATTATCAACCTGTCTGGAAAGAAGATGAAGCAACTTTACCAACAGTCACATCCTGGGGGTAGGTTCTCCTTACAGTTTGATGTTTCAAGCCTGGCACCTGGTCGATACATCGTCACCATCAATGCAGATGGTCAAAATAGCTTCAAGCACCTGATCAAGGTTTGAGATTATGTCTGATTCGCTTGGCGTTAGACGGTTTAGGATCAGTTTTTAGTTTCTTCGCAGGCTTGTTTTTGTGATCTGTAGTGTGTGGCTGTTGCATTTCGTAATTTCCACAATCGTCCGTTATGAACTCGGTTGGGTTTGGGTAGAAGGCAGGAAGGCCGAGAGTTTATACGGGTACGGGATGATCTCCTTTGATGTATTTGCTGCAGCATTCAACAGGTGCTTCTGGTGTCTTGACGTTTATTTCAAATTCTTGTTATTACTTCTGTTTTCAGCCATTCAAAAGCTTCTTGTTGGTTGTATTCTATTTCCGGCCGTAATAAGGCTTCCATATCTCCTGTAAAGTCCGGATCATTTTCCTTCGCTTCTATGTTTTGCAAAAACTCTTTTTGGCTCGGAGGTCTATTCTCAGTGGCAAACACAATGTACTGTCGAAAACACTCAAGGATTTCATCAATGTTGATGCCCATATTGCGTCTGGCATAATCCAAATCAAACAAGTCGCGTCCTTTACTTCTTTGGTACAAAGCCCGCAGTTTGGTACCCAACAGTTCGTTGATGTTGTAGGTACGTATTTTACAATTCCCTTCAAACCATTCACTTTGCACTGCATATGGAAAGTCTACCCAATCCAATACATTGAAATGTTCCCGACAGTTGATTTCAAGTTTCAATCGCATCCGAATTTCTTCATATTCAGATGTAAATCGGTACAGTGCTTTAATTCCATGGCCTCTGTTTTGCGTTTTTCTGTCTTCCTCAAAGAAGGTGATTACCTCGTCAAGTCGTTCCATGATTGGCTTGATGGGACCTTCTTTGATCTGAACTAAGTCAATATCTTCAGAATATCGTGGGGCTGGGTGCAAGTAGAGTTTGTGTAAAGCTGTACCTCCTCTAAATGCCAGATGCTCCCTGAGAAAGTCATCAGAGAATATTTCCACCAACGCTCTACTGATAATTAAATCTTGTTCTATTTGGGAGAATTCTTTCCATGGAGCATGTTCCTGCCATTTTGCTATGTAAGGTTTGGCAATCATTTATGAAATGGGGCTTTACGCATAGGCTTATAAATCGCTTTCCAGTTTAATGTTTACATCTACTTTCCATTTGTTATCAACCGCTCCAGGCTTTTGGCTTTTCTTGGGACTCAGCAATACCGGAAAGTAGGGTTGCAATTTTAACTTTTCATAGATGATGTCGGTTAAAGTGTTTTCCCCAATCAGTTCTTCCAGTAAAAACCCCGCTCTTTGAAGGGTGCTCTTATGAGGATACCAAGAGGTAAGCTCTTTCATATCTATTTCGTGCATTTCTTCGGCGAGTTCTTCTAATGAGGCCAGGATACGATTGAGCCCCCCAATTTTAGTGTGGTGATGGATCAGATCGATAAAAGTGAGTGCAGGAGAGGATATCTTATATTCTCCCGCATCCGATTTTTTGATTTCAATATTGCTCTTTGGCCAAGCTCCGGTAGTGAAGAACTGAATATCAAAACTCTTCTTTTTAATGGTATTGAGTTTTGGAGTTTCTATAATGAGATAATCGCGTTGTGATTGCTGATGACTCGCTCCGTGATATTTTGCAGCAGCATATAGTCCAACATAATATTTCCGATCAAGATATTTGAATAGCTTTTCAGCATACAATTGAATGGGCAACTTTTCTGAAGATGAGTATCTGGGTGGGATGATTAGATAAAATCCTTTTCTAAGGTTAAGTATTTCATTTTTTTCTGCCAGTCTATATAGCTCAAATTTTAAGGAGGTCCCTTTACCATCAGTATTTCGTTCAATCTCTTCCAATGAGAATGAATATTCCTCAATAGAGGATAAATAGGTGATGTATTCTCTTGCGTTCAGTTTAGTAAAATTTCGAGAAAGGTAGCGAAAAGCGCTGCTAATCTCGAATTAATACTACGATAAATATGGTGGGGGGAAGATTTTAGCTTCTCAGATCAAGTGTGGGACAGGCTTTTTGGTCCCTTGGAAGGGATTTGTGTATTGGGTTAATAGTGCCAAAAATAGTTGGTGGGTGTCTGACTAAAATGTGCGGTGGGTGTCCCTATATCGCGGCATGAAAACTAACACAGTGCCACACGACTACTGCGGCAGACTCTTTTCGATTTCGTGGAAGACTAAGGCTGACTCCTCATAAATAGCATTCAAAATCCCGCTGAACGAGGTGTTGAAACCTATAAAGTACAGTCCCGGATATTGATCGAGCCAGGCAGCCTTAGGAGCTCCCCGATGGTCAAAATGAGTTGGATCGATTTTGACGAATTCTGGCAGGTTAGCCCGATAACCAGTAGCAAGTATGATATCATCAAATTCTACTCTCTCGCCTGATGTAAGAACAACTCCATCCTCAGTGAAGGATTTGATATCTCCGATTACCACTATTTCGCCATTCTTTATTTTATCTACTGTACCCAGGTCGATCACTGGAGTCTTACCGTACTTCCTCAGTTGAGCGGTCGGAGGATCCGTTGGCGTCTCTATTCCCCATCGGCTTAGATCGCCTACCGCAATCTTGCGGAGTAGCACACCTACCTTATCTCCCAGCCAGGTGGGGAGCTTTCTTAGCATCATGGCGGTTTTTTGTGTTGGTCGTCCATGAAAGTCTCGAGGCACGATATTCACCGGCCCTCTTATGCTTATAGTAGGACTGGCGCCCTGCTCTACAAGGTCCAGTGCGATTTCCGCTCCGGTATTCCCCATACCAATGACCAGTACCTTTTTGCCATGATAGGGTTTCGCGTTTCGATAGTCTCTGCTGTGAATAATCGAGCCTCTAAAAACCTCCTCACCGATCCACTTTGGAACGATGGGCACTCTGTTAAATCCAGTACTAACGACTACCCTTTTGGTAAGGAATTGCTCACCGGATGCGGTAATCACCTTCCATTTATCCTTCTCTGCCAATACTGCATCCACTTTTTGATTAAATTTTACCGACAGGTTAAATCGTTTAACATAAGCCTTTAGATGGTCTATGAGTTGATCCTTTGAGATATACTGCGGCCATTTTTCTGGTAAAGGGAAATGTGGGAGATGTGAGTATTGCTTGACCGTATGCAGGTGCAATCGGTCATAGTGATTGGCCCATGAGCTCCCTACCTTGGAGGACTGCTCAAGAATTAGGCTGTCGATACCTGCATTCTTGAGCCTTCCGGCAATCGCCAACCCAGCAGGGCCTCCCCCGATAATAATGATCTCATGCTCAGTATTGTGCATTGATCCAATCTAGATATTTAATGTAGTACTGACAATAATCATGAGTCACATTTGAGAATGCTCATTGTGTTGGAACTTTCCAGTTGATACATTGTGCACATACTAACAAGCCCGGAAAGGAGGCCCACCATGTTTGAAAGAAGAACACCTTCGCAGAATGTATTTCATAGAATTGGCAATAGGTTCAATGACTACTTCGATGGTCAGCATTTTATGGGGCAGGATGCTTTCGGCAGCTATAAGGTAAAGCATATGCCACCTGTCAATATAAAGCAGCAAAAAGACATTTATCTGCTCGAAGTGGTGATGCCGGGGTTTAAGAAGGAAGAAATAACGGTCAGCCATGAAGGAACTCATGTAAGAGTAAAAGCGGAGTTTGCAGAGGGTCGCTTAAAGGACGAGTATCTGGTGAAAGAGCTTCATTGGGAAAGCGTAGATCAGATGCTCTGGATACCGGATTATGTAGACGCAGAAAACATAGACGCCTCTTATGAAGATGGCATATTAAGAATAAAGCTTCCGTACATACGGGAGGACGAGCCCACCTCAATAGAAGTAGTTTAGGTTTTAGTTAGCCCCCTCCCCGGGGGCTTTTTTCTTGTTTGAAAAACCAAAAGAGATATTAGTCCTGCCGATAGATTTTGCCATCTTTCATTACAAAGCGTACTTTTCTTAATGCCGAAATGTCTGTTTCGGGAGTTCCCTCTACCGCAATCAAATCTGCCAATAGACCCGGCTTGACCGAACCCAGCTTTTCTTCGATTTGAAGAAGGCGCGCATTGTCGGATGTCGCTGCTTTAAGAACGGCCATTGAAGACATTCCATAATCCACCATCATCTCCAGTTCACGCACATTGTCACCATGAGGGAAGACACCTACATC
>CAYGOT010000150.1:0-6858 GCA_964351595.1 uncultured Roseivirgaceae bacterium | reverse complement strand
GCCTACATCTGTCAGAGTCAAAGCTTAAATGTGCACATGATTGATGCGAACTTCGGTAAACTGACTTCTATGCACTTCCATGCCTGGAAGCTTGGATTAAAGACGGGCATGTACTACTTGAGAACCAAGGCAGCTGCTGACGCGATCAAGTTTACAGTAGAAAAGCAGCAAAAAGAGCAGCCTAAGTCACAGCAAGCTCAATCTGCTCAGGAAGTAACCTCACAACAATCATCAAATCAACAAGCGATCCAGTGCTCGCTGGATGACCCAGATGGTTGTGAAATGTGCGGTGGCTAAAATTTTGAATGTGAATTAATTGTTTTGAAGCCCTGACTCATTGAGTCGGGGCTTTTTTCATTAAATCCACTACCTCTCGCTTTAAGAAGCGTCCACTAACTTTGCATGCAGAATCGTTATGGCAATGTTGCGCTTTATAATTCTCATCCTCGGACTTACGGCTGGTATGGCAAACCAGCTTAGTGCCCAACGCCATCCTGTCTATGGGCTGTCCGGTCACTATGGCTGGATCATTCCCCACTCCAGCGACTTACAAACCTTATCACAGTCATCCCCTATTGGCCTGCAACTGGATTGGAGTAGCATCAAAACCGGCCAGAAAGCCTGGGACAGTTGCAATTGCTACAGTCAGGTAGGAGTAGCCTTCAATTACAACAACTACCAAAACCAAGACCAACTTGGCAGCTCCTACAACCTCACGTATTTTGCTGAGCCCTACCTTACCTATCGGAAAAGACTTTTCTATAGCCTACGAGCCGGAGCGGGAGTTTCTTATCTCGATCAGGTACATGACCCCATTGATAACCCGGAGAATACTTTCTACAGCTCTCCCGTCAGTTTCCTGCTTGTTCTGGGTCTCAACGCTAATTATCGCCTAACGGAAAAAGTCACGCTAACCACAGGTCTGCATTACAACCATATCTCTAACGGTGGGATGAAACAACCCAATAAGGGCATGAATTTTCCAACGGTGACCCTTGGAGTGAAATACCTACCCCAACCTGTTGAGCTAGAAGTAAGGCCGAAAAAGAACGATCAAAAAAACGAGTTGGGAGGGTACATTCGGCTTTTTGGAACACTTCCGGAAATTGATACAGATACTCTGTCGAATACAGATAATACCCGAGCCCTATTACTGGGAATAGCGGGAGGAGTCCTCTATCACTTTACACACACCAACGCATTGAACCTTGGAATGGAATTCATCCGAGATGGATCAAAATCCGGAGTTCCTATCGCTAATGATATACCATCAGATCCATATGCAATCGGGCTCTTGCTAGGCCATAATTTTGTTTTTGGGAAGCTTACTTTTAACCAGCAGCTCGGATGGTATATCCATCAAAGTAGCCCAAGTGGTGACAGAAGATTTTATCAACGCTATGAAATACTTTATCGCCTTGGTGAGCGCTGGCAAGTAGGCACATCACTCATTGCACATGGCCATGTTGCCGACAACCTTGATTTGAGATTGGGGTACCTGATCCACTAAAAAACCATCTCGGCCGCTATCGCGAATAGCGCCCCAAGCACACTAATCACGACCTTGGGTAGACTCCAGCTGTGCTCAGGGCTCGACTCTATGAAAATCGTAGTAGAGATATGCAGGAAGTTGCCGCTGACGAATGCAAAAAGCAGAATGACTCCATTTTCCGATAGGGGAATAAAATCTCCTGAAATGAGGCCAACAGGACTCATCAATGAAAAAACCACTAGCAATACAATAGGGATCGTCCGCTTGCTAAACTCGCAGGTAAGTACGGACATGAGCGCGAAGGCCGCTGGCATCTTATGCAATATGATACCGAGCAAAAGGGCTGAAGAATCGTGTTTTGAATGGATCGCAGATGGATGCGAGATCAGCGTACCTTCCAGAAATGCATGAAGGGATAGCCCAATCATCAGCATATAAATAGATCCAGTCGAATGATGATGATCATGGGTGTGCTTATGCATGTGGCCATGCTCAACCCCAGCCGTAAAAAACTCCAGAAAGTACTGAAAGAAAAATCCAAGGAGCACCATCATACCAATCGTACTACCATCGGTAGCAGAGTCAAAAAGCTCTGGCATAATGTGGATAATGGTCACAGCAAAAAGGTAGGATCCCGCGAACACCAGGGGCATTTTCAGCTGCTGCCCTGTCAACTTTGGTAAGAGGTAAACAGCCAAGCCTCCGAAGAGGCCAGTCAAAAATAGTATGAGGGCGTTGGTCAGCATTTTCTGGTAAGAAAAATAAGGCGATCGGATGTCTCCGCTTTATATGCTCCTAGCATATAGTCGCCATAGAGCTCGACGACTTCTAATCCAGCTTGCTCGAAATAGCTCAAAAACTCAATACGTCTAATGGCCTTCACTTTTTCCTGATAATGATATGGTGTTTGAGAAACATTAAAATGAATATCCTTGAGAATAAATTCCCCATCGTAGCTCTTTTTAATCAAAAAATCGATTCCCTCAACATTCTTGACCTCTTCCTCCACCAGATTGTTGATGACAACATAGGGGTTGAGAAAGTCCAGTAGAAAGTAGCCAGAAGTTTTGATCGATCCGGCAATAGCTCGAATGGCTTGGGCGTGCTCTTCTTCGGTATCAAAATAGCCAAAACTGGTAAATAAGTTCAGCCCCAAATCGAAGCTGTCGTTCTTATATACTTCACGCATGTCGTGGATCTCAAACCTCAATCGTTCATTTTCTGATTTGCTCGCTTCTTTGATGTTTTCAGGAGATAGGTCAATTCCCGTGACATCAAATCCTTTTTGATTGAGATAGATAGAATGTCGACCCTTACCACAAGCAATATCCAGCACCCGGCTTTCCTTGGGCATAGCCAACATTTCGATCAGATTGTCGATGAAAACCTGTGCCTCTTGATAATCTCTATGGCTATACAGTATGTGATAGTAGGGTGAATTGAACCACTCACCAAACCACTCTTTTCTTGTCATGGATTACTCGACATTAAGAAAGTTTTCGATTCCAGGAGTGGCGTATGTACGAATGTCCCCCTCCTCATCGGAATAGATTAAAAAGGCCTCTACATTATCGAGCTTTTCCAGGACCTCAAGGCTCTTTTCATACCCCATTACCATGAATCCGGTGGCAAATGCATCAGCTGACATGCAGTCAGCGGCAAACACAGAAGCACTTAATAACGAGTGCTCTACCGGGAATCCTGTAAAGGGACTAATGGTATGAGATATCTTGCGCCCTTCCTTAATGTAATAATTTCGGTAGTTACCTGAAGTGGCCAGTGACATGTTCTCAAGGTAGACAGTGGCTTTCAGTCTGCGCTCGCTTTGTTCGACATTAGGATCATCTATTCCGATCAGCCAATTCTTACCTGTCGAGTTTTTTCCCTTGCATCTAACCTCCCCGCCAATCTCTACCATATAATTGGCTATCCCCTTGCTCTCGAGGAATTCACCCACAGCATCCACTCCATACCCTTTTGCGATAGCACTAAAGTCCAGGTAGACTTCTGCGCTGGTCTTG
This sequence comes from uncultured Roseivirgaceae bacterium, assembly GCA_964351595.1. GTDB lineage: Bacteria > Bacteroidota > Bacteroidia > Cytophagales > Cyclobacteriaceae > UBA6059. Next base: position 3,345 of record CAYGOT010000150.1, on the reverse strand, counting down.
GTCGCACCAGAGTCATCAAACTGAACCTGGTCAAAACCCACCAACGTAAGCAGCGAGTCAACGACCGCACTATCCAATAAGCTTTGCTCACTCCCAGGGCCAAATCCCCAGGAATTGACAAGCGGCCCGACTGTTGGGTCAAAAGCCCCTTCCGTTATTTCATAGATCTCTTTGGTCTTCACGAGAATGGTCTTCAGAAATTCGGACTGAAAAGTAATGGTATTACTATCGTTAAACAGGCTAATCTCCGAGTCCGGGATATAGGTACTTAGCGAGTTGTTGAAGGCAATAAGAAGAGAATCCACCTCGGTCTGATAACTTGTACTCTCAGGGTGGAGGTACTTGATGGTGTAAGGAATAGGTCCCATGGTAGTGCCTCCCAGGGTCACCATTGTGAGGTCGCTTTGCTGATTGGTAAACCTGACGACTAAAATAATAAGCACACCCAGAATCAGCGCCCCGGCTACCCTGCTACCTTTAATTGCGGCCATAAAAGAGATTTTGCTGCAATTTAATAGATAACCTGCAGAGTTGATCGGTGGGTATGTCACATTGACTGAAGACCATAATCATTTCGTGCTATCACACGAATAATCCTTATTTTAGTGCAAAAATCAATGCATGAGAGAAGATTATCTTCAGGGAGATGGTGAGGGGCTCGACTCTTCAGAAAAGGAGTTCGAAAAGGCTCTTCGTCCATTATCTTTTGAAGATTTCACGGGACAGTATAAGGTCGTTGAAAATGTAAAAATCTTCGTGCAAGCTGCGAAACAACGAGCAGAGCCGCTAGACCATGTGCTATTGCATGGCCCTCCCGGCCTTGGCAAGACCACACTCTCACATATTATTTCCAATGAATTGGGCTCCAGTCTTAGAGTGACCTCAGGGCCAGTCTTAGATAAGCCCAGCGATCTCGCGGGCTTGCTGACCAACCTTGAGGATCATGATGTCTTATTTATTGATGAGATCCACCGACTCAACCCCGTGGTGGAGGAATACCTCTATTCGGCAATGGAAGATTTTAAGATAGATATCATGCTCGATAGCGGTCCCAATGCTCGCTCAGTGCAGATCGGGTTAAATCCATTTACGCTCATAGGTGCGACTACAAGATCTGGCTTACTAACTGCTCCATTAAGAGCTCGATTTGGCATCAATGCCCGACTGGAATACTATGACGCCAAGCTCCTTACCAGAATAGTGCAGCGATCTTCGGATATCTTGAAAACAGCCATCGATGATGACGCGGCTTATGAGATTGCTCGAAGGAGTCGGGGTACACCACGTATTGCCAACAACCTACTCCGCAGAACAAGAGATTTCGCGCAGATCAAGGGGGATGGCGACATCACACTTGAAATTGCCAGGTTTGCCCTAAAAGCCCTTGATGTAGATGATCATGGTTTGGATGAGATGGATAACCGCATCCTCAACACCATCATCGACAAATTCAAAGGGGGCCCGGTTGGTCTATCAACTATTGCCACAGCATGCGGTGAAGAATCCGAAACCATAGAAGAGGTATATGAGCCCTTCCTCATCATGGAGGGTTTTATCAAGCGTACGGCCAGGGGCAGGATGTGTACCGAGCTGGCCTACCAACACTTGGGCAAGATCCCTCCACAGCGCATGGGCACTTTATTCGAGCAGTAAGTTTTGCCTCATTCCAACACGGAGACCGTAAAATCTATTGCCGGGGAGCTGGGCTTCTCTTTCTGTGGCATAGCCAAAGCTGAGTTTTTATCGGAAGAAGCCCCAAAACTGGAAGAGTGGCTTAAGCGAGGATATCAAGGTAAGATGGGATATCTGGAAAACCATTTTGATAAGCGCCTCGACCCTACCAAACTCGTCCCGGGAGCAAAGTCAGTGGTTTCCCTTGTTTACAATTACTACCCACAAGAGCGGCACCAAAAAAACGACCAGCTCAAAATAGCCAAATACGCCTATGGTCAAGACTATCACTTCGTCATCAAAGACAAGCTCAAGATTTTCATGGAAAAAATAGAGGATCAAATTGGCGCAGTAGAGGGGCGGGTTTTTGTGGATTCAGCTCCAGTCCATGAGTGTGCCTGGGCAGCTAAAAGCGGGCTTGGATGGGTTGGTAAAAACTCCCTGTTACTCAATCGGGACATGGGGAGCTTCTTCTTTTTGGCAGAACTGATTATTGACCTTGCGCTAGAGCCCGACGGGCCAATGAAAGACTACTGTGGTACGTGTACTGCTTGCCAGGACGCCTGTCCCACAGATGCAATTCCCGCACCCTATGTAGTGGATGGCAGTCGCTGTATTTCTTATTTGACGATTGAACTCAAAGAAGAGATACCGTCAGAGTTCAAAGGCAAGATGGAAAACTGGGCTTTTGGTTGTGATATCTGTCAGGACGTATGTCCATGGAACCGCTTTTCAAAACCACACAGCGAGCCAAAGTTTCAACCTCAGGGCTGGGAGAAGTTTTCTGATAAGGAATGGACTGAAATGACTGAAGAGGTGTTTCAAAAAGTCTTTAAGAAGAGTGCCGTTAAGCGTGCGAAATACGCAGGACTAAAGCGAAATGTCAGCTTTGTGCAAAGTCAGAGACCAGACGCGGAATTGAAAAAGTAACTCTCGTGCCCTTTTCTAATGGCTCAATAGACAATTCGCCGCTATTGCGGCTGACAAAATCCTTGCACATCAACAGTCCAATACCTGTTCCTTTTTCCTTTGCCGTCCCTTGTTTCGTAAACCCGGCATTATAGAGTAGTATATTATCTATTTCGGCCTGCGACATGCCCGACCCACTATCTTCCACCATCACATTGAGATAGTCTCCCTCGATATGTCCATACACTTTGATCTCACTTCCCGAAGGAGAAAACTTGATAGCGTTGTGTATCAAATTCCTTAGGACAAAATCAAGCATATCTCTATCAGCCCAAACCTTCATATGTGCAATTTGGCTGTCCGTATGAAGCTGAAGACCTTTCTCATCAATCAAAAGCCGAAACAGCCTTTGGTTCTTTTCGATCAAACTACCCAATGAGGTTGTCACCGGATTGAATGCCAAATAGTCCTGTTGCATTCGTGACCAATTTAGGAGATTGTCGAGCAGCAGGCTGAGGTTTTGAATCGCAGCTTTGGTTTTACTACTGAGCTCCGCCATCTCTTCTCCGCTCAGCTTGCTGTGATGATTAATGAGTAGGTTCAAAAAAGAGTCAACAGTGGTCAGGGGGCTCTTCAAGTCATGAGAAATAATGGAAAAAAGTCGATCCTTGAGAGCAGTGAGCTCACGCAGCTTAGGCTCAGAACTCGTAATCTTATCGACCAACAATTCTAGATCAGTAGTGCGCTGTTTAGCTTTCCTTTCGG
>CAYGOT010000149.1:0-6968 GCA_964351595.1 uncultured Roseivirgaceae bacterium | reverse complement strand
AAGATTGGAGAAGATCAAATATTCTACTGCCTGCAGAGAGGCATTGATGAGGAAGCGGCCGTTGCGGTGATCGCCAATGGGTTCGCTCAGGAAGTGCTCAACAAGCTTCCAATGGAATTTGCGGTAGAAGCACAAAAGCTACTCGCGCTTACCCTCGAAGGAAGCGTAGGATAATACAAACACATTAATCAACAGTTATAATGTTAAAGATTGACAATCTGCATGCCTCGATTGAGGGCAAAGAAATATTAAGAGGAATCAACCTGACGGTAAAGCCGGGAGAGGTACATGCTATCATGGGCCCCAACGGCTCAGGGAAAAGTACATTGGCTGCTGTACTGGCCGGTCGTGAGGATTATGAAATCACTGAAGGATCGGTAGACTTTCAGGGTAGCGATTTATTAGAACTCTCTCCTGAAGAAAGAGCCAGAGAAGGTATATTCCTTGCATTCCAATATCCTGTGGAGATTCCGGGCGTCACTACCACCAACTTTCTGAAGACTGCTGTAAATCAAATCAGAGAGCACAAAGGTCTTGACCCAATGGATGCCGTGCAGTTTCTCAAGACCATGAAGGAGAAAATGAAGTTGGTCGAAATTGATCAGTCACTTCTGAGTCGATCTCTCAACGAGGGTTTCTCCGGTGGAGAAAAGAAACGTAATGAAATCTTCCAGATGGCCATGCTTGAACCTACGCTTTCGATCCTGGACGAAACTGACTCTGGGCTCGACATTGACGCCTTGAAGATTGTGGCCAATGGTGTAAATACCCTTAAGAATCAGGATAATGCAACTATTGTGGTAACCCACTACCAGCGTCTGCTAGACTATATCGTACCCGACTATGTACATGTACTCTTCCAGGGTAGAATAGTGAAGTCTGGCGATAAGTCGCTCGCGCTGGAGCTAGAGGCTAAAGGGTACGACTGGATCAAGGAAGAACTCGCAGCAGTTTAATCATATTGGCTATGCAGAACCTATCGGAAAATGTAGCATCAGCCTTCCGCAGTTTTGAGCAAGGCATGAATGGTGAGAGCAAAACAAGCTTTCATCAGGTAAGAAAAAATGCTTTTCAAAAACTAGCGGATGGTGGATTTCCTGCCACTAGAGCTGAAGAGTACAAATTCACCCCACTGACCAAGTCTATTGAAAAAGGCTTCAATGGTACTTTGGTGACCACTGATCAGGAGGTGACTCAAGACTTCATTGACGAGCACATTATCAGTGGACTGGATGCTTACAACATTGTCTTTGTCAATGGGCAAATCAAGCAAATTCCTACCGAGGTAGAAGAAGGTTTGATTATTAGCTCACTTTGGGATGCTTATCAGCAAAACCCTGAAACTGTACTGGCTCAGTTTGGCACAATTGCCAATCCCGAGTCAGATGCTTTTTTGGCTTGGAATACGGCATTCAGCAAGAACGGTCTTTACATCAAAGTGGCAAAAAAGAAGGTTGTTGAGAAACCAATAATGATCTACCACTTCGTAGGAGCTCAGGAAGAAAATATTATCAATAGCAGACACCTTGTACTGGTTGAAGATTCAGCTCAGGTGAGCATCAACGAATCGGTACATACTCAGGGAGGAGCAAATAGCTTTGCCAACCTGGTGAGTGAGATATTCGTGGGGAAGAACGCCCGAGTGGAGTTCACCAAAGTCCAGAATGATCTCAACACAGCATACCAGTTTGGTCATACGCAGGTGTATCAGGAGCGTGACAGCCATTTCAAGGCGAATACAGTCACTATGAAGGGCGCGATGATTCGCAATAACATCAACGTCACACTTGATGACGAAAACTGCGAAGCGCATATGTATGGCATCTACTTATTAAATGGAAAGTCACATGTAGACAATCACACGGTAGTAGATCATCGGAAGCCCAACTCCTACAGCAACGAGCTGTACAAAGGAGTGGTAGATGAGAAGTCCAAAGGTGTGTTCAATGGGAAAATATTCGTGCGCCAGGAAGCGCAGAAGACCAACGCATTCCAGTCGAACAACAACATCCTACTATCAGATACGGCCACAGTAAATACCAAGCCTCAGCTTGAGATCTGGGCGGATGATGTGAAGTGCTCGCACGGATGTACGGTGGGTCAACTCGACGAAGAAGCTATCTTCTACCTTAGGGCCCGAGGCATAGATGAACGCTCGGCTAAGGCGATGCTCCTTTACGCATTTGCCAAAGATGTCCTGGAGAATATCTCGGTCGAACCACTGCGGGATTTACTTGATGCGAAGGTCTCAGAAAGGCTACATACCAATGAATAGTCTTACTAAGTCAGCGCTTGATATCAACAAAATAAGAGGTCGCTTTCCCATCCTGCATCAGGAGGTGAACGGCAAGCCACTGGTTTATCTTGACAATGCCGCTACGAGCCAAAAGCCCGATACGGTGTTGGAGGCACTGACGCACTATTACAAAATGGATAACTCAAATATTCACAGAGGCATCCATACCCTGGCGGAGAGGGCTACCACAGCGTTCGAAGACACTCGTAAGCTTGTCGCCAGCTTCATCAACGCTGCGGAAACTGAGGAAGTCATTTTCACACGAGGGACTACCGAAAGTATCAACCTTGTCGCCTCATCCTTCGGGCGGAAGTTCCTCAATGAAGGCGATGAGGTGATCATCTCCGCCATGGAGCACCACTCCAACATTGTGCCGTGGCAGATGATCTGTGCGGAGCGTGGTGCAGCGCTGAAAGTCATTCCCGTTTCTGATAAGGGGGAGCTACTCATGGATGAGTTTGAAAAGCTCCTATCGGAAAAAACCAAACTAGTGGCGGTAGTACATGCAAGCAATACGCTGGGCACGATCAATCCTGTAAGGGAGGTAGTCAAACTGGCTCACAGTGTTGGCGCCAAAGTACTCATTGACGGGGCGCAAGCTTCTCCGCATCTTGAAATAGATGTACAGAAGCTCAATTGCGACTTCTATGCACTATCCGCGCATAAAATGTACGGGCCTACCGGCACTGGTATCCTCTACGGCAAGCGCCCTGTGCTGGAGTCAATGCCGCCCTACATGGGAGGTGGTGAGATGATCAAGGACGTTTCATTTTCGGGTACGACCTACAACGATATCCCCTACAAGTTTGAAGCGGGTACTCCGAATATCGGTGATGTGGTGGCATTCGCCAAGGCCATCGAATTCGTTCAGGAACTTGGCAAAGCCAATATTGCTGAGCACGAGCTGGATTTGCTTCATTATGGTAATGAGCAACTTAGCGAGGTAGACGGCTTCATTCCGGTAGGTACAGCGGACAACAAAGTCAGTGTAATTTCTTTCATGATTGAGGGCATTCATCATTTTGACCTGGGTATGATGCTCGATGCTAAAGGTATCGCGGTACGCACTGGTCACCACTGCACTCAGCCACTGATGGACTTTTTTGGCATTGATGGAACTGCCAGGGCCTCCTTCGCGGTTTACAACACCAAAGAGGAAATAGACATCCTCGTGGATGGATTGAAAGGCATAGTAGCCAAAATGAGAAAATGAGCGCATCGATAGCCGAAAGACAAGACGAGATCATTGAGGAGTTTTCCATGCTGGATGGAGACATGGAGATGACATTGGGGTACCTTATGGAGCTCGGGCAAAAGCTACCCGAGATGTCAGATGCTGATCGATCAGAAGACAACATCGTCAAAGGCTGTCAATCCAAAGTTTGGTTGAAGGCGGATTTGGATGATGACAAGATTCGATTTGTAGCTGACTCGAACACGGCGATCACCAAAGGGCTGGTGAGTCTCTTAGTAAGAGTACTTGATGATCAGGACACTCAAGCAATACTTGATGCTGATCTCTATTTTCCTGATAAGATAGGAATGCAGAGGTTCATCGGCACACAGCGATCTAACGGTTTTGCCGCGATGATCAAACAAATGAAACTCTATGCATTGGCCTACAGTGCACAAAAAGGTGCAGTAAAATAATATGGAAGAGCAGGAGAAAAAAGACTTACAGTTGAAGGAAGAGATCATGTCCGCCATCAAGGGTGTGTATGATCCTGAGATACCTGTAGATGTGTATGAGCTGGGTTTGATCTATGAGATTAATCTCTATCCGCTCAACAATGTACATATCCTGATGACATTGACCTCTCCGGCATGCCCCTCGGCGGAGGCGATACCTGATGAGATCAAGCAGAAAGTAAAAGAAGTACCTAACGTGAATGATGTCGAGGTTGAAGTTACTTTCGATCCTCCCTACTCACCTGATATGATGTCCGAGACCGCCAAGTTGGAACTCGGATTTATGTAACTATTCAATAAACTAAAAGAAACGATATGTATCCCGAACAGCTTGTAGCTCCCATGAGAACAGACCTTACCGAGGTAGGGTTCGAGGAGTTGAAAACAGCCGAAGCAGTAGAAAACCACATGAAGGATCACAAAGGCACCAGCCTGGTAGTAGTGAACTCTGTTTGTGGTTGTGCAGCCGGCGCAGCACGCCCAGGTATCAAGATGGCCATCCAGCAGTCTAGCAAGAAGCCTGACCACCTGGAGACGGTCTTTGCTGGTGTCGACCAGGAAGCAGTAGCCAAAGTGAGAGAGTTCACCCTTCCCTACCCTCCAAGTTCACCGGCCATAGGCCTATTCAAAGACGGTGAGTTAGTGCACTTTGTAGAGCGTCACCACATCGAAGGTCGATCTGCTGACATGATCGCCAATCACCTCGTACAGGTGTTTGAGGAGTACTGCTAAGCAGTATTTCGTACCCGAAATAATTGAACCACATGTGCTGTCTCGAAAGAGATTAGCGCATGTGGTTTTTTTGCTTTCAATGGATGTATAACCATTTGGTGCTGGTGCGCTTTTGCAAAGCGTACCCATTTAGTTGAGTTCTTCCCCAAGGTCTGTGGCTCACAGACCTTTTTTTCAATGTGTCCTGTATGGGATGCTCCACGCATAGTGCGGATTTGGTTCTGTGCCGTCGGTCTGAGGGGTCACGGATTTGAAAATCCGCGCCAGGCCAGGAAGCCAGGCTTCAACTAGTCGTCTGACCGCTTGGAGCGGTCTGACGACTTTGTCTTAAAAAGAAAATCGTTCCTTAAACGCTCGTAGCTCATCCAGAAGTGACGCACGCTCCGGGCGCTTTACATAATCGTATACCTTTGAATCAGTTGACACCTTGAGCTCCCTCAGACTCATGTGCTGATTGACAAACAGGTACTCCAGGCCTGGATAGATCTCCTTCAGCACATCCACAATATCCAATATCTGGATGTTCCTTTCAACCAGGTTGTAGTCTCCCGACGGCACCTCCGCGCTGATCAGCTGTGCGAGCACATCACTAATCGCATTGATATGAATAAACCCCCGGTGCTGCTTCCCATCACCGTGGATCGAGATGCGATGATTGAAGTTAGCATCGAACATAAATCGGTTGATCACCGCATCAAATCTCATGCTCTGGCTATAGCCGTACACATTTCCGCAGCGCAGGATGAGCGCCCTTTTCGTACCCTGCAGCCTCCTCACATGATCCTCACCGCGCATCTTCGATATCCCATAGTGCGTCCTGGGGTTCGGTATGGAAGTCTCATCGACCATCTGCTTAGAGGCACCATAGATAGAGCTACTGCTTAAAAACACCAGCTGCTCGACATCACTCTCCTCTATGGCATAGACTAACTCAGCGGTACCCCAATGATTGACCTGCTCGAAGTAGTGCGCATCCACATTGGCGAAGGGCGTGGTTACTTTCGCCGCGAGGTGATAGACAAACTGCACGTCCTTTATCGCTTTCTTCAGCTTGCGCGTATCCAGGATGTCTCCTTCGATGAAGCTAATTTTCTCCCTACCGGGAATAGGGGCTCCCAGAAAGAAGCTGTAGTGGTTCTTTTGGATGTTGTCGTACACTACGACAGAAGTGACCTTCGTATCAGCCGCCAGCCGCTTGACCAGCTCTGTTCCAATATATCCTGCACCTCCTGTGACCAGTATCTTCATAGTATGCTCTCAGCTATAATTCTCAATTCTTAACCAGGTCGGTGTGCAAGCCACATTCTACCTTATTAAGACCAAACCAACGCGCCTCCCGCTCCATCATCTCAGGATCCGGCTTTCGAGTGCACGGTTCACACCCGATACTGATATAGCCATTCGATTCCAGCGGATGCCGGGGCAAGTCATGCTCCTTGATATAAGCGTAAATATCCCGATTGGTCCAGTCGAGCATAGGGTGAAATCGGATGGTATCAAATGGCGCGGGCTGCTCCACTTTCATGGCCTTTCGTACCGAGGATTGGTCACCACGGATACCGTTGATCCATATATCAAATGAGGCCAATACCGTCTCCATAGGTTGTGTCTTATTGAGGTAGCAGCAGTAGTCAGGATCGGAAGCGAACATCAGCTTACCATCCGCATCCCGCTGCATAAACTTTGGGGTACCGGGCTTGAGATCAACGACCGTCAGGCCAAACTCATTAGCCACCCTATCCTTAAAGGCCACTGTCTCAGGAAAGAGGTAGCCGGTGTTGATGAAATACACCGGAATGGTATTGTCCACCTTGCTGATGATATGGAGCATCACCAGGCTATGCGTCTGGAAAGAACTGGTGGTGAACAATCGTTTACCCTGCTCTCGATACTCTCTTATTTTCTTCTCAATTGCTGAAAAAACCAATATGCGATCGTTGATTAAAAAATGAATGGCAAAACAAATGCTATTCCCGATGAATAGGAAGTTTAACAAACAGCAACTTCAGGAAAGTTCCGGGTGCAGGGCTGATCTGTGATAGCTTTAAACCTGACAGGTCTTGAAGACCTGTCAGGTATGATATGATTTTTTAGTAACATGCAGAAAAAAACATCATGATCCGAAACACCTTCCTACTCATCGCTACTTCCCTGACACTATGCTATGCCTGTTCTCAAAAGCCCACCAAAGAAGTTGAGTCTGAAGCCGTGCCTTTCGAAGGTATGGATACATCCTGGAATAGTGTAGAGC
>CAYGOT010000148.1:0-7036 GCA_964351595.1 uncultured Roseivirgaceae bacterium | reverse complement strand
CTTAGGATCTAGCGCCGCGAGGCATGGGGGTTCGAGTCCCTCCATCCGCACCAAATAAAAGACCCTCTTGCGCGATATCAATCGAGTTAGAGGGTTTTTAGTTTTACTGAACAATAAATAATTCTACCTTGGAAATTACGCTCGACAAAATTTCAAAAACTGAAGCCTTAATTAAAATTAGATTAATCGAAGATGATTATCAACTTAAGGTTGATGAAAAGATTAAGGACTATGCCAAAAAATCGAACCTTAAAGGGTTTAGACCTGGCAAAGTCCCTATGGGCCTAATTAAGAAAATGTATGGCAAGGGTGTGCTGGCAGAAGAGGTGAACGACATACTCTCTCGCAAGCTATATGACTATATCAGAGAGCAGGAGCTACAGGTACTCGGTGACCCACTTCCGGATGAAGAGGTGAATTCTGCTGTAGACTGGGACAATCAAAAAGAGTTTGAATTTCAGTACAAACTAGGCTTGGCCGAAGACTTTGATGTAACCATAGATAAGAAGGTCAAGGTGGATACGTATACTATCAAGATAGATAATGATGTGATCCAGGAGACTATTGAGAATCTGCAAAATCAGATGGGTGAAATGACTAATCCTGATAAGAGTGCTGACGGAGATTCTCTATTTGGAACACTTGTGAACGAGGAAGCAGGTATCGAGAAGGATGTACTTCTGGAGATTGAGAAAATCGAGAAGAAGGCCCAGAAAGATTTTATCGACAAGTCTAAAGAAGAGGTCATCACATTTGCGATAGCTACGGCGATCAAGGATGATGACTATGTGACCCAAATCACCGACCTGGACAAAGATGCCATCAAAGGCTTAAAGTCAGACTTCAGCTTTAAAATCAAAAATATAAATAGAACTGAGCCGGCCGAGGTAAATCAAGAGCTATTTGATAAGACTTTTGGCAAAGATTCTGTTAAGAGTCTTGAAGAGTTTAAAGAGCGAATCAAAGAGGTCGTCAGTCAGAATTACGCTAAGGAAGAGGCCAACTTTGAAAAGGTGGCTATCCAAAACAAGCTGGTTTCAGCCAATAAATTTGATTTGCCGGACGAATTCTTAAAGGATTGGCTGCTTAGATCTAATGACGGCAAAGTGACTCCTGAGGATGTGGCTAATGAATATGATGGCTATGCTAAGGAGCTAAAATGGTCACTCATCAAGAATAAGATCGTCAAAAACAACGAGATCAAAGTTGAGAATGACGAAGTGCTAGCTGAAGCGAAGAAGCTTATCAAGAGTCAATTAGCTGCATCCGGCATGGCTGGAGAGCAGTTTGAGTCCAATCTTGATGCCTTTGCTGACAACTACCTCAAAGGTGAGAATGGGGATAATTATATGAAGGTTTACAACCAAGTGATGGATGAAAAGGTCATCGGCTATGTAAAGGAAAATATCACCCTCAAAAGCAAAGCAGTCTTGGCGAAGGAGTTCCGCGAAATGCCGCTGAACTAATCAATGGGCATCTCAGTTAAGGAAAAGAGTCTTTGGTGAGACTCTTTTTTAGTTTTAACTTTCTTCATTAATAATTACCTCAATGATCAATAAGGACGAGTTTAGAAAATACGCAGTAAAGGGACAGGGTATCAGTGGTTCTACTTTTGATGCCTATGAAGCCAGAGTGAATACTCAAGTCAATAATATGACAAGAGCGGTCATTGAAGAGCGTCCCACCAACTTTAGGGAAATAGATGTCTTTTCTCGGCTGATCATGGACAGGATTATCTTCCTGGGCATGCAGGTGGAAGAAGGTATTGCCAATATTATCACAGCACAATTGCTGTTTTTAGAATCTGTTGATTCGAAGAAGGATATTCTACTCTATATCAATAGCCCAGGAGGATCTGTATATGCCGGACTTGGTATGTATGACACAATGCAGTTTGTGAAGCCGGATGTAGCTACTATTTGCACTGGTATGGCTGCTTCTATGGGAGCTGTATTGCTAGCCGGTGGTGCGGAGGGTAAAAGATCTGCGCTTAAGCACGCCAGAGTGATGATCCACCAACCAAGTGGCGGAATGCAGGGTCAGTCTACTGATATGGAAATAACATTAAGGCAGATGCAGGAGTTGAGGAAGGATCTTTATAATATCCTGGCCAGCCACTCCGGGAAGTCTTATGAGCAGATCGAGGCTGATTCCGATAGGGACAACTGGATGAGAGCTGAAGAGGCGAAAGAGTATGGTCTGATAGACGAAGTACTCGCAAGAAACTAGAATTTAAGGGAGAACTTATGGCGCAAGTTACGTGCTCATTTTGCGGTAGAAACAAGAAGGATGTGGACCTGATGATCTCAGGTATCCATGCCCATATCTGTGATAAATGTATCGCACAGGCGAATCAAATCCTCAATGAGGAAGAGAAGACCAAAAATGATAAAGATTCCCCCAAGTTCAATCTTGTAAAGCCGCAAGAAATGAAGTCACATCTTGATCAGTTTGTGATTGGTCAAGATGAGGCGAAGCGGGTAATATCGGTAGCTGTGTACAATCACTACAAACGCCTGATGCAGGAGAAAGATCCAGATGATATAATGATTGAGAAATCGAATATCATCATGGTGGGTGAGACGGGTACAGGCAAGACCTATCTGGCTCGTTCGCTAGCGCAAATCCTGCAGGTGCCTTTTTGCATCGCGGATGCGACCGTGTTGACCGAGGCAGGCTATGTAGGTGAGGATGTCGAAAGTATCCTCACAAGACTTCTGCAGTCTGCTGACTATGATGTAGAGTCTGCCGAAAGAGGAATTGTCTACATAGACGAAATTGACAAAATCGCTCGTAAGAGTGATAACCCTTCTATCACCCGAGATGTGTCGGGTGAAGGTGTTCAGCAGGCGATGTTGAAGCTGCTCGAAGGAACTGCTGTGAACGTGCCACCACAGGGTGGACGCAAGCATCCGGATCAGAAAATGATTACAGTCAATACTGAGAATATACTCTTTATCTGTGGTGGAGCCTTTGACGGAATAGCACGAAATATAGGCACACGACTCAACACCAGGCCGCTAGGCTTTTCAAAGTCGGCTGAATATGAAGACAGGATCGACAAGGAGAACTTGCTCCAGTACATCACCGCTCAGGACTTGAAGTCGTTCGGGCTCATCCCGGAGCTCATTGGTCGACTGCCGGTACTTACTCATCTTGATCCATTAGATGCGGACGCGCTACAGCAGATACTCACAGAGCCCAAGAATGCGCTTGTCAAGCAATATGTAAAGCTGTTTAAGATGGAGGGCGTGAAGCTTTCATTTGATAAAGGAGCATTACAATACATCGTAGAAAAAGCACTTGAGTTCAAGTTGGGTGCTCGAGGTTTGCGAAGCATTTGCGAGGCAATCGTCAATGATGCTATGTTTGAAATTCCTTCTCAGGAGGAGATCACTGAACTGCGAATTACCAAGAGCTATGCCAGCGCGAAATTCGAGAAATCGAAATTCAATAAGCTCAGGGCTGCTTAAGTAGTGGCACCAATAGCATGCAAGATTTGATCTGCAGTGGTTTCTGAGGGGCTTTGATCAGTCACTATCTCTTTCACCCTTTCATAGTCGTCCAGCATCGCTGCTCGATATCCTTCTTCATTTAATAACCTAGATAGTTCACTGTTGAGCTCTTGCTCATTAAAGTCATGTTGGATTAATTCCCGCACTACTCCCTTATCAGCAATAAGATTGACCAGCGAGATATACTTAATCTTAACCAGTCTTTTTGCGATAGCATAGGTCACCGGGCTCGTTCTGTAACAAACCACCTGAGGACAATTTAGAAGGGCTGTTTCCAAAGTGGCAGTACCGGACGTTACGATAGCGGCTTTCGAATTTCTCAGAATATCGTAGGTGGCGTTATATACCAACTCCACATTAGTAAGTCGCTCTGCTGCTTCATAAAGCTCCTTGGGTAGATTGTCAACTGCCGCAATCAGAAAGGTGTAATCAGGACGACTCTCCATGATGGTAGTCATCAAACCCAACATATTGGTCACTTCCTGGTATCGACTCCCGGGCAGGATGGCTACCGTTTTTTCTTTATTGTACTTATCAGAAAATGATTGTGAAACCTCAGTTGTGCGAATGGCATCAATGAGTGGATTACCAACATACTCGATATTCACTCCATAAGACCTGAAGAAGTCTACCTCGAATGGAAGTATCCCATATACTTTATCTACGAAGCGAGCAATTTTTGTGGCTCTGGAAGCATTCCATGCCCATGCCTTTGGAGCAATATAATAATGGACGGGAATACTTTGAGCTTTTGCATACTCCGCGATTTTTAGATTGAACCCTGGATAATCAATGAGCACAATCAAGTCGGGATTGAGGTTTAAAATTTCCTCCTTGCACTGCTTCAGCAGCCGGCGGATAGTCAAAAGATTCTTAAAGACCTCCCAAAAACCCATGAAGGCCAGTTGGTTGTAATGAACACTCACTTTTGCTCCTGCTTCCTGCATCATATCACCACCCCAGCAAGTCACCTCAAGGGTAGGCTGACTGGCTAACAATGACTTGATAAGGTTGGATCCGTGCAAATCCCCTGACCGCTCTCCGGCAAGGATGAAGATTTTTGACTGGTCGCTATTCCCCAAAATACTCTACAAAGTTACGGGATGTTTCATACAGCTTCAGTGAGTGCAACTGTGCTCTTGGTTCCATGCTGTGAATTTGGGGTGCCAATATCTTCCAAAACTCGGAAATGATGTTCTCACAACTGGCCATCTTGTCCTTCATAAAGGGTACATCCAGATTTAGGTTTTTGTGATCAACTTTGTCAATCACTTCCGCCTTTATTAGCTGGCTTAAGGCCTTGAGATCGATCACGAACCCTGTATCAGGATTGGGCTTCCCCTTGACCGTCACAATCAGCTCAAAGTTGTGCCCATGCCAGTTTTCATTGGCGCATGGCCCAAACACTTCTTCATTCTTTTCCCGGCTCCAGGAAGGGTTGTAGAGCTTATGCGCTGCATTGAAGTGTTCTTTTCTACTAACGTAAATCATTGGGGTACCACTTTGACGCAAATATACGAAGAAGCATCATCGGTCAATAGCGTCCAAATGTTCTAAATTTGAGCCAAACAAAATAGAAATGATAGTAGTAACTGGTGCCGCGGGTTTTATAGGAAGTTGTCTAATCAAGAAGCTTAATGATCATAACTTCAACGCTGTGGTCGCTGTAGACAAGTTTGATAACCCTGAAAAAAACAAAAACCTTGAGGGTAAAAAAATCAGCCATAAAGTAGACCGTAAGGAGTTTATCTCATGGCTGGACGAGCATCAGGAGACTGTAGAGTTCATTTTTCATATTGGTGCTCGCACTGATACTGCGGAGTTTGATAGAGCGCTATTGAAAGAGCTTAATACAGAATACACGAAGCAGGTTTGGAAGAAGTGCGTGGAACATCAGCTGCCATTGGTCTATGCCTCATCGGCCGCTACCTATGGATTGGGCGAGATGGGTTACAAAGATGATGAGTCAAAGATTCCAGAACTTCATCCGCTCAACCCTTATGGTGACTCAAAAAATGAATTTGATATCTGGGCTCTCGAGCAGGAACAAAAGCCTTTCTTCTGGGCCGGACTGAAGTTTTTTAATGTTTATGGGCCCAACGAATATCACAAGGGTCGCATGGCGTCCGTGATTATGCACGCCTTTAATCAGATCGAGACAACAGGCGCTATGAAACTGTTTAGATCACATAACCCTGAGTTCAAAGATGGGGAGCAGCAACGTGACTTTGTATTTGTCAATGACGTGATAGAGGTATGCTATTTCCTCATGTATCATCGCAAGAACTCCGGCATCTACAATCTTGGAAGTGGTAAGGCCCGTACGTTTCTTGATTTGACCAAGGCCGTGTTCAAAGCCCTGGGCAAGAAAGAGAACATCTCATTCATTGATACCCCAGCAGACATCAGAGATAAATACCAATACTTCACAGAAGCCGACATGCAAAAACTAAAATCCATCGGCTATGATAAACCTTTTACTACGCTAGAAGATGGAGTTGAGGAATATGTCGCCCAATACCTTACTACTCACAGTTACAAATAAAGGGGGATCGTCTCTTTCTAATTGGTCTAGTCTTGAAATAGCATTATAAGCATAAATATCAGGTAGTGCCAGAGTTTACTTCGGTGCTATTTTTTGCTTTATAGGCTTGAATGTTAATGCTTTTCTGACGGTGCATGCACTGGTGTTTGCGATATGGCGGTGTTAGATTGTTATCTGCTATGAGTTAAGGGTTGTAAAATCACAAAACCTTGTTTATGCATAAAGAAAAGGTCAAAAAAAAGCCAGTCTCAATTGAAACTGGCTTTGATGAATGAGCGATAACACTCATTTTTTATCTGCTATAAGCACACGCTTAGTGTAACCGTTCCAACAGAAGGTGTCGGACCCTCATCAGCCATCACATTACCAGCAGGATCTATTACCTGAAATGTAACTTCACTATCGAAATCTCCAGAAGTGAAAGCCACCTCAAATGTAGAAGTGCCGGGAGCTATGTTAATTGTCTCTGACCCACTGGATCCAGCATCAACGGTAATTACGCTTGTGACACCATCTACAGTAACTTCTAAAGTAGCTCCATTCCAGCCATCCCCAAAGGAGTCCTGCATATCAATTACATAAGCTCCGGGTGCGGGGTTTTGAACTACATCCGCCAACGAACATACTACTGAAATAGTAAATGTACACCACTCTCCTTCATTGGTGAATCCACCGCAGTAGTCATTACCTGGAGTACCCAGCTTATACACCGTACCTGAATTGTCAGCATCGATATTGTACTCATAGGTAATGGCTATTACATCTCCAGGCGCAAGGTCGTCGGGTGTCATCCCAAATGTACTGGCAATGTCGCTAGCACTAATACTTACCTCCGCAGGTAATTCACTACCCTGAAATGTAGCCACTGGTTCAGGACTGCCACCATTCATAGAAGCAAGCAAGGTCACATCTAATAAGGTTGAAGTCACACCGCTTCGACCTACAAAAAACTTGTGGCCGTCAGCAGCACCATCGA
>CAYGOT010000147.1:0-7078 GCA_964351595.1 uncultured Roseivirgaceae bacterium | reverse complement strand
GATATGGAGAGGATAATCGGCCACAGGCCTTTCGCTCAGCAGACCACTTACGAAGCTTATACGAATGGTCAAGCTGCTGATAAGGCAAAAAAGGAAGCTGAGGACGCAAAAGAAGAGAATCAGGAAACTGACGCTGCTGCCGAAATTGAAAATCTAAAATCATCGGTGAAAGAAGAAGTGGAGAAAGAAGAGCAGAAGGGTGAGGATACCACTGAAGCTCTTGCAGAAGAAAAGACAGAGTCCAAATCTTGATTTAACGATATCTCAATATATTTAAAGATCAGGCAATGTCTGATCTTTTTTTTTGTTTTTATGCCTGACCTCAAATTCCATCTGACTTCTAAAAAAATCTACTTCGCAAGTGATTTTCACTTAGGCACTCCGGACCATGCATCAAGTCGGGCTAGAGAGGATAAAATTATCCGCTGGCTGGGTACAATTCAACCGGATGCGGAGGCTGTATTCCTGGTTGGTGATGTATTTGACTTTTGGTTTGAATACAAACATGTGGTGCCTAAAGGCTTTATTAGGTTTTTAGGGAAGATTGCCGAGATAAGAGATTCGGGTATCCCGGTTTATTTATTCACAGGTAATCATGACATGTGGATGTTTGATTACTTCGAAAAGGAGCTGGACATACCAGTATTCAGGAAGCCAATAGAGGTAGCTGTCAACGATCACATATTGCTGGTAGGCCATGGTGACGGGCTGGGACCAGGTGACCATTTCTATAAGTTTCTCAAGGGGGTCTTTGCCAACCCATTTCTTCAGTGGCTCTTTGGTTGGCTACATCCGAATATTGGAATGGCAATAGCACAGGCATGGTCGAGAACCAGCCGCATCGCCAATATGAAAAAGGCCGATCCTTTTAAGGAAGAACAAGAGTGGCTATATCAGCATTGCAAGTTGATCGAAGCATCATCACATCATGATCTTTATATTTTTGGCCACAGACATTTACCTATTGACAAAGAGCTGAACAACCAAAGCAGGTATATTAATCTGGGTGAATGGGTCTCTCAAAACACATATCTAGAAGTGTCTTCGGACAAGGCAGACCTAAAAGTATTTGAGGATGTCTAAGTTGGTGGTCACACTTAGCCTGGTCTTGCTGGCGCTTATGGCTGACGCTCAGGAATGGCAGATCATGAAGAAGGTCAAACTCGCCACAACATGTGAACTATCCTCAAAAGATAGAAACAACTACCTGTACATAGCCGATCTCCGCGGCAACATTTATCAGTATGATAAAGATGGCAATCAAGCCAACCTTTACTCTACCCGACAACTGGGCCAAATCTATTTACTTGAGTCGTGGCAGGGCCTGCGCACATTTGCCTTTTACCAAGACCTTCAGGAGTATCTTATTACCGATAGGTTTCTATCTAATGAGAGAACCTACCTGCTGAAACCTAGCAACTTCATCAGACTAGCCACATTAAGTCAGGATCTTAACCTATGGATCCTCGGAGAAGACAACCTATTACTTCAGAAGATCAATGCTACAGATCAATCAGTAATTTTGGAAAATCAATGGAGCAATGAGTTTTCCGGGGATGATTTAAATATTACCTACATCAAGGAATATAAAAATCGAGTCTATTTACTAGATGAAAGCCAACGAATCATCGTATTCGATAACCTCGGTAATTTCATTACTACCATAGATGCCAAAGGCGTCAAAAATGTAAGTTTTACGGATCAGTACATTTATGCTAATAGGGGCGGTGAAGTAATCAAGATCGACCTAAACAGCCTGCAAAGAGAAATAATTAAACTTCCCATAAGCACTGATCAGATACACGTCATCCATGGTGTTTATTATTTAATCAACAAGGATGAACTGTCCATGTACGCCTACAAACCCTTGTAGAGGTCAAGTATCTTCTTTCGAAAGACGATGCTGTAGCGAGAGTTAACCAGTTCGATCTCACCTCTATTTTTGTTGTTGAGGCTCTCCAGATAGGTATAGAAATCCGTGTTACCAGTGTCGTATCGCTTTGATACAAAACTAAACGACTGCTCTAGCGCCTCCAGGTTTTCCACAGCTGCATTATAGGTGCTCTGTGCTGCGATAAGGTCGAGATAAACCGTCTGGACGGTGTTGACCATATCCAATTCTGTCTGCTTAGTAAATAATTCTGCATTCAGCATATTGATCTTGGCGACCTGAATGTTGTTATTCGTCTGAAACCTCGTGAAAATCGGAATACTCATCGAGAAATTCATGTATTCATATAAGTTCCAATCCAACTGATCAGCTAATGGTGCGTCTTCTATCAGATCACCGGTCTCAGGACTCCTCGCCCCATTAGATGAATAACGCGAGCCCAGCTGTGCGAAAAAGTTAATCGTCGGATACCTGCCGGCTTTAGCCTGTTTGAATCCATACACGCTAGCTTGTTCATTTGCCTCGGCTTGCTTCAAGGAGGGCGAGTAGTTCATACTCGCTTCGAGCACGCTAGCATAAGGTTCAATCTCCGTCAAAGGATTATCCGCTTCAATATTTACCTCAGCCACTTTATACGGCTTAGTCACATCCAGCTGGAGCAATTGCAGTAACCGAAGCTTATCCCTTTTTAACTGGTTATCCAGACGTACCTGATTGAGTTTTTCATTAGCCACTTGAGACCGGAAATTGTACACGGTCTCCATGTTTCCGACCCCAACTGATTCTCTCTTCTCCTCCCTATCCAGCTGGGCCTGCAATAATTCTACACGATCCCCCGCTACTTTGAGATTCTCTTTATCAAGAATGACGTTGAGATATGCCGTCAGCACATTGGCCTTCACATCGAGGGTTGAGCTTTCCACACCATACTCTGCAGCCGTTAATTCATTTTGGCGCCTTTTGAGGTTATTATGATTGCTCATTCCATTGAACAATGTAGCAGTAGACCTTAGGAAAGGGTCAGAGGTGTTGGTAGTAGCCGAAACCTGACGAAATGCAGACTGATCAAAAAAGGTACCGAAGGTGAAGTCGTAGTTAACTCCTGCATTAAGATCAGGCAGGAAATTCATCATCGACTGCATTTTGTTGGACTTGGCAATCAACTCATTGTTCATTGTGGTTTTCAAGCCAATATTGTTCTCAAGGCCTATGCGGATACAGTCGTCCAGCGTCAGTATTGTGGTATCACCAGCCTGGGCCCGTACACTTAGAGCAGCGAATATCACGACTGATAAGGCCAAGCAAGTCTTTAATACATTTTTAAGCATATCAGTATGCAGTTTAGTTCAAGTTCGAAGGTTTTTTCTCAAACCTTATGCCATGATCATAATCACCTGTATATCAATTAAATAGACTGATTTGCCCATAGATAATTGTAACGAAAGTGAACATGATCGTTCAGATGTGAACTTAGCAAATTGCGGTAGGTTAAATGCCACAATGGTGTCACTGCTTGTCAACAGTTGTCAACTCAACACAATTAAGGCTGGCACTGCACACTTTATATGTAAGTGACGATTTGGGGGCGCCCCGGAATTATCAAGCTAAAGATGATGCTACCTCAAGTTTATAGTTCGTAACTATAAATACGATTCTTGATTTTGGCCAATAGCTCCTCCTGTGGCTTTCTCAAGGCTTTGTCGGTTGTACTTGCTGAGTTTTTAGCGCCCTGAATAAGAAGGTCATTTTCGTCGTTGTAGCGTTGGATTTGACCGTTATCAATCTCTAATATCCCACGATCGGACTCCAAGTCATATCCATACTGCTTAAGCTCACTTCCGGCTACCTGGTTGAACAATCCAATCTCGTCTTGAGATAGCCCTTCGCGGTATTTGTATCTGTTGTCAGCAATGACCGGATTAATGACATTCTTCCACATGTCGCCAGATTTTGCTGTAATTTCTGATTCCTTCGATTTGTAGTAATTCATTACTTGCGGACTATAGGCAATTCCTACCGCGTCACAAATCCGCTCGACCTCCTGGGACGGATGCTCAATCAAATCTTCATACTTGATGAGCACATATCTTCCAGGGTATTTAAGCCCGACTTCATGTGCCAGCCTTTGTTCATAAGACCATTTTTTAGCAAGGTGATATACATGCTTGGGGCCTACTATGGCATTTTTAAAGCTGCAAGCTACATCTCTTCCATCCCTTACCAGGTGAATGTATATCGGATGAATATTCTTCGACTCTATCCGATCTACGAATTGTACGTTAGCTAAACTCTTACAGCACCACATACTAGCTTCATCTCGCAATGCTTTAAGCTCATAAATAGCTGCGAACAAGCTCTCAATAGAGTTGTCATGAATTCGACTGATAATCTCGCTTTCATCCATATCCCAATTGGTCCATGCAACAGGGTTAGCCTTGACCCAGTTGAGAACATCTTTCACCAATGTGTTGAAGTATTGGGCCGACTCTAACTCACCATAGCCCTCTATAAGCGGGATAAATGTGCTAAGTATATGCGGAGGGTGCGGGGCTGAAATCGCTGGCAATTGATTAAGCATCAACCTTAATAAATTGGATCCTGATCGCTGTGTGCCAATAAACTGAATTCCTTGCATCGAAAATGAATTACTAAAGCGCAAAAATACCTAACATCCCGCTAAGCAAAATAAGGAGGATGGGATTAAGATTAAATTTCATCAGGATTCCCAGGCTCACTAGTCCAAGTAGCGCTACATAGAGCGGTTCATCCGAATTAAAGTCAATAGTGATGGCAGAAAATAAGATTAACCCGACTATGGCCGACTTTATCCCTTTGAAAACTAAAGACACGTGTGGGTTGTCAGCAATTCCCTTATAAAGCTGGCCCACCAGCAACATTATTATTCCTGCAGGCAAAAAGATACTCACAGTAGCCACAGCAGCTCCAAGAATTCCCTTGAGCTTGAAGCCGACAAATGCTGCACTTATCAAAATAGGGCCGGGGGTTATTTGACCCATTGCGATAGCGTCAATGAATTCGGAATTAGACAACCAATGATTTTGATCAACGATCACCTCTTGCATCATTGGGATAAAAACATATCCCCCTCCAAAAAGTGTGACTGACATAGTAGCAAAAACATTAGCCATTTGCCAATAAACTGAATCAAAATGCACTGTCCTAATGGTAATCAAGCCGATTAGTAAGATAAGCGCTGGCACGAGCACGTTTGATGATCGCAGATCGACACTTGGTTGAGATGAGCTTATTGGTCGATTTCTAAGAAAATCAGTCTCAATAATGTAAGAAACCAGGCCAGAAATAATCATTGCTATCAAAATCCCTGCAATCCCCTTGATCATTAAACTACTTACGACACTTAGGACAACCAACAAGTATTGGTAGTGGTTGGAAACAGTCTTCTTCCACATGCCTAACCCTACTTTCATAATGATCGCTACTATGACGGGCATTACCCCTAAAAAGAAACTACTCACCCAGGGGATCTCAATATTCTCTAAATAAAGTCGGGTCAATACCGTGATAAGGACAAAGGAAGGCAGTAGTACAGCTATCATAGCTGCCAGTCCGCCCAACCAACCCTTTAAAGTGTATCCTATGTAGGTTGAAATATTAACGGCCAATGGCCCTGGTAGCATCGAAGCTATCGCTATCGCCTCTACAATTCGCCCCTCATCTACCCATGCCTTGCGTTGAACCAAGTCATCCTCAAGCATCGACACCAATGACATGTATCCACCAAATGAAACACTGCCAATCTTCAAAAACCCTAAACTTAACTTTAACAGGTTAACTCGTTGATTAATGGTCACCTCGGCTTTACGTTGCACAATTGACTTTTCATATTTTCCTAAAAGGGGCTTCTATTCAGATAATATGCCCGATAGTAGGGCTCAGAGCCCTTGGCGTACCACAAAATATCACCCTCCTTGTCAGTAATTGCAATGCCGGAAGTCATGGAAGTACTAAAAAGGTATTTATCGTCTTCGATCTTATAAACAGAACCTTGTTTTGAGGTAAAAAGTGAATCTGGTAAATAAATAGAAAGGTCTTGGACAAAGCCATCAGTACTATTATAACTGAAACCAAGAGCCCTTGAGCTAGCTCTTATTTTCTTATTACCATTATCAAATAGGAGGTATCTTCCATTACCGGTAGAGTGAAAACTGTGTTGGCCAAAAAACATTTCACTGCTATCTTTTACGTTGTGGTGTCCGTATTTCCATATCACTTTACCGGTGCTACTATCCAATTTCCATACTTCGTTGAAATTCCTCCAGGAGATCAAATAATGGCCATCCGTATCGATGGCTAATGAATTAGCATGCCCCCAGTCCATTTTAACCTTTAGAATATTGGGGTCATCAATTGGATCAAGAACATCCGTCAGTTTCC
Organism: uncultured Roseivirgaceae bacterium; assembly: GCA_964351595.1. Lineage (GTDB taxonomy): Bacteria > Bacteroidota > Bacteroidia > Cytophagales > Cyclobacteriaceae > UBA6059. The sequence goes on along the minus strand of CAYGOT010000147.1, from coordinate 771 downwards.
AACTCCACTTTTTGTTGCCACGCCGATCGAGTACTATAATGCCATCAGTAATAAGGCTATCCGACTCACTCCCACCAATACTGCTTAGATCCAGGTAAATCTTTTCCTTTGTAAGAGATATAAAATTGTCACCACTATATGCCACTTCATGATGCAGTGTTTTATTAAATCCTGCAGTTCCATATTGAAGGCTAGTAAGTGTATCTCCTGAATAACTCAATTCATAAATTCTCTTATCGCTAAACAGGGACAAGTATTTATCCTTATTCGGAGTAAAGGGCCTGAACAAAGCCGTATCTGCCTCCTGCATCCAAACCGTCGTACCATTACTTTTAATTAAGATATCAGCACCTGGGTCATTAATTTTTCGCACTTGAATAAGGCCATTAAATACACTTTCATCCCCTACTAGTACCTGGAATGATTGTCCATAATTTGTTGACTCATTCTGATTTAAACATGACACAAGAAAAAATAAGCTCATTATTGAGAGCAAACGGTTTACATATTTCATAGAAATGATATTCAGTTACTGTCAACTTAATACGTTGCACATAAAAAAAGCCAGGGTTAATATAACCCTGGCTTCTAAATCTAGGCGGATTACGCCAATAAAACTATTATAGGCAATTACTTAATGTGATTGTTCCTACTGCAGGAGATGGACCATCACTAGCCATCACATTTCCCTCAGGATCAAGTATCTGATAAGTAATCTCACTATCCCAGTCACCTGAAGTGAAGGCAAATGATAGTGATGCACCGTCTGGT
>CAYGOT010000146.1:0-7216 GCA_964351595.1 uncultured Roseivirgaceae bacterium | reverse complement strand
GCAGAGAATACTGAGGGCTAAGAAGAAAAGAGAAGAAGCAGAAGCGCGTAAAGAAGAAAAAAGAAAAGAGAAGGAACTAAGGGAGGAAAAGGAGCGTAAAGCCGCTCACTATCGTAAAAAGGTCAAGCTTAAGAAGTCCGATCCCAACAAAGTCAGACGCGTCCTTCCTCCCCAAAAAGTGCTGGTAGATATTGTGGATGAACAGCCCGAATCTCGCTCGATGCTTGCAAGATTCTGGAAATGGCTCAACACCTAGTCCTCTTTCTGTAATTGGATAGAGGCAGAATTAATACAATACCTCAGCCCACTTGGCGGAGGCCCATCCGGGAAGACATGCCCTAGGTGAGCATCGCACACATTGCACATCACTTCTACTCTCACCATACCAAACGAACTATCTTTTTCATATTGGATAGCATTGAGGTCGATGGGTTGTGTGAAACTGGGCCAGCCTGACTTGGAGTCAAACTTGATCGTAGAATCAAATAGCGGTGTGTCACAGCATAAGCAAGTATAGACCCCCGGATCATGGGCGTAGCATAGATCACCGGTACCCGCGGCTTCAGTTCCCTTTTTTCTCGTAATCCTAAATTGATCTGGTGTCAGCTGACGCTTCCATTCCTCTTCCGTTTTTTCTACTCTTCGGTCAGGCTTCAGGTTGCCATGATTAGCGTATTTGATGACATCATTCCAGTTGATCATATTCGTTGCTTTATTATTTCTAATTCCTGATGAGAACATCACCAGCGCTCATTTTAGTTCTTTCAAGACTAACCAGATAGGCCGGTCTATGTTTTACTTATGCCTTCTGAGTACTCAACCTTTCCAGTACGAAGCTCGCAATCTTGATATCCTGGGTAGCGATTCCCGTTAGGTCCGCTACCGTAATGTCCTCTTTGTCGCGTGACCTTCCTTCCACGATCCATGTACCCAATTCCGATAGGTCTGCGTTCTGGAGGCTTCCACTGGCTACCGCAAAATGTGCTTCTCCGTGATCAATACACTGTGACTTACTATCGCAAACTACGCTATTGGCCATTGTCAGGATACTTGCGTCAAGTTCCTGCTTTCCGGGTACGTCTGAGCCCATAGCTGTAATATGTGTCCCAGGCTTGATATCCTCGGCTGTCAGCAATGGCTCATTGGAGGCGGTTGTGGTAACAATCAAATTGCTTTGGCGGGCTACTTCTGCGGGGCTCGTGCATTTGGTAATGTTAAAGCCCTCTACCGCCATCTCAGCAGCATAGGACAGCACCTTATCATCACTTCGTCCATACACATAGACATTTCTGCAATCTGTCACCCAACTCAACAGCCGCAACTGAAACCTCGCTTGTACTCCCGTACCAATGATGCCAATGCCGTTTACAGAAGCTGGGGCCATATACTTAGCCACTACCGCTCCTGCCAATGCCGTACGTAGATCCGTCAGATAGCCTTCATCCTGAATCAATGCCTCTGGCTGTCCAGTGCCCGCATTGAAAACCAGCATTAGACCATTATTATTTGGTAGCCCAATCGATTGATTTTGATAAAATCCGGTGGCCACTTTAATGACATAGTAAGGATCGTCTTTTATATACCCATACTTGATATGCATGTCCCCGGGAGGATCGGTAAAGCCCAGATGCCCAACTGGTGGTACAGTGGCCGAGCCATCCGAGTAAGCCACAAACGCATCTTCTATACATTGTAGCAATGCCTCTCTAGGCGAGCTTTCTATGATTGCTTTGATCTCCTCCAGTCCTATAACCCTCATATGATTTCTTTGAGTTTACTGGTAGTAATATTTGCACCGCAGATGATGATGACCACCTTCTGATTTCTGTATTGCTCTGCGTTGTCCATGAAAGCTGATAAGGCCACCGCAGCTGCTCCCTCAACGATCTTGTGATGCTTGTCTACCATGTATTTGATCCGTGCTGCAATCTGCTCCTCCTCTACCAATTCGTAAGTATCTATCAGATCCTTACAGATACCGAACGTAATAGAATCCTCTTCCAAGCCACCGGCGGATCCATCTGATAATGTTGGCTGGTACTCATCAAGCATGACTACCTTGCTTGCTTTGACACTGAGGTACATCTCGGGTGAATTTGCCGGTAGGCAGCCGACCAGCTTAGTAGCAGGACTGGCCTCCTTTATCCATGCAGCCACACCTGACATCATGCCCCCACCACCAATACAGCCAAATACGGCCTCTACATCGCTGAGCTCTTGAGTGATCTCCACGCCGATCGTACCTTGCCCGGCGATGACGTCCCAATCATTATAGGGTGAAACCCACACCTGACCGGTAGTTGCCGCCACTTCTTTTGCGTGCAACTCAGTAGTCAAGGGATCGTCTCCATGGAATTCCAGTTGTGCGTCATAATACTTTAATGCCTCTACCTTGGAAGGTTCAGCATTGGTAGGGAGATAGATCGTACCTTTTGCTCCAGCTATCGTCAATGCTCTTGCAAAACCTTGTGCATGATTGCCGGTAGAAGCCGTCACCAGGCCCTTTGACTTCTCATCAGGACTCAATTTAAGGACTTTATTTAATGCCCCTCGTGCTTTAAACGATCCGGTATACTGTTCACTCTCTAATTTGAGGTATACCTCACCACCGTTGAGCGCACTCAAGTAGGTAGAATAAAACAGGGGCGTTCGCAGTACCTGCCCTCTTATGCGCTCAGCCGCCTGTGCTATTTCATCGTACAATTTCATGCTTAACCCAAGTTAAATTTCACCTTCATCGCTTCGCTCATTTTCGTTAGCCCTTCAATTAAGAATGCTGTTCGTTCTCCTAATCCGATTCTAATATAGCCATCCATGCCATAGCAGTCTCCAGGGACGATAAACACACTCTCCTGCTTTCTAAGCCATGTGGACAATTCCGTAGAATTGATGTCCATATTGTACTTCATGAAGGCCATGCCACCAGCTTTGGGGGGTATAAACTCAAACAAGTCCCCATGTGACCGAATCCAATCCTGAAGGATATCTATATTCTTATTGAGCATATCCCTATTCCGCTTCAAGATCATAGGGCGCTTTTCTTCAGACAATGCAATCTCCGCCACATATTGGCTCACGATACCCGTCGAGATCGATGTATAGTCATGGTAAGACCATGTGTTGTAGATTTCAGTCTTTGGGCCAGCCAGCCAACCGATCCTAATTCCTGGTAAGGCGTAGGCCTTAGAAAGACCTCCTGAGACCATTACTTTGTCATATAACTGCTGGAAGCTCACCGTCTCCTGATAATTCAATTCAGCACCACGGTATACTTCATCCGAGTAGATCCAGGCATCTACCGATCGGGCCAGCTCTACGATCTCACTCATCTCCTGCCTCGTAAGCACGTATCCCGTAGGATTGTTAGGATTGCAGACCACTATCATTTTTGTCTTAGCAGTCAACAATGATTTAAATTCGTGTAAATCAGGCGCCCACCTATGCTCACTACGCATATGAAAGGCCTTAGGTATGCATCCCATCTCCTCGACAGCACCCCATATCTGCAAATAATTGGGATTCATAATAATGACCTCATCTCCGTTTTCAAGTAATGTATGCATGGCAAGGTAGTTGGCCTCAGAAGAGCCATTCGTCACCATGATATTGTCTTCATCAAATCCAGGATAGAGTTGTTTCGCAATTTGTCGGCGCAGTGGTATTGCTCCGTTAGTTTGACCATAGCCCAAGGTGAGCTGATGCATTTCAGCCAGCTGCTCCGGACTTAACAGCTCTCCTAACGTGAATGGATGAAACCCACTTTCCGTTAGGTTATAGTCGACAGTGTTCTCATAAAGTGACTGGATGCGCTCCAATGCAAAATCTCTGATAGGCATAATCGTAGTTTACTCAGTTTGTTGATTGAACCTATCAGGGCATACCGCTAGATGACGGTAAAAAGCATGATCTATCCCAGTTCTCTTCCCTGATGTCAGAAAGACCATTGGCCAGGCGGCCCAGCTTTATCTACTCGAATCTAAACATAGTTGTGTACTCTTAAAAGGACTATATTAATTATCAAAAAGACCATAAGTGAAATCAACCGTATGTTTTGAATTAGTTGTTATTAGCTATTTTTCCGTTTAGCAATGTGCAATGATCAGAGACTCAAAATACATATATCCCTTTGCAGGAGCATTTCTCTGTTTGATATTTGCAGGAGGATTTGTCTTCCAGTTAGCTACTGACACGATCTGTCTTACCAAACTATTGTTCACGTACGTTGGCAACTGCGCATTTTGGTTGTTTAGCTATTATTTTTTTCTCAAAGACAAACGAACAAATCAAGATATTAGTAGCCAGTGGGTCATAACACATTTAATGATTGCATTCTCGTTGGTGTTAGTCAATCAGATCGTAGTATATGGTTTCGTTGAGGGATCGTTTCAAGTAATCTTCAATTGCAGTTCAGAATATCGGCTATGGGGTGAATTGCAGATCAATAATTTATTTCTGCATGTCACACTGTATTTTCTGTTGATCAGTATTGATTCATACTTCAAGACAAAGTCACAGACCGCCAATCAGACTAGTAACCGGAACAAAGTAATTAACATACGCAAAAATGGGAAAATCTATAGAATTGATTCAGATGATATAGTCTACCTGGAGGCTTCTCAGAACGCGGTAATTCTTCATACCAAGCATCAGGATTTTTGGATGTTTCAATCACTCAAATCCTTATTGGAGGAAATCGAAAACCCTACCTTCAAACGAATTCATAGAAGCTATGCGGTAAACCAGGTATTTATTGATTCTTTCACTCCTAAGCCCAGTGGTGATGGTACGCTCAGACTACAGAATGACATAACTCTGAAGGTATCACGAAATTACAAGCACGCTCTTCAACTTGGTGCATTGACTTCCCGAATCACTTAGATCCACAGCCTACACTAATTTTTCCACATGTCGCTAATTCGTAGTTCAATAAGGTCTTAATTTCTCCAGAAACCTCATCTGTTTTGCAAAAAAGCACTGCAAAAATGAGTTTCTTCCAGATAAAATTCTCCAGGTTCTTCCGTGTGGCGGCCGCTTGTTCTTGTTTAGGGGCTATAACTACTACCTATTTAATGCTGGTTTCAGCACCTCAGGCCAGCACTGAGTTAGAGCAAGCTATGCTCTCCAACAATACCATCTATTTGTCCAGGTTGTGGGTACTATTCTTTCATCCACAATTTAATTTTATTGCTGTAGTGGCTTGTGGCGTCCTACTCGCAAGAAACGCTCCTTGGCAAGTGCTATTGGCGGTTTTGTTCCTGGCAACATGGTCTTATACCGAGCTATGTCAGCAGGCATTCCTGATCGATGCTTTGAACCAGTATTGGCGCCCAGGGTTTATTAATGCTAATACAGTATCTGAAAAATCATCCTATGGCACAATACTACGTGCAGCCTCCGGATTTTCCGACAGCCAATATTTCGTTGTGATTTACAGCTTTGGAATGGGATCAGTTTTTTTGGGTTGGGCTTTCATTAAATCTAATCGATTAGGTCAAATAATTGGCTTAGCATCAATCCTGATAGGCATTCTTAGCTTAATGTCATTTGGCTCGTACTATCTACAGATGAGTTTCTTCTCGCCAATTGTTAAGTTTTGGTATGAATATATTTACCTCTTTTTGCAGCCCTTAATAAGACTTGCAACGGGATGGTGGCTTCTGATTTACAGTAGTAAACATCTCAAAGCAACAGATACCCAATTGTCATTATAACCTCCAAACAAGCTTACGATTACTTTTCACGCCTAAAGCTCCTGCCAACCATTCATGGTCTGAATAATAACTGCCACCAGCTTCACCAAATCATCCATATCCACCCATTCTTCCGGTAGGTAGAAATTACCACCAAGTGAGCCTATACCATAGGCAGGTACGCCGAGCAACCGAATTGGATATCTGATATCACCTGCATAGTGATTAGGATAGGCTGTTGGCGCCTGTCCTTTAATGTCAGTGATCGCATTGCGCAGTACCTGACTCACAGGTGCATCCCAATCTGCTGCTCCTGGATTCGTCATATAACCTACCGATTTAAGCTCGTAGGAGTAGCTGTTGGTGTCAGTGGCGAAGGACTTGAGATGGTCCTGGATCAGCTTTTCCGCCTTAGTGACGAGCGCTTTCCAGGTATGGTCACCGGTGAATTTCAATCTAAAAGTGAGCTGTGCCTTATCAGGAACAGAGCCGATTCGGTCACCGGCATCAATCACTCCCAGATTGACCAGTACATCCTTAAAAACTGTGCTCTTCAACTGATCAATGATCTCCAAGCACCGATCGGTAGCACTACCACCCTTGGACCACTCTGCAGAGTCGACACTCCCGATCTCCAATGCTTCTCCTCTCCAACCAGTGATCGTTAATTGCAAATCCGCTATTCCCTGCACAGAATTCTTGATATCATCCAGTCCTCTGCCTGTTTCCGCAGGGTGCACATATAGCACTCCTCCAATACCATGATCAGTCTTGCTGATTCGTTCAAACACAGGGAGGCTTCCTCGTCCACCACCGCCTTTGCCGTGGAGGCTCATCAATACAGGGAGAGGCCCTCCTGACTTAGCAAGCGCCGCAGCAGCTACCAGCATGGCAGCAACGCCTCCTTTGTCGTCAGAGGTGCCCAAGCCATAAAGTTTGTTACCCAATAGCTCGGGCTCAAAAGGATCTGTTGACCAGCCCTCTTCGATGCTGTGCGTATCGATATGGGAAAACATGGCATATTGCTTTCCTTTGCTCTTTTTAGGCCAGCCTACCACGTTGACAAATGGTCCATCTCCCGGAGGGTTGGGGGTCATATACTCTTCATGATCCTGGTAGAGACTTGGCCGATCCGCACTTTCGTCAATACTATAAGGTAGCTCGGACAGGTAATCCTTCACCACGGCTTGTGCATCAGCCGCTGATTCACCACTGATACTCTGTACCCTAATTAAGTCCTGAAGTAGTTTCAGAAGCTCATCTGCATGCTTCTCAGCGAGCTTCATTGCCTTGTTTGAAGGCTGAGTATGTCCCAGCATGGGGTAAGCGCTCATCAAAGCGGCCGCAGCGGCGCTGTTTTTTACGAACTTTCGTCTTTCCATTTAGTACTCAATTAATCAAATCTGGCTAAGCAGCAATTATGCTAATTAATTCAACAAAACATGAATCGAACGAAACAATTCGAAGGAATATGATGATCCCCCAATTATTAAGACAGGTTTAGTATCATTTTAAGTTCTACAATA
>CAYGOT010000145.1:0-7242 GCA_964351595.1 uncultured Roseivirgaceae bacterium | reverse complement strand
AAGCATCAACATAAGCGGCATCATTTTCCATGTAGAGGAGGATGGTTACGAAAGGCTTCAAAACTATCTGGAGTCCATCACCCGATATTTCTCGACGTTCGAGGACAATAAGGAGATTGTCGCAGATATTGAAAACAGAATTGCGGAGATATTCCTATCCAAGCTGGATGATGGAAAACAGATCATCAACGCTGAGGATATCGATGGCCTGATCGCCACGATGGGTACCATTTCTGACTTTGAGGCTATCGAAGAGGAGAGTACTTTCACCGAAGAAGCTCACCCCCCGAAAGAAGAAAAGGCTGAGGAAGAGTCTGAAAGCTCGGAGAGTACTACTTCCGGCGCTAAACCGAGAAGACTTTATCGTGATGGTAAGCGCAAAGTCCTGGGCGGAGTTGCCTCGGGTATAGCTCACTACTTCAGCATTGATCCGCTTTGGATTAGACTCTTGTTCATCTTGTTCTTTGTCAATATCCTCTTAGGAGGTCTGAGCGGCATAGTTTTCATTGGCTATATCGTCCTATGGATAGTTGTGCCGATAAACAATACACTGGATGAGGATCAGAAAATCAAGAAGATGTTCCGCAATCCGGATCAGCGTGTATTGGGTGGTGTAGCAGGAGGTATCGCATCTTATTTTGGTACGGATGTTACTTTGATTAGACTACTTTTCGTGATCTCTATTTTCCTGGGAGGTACAGGCCTGATCCTTTATATCATACTCTGGATTATCACCCCTGAGGCGCATAGCATCACTGAGAAAATGCAAATGCAGGGCGAGCCCGTCACCCTCTCCAATATAGAACAGAATGTAAAAAAAAGTCTCAACGTAAAGGAGGGTGAGGAGAGCGTTTTCGTCAAGATATTGCTCTTCCCATTCAGAGTTATTGCAGCAGTATTCTCGGCTGCAGGCAGGATATTAGGGCCTTTTTTGGCCTTCATACTAGAGGCAGTTAGGATCTTAGCAGGAATTATCTTCCTGATGATAGGATCGTCATTGATACTGGCGTTGTTTACCATCTTGTTTGTATCCATAGGCGTCTTTGGCGGCTGGACAGAGTGGGTGACGGTCACAGATTTTCCTCTGGAGCTTATCCAGAATACCATCCCGGTGTATACAGCGATCTTCCTTTTCCTCGGTGCGATCATTCCAGCGTTGGTATTCATCCTTGGTGGACTGTCGATCATCGCCAAAAGAAGTGTGGTCAATTCGTATATCTCCTGGGCCATCTTCGGTATCTGGATCATTTCATTGATAGGGATCAGTTTTACACTACCCAGCTTAATCAGGGACTGGACCAGAGAAGGTGAGCATCGTACGGAAACCACCTATGATCTTAGAAATAACATTGGGGTACTCAAGCTAACGGAAGTAGGTAATGATGACTATGAAGGAGTGAATCTGAAGCTAAGAGGCCATAATGATTCGGTCTACCAGCTGGTATGGCGATACGAAGCGCGTGGAGCCAGCCGACAGGAGGCTGCTGAGAATGCACAGATGGTCACTTACAATGTGGTCCAGGATGACTCGCTGCTCTATTTCGATTCTAACATTGCTTTCAAAGAAGATGCGACATTCAGAGCACAAAAGCTGGACCTGACGCTTTACATTCCCTTTGGGGCGGAGTTTGAGATGGATGAGAGTTTGCAGCATATCCTGCGTAATACCATCTACAGAAGTGGCTATCGCGTAGGTCAGATGGAGGGTAATCGCTGGACTATGGATGGAAGTGGACTGAAATGTCTCACTTGTGATGATGACAAGTACGACCGCAATGATCAGGACTACTCGTTTGACGACATGGACAGTAGCGGCGATACTGAGCGCCTTGACTTCTCCGAATTTGATGAGGTGGAGGCTACCTTCAGGTTTGATCTCGAGATCATCCAGTCCAACGAATACTCTGTGATGGTGAAGGGACCAGCCAACAAGATGAAAAACCTGGAAGCCCGTCAGTCAGGAGATAAGATCATGTTTGACTTTGATGAGCGCAATTGGCGCTGGTTTGATAATGAAAACGACCCCAGAATTAAAATATTCATCACGACACCCAGGCTTTCCGATTTGGAGTTGACGGGTGCATGTACCGCCAAGGTGCGAGGGTTTGAACAGGATCAGGTGACCGTCTCCCTTAGGGGCGCTTCTGAAGCAAACATGAGCGTGGATGCCGAAAGATTGGTGGCTAAACTTCAGGGCGCGTCTAATCTTAAGCTTTACGGTAGTGGCAAGGAAATGGATGTCAACCTATCGGGAGCCAGCTCCATAGAAGCTTATGACTATGAAGTGGACTATGCAGATGTCAGGGCTCAGGGGGCGAGCAGCGCGGAAATATATGTCAACAAAGAGATCGATGGTGAAGCCACCGGGCTAAGCAATATCAAGTACCGTGGAGACGGTAGCGTACAAGGAAATCGTCGCAGTGCCAATGGCATTCGACGCGGATAGTTTTATTTCAAGTTCAATTCGAAAAGCTCTGCCTATGGTAGGGCTTTTTCTTTTTCCGGAGATTGAATAAGGAAGACATGACATGTTTTGAAAACCTGTCGCGTGTTTTATGCCTGCTACCTTTGTTTCAGATATGAATCAACCTTGATCCCATCATTCATCATAATCTCTTTCGCCCAAAGGCCCTAGCTTGATCCTATGGATGTCAGAGTAAGGTTTTTCGGAGGTGCCAAGACTGTCACCGGCTCGAAATATCTATTGGAGATAGATGATTTCAAGCTACTTGTAGATTGTGGATTGTTTCAAGGCCTAAAGGAACTGCGGCTCAAAAACTGGCAGCCTCTGGATATCGACCCCAAGCAGATTGATGCTGTGCTGCTGACGCACGCTCATATAGACCACTCCGGTTATCTGCCGCGATTGATAGAAGATGGATTTGACGGGCCAGTGTACTGTGTAGATGCGACCGCCGATTTGCTCAGGATTATGCTGACCGATTCTGCTAAGCTACAAGAGGAGGAGGCGCGATTTGCGAAGAAGAAGGGCTATTCCAAGCATGCCAACCCATTGCCGCTCTACAGCGTCAAATCAGCAGTCAAAGCCTTGGAGCATCTCGTGAGATGTGAGCTGAGTCAGTCGGTGGTGATCACCAAAGGTGTGGTCGCTCGCTTCGTGCTGGCCGGGCATATCCTCGGTGCTGCCTCGATAGTGCTGCGGCTTACCGGTGCACAGCAGACCAAGGAGATCGTTTTCTCCGGTGATATCGGTCGATACGACAACCCACTGCATTTTGATCCGACAGCTATTAAAACAGGCGATGTGCTGTTCATAGAGTCCACCTATGGCAACCGACAAAACACCAGCGACTCCCCTGAGCAGGAGCTGGCGCGTGTGATTACGGAGACCATAGATCGGCAGGGTTGTTTGCTTATCCCTGCGTTCTCAGTAGGACGTACACAGCTGATCCTCTATTATCTCTCCAAGCTATTTGATGATCATCTGATTCCTCGCATACCGGTTTATCTGGATAGCCCCATGGCCTTATCAGTGACCGGGCTCTACAGGAGATATGATGAGTATCATCGCCTGTCTATAGGAGAAGATGACAATGCTAAGTCACCTTTTGACCACCCCCAGTTCCATTACGTGCAGGAGCAGGCTCAGTCCGTGGCACTCAACAATATCGAGAAAGAAGCCATTATTGTCTCCGCCAGTGGTATGTGCACCGGCGGCCGTGTGCTACATCATCTTTATCATCGACTGCCGCGTCCTAATGATACGCTGTTATTCGTAGGCTATCAGGGTGAGGGCACGCGTGGCAGAAAGATCGTGGATGGTGCGGAGCATGTGAAGATGTTTGGCTTGGAGGTGCCCGTACTCTGCCATGTAGACACGATCCATGGATTGTCGGCACACGCTGACCTATCGGAATTGCTGCGATGGGCCGGCAACTTCATCAGCCCGCCAAAGATGACGTTCGTAGTACATGGTGAGATAGAGAGTGCTCAGCATTTTGCTAACACCCTCGAGGCGGACCTTGGCCATCACCCTCACGTACCCGAATTGGGAGAGTCGGTTTCACTGTTTCAGGGAATTTGATCCTTCCAAAGACCTAACAGGTTTTTAAAACCCGTCAGGTCAGTCTACGCCTCCATTTTCCTCAAAATGCTTAGCTTCAGCCTATGTGCTGGACTACTCACACCACTTCGATATATTTTTTCGGTAGGATGCAACCGCTCCCGGCTGATCTGCATCTACCCTGCGAACACTGACCAATGACGCTGAACTTGTACACCTCCACTTCGGAAGAAGAGCTGATAGAAGGCTGTCGCCAAAACAAGGCCAGGGCCCAAAAAGCGCTGTTCGACAAGTACTCTGGCAAAATGCTGGGGGTCGTGCTGAGGTATATCAAGGACAGAGATGAGTCAGAGGAAGTAATGATTACAAGTTTTATGAAGGTATTCGACAAAATAGACCAATTCAAAAGTGAAGGCAGCTTCGAAGGCTGGATCCGCCGGATCATGGTCAATGAGTCGCTCATGTACCTCCGCAAACACAAGAATATGTACCTGGAGGTCGATCTGGAAAAGGCAGATCGTGATCCCAACTACGGCCAGCTTTCGGATCACCTGGAGGAGGAAGACCTCCTCAGGATGGTGCAGGAGCTACCGATGGGCTACCGCACGGTCTTCAACATGTACGCCATAGAAGGCTTTAGCCATGCTGAGATCGCAGAGCACCTCGGCATCAATGTCAACACCTCCAAGTCTCAGCTCAGCAGAGCACGGGCACTGCTGCAAAAGCAGTTGATCGCCCTCGAAACCGACGTAAACAATAAACTATCAAGGTCATGAACAAGCATCCACTCGACCGATTATTTGAAGAAAAGCTAGGAACTGCCCAGCAGGAGCCGAGCGACAAGGCGAAGGCACGCTTTGATCAGCTGCTAGCGCAAAAGCATAAGAAACCAGTGCTGATATGGTGGCAGGTAGCCGCTGCGGTACTGTTGCTGGGCGTGAGCACGGTAGCTTATCTCAACTGGCCTGCAGGCGAGGAGCAGCCTTTGACTGCTGACCTACCGGAAAAAGCACCCCAACTAGCTGAAGGTACATCCGAAGATGCTAAAAACGCTGGAGAATTTGATTCCGGGGCATCCAATAATGATACAAACGCATCCGAAAATGGCATAACCGCTATCGGGAATGACAAAAACGCACTAGAAAATCGCAGCATCGCACTCGAAAATGACAAAAACGCTGACGAAAATGATAAAACCGTACTCAACAGTCCCACTATCGTAAATGACCCTGCGACCGCCATTGCGGTAGCGGAGGAGAATGATGCAGTGGATACGGATGCAGACCAAGATACCCAGCCTTTGCAGACTGGCTTGGATGCGATGGCTGATGACAATATTGCGGTAGCGGATAATAATGAAAATGAGCCTGAAGTGATCAGCACTGATGAGGCTGAAAACAGGGCAACCACTGATCCGCTGGATCTGGAGCTGGTAACCGAGGTGACTGTAGCGACTAACGAACCTGCGGCTGAGGAGGCCCCAAAAAAGAAGCGAATGCCGGTGACGATCATCTATAAGTCGTCGAATGCGGATCAGAGCCTGATTGCGATGCAGGATATCCGTGATGATGTAGATACGCTCTCTGCCGAGAGTGGTAATTCGCTCAAGTCAATATTGCAAAATGCCGGGAATGGATCGCTGTTAGCGGAGTTCAAGAAGGCAAAGGAGGACTTGTTCAATCTGGACATCCCTCTCAAAACGAAAAAGGTTGAAAACTAAATAAAAAGGACAATGAAAAAGCAACTACTAACAACAACGATGCTTGCCCTTGCCCTGTCATGGTCAGTGGCTGGTACGGCCGGTGATCATGCTGGTATCCCGTCAGGTGAGAAGTCCGATACGGTAATCGTAAGGGTAGGCAAGACACAGATCATCATACAGACAGAAAACGCGGAGGAGCTGAAGGCACTCAGTGAATATGATCTCAATCAGATGATCTCAGACCTCAACGCTTCTATAGACTCTACATCAGGTGGAGTGGACTACATCCGTATCGATGATGACGGCCGTGGCTATGAAAAAGACACGGTGCGCAACAGGGAAGTGGAGGTGCGAGAGCAGAAAACCGTGGTGGTAAAGGATGACTACAAGGTGGTAGTGCAGGGCGATGGCATAGAGGATGCTGACCACTGGGAGAAGTATGAAGGTCGCCGTACCCTCGGCACTGACAGTGATGGCCAGGTGGAGCTCGGCACAAACAACTGGATGGAGGATGGCGGCTTCCCCAGCGAGACCAACGCGCCTTACGCCGTAAGACCCTGGGGCTCATGGTACATCTCCGTCGGCCAGGTCAACAAGACCTCTCTGGGTGGCAAACTCTTCTTGTACTGGGGTGCCGATCTGAGCTGGTACAACTGGAAGTTTGAAGATGATGAGACCCGCCTGCTCAAAGGAGCCGATAGGGTAGAGTTCTTGCCTGAGCCCAGGGATGTGAGCTCGATCAAGAGTAAGCTCACCGCCACTTTTATCAATGCCAGCTTCGTGCCGATGCTTGACTTTGGTTACCACAAAAAGTCTTATACCAAAGCAGACGGCACTACCGCAAAGGTCACCCGACTCAACCGCAGCGGCTTCCGCATAGGTGCTGGTGTATATGCGGGCTATCGCATCGGCAGTCATACCAAAATCAAGTATGAGGAAGAAGGCAACACGCGCAAGGATCGGGACAATGGCTCCTACTACCTCAACAGCTTCCGGTATGGTGTGACAGGTAAGGTGGGATTTAGGGACTTTGACTTCTTCGTGAAGTATGATCTCAACACTGTCTTCGCTGAAAACAGAGGCCCGAAGCTCAATGCGCTCACCTTCGGTATCGTGCTTTAGAATACAACAGGGTCAATAACTCAAAAGCCCTTCTCTGATTCGGAGAAGGGCTTTTTTATGACCGCTTGCTATCATTGATGGAGACGGGCGTTCTTCTAGTCCTCGTTTAAAAACGAGGATTCTTGGTTCATCCTCGTCTCAGACGAGGACGAGCTAGGCGGTGCACCATCCCTCAAAATTTTCAGATAGCGACACTCACAGAAAGACATCTGCCAGAAGCGCTAGAAAAAATAGAACGCTTAAAAACTGGCAGAAGGTGCACCGAAGTGGGCGAGTCCCGATACTGTTTGCAGAGAGGCAGTAGACATTTGCCGACTTAGCGACTGTTACAGCACCGTGTTATACGTCAATGCTGATTGTTACTTTCCCTCCAAGTCCTTTCTCGACTATATCA
>CAYGOT010000144.1:0-7245 GCA_964351595.1 uncultured Roseivirgaceae bacterium | reverse complement strand
GTTCCTTGCGGTAGTAGAGTCCTGAATTAAAAGTAAAATCGTTGTAGGAAGTATTTTCCACATAAGCTGTACGAAAAGTATTTTCGTTGCTTATACTCGAAACGATCTCATTTTCAATGTTGCCAAAGACATATGCCGCCCTAAAGCCGACAGAAAAACCGTTGAACAGCTTAAAGCCATTGGACCAGTAGGCCTGAGAGATTCCACCGTTTCCCAAATAGTTGAAGGTCGCTACCGTGCTGGATCCTGAGATCACCTCTTCATCTACTATGTTATAACTGACAGAGCTGTAGGGCATCACACCAAAGGATGACGTCCATCTCGACTTGACAATAGGAAATGAGAATATCAAATACTTCAGGTTTCCGGTACCTGACTTATCAGTAGTGAATTCATTGGATATAGTGCGGATATCCGCTTCTATACCCATCTGAAATGAACTGAGGGTATTGCCGACAAGTAATGCCGGATTGACATTATTAATATGCCATACATTGGAATAGCTAATACCTAACCCTCCCATGGCGTCATTTTGCGCCACACCCATGTTGTTTATTTCACCTATGCCACTGACCGTGTATGGTGATAATACCAACTGCGAATACCCTGAAAATGCCATAATCATGCATCCCAGCACTAAAATCTTACTTCTCATTGAACTCCAAAATCGCATTTAAACCGATCAGAACTAATTCGGGGGCTACAAAGATGTCTTCTTTTACCCTAGATTCAAAGAATAACCGATCGCCCCCTGTCATTATTACCTGCAAATCACCCTTTTGGCTTTTCGAGGTATTGATCATACCCTCGATTTCCATGGTGATGCCATTTATAACACCGCTGAGCATGGATTCCCTAGTTGTCTGCCCCTCCCACAGCGGTACTTCATTCACCTGATTTATTTGCGGTAGCCTACCGGTAAAAGTGTGCATGCCCTTAAGTCGAATGTGGATGCCCGGCGAAATCATCCCGCCTCGATAGTCACGTCCATTTTCGACAAAATCATAGGTGATACAAGTGCCTACATCGATGACCAGACAGGATCGACCCGGAAACATCTTTTGGGCACCAGCTACAGCCGCCTTGCGGTCATTACCCAGTGTATCCTTGGTGATATAATGATTAACAAAGGGCAAAGGTGTGCTGGCGTCCAGCACTATTTTGTGCTTTACTTTAGACATAGCGCTAAGGATAACCCCAGGATCGTGACTGACCGACGATATAATGAGCTGGTTGATATGAGTAAAGTCAAGTTTATCAATAAGCTCCTTTGCCCCAGGAGCTTCATAC
Source organism: uncultured Roseivirgaceae bacterium (assembly GCA_964351595.1). GTDB lineage: Bacteria > Bacteroidota > Bacteroidia > Cytophagales > Cyclobacteriaceae > UBA6059. The sequence continues at coordinate 5,955 of CAYGOT010000144.1, read as the reverse complement.
CTTTCGCGAAGTTCGCCATTGAAAAAAATGCCCGCCTTTATTAAGGTGTTACCCCAGTCGATTACGCAATTGTTCATCAATTATCTTAAGTTCCAAGTGCAAAACTGATCAAATCAAATGGAAACATTCAAAGCCATTGGCATAATGTCCGGCACCTCGCTGGACGGACTGGACCTGGCCTACTGTCAATACTACTATCATAAAAGTAGCTGGAGCTTTGACCTGCTACATACAACCACAGTCCGCTTCCCTGATGAACTCATCACGAAGCTGAGCGCTGCTACCCGTCTCTCAGGTCTTGAGCTAAAAAAACTTGATTTGGAACTTGGCCGATTTATTGGAAATCAGACTTCTGCGTTTATTCATAACAATGGGCTTTCACCTGATATAATTGCCTCTCACGGCCATACTATCTTCCATCAACCCCGAATCGGACTGACTCACCAGATAGGTGATGGAAACTCTATTCATGCCATGACGGGCATACCCGTGGTATTCGACTTCAGAAGTCTGGATCTAGCCTATGGTGGCGATGGTGCCCCATTAGTGCCCATTGGTGATAAGCTGCTGTTCTCAGATTATGATGCTTGCCTTAACCTTGGGGGCATTGCCAATATCTCTTTTGATGATGAATCAGGGCTAAGAAGGGCCTTTGATATTGTACCTGTCAATATGGTCTTAAATCACCTCTCCAACCAGGTCGGTAAGGCTTACGATGACAAAGGGGCTCTTGCTAGAGGGGGCAAGTTGGACAGAGCGTTGCTTGATCGATGGAATAAACTTGACTACTACCATCAGTCTTATCCTAAGTCATTGGGATACGAATGGTTTGAAAAATACCTACTACCCACTCTCAAAGGCCAGGCTGTCACGGATACTATGCATACCTACTGCGTGCATGCTGCCCGGCAAATTGAAAATGCAGTAAGCAGTAACCTGAATGCTGAAGAACCGAAAAAAGTTCTCGTTACCGGAGGGGGTGCCTACAATGATTTCCTGATGGAATGTCTGAGAGAAATATCCGGTGACCGAATCAGCTGGGCTATACCTGATCCGGTAATAATAGAATTTAAAGAGGCCATGATATTTGGCCTGCTTGGCGTATTGAGGGTCAGAAATGAGATAAATGTGCTCAGTTCTGCCACCGGTGCTACTCAGGATAACGTTGGTGGAATCCTAATCGGCCATCCATCTATTAATTAGGTAGATTCGCGAACCCAAAATGATGAATAAACAACAATGAGAGACCTACTAAAGAAATTTGAAGAAAAAGAACCTGAAATAGTATTTGAATGGCACGACTCTGAGACCGAAGCAAAGGGCTGGGTAGTTATTAACTCATTGCGTGGTGGAGCGGCTGGTGGAGGTACGCGTATGCGTGTCGGCGTGGACAAAAGGGAGGTCGAATCCTTAGCCAAAACCATGGAAGTGAAGTTTACAGTATCAGGTCCTGCTATTGGGGGTGCTAAGTCGGGTATTGACTTTGACCCAAGAGACCCCCGAAAGAAAGAGGTGCTCAAACGATGGTATAGAGCCGTCTATCCACTACTTAAGAATTACTACGGTACAGGAGGAGACATGAACGTCGATGAAATTCATGAAGTAATCCCCATTACAGAAGATTATGGACTATGGCATCCACAAGAGGGTATAGTCAACGGGCATTTCGATCCACCTAAGCCGCAGAAGATCCACATGATAGGTCGTCTGAGACAGGGTGTCTCTAAGATACTGGAAGACTGGAGCTATGTGCCTACGCCTTCACCCAAGAAATTCACGGTAGCTGATATGATCACGGGCTTTGGTGTAGCAGAGTCCATCCGTCACTATTACGAAATCTGGGGTGGAGATGTAGCCTCGAAAAGAGCTATTATCCAGGGCTGGGGTAATGTAGGAGCTACAGCGGCACTTTACCTGGCCAAGTACGGTGTGAAAATCGTCGGAATCATCGACAAAGATGGCGGCATTATTAACCCCAAAGGAATTGATCTTGATGGTATCAAGCAGTTATTTCACGATAGGGATGGCAACAAACTGGTCAGCGACAAAATGATCTCTTTTGAAGAATGTAATGATAAGATATGGGATGTGCCTGCTGAGATCTTTGTGCCTGCCGCCGCTTCTCGATTGGTCTCCGAAGATCAGGCAAGGCGAATGGTGAAACAAAATATGGAAGTCATCTCTTGTGGTGCCAATGTGCCATTTCAGGACAAGGAAATCTTTTTTGGACCAATCACGGAGTACGTTGACAATAATATCAGTTTACTTCCCGATTTCATTGCCAACTGTGGCATGGCAAGGGTGTTTGCCTATTTGATGGGACAGACCAGCAATGCGAAAATTACTGATGATGCCATCTTTAATGATGTATCCAGGATAATAAGAGCAAGTTTGAAAGCCGCTCATGACGAGAGCAAGGAGAAAACGAAGATTGCTCAGACGGCCTTTTCTATCGCGCTGAGACAACTGGTCTAGTCATTCAGAATTATGAGTTTTTAAGGAGAAGTTCGCTCAGTCATTTGGTTTTGAAGCATCTAATTGTAATATTAAAGGACTAAAACCCAATTCCTCTTCATGAGTAGATTTGTGATTGTTGCGTCTATCTGGTTTCTGACCAGTTTCCTTACTATTGCTCATACTAAGGCAGAAGTAAGTTCTTCGGATCCTGCGGCTATAGAAGCCAATGTAGAGATGTCTGCTCCACTCGCTGTGGTGGATGTCGAGGAGGTAGAGGCTGACGGAGGAGATCATCCGACAGCTCCGTCCTGGCTGGTCTTCCCATTCGTTCTTTTGCTTCTCATGATTGCGACGGGCCCCTTGTTTTACGAGCATTTCTGGCATAAGAACTATCCGATTGTCGCGGTGGTCTTAGCAGTTCTGGTAGTCGTCTACTACTTGTTCATGCTACACAATACCCACGCCCCCGTTCATGCCCTAGCGGAATATGTGCAGTTCATCTCGCTACTATCAGCGCTTTTCATTGCCTCTGGTGGTATTATGATCAATGTGGACAAAAAGGCTACTCCTGTCACCAATGTTATCCTGCTTTTGGTCGGGGCTGTGATATCCAATGTCATAGGTACTACGGGAGCTTCCATGCTTTTGATTAGACCTTTTATCCGACTCAATAAGAATAGGATCAAGGCCTACCACATTATCTTTTTCATCTTCATGGTGAGTAATATTGGGGGCTCGCTAACGCCAATTGGGGACCCACCTTTATTTCTGGGCTTCTTGAAGGGTGTTCCGTTTTTCTGGACGCTGGAGCACAACCTCATCCCGTGGATAGTTGCTTTAATAATCCTGGCGGTTCTGTTCTATTTATTTGACCGAAGTAATAAATCAGATTATAGTTTCGGAGAGGATCAACCGGTATTCACAGATAAGATTGCGTTAGTAGGTTCGAGAAACTTTCTGTGGCTGGCAGTGGTCGTAGGTGCTGTATTCCTTGATCCAAACGTGCTTGATTGGGTACCGGCTATCGAATATGACGGCACCAAGTTTTCCTATGTGCGTGAACTAATAATGTTGGGCTCTGCCTATCTATCGTTCAAGTTTGCTGATAAGAACGCCCTGGATGGTAATGATTTCAACTTCGAGCCTATCAGGGAAGTTGCCTTCATCTTCATAGGCATCTTTGGCACGATGATGCCCGCACTGGAGTTGGTTGGCAACTATGCCCAGTCTCCGGAGGGCGCAGCTATGATCACGCACAACACGCTCTACTGGGGCACTGGAGTCTTGTCAGGATTCCTGGATAACGCCCCTACTTATATCAACTTTCTGACAGCCGCAATGGCCTCACAAGGGGCAAGTATCGGTACGCTCAGTGAGGTTGTAGCCTACTCCAACGGCTCTTATCATGATTCTATACTCAACCTGAAGGCTATTTCAGTAGCCGCAGTATTTTTTGGATCAATGACGTATATCGGCAATGGCCCTAACTTCATGGTGAAGTCCATCGCCGAGCAGGTGGGTATCAAGATGCCCTCATTTTTTGGTTACATCATCAGGTTCTCTATCCCTATTCTGTTGCCGCTGTTCATCCTCATCTGGCTAATGTTCTTCGCATTCGAACCTATTTAAAGGTTGAACAGCTCCTTGTTGAGCGTGATTAAGGCTTCTTTCTTGTATTGGGTGTCTATAAGGACTGAAATGTTGTTCTTACTTCCACCATACGATATCATTCGGATTGGAATATTCTCCAATGCCCTAAAGATGTCTTTACCGACACCTTTTCGCTCTGCGACAAAGTCACCCACGATACACACGATCGACTGGCCCCTATCCACCTCTATGTAGCCATAAGGAGAAATCTCACGAATAATATCCTCCAAATACTCAGGGTTGTCAATGGACAATGATACTGCGATCTCAGAAGTGGTAATCATGTCGACTGGCGTCTTGTACTTCTCAAAAACCTCAAAAACCTTACGCAAGAAACCATAAGCCAATACCATCCGTGTTGACTTAATCTTGATGGCCGTAATCCCGTCCTTTACCGCAATCGCTTTTACCGCCTGAGGGTTCTTCTCTCCGGTTATCAATGTCCCTGCCGCTTCGGGATTCATTGTATTCTTAAGGCGGACCGGAACATTGCGTTGCTGGGCAGGGAAGATACAATTGGGGTGTAACACTTTCGCTCCGAAATAGGCCAACTCCCCAGCTTCTTCAAAAGAAAGCTGCGCAATAGGTCGTGTGTTGTCTACTATTCTTGGGTCATTGTTATGAACACCGTCGATATCTGTCCAAATCTGTACTTCCTGGGCTTTAATCGCCGCTCCCACAAGGGTGGCCGTGTAATCACTGCCGCCTCTTCGCAAGTTGTCTATACCACCGGTGTTGTTCCTGCATATGTAGCCCTGAGTGACGATGATATCGGCATCACTAACCTGACGAAGGGATTTGGTCAGGCGCTCTTCAATTTGCTTAAGGTCTGGCTCACCGTTCTCATCTATATACATGAAGTCAAGGGCAGGAAGTAGCTTTGCCTTAATACCCTGCTCGAGCAAAAATTCGGTAAAAAGCTGTGTGGAGATCAATTCGCCCTGCGCAACTATGACTTTCTCCATCTTATTATAGTACGGCTGAGAAAGTATGTTTGACAAATCAGCAAAGTGCTTATCGACAATCGCCTTACCTCGTTCTTTTCCGGTAGGCGTGGAATAGAGCTCATCAATTAATGGCGCATATTTGGCCTTCAAAGTTGCTGTCAAAGCTGTAGTCTGGTCGCTACCAGCGGCAAAATGCTCAGTAATCTCAACGAGTGAATTAGTAGTGCCAGACACGGCGGATAGCACGACAATTTTTCGCTCACTATCTTGAGTGATCAAGCGCTGAACCTGCTTCATGCGCTCCGCGGAACCCACGGAGGTGCCTCCAAATTTGTAAACAAACATCATCCTATACTTTGAAGCCTAACATTTTAACAGCAGTGATAGCAGCCTCGTCTCCCTTGTTGCCATGCTTGCCTCCGGCACGATCAAGCGCCTGCTGCTTAGTGTTTGGCGTCAATACTCCGAAGATTATAGGCTTGTTGTATTTCAAGCCAACATTGGTAATTCCCTGAGCCACGGCATTGGCGATGTACTCGTCGTGCTTTGTCTCTCCTTTGATAATACATCCGAGACAAATCACAGCATCAATATCATCTAACTGAGCCATCCACTGAGCAGCTAATGTCAGCTCAAAGCTGCCAGGGACATACTTCTTTATAATATGAGATTTCTGTACACCATGTTCTGCGAGCGTAGCTGCGACCCCTTGATATAGGGCATCTGTGATCTCATCATTCCATTCGGATATGATCACTGCAAACTTCTTATCCGACACCTTAGCGGTGTTTTTATCAGTATATGAACTCAGGTTTTTTTCTGAACTAGCCATTTTCTCAGTTAGGTTAAATCGAGTAGGAGGAAAAGATAGTTGATCCTACTATCTTTTCCGACCTCTCAC
>CAYGOT010000143.1:0-7423 GCA_964351595.1 uncultured Roseivirgaceae bacterium | reverse complement strand
AAGTTATGTTTTTGGGCCAGCATAGATAGTGTTTTTTTACGATTTTGCTCATGGCCTTTATGTTAGGGAGGTCGGTGGCCTGAGCCACATCAATTAGCTCTCCTTTTTTAGTCAATACCTTAATCGTTTTACCCTCTGCGATATAGGCTGAGTTACTCACATCACCTTGACCGACGAAGTATTTTGACTCGCTGTGAGAAATTTTGAATGTATCAGAGACTTTCTCACGTAGGCTAACCACCTCTGATTTTAAAATCTTCTCATTAGAAAGACGGATTTTGAAAAGTCTGCGCTGAAGAAGCATCGAGCTCAGCAACTGCAAAACAGGATCTTCATGATTGAGCCAATACTTGATAGATGCCCAGATATCAGTGTCGTCAAGTATGGAGAAGACATCTATGATATTAGGATCCTCGATAAAGCTCTGGTGGCTAATATCCTGTTCAAGGAAGAAACTAAACTGAGGTGTTGCCTGAACGTTCGCACCTTGCTGCGTGAGCTTCCGCGCCCGTCTGATGAGCTCGATGAGCATTTTCTCTGCACCAACAGAGGTCTTGTGTAGATAGACCTGCCAGTACATTAGTCGTCGGGCACTTAGGAAGTTCTCAATACTGTAGATGCCCTTTTCTTCCACCACTATTTGATCGTCCACTACATCCAGCATTTTAATAATACGATCAGCACCAATAGTCCCCTCTGACACCCCAGTGAAGAAGCTGTCTCTCATCAGATAATCAAGTCGATCTATATCGAGCTGACTGGCCACCAATTGATGAAAAAATTGCCGCTCGTAGCGACCGTCAAATATTTTTTGCGCTAGCGTAAGCTTTCCGTCCAGTTCTTCGTTTAACCTTGAGATGATCATGCGGGAAATCTCCTCGTGACGAATTCCCTGAAGCAGACTGAATTCCAAAGTATGTGAGAATGGGCCATGACCTATGTCATGCAGGAGAATGGCCAATTGGGCGGCCTCAAATTCCTCATCAGAAATATAATGTCCCTTGTACCGCAGGTTTTCAAGGGTAATACTCATCAGATGCATAGCGCCAATGGCGTGGTGGAATCTGGTGTGAAGGGCGCCTGGGTAGACAAAATCTGTTAAACCCAACTGCTTGATGCGTCGCAACCGCTGAAAAAACGGATGTTGAATAACATCAAAAATGACTCCAGAGGGTATGGTGATGAACCCATAAACTGGGTCGTTGATGATCTTATTTTTATTCAGGATAAAAGGATTAATTTAAAGCTGAAAATACAGAAAGAATGCAAAGATACAAGATTTTGTGGGCCGATGACGAGATAGAATTGTTGAAGCCACACATACTTTTTTTAAATAATAAGGGCTACAATGTGACCCCAGTAAATAGTGGTGCGGATGCACTCGATGAAATTGGTAAAGACAACTACGACATAGTTTTTCTTGATGAAAATATGCCTGGCATGACGGGTCTGGAGACACTCAGTCACATCAAGACAAGCAACCCTAATGTACCCGTGGTGATGATCACTAAAAGCGAGGAAGAGCATATCATGGAAGAGGCCATAGGCTCTAAAATCGCCGATTATCTTATTAAGCCACTCAACCCAAACCAAATCTTACTATCGGTCAAGAAACTGCTGGACAATAAGCGATTGGTGAGTGAGAAGACCAACTTAAGCTACCAACAGGATTTCCGAAATATCAGCATGGCCTTCTATGATGACATGGATTACAATGAGTGGGTTGATGTCTATAAGAAACTCGTGTATTGGGAGCTGGAGATTGAGAATACGGAAGACAAGAGCATGTCCGAGATATTGGACAATCAGAAGGAAGAAGCCAATAAGAATTTTGCCTCCTTCATTAAGTCCAATTATGAGGATTGGGTGACAGACCCTAATGTGGATCATCCGGTCTTGAGCAACCAGCTCATGAAGAAAAAAGTCTTCCCGCAGCTTGAGGAGGGAGTACCCGTCTTTTTTATAGTCATAGATAATCTGAGGTATGACCAATGGGAAATCCTGGAGCCCACCATGGCGGATTTGTTCAACATGGTCGAAGACGATTTTTACTATTCTATTCTGCCTACGACCACCGCTTATGCCAGAAATGCCATTTTCTCTGGAATGATGCCCAGCGAAATGGAGAAGCGTCACCCGGATCTATGGGTAGGAGATGATAAGGATGAAGGAAAGAACAATAATGAAGAAGAGTTTTTGAAGCGAAACCTTGATAAGAACAGACTGAATATCAAGTCAAGTTATCACAAAATTATCCATGCCAACCACGGCAAGACGTTGCTTGATATTACACCCAACCTCATGAACAATGACTTGAACGTTGTGGTATTCAACTTTGTGGACATGCTTTCCCATGCGCGCACGGATATGCAGATGATCAGGGAGTTGGCTCCTGATGAGGCTGCATACCGATCACTGACCCTATCGTGGTTTTTGCACTCGTCATTACTGGACTTTATGAAGAAGATATCTGAGAGTAATGTGAAAGTGATTGTGACTACAGACCATGGTACTATTCGCGTAAGACGACCCTTTAAAATTATCGGAGACCGAAACACAAATACGAATCTCCGATACAAGCAAGGTAAAAACCTTGGGTATGACGGCAAGGATGTTTTCGAAGTTCGTAAGCCGGAGACTTTAGAGCTCCCAAGACAGAATGTGAGCACTTCATTTGCGATAGCTCAGGAAGACTATTTCTTCGCGTATCCAAACAATTTTAACTACTACGTCAACCATTATAAGGACACTTTCCAGCATGGGGGTATCAGCATGGAGGAGATGATCTTGCCGGTGGTGACACTTCGTCCTAAGGAGTATGACTAAGGAGTACAGCTATGATGGGCTAGCGCAAATTAATGGAGCTGCCAGATACATCATTGAAAATGCCGGCAACCATAAAGTATGGTTGCTGGAGGGGGAGATGGGAGCTGGTAAAACGACCCTGGTCAAGGCCATTGGTAGCTTAATGGGAATAAAGGATGAAATATCCAGCCCCACCTATAGTCTTGTCAATGAGTATGCTGATGAAAATGAAAAGCAATACTTTCATTTTGATTTCTACAGGATCCGGGATGAAGAGGAGGCCTACGATATTGGTACCGACGAATATTTGTATTCGGGAGCTTTGTGCTTCATCGAGTGGGCTGAAAAAATACCTTCTTTGATTCCTGACAAATACCTCGAAATAAATATTAATTTAGTATCAGAAACAGGCAGAAACCTTATTCTGACACACAATGACCGAACCTTTTAAATCAGGTCTTTCTGCTCTTGCCAAGGAGACGGCACTCTATCCAAAGGAGCAACTCCTCAAGATCAAAGAAGGCAATAAGACCTTATTTATTGGGGTACCAAAGGAGAAATCTCTTCAGGAAAATCGAGTATCGCTCAAGCCTGAGTCGGTAGAAGTACTGGTAAGCAACGGCCACCGGGTGGTAGTAGAGACCGGCGCTGGTGACTCAGCCAATTATTCTGATAAGGAATACAGCGAGGCTGGTGCGGAGATTGCCTATTCGGCCAAGGAAGCTTTTGAGGCCGATATCATCATGAAGGTAGAGCCTCCCACCATCCCGGAGATTGGCTATATCAAAAGGGGAAAAACACTTATTTCCGCATTCCAGACGGGTCGGCAAACGGCCGAGTTTATCCAGGAACTCAACACTAAAAACATCACGGCGATTGGTTATGAATTCATAGAGGATAAGGTGGGTGGCTTACCACTCGTGCGCGCCATGAGTGAGATCGCGGGTAGCTCTGTAATGCTGATCGCCGCGGAATATCTTAATACTTCTAATGGTGGCAAGGGCGTCATTGTAGGCGGCATTACAGGAGTACCACCGACTAAAGTGGTCATTCTTGGAGCCGGTACGGTCGCAGAGTATGCGGCACGGGCAGCCCTTGGCCTGGGGGTGGACATCCAGATATTTGATAATCATATCTACAAGCTCAGGAGGCTGAAGCATGCTATAGCCCAGCCGGTATATACTTCGACTATTGATCCTGGCACATTAGCTACCGCAATCAAGAATGCTGATGTGCTCATTGGAGCTATGAGAGCGGAAAAAGGACGGACTAAAATTGTGGTATCAGAGGAAATGGTTGCCCAAATGAGTCCCGGCTCGGTGGTAATTGATGTGAGCATCGATCAGGGGGGGTGTATTGAGACGAGTGAGCTGACTAACTTACGTAAGCCGGTTTTTCGCAAGCATGATGTCATCCACTATTGCGTCCCAAACATCGCATCAAGATTCCCTAGGACTGCCACCAACGCGCTAGGCAACATATTCACTCCAACGCTCAACCAGATCGCCGAAGTAGGTGGGGTGGACGATATGATCTTCAGTCACAAATGGTTTATGAAGGGAGTGTACTGCTATCGTGGAGCATTGACGAATGTCCATCTGGCAAGGAAGTTCAACCTCAAATACAAAGACCTCAACTTGCTAATGGCAGCAAGATTCTGATCACTTTTTTCTGATAAGACTTCCTATCGCAATTGTAGCGATCACTACCCAAACCACATTGATGGCTGTAGATGGATAGGCGCCATAATAGATCGTGTTGATGATCAAAAAGATACCTCCGGTCAAGTTGAGGGTCTGGTACAAGAGGGAGTCAGACTTGATCTTCTGATAGCTATTGAGACCATAGGCCAGGATCACCTCGATCGAGCCCACCCAACCTATGACATCAACGATAAGTTGCCAACTCATTGGGAGAGCTTGGCCAAATTGTCTTGCAGCGATTTGATCTTGGCAATGGTATCTTCCAGCTTCTTCTTTTCCATGGCCACTACCTGCTCCGGTGCATTATTCACAAACCGCTCGTTGCTTAGCTTTTTCTCTATGGTATTTTTGAAACCTGTGAGGTATTCGATCTCCTTTTGGAGCTCTTCACGCTCTTTGTCCGCGTCAATAAGTCCTGCCAAGGTTACATGGCATTCGTTCGTCCTTACCACGAACGAAATGGCATTGTCGGGCGCTTCGGATGAGAAGTCTAACGTATCTAAGTTGGACAACTTCCTAATTACCGAAGCGAAGGGAGCGATATCCTCAGTTCCTTTTTGATTGATTGTCAAAGGCAATGCCTCTTTCATGGAAATACCCTTTTCATTTCTTAGGTTTCGTACCGCGCTTATTATTTCAAATGCCTCTTCGGCTACCGCAATGATACTAGCGTCGAATGGCGCTGGTTTTGGCCACTCTGCCACGATGATGCAGTCATCATCCGATCGCTCAGCTATCTGATGCCACAGCTCCTCTGTAATGAAAGGCATGAACGGGTGAAGCGTCTTAAGCACTTTTTCAAAAAAGGCAATGGTGGCTTTGAGCGTATACTCGTCAATAGGCTTTCCATAATCTGGCTTGATCATTTCCAGATACCAACTACAGAAGTCGTTCCATACCAGCTTATAGCTGGTCATCAAAGCGTCTGAGATCCTGTATTTGGAGAAGTGATCTTCAATCTCCACAAAAGCCTGCTGAAAACGAGACTCAAACCACTTGATGGCAATCTCATTTTCTTCGTTTTTCTCTCCTTTTGCCACTTCCCATCCTGTCACGAGCCTAAAGGCATTCCAGATCTTGTTGGAGAAGTTTCGCCCTTGCTCGACAAGCTTTTCGTCGAAGAGCAGGTCATTTCCGGCAGGGGATGAGAAGAGCATACCCGTGCGTACACCATCTGCTCCATACTGAGCGATGAGATCCAACGGATCTGGTGAATTACCAAGAGACTTAGACATCTTCCGCCGCTGTTTGTCTCGAACGATCCCAGTCAGATAGACATTTTCAAATGGTTTTTCCTCCTTGTATTCGTACCCGGCAATGATCATTCGGGCTACCCAGAAGAAAAGTATCTCTGGAGCAGTCACCAACACGCTGGTAGGATAGAAGTAGTCAAGATCAGCGTTGGCTCCTGCCTTTATTTTGCCGGCTTCTTTGTCAAAAGAGTCGTCACCAAAGCCTTTGAACACCTCAATGGGGAAGAGCCAGGATGAGGCCCAGGTGTCCAGCACATCACTATCCTGCTTCAGATCATTAGCGGTCATCGAGTGATTGCCACTTGCCTCCCTGGCCAGTTCCAAAGCTTCTTCAACCGAGGCAGCCACTACAAAATCATCATCACCATCTCCGTAGAAATAGGCCGGAATGCGCTGACCCCACCAGAGTTGGCGCGATATGCACCAGTCGCGTACATTCTCCATCCAGTGGATGTAGGTGTTCTTAAACTTGGCGGGATGTAGCTTAACCTCATCATCTACTACAGCAGACAATGCTCTTTTGGAGATATCCTGCATATTGATGAACCACTGCAGAGAGAGCTTAGGTTCCACAACAGTGTTGGTTCTTTCCGATCTTCCAATTCGTGTAGTAAAATCTTCCGAGCCAACAAGATCACCCGCAGCTTTCAGGTCTTTGATGACCATCTTTCTTACCACAAATCGATCCTTACCCACATAGGCTGGCACCCCGCATTTCTCATTGAGTGTGCCATCCAGATTGATGGTGTCGATCACTTCGAGATTGTGCCTTTGGCCTATCTCATAGTCATTTTGATCATGCGCAGGGGTCACTTTCAAACAACCCGTTCCAAACTCCAGATCAACATAGCTATCAGCTATGATTGGGATAGCACGGCCAACAAACGGCACAATTGCGTGCTTGCCGAGCAGGTGCTTATACCTTTCATCGCTAGGGTTGACGGCAATGGCCGCATCACCCATGATGGTCTCAGGTCGTACCGTAGCAATAGTTACGTATTCGTCCTCCGACTCCTGGATTTTATAACGGACCGAATACAATGTCGCCGTATCACCATTCTCATTATAGATCACTTCTTCGTTGGAGAGTGCCGTCATGGCCTCACAGTCCCAGTTGATCATGCGAAGGCCTCTGTAGATGAATCCTTTGCGATAGAGGTCTACAAATACTTTGATGACAGCATCGTAGTAGTCCGGATCCATGGTGAACGCCGTTCTTTCCCAATCGCAGCTTGCTCCGAGCTTCTTGAGTTGTTCGAGAATGATCCCGCCATACTTCTCTTTCCACTCCCAGGCGTGCTCCATGAACTCATCTCTGGTCAGGTCACTTTTCTTAATCCCCTTCTCACGGAGCATTCTTACGACCTTCGCTTCTGTTGCGATGCTGGCATGATCCGTACCCGGCACCCAACAGGCTTCCTTACCCTCCATTCGCGCTTTTCGGATGAGGATGTCTTGAATGGTATTGTTGAGCATATGGCCCATATGCAGGACACCTGTGACATTCGGAGGAGGTATGACTATGCTGAATGGCTCCTTATCGGGGTTAGGCGCTGCGTGAAAGAACCCTTTGTCCATCCAATGCTGATACCAGCGATCTTCTACTTCGAGGGAATTGTACTTGGTCGAAAGTGCCATGTTTTCTACTCCGTAATGCTTTAT
>CAYGOT010000142.1:0-7691 GCA_964351595.1 uncultured Roseivirgaceae bacterium | reverse complement strand
AATCTAATTTAGACTGATTATAATTAAGTCAAAGGTACAACAACAGCCAAGTTTAAATGTTCCGCTAAGTCGATTTTTTTGAGGTATTCGGGGGGAGTGGAGCTAAAAAGCTTTTGGAAGTGGATAAAGTTATATTAAATCTTAGATTAAGATAAAATACTTATTGTGAAGCACGCTAGTGATGATAGTAATACTCTCACCAGTTAATGGCCTCAACAAAAAAAAGGCCCAATGGACCTTTTCACATCGAGGGGTTATGGTTTCCTAGAACTGTAGGTGTCGATTCATACTTTCCTCAAGTGAAATAAAGGTTTCGGTACGTTCAATGCCGTCAACTTTCTGAATCTTGTCGTGTAGCACATCCCTTAAGTGACGAGTGTCCTTACAATGTATTTTAATAAAGATATTGTAGTTGCCTGTGGTGTAATGCACCTTCACTATTTCAGGAATTTTCTTCAATTCTTCTACAACCTGATAGTATAAGGAACTCTTAGTCAGATAAATCCCAAGAAAGCAAGTGACGTCATAGCCCAGTTTGGAATAATCCATTTTCAAAGTAGTGCCTCGCACCACACCCATCTCTTCGAGTTTCTTCATCCTTACATGAACTGTACCACCCGAGACAAATACCTTTTTGGCTATTTCGGTATAAGGAATTTTGGCATCCTCCATCAACAAATTGAGGATTTTAAGGTCTACATTATCAATTTCGTAATTCTTACTCATTAGAAGGAGTGTGTTTTGTTAATTATATAATCAGATGAGTGCCTTATTTGACAAAACGTATTTATTGCGTAAAAATATTAAAATATTTTAAATAAAAGCAACTACTTATTAATTTTGAATCATCAATCAGCCTATTTATTGATTGAATTACTATTTCTACAGGGATGAATTATCTGGGAATGGATTAACGAAGAAATATTCGAATAGTCCTAATTGAAGGTTCGATTCCTTCTCCTGTGGCCATCATTTTTGGGTTAATGTTGTTTATAAAGCTGTTCAGAAGACGTCTGAACAGCTTTTTTATTTTGACGTCACGAGTAGTGTGTTGGTCGAAAAGTTGATGACGGTTAAGCGGAATTTCATATTTTACGACTTTCTGTACCAGCTACTTATTTATAACTCGAGATTTGACCCAAAGAGAAAGTGTGATGCAACAGCCTTGGTTTGACCATTATCCGGTAGGTATACCCCATACTATAGATGAAGAAGAGTACGGATCGCTATCCGAGCTTTTCGAAGATGGCTTTAAGAAGTACAGTGAGCTCCCTGCCTTTGAAAACATGGGTAAGGTGATCACTTACAAGGAACTCAATGAGTTATCGATGGCTTTTGCCAGCTACCTAACGAATGTTGCGGGGCTAAAAAAGGGGGACCGTTTGGCTATTCAGATGCCCAACCTTTTGCAATATCCGGTGGCCATGTTTGGTGCGCTGAGGGCAGGTATCGTAGTAGTAAATACTAACCCTTTATATACTCCACATGAGATGGAGCATCAGTTTAAGGACTCTGGGGCTACCGCAATCGTGATCCTGGCCAACTTTGCCAGCCATCTTGAGGAGATCATTGCCAACACCGATATCAAGACGGTAATTGTAACAGAAATAGGTGATCTGGTTGGCGGCCTCAAGGGTACTATTGTCAATCTGGCGGTGAAGTATGTCAAGAAGATGGTGCCCAAATATCATCTTCCACAAGCCATATCATTCAAGAAAGCTCTGTCAGAGGGAGCTAAGACACACGCCTCCCTACCGGAATTGACTGGTGAGGATATCGCATTCCTGCAATATACCGGAGGTACAACCGGTGTAAGCAAAGGAGCCATGCTCTTACACAGAAATATTGTGGCCAACCTGCAGCAGGTGCATGCCTGGATGAGCCCGCTTTTGTCAGAAAAAGGAGAGGTGGCGATTACCGCACTTCCGCTATACCATGTCTTTGCTCTGGTATGTAATGGCCTTGTGATGTTCAAGTTTGGCGCACACAACATATTGATCACCAACCCGAGAGATATGCCTGCCTTCGTAAAGGAATTGGGTAAACACAAGTTTTCGGTAATCACTGGTGTAAACACCCTTTTCAACGGATTGCTGAATGCGGATGGCTTTGCCGAGCTGGATTTTTCAAAGCTGAAAGTGGCGTTTGGGGGCGGCATGGCTGTACAAAAGGTGGTGGCAGAGAAATGGGAGCAGGTGACAGGTTCTAAACTATCTGAAGGTTATGGCCTAACCGAAACCTCACCCGTACTGACTACCAACCCGTTAGATGGAACAGACCGCATCGGTACCATTGGCCTACCAATTCCAAGCACACTCATAAAGCTTGTGGATGATTCTGGTAAGGAAGTAGCTTTCGGTGAACCGGGCGAGATATTGGCCAAGGGTCCACAGGTGATGAAGGGATACTGGCAGAGACCGGACGAGACCGCCAATGTAATGGACGGAGAGTGGTTGAAGACGGGCGATATAGGTGTGATGGACGAAGATGGTTTTATCAAAATTGTGGATCGAAAGAAGGAGATGATACTCGTCTCGGGCTTTAATGTATATCCCAATGAAGTTGAAAATGTAATCGCTTCTCATCCTAAAGTCCTGGAAGTTGGAGCTATTGGGGTACCGGATAAAAAGTCTACCGAGGCGGTAAAAGTATATATCGTAAAGAAAGATGAATCGCTCACAGCGGAGGAGGTCATCGCTTTTTGCAAGGAAGAAATGACGAGCTACAAATGCCCAAAGCATGTAGCATTTACCGATGAGCTGCCCAAGTCTAATGTGGGCAAGATTCTCAGAAGAATAATAAAGGAAAACGATCTGAAAGAGAATCAGTACGTTTAATCCGGCTGTCAGGAGGTTTCAAAGGGATAATCAGCGAATTAGTCGAAGTAGGATACAATCTGCTATTAAGTGGGAACGATATTTTCTACTTTCGCAGAAATGTTACTTTAATGACTATGAAACGAACTTTACTAGCAGCGATATGCTTCATTTTTACTTTTGGTATGGCTCTGGCCCAAACCACAGATACTACCTACTGGACCAAAGGAGGTGTGGGGACGCTGACCTTCTCTCAGGTCGCACTGACTAACTGGGCAGCAGGGGGTGACAACTCTGTCTCGCTCAATGGCTACTTCAATGTATTTGCCAACTACGCTAAGGACAAATCCCTATGGCAAAATGACCTTATTCTGGGATATGGTCTGATCAATCAAGGTGGTAATGGAGTAGAGAAAACTGATGATAGAATAAACCTGGTCACTCAATATGGGCATAAGATTAAAGGTGATAAACTCTATTGGTCTAATATGCTTGATTTTCGGACGCAATTTGCCGAGGGTGTCAATGCTGAGGGAACTGTGATTTCCAAGTTTATGGCCCCTGGCTATTTATTGGTCTCTACGGGTATTGACTGGAAGCCATCGGATAAATTTTCACTGGCTTACTCACCAATTGCTGGAAAATTCACTTTTGTGACTGATCAGGATTTAGCCAATCAAGGCGCATTTGGTGTGGAGGGTGCTGTATTTGATGATAATGGAAATATCATCACCGAAGGATCTACAAGTCGGTCAGAAATCGGTTCATTCCTAAAAGTTAAGTACAAGAGTGACATAGCTGAAAATGTTAATCTTGAAACCAAGCTTGAGATGTTTGCTAACTATATTGACAATTTCGGAAACGTGGATGTTGCATTTGACAATGCGCTTGTCATGAAAGTCAATGACTGGCTAACCGTTAATTGGATCATCTCATTGATATATGATGATGATATCAACATAGAAGTATTCGATGACAATGACGTGCTGGAAGCAGTAGGGCCAAGAACACAGTTCAAGAGTGTTTTTGGTGCAGGTCTTGCCTTCAACTTTGGTGCGAAGAAGGAGTAGGTCTTCTATTCATTGAGCCAAGTGCAAAATTTTTGAAATACCTCTGGCCAGGCTGTGAACTCTTCAGTCTGGCCTTTTGATTTTACGAGATAGATAAGCTTCTGCTCGAACTTCCCATCCACAAGCTCCAGTCCCTTTTTCCTGTGAAAGGAGAATAGCTCTTCTGAAGCTTTAGGACTCATAATAGTTACCCAGCCTTTCTTCTTCACAAAGTGAAAATGTTCATCAGCGCCGGCTTTTTCCAGCGCCTGCATCAGATCTTTTTGTTCATGTGCCAGTAGTTTCATTGCTTACCAGAAGTTAATGAGAACCAGGGTTCAGCGCAAATGGTCAAGAATCACCTCAAGGTTATTTCATATATTGAATCCATGAAACACGTGATCATCTTGTCAATTGGGCTATGCTTACTGGATTTGGCCTGCACAAGCCCTAAACCGGATGGTAGTACTCCTCCGGGCCAACCCAACATTCTTTTTATAGTAGCGGATGATCTCGGCTATGCTGATCTTGGTGCTTATGGAGGGATTATTGAGACACCCAACATAGATATGCTTGCCAAAAGAGGCATGATGTTCACCAACTTTCACACTTCACCCAAATGCGCCCCGACGCGCGCTATGCTATTAACAGGCAATGACAACCATATTGCTGGGATGGGTATACAAGGACTACACAGCAAAGAATGGGGATATGAGGGATATCTCACTGAGCGAGTTGTAACCATACCGCAACTCCTACAGTCGTCTGGCTATCATACCTACATCGCTGGTAAGTGGCATCTGGGAGAAGATCCTGAGCACAATCCCGCTGAAAAGGGATTTGAGAGATCCTTCGTACTGATAGAAGGTGCTGGCAACCACAGCGATAACATATCTGTGCTGGGAGTCGGTGACAGCCTTCAGTATTCTACATATACAGAAAATGGCCAACCAGCAGATTGGCCAAAAGGCGCTTATTCTACCGAGTTCTACACTGACAAACTCATCGAATATATAGATGACCAGCGAGCTGATCAAAAACCTTTTTTTGCGCTAGCTACCTATACATCACCACATTGGCCACTTCAGGTCGATAGTTCCTATTGGAAAAAATATGAGGGGCGTTTTGGCATGGGATATGAGTCCTGGCGCCAGGAGAACCTTGAGCGGTTGATCGCTCGAGGTATACTGCCTGATGGTACAGAGCTACCACCGCTAAATCCAAATGTCGCTAGCTGGGACTCATTGACGTCAGCGCAACAACTCATTGAAGCGAGAAAAATGGAGCTATACGCTGGTATGGTGGATCATCTGGATGGCCAAGTGGGCAGACTTATAGCATATTTGGAATCGATCGATGCTTTGGACAATACGCAAATCATCTTCATGTCAGATAATGGAGCTGCGCCCGAGGACTTCTTTTACAAAGGCTCCTTTAAGGAGCATAGCCAGAAGTACTTCAATAACGATTATGAAAATATGGGCAACCCTGATTCATACGTTTCCTATGGCCCTCAGTGGGCAGAAGCGGGTACAGCCGCTTTCAGGGATCACAAGACTTACACCCGACAAGGTGGTGTGGTGGCCCCTTTCATCATTGCTGGACAGGGAGTGGAAAAAGGCGTCTCGACTAATGTCTTTACGACCTTACTTGATATTGCTCCAACTATTTATGAATGGGCGGGCACTGAGTATCCCTCCGCATTTAATAATCAGGAAATTTACCCACTCAAGGGTAAAACCCTGGTTGATTTCCTGGCGAATGTTGAAAGTAGCGTTCACGATAGTACCTATGTATTTGCAATTGAGCATTCTGGGAATATTCTGGTAAGAAAAGGAGACTGGAAGCTATACGGTGCAGGTTATCCCATTGATGAAAAAAATTTTGAACTATACAATCTCGCGGTGGATATCACAGAGAGCAAGGATCTCTCCGCTGACTTTCCTGGTAAGCGCCAGGAAATGGTAGTACTATGGCAGGAATATCAAAGGGAGTCAAGAATACTCCTGGAGCGACCCTAGACACTGGGTTTTTTCAAGAAATTCAGATAGACCGAAATTAGGAAAGCGAGCACACCTCCAATTCCTGTCATCCAATCTACAAGGATCCTGTCAAAGTCATAATTGAACCAGAGGTCGATGTAGTACTTGATAAACGAGCCGGGTAGCTGAGCCTGCCCTAGTTCTCTTTTGATATCCCAATGCCAATCGGTGAGGGGGCAGTACCCGACCCGTCCAACGTATATGCCAATCAATACCCAGGCCGAGAGCGTAATAAGCATCGACCAAAAATGGATCTTTCTGGTTTTAGCGAATGCCCAACCTACGAGGTTGAACCCTGTAAGTCCAAGATGAAAAATGGTGAAGAACCAGTCAGCGGCCTCAAGCATATGTTTAATGTTCTGTTACGATTGTGCTCGAAAAGATGAACGAAATCTACCTTAACTTAATTATCAGGTCTAAAATGTACCGAACAGCCCTTTATTCTTTTCAATATAAATGTTGAATTACTATAATTGTCGTCAATTTAAAACGGAGATGACCTTCCCCATTTTAGACTCACTATTTACCCATTTTACTTAGCGATATGAATTTTGATGTACAAGAGAAGATGATCTACATCTACCCAATTCTCATTGGGTTTATGATCCTGGAATTCTTCGGCGCTCGTGAGAACTATAGAGACTTAAAAGATACGGCTGCCGGATTTGGCATTGCACTGGGCGCAAGTATCGTCGTTTCGTTTACCAAAGTATTCACCGTCGTTTATGTTTTTCAATTCTTCTTCGATGTGATGATGCCTGTGAGAGAGGCGTTATTCGGGTATAGCGAGGTGGGCTGGGCCTGGTGGGCCTGGGTGCTATGCTGCCTGGGTGACGATTTTAGTTTTTATTGGCATCATAGATGGAGTCATACCGTACGATTGCTATGGGCAGCTCATGTACCACATCATTCTTCAAAGCAGTTCAACTTGAGTGTGTCCATCCGCAATGGGTGGTTTATCACTTTCTACAAGCCTATTTTCTGGCTGTGGCTACCCATCTTGGGTTTTGATCCTATGATGGTCGGCACTGCGCTGATTATTAACGCTACTTACCAATACTTCCTTCATACCCGCACAGTAAAAGATATGGGTCTTTTTGGCAAGATCTTCAATACCCCCTATGTCCATCAGGTGCATCACTCCAGCAACGTAGAGTACCTTGATAAGAACCATGGAGGTATTCTGGTTATCTGGGATAAGATCTTCGGCACGTGGCAACCTGTCATTGAAGATCTCGAACCGAAGTACGGTATTCTCAAGGATCCGGGTACTTACAACCCAATCCGACTGAACACCCACGAGTTTGAAGATATCTGGAGAGACCTTAAGAAGTCACCCAAGCTGAAAGACAAATTTATGTACGTCTTTGGCCCTCCCGGCTGGAGTCATGATGGTTCGACGCAGACGGCTAAGGAGATTCAGGCAGAGTTTGCTTTACAGCACCAGCCAGCGTAAGGAGATTTACGATTTGAGGATTGATAGATAGAGCGCTAAGGCCTTGAATAATACTAAGTCCTTCCACCCATAGCCTCCCAAGTCTAACTTAGTTTCTTGAGCTTTCTAATCTTAATGGGGCCGTACCAAAGCCAAAGGCCGGTAACGATCATAATGATAACGCCAACGCCTAGCAGGTGCATACTTATTAACTTGAAAAGGTCACTGACGATAGAGCCGTCATGAATCTTCTCAATAAGATCGGAGTATCTCTTTTCGATCATCAATATTTGACCGGAGCTTCCATCGACTTGTACTTCCCAATAACCGGGTAAATATTGAAACTTAG
>CAYGOT010000141.1:0-7766 GCA_964351595.1 uncultured Roseivirgaceae bacterium | reverse complement strand
ACTTCTAGCGGCTCAATCACCCTCGATAGCATCAGGCTGGATTCGGATCAGATGGTCATACTCCCCAATAGCCGCTATAGCTTACAATGGAGCAATGCCAGCACTGGTCATCAGATAGAAGTGAGTTCAGAAGGCAACTACTCGGTAGAGGTGACGGACAATGAGACCGGATGCAGTTATACCAGGAGTTTTGAAGTGCTGACCAAAGATCTGGAAGGTGCTCTGTCGTTGAGAGAGAAACGAGACAACACCAGCTGTGGAGTTGCTAATGGATTCATTTCTGTAGATGCGAATATTGGCGGCAGCCTGGGGCTGGGCTTTGCATGGCATAAGGGAACCACAGCGAGCGGAGCGGTTATCGGGCTAACCAAGGCTATCGATAATCTCGAAGCAGGTAGCTACACCCTAGTTGTAACCGACTTAGATTCGGACTGCACGACGAGCCTGACAGAGACTCTTGAAGATGCGCAGCAAGTCCTCGATATCAGCCTTAAGTCTACTGCCAACAAGAGCTGCACGACACCAGCTGGGACTGTAGAGTTAACCACCATTACCGTAGATGGGGAAGAGCGAACCTCCACATTGGGCTACCGAATCGAATGGTCTCAAACCGAAGATTTTGAAAACGTACTCGCTCAGACAAGGGAAGTCAACGGGCTGGCATCTGGCACCTACTATGCGCGATTGATAGGCGTAGCAACGGCTTGTAAGAGCCCGGTGAGGTCGGTCACTGTAGTGGACGATCAACCGTCTCTCACCTTCAATGTGAGCACAACTCCGAATAACCGTTGCGATGATACAGGTAACGGAAGCGCAACGTTGACGTCCCTACCGGAGAATCATCAAATACAATGGTACCGTGGAGAGACTTTACTACAAGGCAAGACATCATCCTCGATCAATGCATTGACCAGTGGCAGCTATATGGCAGTGGTCACTGATAAGACATCAGGCTGTGAAGCGACCAGCACTTTTGAAATAGAGACGGCAACCTCAGCGATCACCTTGGAAGTGACTAGCAACGAGAATACAAGCTGTGGAGAACCTATTGGTGAAGCACGTGTGGTAGCGGTACTTGTGGGAGAGCAAAGGACAACTAACCTTGAAGCATTCAGCTTTGAATGGTGGCTGCCCAATGAGGAGGCGCGGCTCATCCAGGGCCGGACGTCAACACTGTCCAATGTCCTCGGTGGTGATTACTTTGTGCAAGTCACCCTGGACTCGATAGGATGTCAATCCGCACCATTGGAAGTCACAGTAGATGAGGATATTCAGAACTTCGCGGTAGCGCTGACGCAATCCCGACCTGACCTTCCCGGCGCACAAGGCACAGGTCAGCTACAGGTCGAAATACTTGAACAACCAGAGGAATACACCATTTCCTGGTATGAAGGGGACTTGCCGACGGGTTTTGTCATCGGAGAGTCTACCACGCTCGATAATGTGAACGCGGGACTTTACACTATGCTGGTAACTGACCAGCGCACCGGATGTGAAGTGACCGCCACTTTTGAAGTGGGTGTAGATGAGCGTCTGGCACAGGAGATTGGCTTTGACCTACCGGAAATCGTCAACATTGCCGACCTACCGCTGACCCTTGAGGCCACTTCGGACCAAGGTCTTCCTGTGAGTTTTACGGTAGTGGAAGGTCAGGGGACTATATCACAAAATCAATTGACCGCCGAGGCGAAAGGTACTATCACTATCAAAGCCTACAATGAGGGCACCACGGCAGTAGCCTATGCGGAATCGATCAGAACGGTGAAAGTGGTAAGTGACTTTTACCTCACCGGAACGGTAACAGGAGCAGCAGACGGTTCGCAAGTGAGTGGCGAAGTGGTGGTCTTTACACTGGATGGTGAAGTATTTGCACAAAATTCGTTTACCGACGGAAGCTACTTCATTGATGGCCTACGGGAAGGCAAGTATAGACTGCTGATTGAAGTCACGGGTGCGTTCAATGCGCTAGCCTTCGATACATACTACAATCGCCAGCTATTATGGAATAGAGCAACTATCCTCACCATCAATGACGACACGGAGGTCAACGTAGAACTCATCCCAAAGACCACAGGCAATATGACTGGCACGGGTTCGATTACCGGTCGAGTGGTGAGGACTGATGGAGGCTCACGTATCGTAGTAGGGCGGACATTAGACGGCACGCCCCTGGCAGATGTAGACATCTATCTATATGATAGCAGCACCAATGATGTGGTAGCACAGTCAAAAACCGATGATGATGGAGTCTTCCTATTCGACAATATACCGAGTGGACAATACTACTTCAGGATCGATGCGGTAGGTTTTGAGATAACCGACTTAGGTGCAGAAATAGACTATGATGAGGAAGAGGGCACATTGCAGATCAGCGCAGCGCTGGGTCAGGAAGGACTGACAGTGGAGTATGTGGTTGTTTCAGGAGTGGAAGAAGCGTTACTCAAAGACATCAGCATCTACCCCAACCCAGTCCAAAACATACTCCATGTAGAGGATGCATTAAACAGGATCAGGAGCATCCAGTTCCTTAACCTCGCGGGTCAACTCACGCGTACCTTCAACGCCGCTCAGGATGGTCAATATGACATCAGCAGCTTAACCAACGGCATGTACATGATGAGGATTGAGTTGGAAGGGAAGCAGTTAGTGCATTACAAAGTATTAGTTAAAGATTAACCTGAGAATGATAAACCACCTGTTTTTGGACGAGCTCTCTTCCTACTTGGAGCCAGTTGTGGGGAAGATAAACTACATTAGAAGATTCTTACTCTTTGTATTTTCAGTATTTGGTGCATGCACTTTGTCACTTGGTCAGGTCAATGTTCAAGACTCCCTAGCCCTGGTCGCCCTCTACGAAAGCACCAATGGGGATGACTGGACTAATAATGAGAACTGGCTGGAAGGGCCAGTTGGGAGCTGGTTTGGTGTTGAAATAGTGGATTTTCACGTGACCGGGATCCAACTTGATCGTAATGGATTGAATGGGAACCTGCCAGCGGAGATCGGCGACTTTAGTGAATTGAAACTTTTGAATGTTTCACATAATGATTTGTCTGGTAACCTTGGTGAGAGTATCCTGAACTTGAGACAACTTGAATCTTTGATTTTGACGGCCAATCAGTTTACTGGGGAAATACCAGAGGATATTGATAGGTTAGAAAACCTAACGTCAATTCAAATTGATGTCAATGAAATCGCAGGGGGAATACCACCCTCTATTGTAAACCTCACTGAATTGCTATTCATAGGTCTAAACAATAACAACATAGTCGGTACCATCCCGGAAGATATTGGTCGTTTAACCAAGCTAGAGACATTGATCCTAAGCTCAAATAATCTTTCAGGTACCATACCACCCTCCATTGGAGATTTGAGGGCATTGACTTATTTAAATCTTGCAGGAAATGAATTCTCTGGATCTATCCCGGACAAAATGGGACAATTAGATGAATTAAAGTATCTCTTCTTAAACTCTAACTTGCTTAGTGGACCTATACCCTTGTCGTTTACTAATATGACAAATCTGGCCTTGTTGGAAGATCAATCAGTTTTCAATTATAGCTCTACAGACCTCTGCGAACCAGATAGCCAACTATTTAGAGACTGGAAGGAAGGTCGAAATGTTGGAGGGACAGATCAAATATGTGGGCAAGAGGACAATGGAACACTAGAATTGGATTCAATGGCTTTAGTTGCCTTATATGAAAGCACAGATGGAGAAAACTGGTATGAGACCGAAAATTGGCTAACCAATGATATTGGGACTTGGTATGGTGTAGAAATTACCGATTCCAGAGTTACAAAAGTTGTCCTTAATGGGAATAATCTTTCTGGACTAGTTCCTACTCAACTGACTGATATTTCCAAGTTGAACTATCTGGATTTGTCCGATAATCCTTTGGAAAGCCCTGTGCTCAGTTATATCTCGGAACTACCCAATATAGAATATGTGAATTTCAGCTATTGCAACCTTGAGGAGGAATTCCCCCAGGGTTTACATGAACTTATAAAACTAGACGCTATTGAGCTTGACTATAATTTTATTTTTGGCTTTCTTCCGGAGACACTGAGTAATTCATCATCACTCACATATATATCCATTCAGGGCAATGAACTAACAGGTCAAGTACCAGAATCCTATGCTAGCCTTACGCAATTAGAGTATTTTAGCTACTCCGGTAACTACCTATGTGATCCATCGTCTCCTACGTTTGACGAATGGAAAAGTACTCGACAGGTGAATGGTGACGAAATCATGTGTATTGATTTGGCTCAAATTGAATTGTTTGGATTCGATGAACAAATTGGCCAGACTCAATACGATCAAGAAAACTTCGCGGTAAGTATTGTGGTCGATCGTGGAGCGGACATCACCCAACTCGTGCCGCATTTCACTATTTCATCTGGAGCAAGCATAGACTGGTGTGAAAGTGTTGGATATGATACCCCACTGATCAGCGGTGAGAGCATTATAGATTTTACTGAAACAGTCTGCCTGACTGTTACTTCTGAATTCGGGATTGAAAATGTTGACTGGCTAATAAGCGTTAAGCGTCAGGAAGGCCTGGTTTCAGATTCACTCTCATTAGTAGCTTTTTATGAGAGTACCGGTGGTCAAAACTGGACTAATAAGGAAAACTGGCTAGCAGGACCTTTAAATACATGGTTTGGTGTATCACTTATGAATGACAGAGTATCTTCTATTTTACTCTCCGGTAACAATTTGACAGGACATATCCCGGAAGAGATTGGTGAGTTGGACAGTCTTAAGACCATAACTCTTGGAATTAATGGGATAGGAGGAGTTATCCCTGACGAAATTGGGAATCTAAGAATGCTGGAAACCTTAGACCTTTTTGGCAATGAAATAGTGGGGAGCATTCCAAGTGAAATTGAACAGATGGCCCGTTTGTGGCGATTGGACTTAAGCGCAAACCAACTGAGCGGAAGTTTGCCAGAGGAGATAGCTCACCTTGAATTACTAAATCACCTGGAGCTGGGTTTTAACAGGTTTAATGGACCTTTACCAGCATTCATTTCAGACTTGAAACAACTTGAAACACTTGACCTTAGTTATAACGAGTTCAGCGGCGGTATTCCAAGTAATTGGTCAGAGTTGACGAGTCTTAAGCACATTGATCTTTCAAGTAACAACCTCAGTGGTCCTTTGCCGGAAGTTTTTGGACAGTTATCATTACTTGAGAAATTGGAATTAAGTAATAATAATTTGACTGGAGAAATTCCTTTGAGCTGGTATGATCTAAGTAAGCTCCAGGTTCTTGATCTTCACGACAATAAACTTAATGGAAGGATAGACTCGAGTATTGGCAACCTCCATGAGTTATTGAGTTTATACCTATCTGAAAATAATCTTGATGGACCAATACCTGACTCTATAGGTCAATTATCGAAGCTAAAAGTGCTCAACCTTAGTAATAATATGCTTACTGGAATAATACCTAATAGCGTCGGAGAAATATTAGATTTAATAGCGTTGCAGGTTGATCACAACCCGCTTGGTGGAACATTGCCAATCTCTATTGTTAATCTCGAGCAATTAGCTCTCAATTCAACTTATATCCTAGACTTCAGTAATACAGATATCTGTGAGCCTCAATCTGACATATATGAAGATTGGAAAATTGACCGGTTTATCGAATCAAGTGGTATTTCATGCGAAATAAATGGTTTTATTAGTTTTTCCATTGCTGGGTTTCCCGAAGTTGCGAACATTGATTACGTAGCAAGAACAATAAATATTGAATTGGCAAACGCAGAATTGACCAATCTCATTGCTCAATTCGAACTCCCGGAAGGTGCGTCTGTCTATGTGGAAGGAGCTTTACAGGAAAGTGGTCATACATCAAATGACTTTTCTGAAACAGTCGCATATACACTTGTACTTCAGAATGGGACAGAAAATGAATGGTTGGTTACAATTAGTTCCGTTGTTACCGGAGTAGAAGCGTTTCTCAAGGACATTAGCATATTCCCCAACCCGGCCCAAAACATACTCCATGTCGAAGATGCACTTAGCCGGATCAGGAGCATCCAGTTCCTTAACCTCGCGGGTCAACTCACGCGTACCTTCAATGCCACCGAGGATGGTCAATATGACATCACCGGCTTAACCAACGGCATGTACATGATGAGGATTGAGTTAGAAGGGAAGCGGTTTGTTCACGCCAAGATTCTGATCAGGCACTAGCGCCTTAGTAGTAGCTGACCTTACACTTGGGGTGTTCCTCCCTAAAACTGGAGATGTCTTTACTGCTGAGCTTAGTGTTGTAGCAAGTGAGTTCTTCTAGCTGGCGAAGTTCCGATAGTGGAGACAGGTTCTTGATTTGAGTGTTGGAGCAGTCCAGTACTTTTAGGGATCTCATTTCTTCCAGCCCCTTCAGGTTCTTGATATTGGTGCCGCTGCAGTTGAGCTGCTCCAGTTCTCTGAGCGAAGCAATCGTGCTGAGATCATCTATTGGTGTATCCCTTATGGATAAATCCTTCAGCACCTTTAGCTGTGCCAGGGATCTGATATCATACAGCGGGCTTTTGGCACATTCCAGCTGTTCTAGCCTTGTAAACTGCTCCACACCTACCAGCGAGGTGATTTGCGTCTCGCTGAGTGTGAGCGACCGCAGGTTGTAAAAGGGCTGGATGGACGATAGGTCCATGATCTCACGGCCCGAGAGTGCTACAGTGCTGCTCTTGACCAGACGATGCAGGTATTGAGCATCAGCATTCCCTTCAAGCGCCACATTATTCTTCATTTGCTTCTGGAGTGCTGATCCGATCTGGCTCCACCAGGTCTGCAGCTTGCTCGTTTGAAATAGCACCAGCTGTCCGGGGTGATCGATTTGCCATAGCATGGCTACTTCTTTTTTGACGAGCGTATTATCAACATTGAGCTCGGTGAGCGATGGGATATTGGACAATGCCTGAAGCTGTTCGATACTCGTACCTGACACGTTCAGAGAAGTCAATGCCGGATGATTCTCCAGTCCCAACAGGCTACTCAATGGAATACTGCTCGCTTCCAGAGCGGCTAACTGTCCCAGCGCATTACAGAACGCCAAAGATGATATTTGAGTCTTACTAATGTTCAATGTTGTCAACTGACTAAATCGCTCAAGGGGGGCAATTTCTTTTATCGGCCTACCGGCAATGTCGAGATCAGTGATGTTGAACAAGCGGATAATCTTCTCAAGACTTGGCGCTGCACTGTCCGGAAGATTCATTTCTATTCTTAGCAACGATTTCCACTCGGCACTCAACCCTCGCCACCAAAGCTCATTTTCACGGGTGTTGACCACCACTAGTGCGTCAGGATGTTGCGCCATGAACTTCGCAGCTTCCAGTTGAGAAACCTGCGAATTGTCTGCCTGAATGTATTGCAACTGAGTCATTCCCATTAGGGGGGTGAGTGACTTAATCGGCGTATTCTGAATGTCCAGATAAGTAAGCTGCGGAACTTCCGTAATCGAAGTGATTTCCGATAGGGGAGTACCTGAGAGTATCAGGCGCGTCAGCTTTGGAAAAGCAGCAATGCCCTGGAGCGTATTCACGTTAGTCTTGGACAGATTCAGCTCCGCGAGACCATTGAGAGGTGGGAATTGACCTAAAGCACTGATGTCCATGTTGCCATGCGCATCGAGGTGGGTGAGGCTCGTCAGCTGACTAAGGAAGTCATAGCTGAGAAGGCTGGTCTCGGAGATGTTGAGCTGCTGAACTTTTGTGAAAGCCGACCAATCCAGGCTATCCGAGAGTGG
>CAYGOT010000140.1:0-7817 GCA_964351595.1 uncultured Roseivirgaceae bacterium | reverse complement strand
TTGATTATTGACCCACCTCTTGCTCCTCCCTAAAGGAGACTATTCGTGCCATTTTGAATAAAAATTGACGCTCTTATATCGAACTGACGTTAAATTATCATTCCTTACATTTATCCCAACATTGTCAACCTAGCGTGAAAATAAGCCCCAAAGCCAAAAGAAATATTTCAAGGATTACTCCCTACGCTATTATCTGGTTATTGATTGGATGGGTAATTGATATCACAGTGTTGGATGCAACACGTAACCAAAACTTTAATCCAGATACTGATATTTCCTTCACCCTCCCAGTGCTGATTTTTGCCAGCCTGGCGAATATCCTGGTTGGACTTATTGTTGGGGCTTTGGAAGTGGTTTATTTAGAAAAGAGATTTTCAAACCAATCACTGAGTGCCAAGTTTTTTTACAAATTCTTAATCTACCTCACCTTTTTAATTTTCATTATAGTCCTCTTATTTCCTGTGGCATCCGCGCTGGAAACAGGCATAAGTTTGCTAGAAGCAGATGCCTGGCAAAAACTGGGCAGATTCCTAATAAGTATCTCTTTCCTTACCACCTTATTTCAATTGTCGGTAAAGCTTATAGTTTGTTTGATCTATTCAGCTATCAGCGAAAACTTAGGACATCATGTGTTATTAAATTTTTTTTCCGGGAAGTACCATCAACCCAAAATTGAAAAGCGGATTTTCATGTTCCTGGACATGAAATCTTCGACTGCAATAGCCGAAAAACTAGGCCACATAAAGTACTTCAAATTACTGGACACCTATTACAATATTATGTCAGACCCCATCATCAATTCACTCGGTGAAGTCTACCAATACATAGGAGATGAAATCGTGATTTCATGGGAACCTGACAAGGGGATCGACCAGGCCAACTGCATCAAGTGCTTCTTTGACATACGTGAGCAACTCGATAAACAACAAGAAGCTTTATACCGTGAATTTGGCGTTGAAATTGGGTTCAAAGCAGGGATTCATTTCGGTGAAGTCACTATTGGAGAAATTGGAGCCTTAAAAAAGGAAATCGTATTTACAGGGGATGTCCTAAATACTACCGCTAGAATCCAAAGTCTTTGTAATGAATTAAAATCTGACTTACTGATCTCGGGTGCCCTTAAAGAATTACTACACCATACGCACTATCACTATAGCTCTAAAGGCGAGATAGAACTAAAAGGAAGAAATAAGAAAGAAGAACTGTTTAGCGTAACTTATGAAAAGAAGCCGACTATCGCTAGTATAGTAGACGGCCATGAGCCATAAGCCCATGGTGCGCCTCCTTGCAGGTCACCTCAAATGCTTACACTGAAGCTTCAGCATAGGTGCCACCACCCAGCGTAAAGTTCTCGTCCCTTGGGCGACATGGAGCATATCCGTATAGCATACCCAACCGATCTTTACGCTAAACCGGCTTTTCATTATTTACTCAAAAGGCTGGTACTGTACTTTCAATCAGGGTGACATCATTCGAAAATGATACAAGATCGATCTTGTGCGTCAGAATTGATCAATAGTCGCCTAATTAGAAATTTCCTAACTTTACTTTGTGGCAACCAAGGAGAAACTCAGAAACTCGATCCTCAACAAGGTCAAGGAACTTTCGGACGATAAGCTTCCGAACCTTGAGTCCTATCTTAACGACCTGGAACCTCAGTTTTCAACTGAAAAATCTACCTTGTCATTTAGCGGTATTTTTGAAGATTTGGAGTTGGATCAACTCACTACTGATCTCCATAAATCCAGAAAAGACAATAGTGATCGAATTCCACAGTTTTGAACCGATCACGTGTCGACACGGACATCCTATCCTATTTTCGCAAAGGCAAGAAACTAGTCGCAAGGATCTTTGAAGAATACCTTAATGCGTTTCCCAAAATCACGATTTCCGAGATTACCTATTTTGAGATTCTCTCTGGATTAACTTTCAAGAAAGCCAGCAAGCAAATCGAGGAATTCGAAACCTTCATCTCAACTTGTGAAATCTTAAAACTTTCAACTTTCTCGCTGAGGTCCTCCGCCACCATCTACGCAAAACTTAAAGATAAAGGAGTAACCATTGGAACGGCTGACTTACTAATCGAGGGTATTTCATTGGCTAATGGGCTAACGCTGGTAACAAACAATCAGAAACATTTTCAACCGATTTTAGGACTTTCTACTTCCAACTGGAATATGTGAGCCCTATCTCCGAAACAGCATGACCAAGAAACAAACCACCCTGGTAATCAGAATCCTGTTGGCCGTTGGAACCATAACCTCCCTGTTCTTCGTGCCCTACATTTTGATATGGGCCTGGATACTACCACTACCAGACACGGTTCAAGAGCAAGTCAATGAAGCCATTGATCATGGACTTGATGGAATGATCGTCTATGTGGATGTAGCAGGCCAACCGCCTGCATTCTACTCCGCTGGCTGGCATGACCGGAAGAAGAAAATACCTGCCTACCCGCACGCCCTTTTCAAGATTGCCAGCATCAGCAAACTCTACGATGCTGTGGCGATCACCAAATTGGTCAGTGCTCAACGTTTGTCTCTGGATAATACGCTGGCCGATTACTTCCCGGAGCTTGTCGGAAGAATTGAAAATGCGGAGGAGATTACCGTGAGAATGATGGTGCAACACAGAAGTGGTATTCCCAATTTGACTGACACACCGGGCTTCTGGGAAAATCCACCAGCAAGCTCTGAGGAAGCCCTGGCATTGGTGTTGGATATGCCGGCTAGCTTCAAACCTGATGAAGACTTTGAATATTCAAACACCAATTATTTGCTGCTTTCGAAAATTATTGAGCAAGTCGTGGGTTACAGCGGTTTCCAATTCAACAAGGAAGAAATCTTGACTCCTCTGGGATTGAAAAACACTTTCGGTTCGCTTAATGAAGTGGATATGGACGATGTGATGAGTGGATATCATGTTGGCTATGAACCCGATTTAGTAGCTGATGAGCACGGGATGCTAGCTACAGCTGAGGACGTGGGTATTTTTTTACGGGCATTAAACGATGGATCAGTATTTAAGGAGGGCGAACAGGAAATCTATTCTTCTATTTACCGATATGAACACACAGGTTGGGTGCCCGGCTATCAGAGTATTGCCAAATACCACAAAGACATTGATACCGTAGTTATTCAGTTTAACAATACCACCGGAGGATATCACTGGAATACAGCAGAGATCGTATACAATCGTATTGTCAAGATTTTGAGCTTTTAGAGAAGCTGTGAAGGTGAATAGAAACCTGCCTCACATTGATCCCGCATTTTATCGGGATCAACCAAAAAGGCAAAACCAACAGGTGGCGTTAGGAGGGTTGTTTAGCTCCGTTGTAAGGTGGTAAATCTAGTCCAAGCCCTTTTTGCGCTGCTCAGCCAGGTTCTGCTCCCATTTCCAGGTCGACTTCACCATATCGGTTAGGTCGCGCTCGGTTTTCCAACCGAGCTCTTCATTGGCAAAGGTCGTATCCGCATAGATCTGCACCACGTCCCCCGGTCTGCGATCCACGATCTCATAGTTAATCTTGATATCATTGACCACCTCAAATGCCTTGATCACCTCCAAGACAGACAAGCCACTTCCGGTTCCAAGGTTGAAGAACTCGTAGTTGGCTTTTTGCTTGCCACCTATGAGCCGCTTCATGCTGACGACATGTGCTTTTGCCAGATCGACCACATGGATGTAGTCCCTGACTGCCGAGCCATCCT
The DNA here is from genome assembly GCA_964351595.1 of uncultured Roseivirgaceae bacterium. Lineage (GTDB taxonomy): Bacteria > Bacteroidota > Bacteroidia > Cytophagales > Cyclobacteriaceae > UBA6059. The sequence continues at coordinate 4,107 of CAYGOT010000140.1, read as the reverse complement.
TTGTGGGGTAGTCTCCACCAAACACTTTGAGTTGGTTTCTCAGGCCTATGGCGGTCTGGCTTATGAAAGGCATCAGGTTGTTGGGGATTCCGGTAGGTAACTCTCCGATCAGGCCGGACTCATGCGCACCTACAGGGTTGAAGTATCGCAGCGCGATGGTGTTTTTCTCCTTATTTACTTTCGCGAAATCGCGGATAATATCTTCACTAATCTTCTTAGTGTTGCCATAGGGTGACTCGGCCTCTTTCCTAGGAGTCTTTTCTGAGACCGGAAGCTTATCTGGTTGACCATAGACGGTACACGATGATGAGAACACAAAATTTGGGATATTGAATTCCTTCTGTCCCTTGAGCAGATTGATCAGGGATAGAATATTAACATGATAGTAGAGCAAGGGCTTCTCGACTGACTCCCCTACCGCCTTCTTAGCAGCAAAATGAATAATGCCGTCAAAGGCGCCTTCCTTCCTGAAGAAATCATCCAGCCGGGACTTGTCACAAAGATCAAATACATGCAAAGGCACTCGCGTACCCGTAATCTCTTCGATCTTGTCAATGACAAGAGCCTGGGAGTTGGAAAGATCATCGATGATCACTACGTCCATGCCTTCCTGGATCAGCTCAACTACTGTATGAGAGCCTATGTATCCAGCTCCTCCCGTGACTAGTATCTTGCTCATATAATATTGTAAGTTTCTTATTTGAACTCAAAGCTTACATTAGTTCTTTGAAAATGAAAGAATGTTTGCGGATTGATGAGTTTAAATCTGAAGAATCGAAAAATTCGAATCCTCCATACGCTGAATGATCTGATTTTTGCGTTACGCTCCGCTGATTATTCAAAAGTTAATTCTTCCAGAGGATTTAAAATACTGGCACGGATATCATCAATAATAAGACAACAGCGATTACCTTAACTATGGTTAACGTTAGTCTACATTATGAACACAAAAGTTACCATATGCCTAATAGGTCTCTTTTTCGGTTCTTCTATCATTTCATGTTTTTATAGCTCAGAAAACTGCAACGATATACTTCCATATTTTGAAATAACTGGAATTGAAGCATCCAATGGACGTGTGACTGGGGTTAAAAACCATCCTGGCGCTATTATCGCTGATAACGAGTGGGTAGAATGGGAACGCCTCATTATAGGGTTCAATTTTCAATTGGATTATCTCGCCGCACGAGCAAACGTCTTTGGCAGCACCTTAATGGCTGCTGATGATGACTGCATAGGGGACGGACATATGGGTGCCAAGGTTGGTGTCGACAGGTTATTCTTAAGATCATTGGAAGACTATAACCAAACCTATCAGGCGGGTGATATTATCAATCCTATAGTACTGGTGGCCTCATGGAGAGCTGGCAACACCGAACTGGATTCAATAGCTCAGTACATAGCACTAAATGAAGAACGAATTACCACCGAAGGGATTTCATTTATGCTCAGTGAGCCGCCTGAAGAGCGCATCGTCACTAGATTTGAACTGACCTATATTCTAAAGGATAATACCATTTTTAGAGCGACTTCTCCACCAGTGACCATATTTCGGTAGAGATACCTTAGTTTGGGATGGACGTGCTAACAACTTACTTTGAACTATGGCAACAGACAAAGCATTCGTAGCGTATGTGGTGGAGCAAACCAGCGGCGCGGGAGAGATTACCGCCAGACCCATGTTTGGCGAGTATGGCATCTACATAGGCACCAAGATCTTCGGCCTGATCTACAACAACAAGCTCTTCATTAAACCCACAGAAGCAGGAAGATCATTCATCGGAGATGTGGTAGAGGCACCAGCATATCCAGGGTCTAAAAACTTCTTTCTGATCGAGGCACAGCTCGAAGATCGCGATTGGATGGCCGAACTTATCATTGCCAGCGAGAAGGAACTTCCTGAGCCTAAGCCAAAGAAGAAGAAATCAGCCAAGTAAAAAATGCTTGTTCATTTTTCGGTAGCAGCACATGAAAGCGCATTCTACTTTTGACCTATGGAAAGTCAATTAACATTTGAGCAGAAGTACGACATCATTGTAGCCAAGGACACGAGCTATGAAGGCATCTTCTATACAGCCGTGAAGACCACCGGCATCTTTTGCAGGCCCAGCTGTACGGCACGTAAGCCCAAAATAGAGAATGTGCTGTTTTACGATAGTACCCATGAGGCCATCGTCAATGGCTTCCGGCCATGCAAAGTCTGCAAGCCTATAGCACAGGCTGAGGAAACGCCGGACTACATCCAATCGATCCTGGATGAACTAAACGAACACCCTTTCAAGAAAATCAAGGACGGGGACCTACGTGATAGAGGTATTGCGCCGAGTAAGATCAGACGATGGTTCAAGAAGCACCACCAGCTTACTTTTCATGGCTATCAGCGGATGTTGCGGATCAACTCTGCCTATACCAGGATCACCCAGGGTCAGCCCATCACCTCCGCGGCTTTTGGCAGTGGTTTCGAATCTCTGAGTGGGTTCAACAGTAGCTATCAAAATGTCTTTGGTAGCTCTCCCACGCAGACTCAAAAAGGTGTCATCAACATCATCAGGCTGTCTACTCCTCTTGGCCCTATGTTTGGCTGTGCTACCGCAAAAGGCGTCTGTCTGGTGGAGTTTACTGACCGCAAAATGCTCGAGACGGAGTTCAAGCAACTGACGCATAGGCTCGGTATGGTCATCCTACCGGGAATGAACGAACACCTCAGGCAACTTAAGCGGGAGCTCGAGGAATACTTCGATGGCAGCAGGAAAGCATTCGCGGTAGCGCTGGATACACCGGGTACGGAGTTTCAAAAGGCAGTATGGACTATCCTTAGGCAAATTCCTCACGGTGAGACTCGCTCGTATCAAGAGCAAGCCTTAGCACTTGGAAAGCCCAATGCGGTACGCGCCGTGGCAAGTGCCAATGGCATGAATCGAATATCTATAATCATCCCATGCCACCGAGTCATCGGTAAGGATGGTCAACTGACTGGATACGGTGGTGGGCTCGAAAGGAAACGATGGCTATTGAATTTCGAACAAAAGAAACCTCAAGAGTCTCAAGCCCTATTGTTTAGCTAAAACAGCTGATGGCGTTGATAGAGTGCGGATCAATTAGCCATTGATCGCAATGGACATTTTATCTGCGATTTTGCCCTCACGTATGAGCACCATAGAATTGACCGGAATGGGCGACCAGCCCGGGTCATTGCTCAACGGTTCCGAACTGATGATCACTGCCTTCTCATGCTCACCAGGGTCAATCATATGGCAAACGCCATCCTCGCAAGTGTAGCGCTTGCCCAGATTCAAGTAGAGCGAATCAGCCTCTGACGGATCATCTGTTGTCAATCGTAGTGCCACCGCCAGTTGGCCGTCGGTCAAGACCATGTTCATGTAGGAATGCTCCTCCACGCCATGTTCATTGCAGAGCTTAAGCACTTGCTTCACTGCTCCCATCATTGCGGTAGGTAGTCTGTCCCATGGCTCCAGCTGCGTAGTAGTCCTGAGCTCATCAATGACCAGAGCAAAAAAATGCTCAGAATCCGTCGTGCCCTTAATATGGGCAAAAGCTTCATCGGACAGTCCGCTGAGTAGCGCTCTTCTGATCTTGGCAAAGCCGCCAATGTCCCCGTTGTGCATGAAGGCGAACTGCTGCCACTTGAACGGATGGCAGTTCGTTTCGCTGACGGTGAGCCCCTGTGTAGCTGCCCGCACATGGGCCATGATACAGTTGGCTTCAATGATCCGGCCCAACTCCCGCAGGTTGGTATTGCTCCAGGCAGGAGAGATCGACTTAAACAGTGCAGGCTCGGGAGATATCGATAAATCGTACCAGGCCAGCCCAAACCCATCGCCATTCAAAGGCTCATCCCGCTCTTCCGAAGCAAAGCTCTGATTGATCAGGGAGTGCCTGGGCTCTATGATCAGGGAGCCGATTCCAATCGGCCGACCCTGGTAAAATGTGAAGCGACACATAGTCTATTGAAGATAGTGATTTTCTCAATTGAAATGACAAATTCGGTGAAGCAGTCAGCATTTCAATTAACCTTACGTCAGTTCGATAGAAGAGAGTCAATTTTTATTCAAAAATGGCACGAATAGTCTCCTTTAGGGAGGAGCA
>CAYGOT010000139.1:0-7871 GCA_964351595.1 uncultured Roseivirgaceae bacterium | reverse complement strand
GTGACCTTCGGGTTATGAGCCCGACGAGCTACCAACTGCTCCACCCCGCGATATAAGTGCAAAGCTAGACAACCCCTCAGAATTACCAAAAGGTTAACCTAAAAAGAATTAGAATTTTGAAATCTCGAATATGACCGTATCACTGGAGATACCAGTGAAGATGCCAAGCCCATTTTCGATATTCGTAGGCGGCTCATTGAGATTGCGCGAGTCTTGTAGCTGGTCGGCATACAGATCGGCATACTCCTGATTGATGCGATAGAGGATAGCACGATAGCTGCCGTAGTTTTGAAGACTTAACCCTACGACAGTGTAAGTGGAATCCCGCGAGGGTTCAGAGACTAATCGGAAATTATCAAAGAATGTCCCGACATTGGATGGGATGTCTTCATTAAAGATGGGTTCCGTATTGGTGGTGTCCGCAGGCTCTATGACGAGGAAGTGATTGTCCTCTTGTTCATTGGCCCACTGGATATCCAATCGAGCCTCTTGGAAAAGCGCCGTGAGCACCTCTCTCAAATCTCGATTCAGCTCAATCTCCGGGATCACTATTTTCGGTATGGATGTCCTAAGTTCCCTCGGATACTCCGGTATTACTGTCGCACTTAAAGCAAGCTGGTCATCGACCTGTAGTGTGAGCCCCACATCTGCTCCTGTGGATAGGATCAAGTCTTGCGGCCCACCATATAGCTGTGTAGCCGGATTGAAGCTGAGCGGTACAGACTGACCATTGTAGTCCACAACGACCTCAGCATCTGGAATAGGCTGCCCTGGTATGCTGACTGCATCGAAAGGGACAGTCGACTTGATATTGATATTGGTGATTGGGCTACCCGCATATAGGAAACCCTCGACCACAAATGAGCTCGACCCGACTCTTTCCTCCTCACAGGAAACCAGTACGATACTTAGAACGATGGCCAGAAACTTTTTCATTAGAAAGTGAAGGTGAAAGAGAGGTTTGGGGTGAATCCTAAATAGGTAATCTCTGTGGTCAAGACAGGATCCTGACTGAAGTCATATTCGAAATACCACGTGTTGAGCCTACCGTAAAAGTTGAATATAGACAAGCCAATGTCTCCCTTGCATTTGCCCATGGGGAAGATATGGTGTGCCGAAAGATCCAGTCGATGATAGGGCTTGAGTCTGGAGCCATTGCGTGGACCCACGCCGATGAAGTTGGCATTTGTGCCATCCAATAAAGTGATGTCGTATTGGTTGGAAGGGCGGGAATACGGCCTCCCGGAACCATAAATGAAGCTGGCCGAGAAATTCCAGCCTTCGATCTCATAGCTATTGACAAACTTAAATTCATGCAATTGATCCTGGAGTGCCGGGAATGGCTCTCCACCATTGAAGGCGGTAAACGTATTCTTCACCCGTCCGAGGGTATAGGCGACCCAGCCTGTATACTTTCCTTGCTTCTTTTGGAGCAAGATTTCGAGCCCTTTGGCCACACCATCACCGCTAAAAAACAAATCGGCGGGATTGTCAGAGCCATTGCCCACCCGCTCAGAGAATTCCGTGAGATCAGATACGTCATTGTAGTAAGCTTCTACGTTGAGCAGCCACTGGTTGGCATTGTAGCTGGCGCCTACTACATACTGATGCGAATTGCTTATTCGCACAAGCTCATCATCAGCCATCAGCCAGAAGTCCCTGCTGCCTTGCGTTACATTCTCATTGATAATTCTATTTACATTTTGATAATGACGACCATACCCGGCCTTGATCTTAAGTTTATCTGTGACCGAATATTGCAATGACAAGCGAGGAGCAAGTAGTATGTCTTCGGTTAAGTCATAGTAGGAGAGCCGGGCGCCAGCGGTCACTTGGAGTTTACTGCCTGGTGTCCAGGTATCTGAGATGTAGCCTGCCCACAGTTTTGACTTTTGATTGAGATCAAGGAGCGTACTGGTATCGTTGAATACCCCGAGATAGTCGATCTCCGACTGAGTGAATGAAGCTCCAAAAGCAACTTTGTGTGAGGCGCTGGCCAGCCACTCTCCATCATACCTTCCCGATAGGTCATCGATGATATTTTCTTCCTCAAACTTGAAATCAAACTCCAGGATGGTGCTGTCCCTATTGGGAATTGTTGCCTCCACATCCACATTCACGTCATAGTTGCTCTTGTAGCGTGAAGTGGCCAGCTGCATGGTGTGGAAGTACCTGGGGCTCCACTGCCGTGACCAGGTCGCAGAGAGTCCTTGATTGCCCCAGTCCGTAATTTCATCTACATCGATCAACGCCAGAATATCATCATCAGAGTCCTGGATATCGATCTCATTTCTAATGTCTCGTGATTCATCAAGAAAGTCATTGCCACGATAATAGCTCAGGCTTATAATGTCCTTTTCAGAAGGCCGAAAGTTGATTTTACTGTTGAGATCATAAAAATTGAAGTCGGGGGTCACTCTTGCCAGCCCGGGGATATCATCCTGCTGATACAGATTTTCGCTAATGGCGTTGTACACTCCGGTTTGCATCAGGTCTGTAAATGATCGCCTACCGGCAAAAAAGATCGAGACCTTTTCCGATAGGGGTACTTCGATACTGGCGTTAGCACTGAGCAGGTTCACACCAACATTTCCATTCACCTGCTCAAAGCTGCCCGTACGACCGGTGAGGTCTACTACACCACCAATGCGCGCTCCATACTTAGCAGGAAATGCCCCTTTGAAAAGCTGTACATCTTTGATGGCATTGGCATTGAAAGCACTGAAAAACCCAAAGAAATGGTCTACCCGATAGATTGTCATACCGTCAAGCAGCACAAGATTCTGATCGGGTGTGCCACCGCGAATGAATAGGCCGGAGGAATTTTCATTCGTGCCACTTACCCCCGGCAACAGTTGGTGTTTTCGGAAAATATCTGTTTCTCCAATACTAGGCAGCAATGCAATCTGCTTTGGAGAGAGACTGATTTGGCTTATGCCCCTGTCTGTGTTGATGAACTTATTGGCATCTGCCGAAATCACCACTTCCTTGAGCTGAGCCGACAATGGTTCTAGTGCTATATTGAGCTTATCAGGCACATCATAGGGACCGTAGCGCAGATTTTTTGACTGATAGCCAACGTAAGTCACCTTCAGTAGCAGTGAGTCACCCTGCCGGTAAAACAAAGAAAAATAGCCTTCAGTATTAGTTGAGACACCTTTGTTGGTGGAGAGGTTGATGATATTGGCGAGAGGAAGCACTTCGTTGGTGCCTGTTTCTACTACCCTACCGGAAATGAGCTGCTGTGCCTGTACCGCAGAACTAAGGGTAATAACCAACAGCCATGAAAGAAGAGATTTACTCAACCTGATATTGTCTCAATGAAATAATTGTAGCAGGCGAAAAGATAGCCTATTGAATTCACATACCTTTGAAAAAAAAGAAGATTTGAGCTTTAAATCAGGATTTGTAAGCATTATAGGAAAGCCCAACGTTGGCAAATCGACCTTGATGAACGCATTGGTTGGGGAGGATCTATCCATCATCACCTCCAAGGCGCAAACGACCCGACATAGGATTTTTGGGATCATGAATGGGCAGGGTTTTCAGATTGTCTACTCTGATACACCCGGGATACTAGATCCCCAGTACCAACTCCAGCAAAATATGATGGGTTTCGTTAATGCTTCCCTGGAGGACGCTGATGCGGTGGTTTATGTGACGGATATCTATGAGACTTTTGAAGAGACCGAGGTAGAGCGGCGCATCAAGAACTCAGGACTACCGGTAATTTTTTTGCTCAACAAAGTGGATCAAGCCAAAGGAAGTCAGGCTGCCGATAAGATTGAGTACTTCAAGACTCAGATCGAGGCGGTGGACTATTTGGCTGTATCAGCCCTTGAGAAAATCAACCTTGAGCCGGTGATGGAGCGCTTGCTTTCTATGATGCCAGAGCATGAACCTTATTTCCCTCAGGATGATATTACTGATCGATCAGAGCGCTTTTTTGCCTCCGAGATTGTACGTGAAAAAATCTTCATGAACTACAAAAAGGAGGTGCCCTACAGCACTCAGGTCGTCATCACCGAGTTTTTTGAAGAAGACACAATCATTCGTCTGAGGGCTGAAATCTATGTCGAGCGACAAAGCCAAAAAGGGATCATTATTGGTAAAGGTGGGGCTTCCCTTAAGAAAGTGGGGATGGCGGCCCGACAGGATTTAGAGAAATTTTTCGGTAAACAGATCCACCTCGAAACCTTCGTGAAGGTCGAGAAAGACTGGAGGAAAAAGGACCAGTCGTTGAAGAAGTTTGGGTACTAGTTAAAGACCTTGAAGTTGTTATGAGTTGAAAACTATCGTGCGCATGCTGTAGCGTTTCGGTAGGGTCATCCGTCATTATGGCGAAGACCAAATGTATAAGACTCATGAACAAATTATTCTTTACCCTTATGTTAGCGGGGGCGTGCATAGTAAGCTGTGACACAGCCCATGAAGATTCCGCACCTCAGAAAATTTCCCTGGATGTGTATGCAGCGCCTCAAAGTCCTGCCATCATCAGACCATCTCGACTTTTAGGAGCTAGCTCCACATCGTTCGAGATAGCCGGCCGCCCCTCCCGTGGTAGTGTCGAACGAATAGGAGAGAGAAACTTTTTGCGATATACGCCTAATGAAGACTTCCTCTCGGGAGATGATCGCTACAGTTTACAACTTTTGGATACTGATGGCAATGAGCACGGTGCGATTGTAAACGTCAGAATGCTTGAACCTGGCTCCTGCACAACCAACGGTGTTTTTGAATACATTCCGGTGCAGCGGGGAGAGAGTATTTCACTCGACCTATTGGATAATGAATTTTTTTGCGGACTTGGATTTAACCTAACAAGTGCGGCAGTCTCTGTGGAGATAATTTATACAGATCCCGACTTTGGTGATAACAATGTGAACATCGCACTAGCCCTTGACAGAAACGAAGTAGTACTGGAGTACACCGCTCCAGAGGATGCCTCAGGCAAGGTTGAGTTTATCTACGAGCTTGGCGTCAACAGTGACAATGCCAATAGTGATGTATTCCTAAGTGGTACATCGGATCCATCACTGTTTGAGAAGTTTGTGGTAGCTCAGGTCACCGTAGAAATCGTCGAGTGAAAATTTCATAATTATCACCAATTAGGTCCGATGCTTATTTAGCGTCGGATTTTTTACTGAATGGCGGATTATAAGTTAATTCTTGATCGATGTGCAAAGGGTGATGCTAAATCACAGCGCTTGCTCTACGACCTACTCAAAGGAAAAGTCATGGGAATCTGTTACCGCTATGGAGGAAGTACTGAAGTGGCGGCCGACATATTTCAGGATACTATGGTCAAGGTGTTTCGTAACATCAGAGAGGCACAAAATGTGGACTCCTTGATTGCCTGGGTGACGAGAATTACGGTCAATACAGCTATCGATTATACAAGAAGAAAAAAGCCACAGCTGTTCGCTGAAGTGGAAGATCTGTCGGAGGTAGATATAACAGATCAGGAAGCCTCGATTATCGAGCAAATGCAGGCGCATGAGCTGCTGGAGTTGCTGAGAGAATTGCCTTTAGCACAAATGCAGGTATTTAATCTATACATGATCGAGGGGTTCTCCCACCGTGAGATCGCCATCAAAATAGGAGTAGCGGAGAGTAGTAGCAGAGTACTTCTGAGCCGGGCCAAGGGCCGATTGATAGAATTATTATCAAAAATAAAGTTGCATGAAAAAGCCAGCTGAAGATCGAATTAGAGAGCATCTCGCCAACGAGTTTAAAGACTTTGAAGTCGGCGTAGATGATGCTCATTGGGATAGGATTCATTCTAAAATTGCTATCAGTCGCAGGACGGTCAGAGTGCGGTACGCTCTTGCGGCTCTGTTGATCCTGATCTCTGGAGTATTTTCGATGATCTATTATGAGTCTCAACACGGGACAGACCAACATTCAATGGCCGAGACGGAGACACATTCTGGTAAGGAGAAAGAAGTCGCATCAATAAACAGCTCCTCTGACTGGAAGCAGCTAATTAAAGATATTGACAATACTGCTGAGATAATGCCATTTCAAGCATCGCTAACGACGGAGGTGCTTCCTATCGAGCTATCGGGTTTGAGCCAGGAAAAATTGGACGATGACAACCTAGAGCCTATCGGCTCATCGCCCAATGCCCAGATGGAAAAACTTCTCGCCCACGTACCTGAGCGATTGGCTGGGTTGACACCTCATAGCTTAGAGGTAGGCTTACTGCTTCCACCGACCAGTCGTCCGCAGATGAGCAGACGAACGGGTTGGTCTTGGCAACTAGAGATAGGTGCCTCGGTCAATTTTGCCAACCTACAGCCCAATACCAGTGACGAAATAGTCTTCGACCTGTATCGCAATGGGGTTGATCTTGGGTTTGACAGGATCGGTTGGTCGCCAACTGTGCTGGTCAATTGGGTCATTAGTCATCGATGGAATCTGGCCCTTGGAGCAGGTATCCACTGGAGACAATTCAACATATCAGAGGATTATGGAATATTAAATGAGTTTGGTGAGCGGCTAGAGGGAGACCGACTGGTCGAATCTCTCTCTGTCTGGTCTGCGTCGATTACTCCTATGTTGGAACATTCGCTTTCTGCCAACCCCAACCCTACCTGGATTCAGGTCGGTCTTGAGTATGAGCCTTGGATCAGGGCGACCTCAGAGGCAAGTGCGCTGCTAGATATACCTGATCAAGAGGTCAACGTGATCCTGGGTGCTCGTAGGCAGATCATCAGAAGATCAGAGGGTGCTGGTTATTTGAGAGGGTATGGTTATTACGCGCTCAACCGACGCTACACCTCCAGTGCTTTGAGGGTAGTGCCCTACGGCTTTGCGATAGCCATAGGGTGGCAATTTTCTAGATAGTCACCGTTGTTTGAAATTACTTACGTGCGTCATGAGTTCGAAACTTTTGAGGTTAGAGAAGCTTAGCTTGGAGTATTGAGTTTGTATGCTCTAATTTGATGGTCGAATTGATATCCCGGATTAGGATACGATCAGGTTGACCGGAAAGGAGCTCTCTTGCAAGTAGTGGAAAAAATAATAATGAAGGTGGCAGGTGCCTTGATGTTTTTTTTAAGCGTACAAACTTCTCATGCCCAATCCAATCTAACCGTTATCTCTAATGATTTTGAGAGCTATGATCCATTTGAGTACGATGTTAGTGAGCATTTGTACGCTATACCGAGAAGTAGTTCCAAATCTCCTAGAGAGGCTTTGGCACTTTCCAGGGAAGTAGTGGGCATGGATGAACAAGTTAGCCCCAACGATTGGAGGGTTCTCCACATTACCAATCAGTCAAGTGTTGAGGATTTTTCATTGAGGTTTATGGCCAGACCCAGGCGTGTAAATGTGGCTATATATGATGCCCGAAATGGCCAACTAAAGGAAGACTCATTGGGATTGTATGTAATGAACCCCGACCCTGGAGTTCGACCCAGATTAATGACTCATGAGTTTCTACTCCACAAGGGGGATACGCTTCACTTGTTGTACAAGGGTGATTTTACTGACGATCCTTCCCCACATTTGACATTGAGTCAAGCTAAACATGCAAGGCAGTACACTGATCAGATGGATCGTTTGTCTTTTATGTTTTCGGCAATTTTTATGATGATGCTCTTTTATAATCTGAGCATACTCTTCATAGTTGGCAATAAAGCCTACGCTCATTATTGTATTTTGGCTTTTGGCTACTTCCTGCACGCTATTAACTATCAGCTCGGGCAATGGATAGTTCCTATTATGGCCTCTCAGATATTTGTCATCTCAGGCAGTATTATCGTGATCGGATGGATGGGATTTTGGAGATCTTTCCTTCATATACAAAAAGGACTGTGGTGGAATGTTTGGCGAGTTGTAACCATATTGGCCAGTTGCCTCTTGTT
>CAYGOT010000138.1:0-7938 GCA_964351595.1 uncultured Roseivirgaceae bacterium | reverse complement strand
ATGAATCGAATGAGCTGCGTAGGTTGGCTTAGTAGGCGCTTGAATACTTTTTCTGAGACGCCAGGGAGCGTGGCAATCTCATACCAAAAAGAGGAATTGACGCCATCAGGAGCCAGTAGATGTATTTTTTCGCATTGAAGCGGTCTGGTCATCATGGCTGCTAACGCAAATCTGCCTCCGAAACTGAAGCCTAATACCTCAAATGAATTAATTGATTCTTTGATGCAGAATTGGTTGAAACCAGAGGACCAAAGCTCTTTTGTCAAAGGTCTCTCGACAGTTCTACTACTCATGCCATGATAGAAGAGGTCAAAACTGTAGACTGTGTATTCACGGCTAAGTGAAATGGAAAAATTGTCAAACACTTTAGCCTCTTGTCCAAAGCCATGAAAAGCTATCAAGGTTTTTGGACCTTCCCCGGAGATAATATATCGCAATACCCCTGCCGGGGTTTCTATAAATGAGTGCTTTGGCAATTCAGATTTGATGTGCGACTTGGTCTGACTAGTGATCAATAGGGTAAAGATACATTCTGATTACCCAAGAAATATTTTCAGAATAATAAAACTATCCTGGTCGACCTCCGTTCACACCACATGGAAACTTTAGAAAACTTTAAAGTTTCCTTCGTGTTAAGGCAGTGTAAAGAAAGAATGAATTGGATACGAAAGAGAAAATAATTCAAAAGGCTGATGAACTCTTCCGACTCTACGGAATGCGGAGTGTTACTATGGACGACATATCCAAAGGCCTGGGGATATCAAAAAAGACGATCTACCAGTACTACAGTGATAAAGATGAAATCGTAACCCGGGCGACTAGACATATGCTAGAGCAGGAGCAGCGTGAGATTGCTGAGATAAGCCAGGGTAGCCAAAATGCACTCGATGAGCTGTTTGAAATTTCAAGGTGCATTCGTCGAAACATGACCAATATCAACCCAGCGATCCTTTTCGAACTACAGAAATATCACACTAAGGCCTGGGAGATTTATCTGGATTTCAAGGAACACGCTTTCAAGAGGACAATTACCGAAAACCTCGAACGTGGAATAACGGAAGGCTTTTTCAGAAAAGATATCAATATCGAAGTATTGGCAATCATGCGGTTGGAGCAATTCCAGATGATTTTTGATCAACACATCTTCCCAAGGGCCAGATTCGATTTTGCAAAGGTACAAACTCAAATACTTGAACATTTTATTTATGGAATACTCACCGAAAAGGGCAGGTCGCTCTATGAGGAAAAAGTGGCGTATGCCTCAGAAAAGGAGGCGTCCAATGAACAATAGTATAAAGCTGATAGCACTGGTTTTGGTAGCCCTTGCTAGTGTCAGTAACAGGGCGATCGGCCAGGAGTCCAGAACGTTCGATCTGCAGCAGTGTATCGAATACGCTATCGAAAACAACCCACAGCTAAAGATTGCCGAGCTGGAGGTTGATATCAGCAAAGCAAATGTAGGTGAGTACCGTTCTATCGGGCTACCGCAAATCAATGCGGATATCAACTTCACTCAAAACCTCGCAATTCAGACGAACTTCATTACTGACTTCATCTCTCCGGTGACCTATCAGGTGCTGCTTCAGGAAGGCTTGATTGAAAACATACCAGATATTGATACCACTCCTATCCCTGCCGCTTTTGGTACAGACTATACCGCAAGGGCGGGTGTTCAGGTATCTCAGTTGGTATTTGACGGATCTTACTTCGTGGGCTTGAAAGCAGCCGCCACTTTTCAGGAGGTTTCTGCTAAGGAGCAAATTAAGACGAAAATAGATGTGGCCGAGGCTGTGGAGAAGTCCTACTACGCTGTGCTGATCTCTCAGGAGAATCTGGAGCTGCTAGTGACGAACTACCAGCGACTTGACAGCTTGTTGAAGGAGACACAATTGCTCTACGACAATGGATTTGCCGAGAAGATCGATGTGAACAGGGTGAAAATCGAGTATAACAATATCAAAACCAATCTCAAGACATCAACTGAATCTTTGGTCACGATAGTGGCGCAACTCAAATTTCAGATGGGCATGCCAGTGGATGAGCCGCTAGTGCTGGAAGGTGATCTTGAGAAAATCAAGATGGAACCAATCGACGCGGATTTATCTGGTTTTGACTATGTCAAGAGGATCGAATATGACATCCTGAATACCAACAAAAACCTGGTGAGTCTTGATGCTAAAAGATACAAGGTGGCTTATATGCCCAATATCCAGGCCAACTTCAATGCGGGATTCAATAGCGGTACTAATAACTTCTCAGACCTCACCGATTTTGGAAATGATCAGGTCTGGTTTGATTATTCTAACTGGGGGCTCACTATGAATATTCCCATATTCGATGGCCTACAGAAGAGCTATATCATTCAGCAGAAGAAGATCGAGTTGCAGCAGCTTGATCGTAATCAGCAGTTTCTTGAGAACTCTATTGATCTGGAGATCATGCAATCCAAGATCAACTTGAACAATAATATCGAGCGACTTAATACCCAGCAGGAAAATGTGGCGCTGGCAAGGGAGGTCTTCGACATTACCAGAATAAAATACCAGGAGGGTGTCGGTCAAAACATAGAAGTCATTGACGCGGATGCCGCCTACAAAACAGCCCAACTCAACTATCAAAACGCCCTCTATGATGCGCTGGTGGCGCGTGTCGAATTGAAGAAGGCGCTTGGAATACTATTGAACTAACTATACAAAAACTCCAACAATGAAAGTACTAAACTACATCAGCATATTAACCATATTAGCCTTCGCGACTTCCTGTGGGGGAGAATCTGGTGGTGAGCTAGAGGAGAAAAAAGCCAAACTTGAGTCACTCCGCTCGGAGAGCAATGCTCTAAAAGCGCAAATGCGAGAGCTTGAATCAGAAATCTCAGCCCTCGACCCATCATTTGGCAAGAATGAAAACAATATAGTGCTCGTGTCTGCCACTCCTGTGGCCAAAGGTGCATTTGAGCACAAAGTGGAAATCCGAGGTGCCGTGCAGTCAAGAAAAAACGTAATGATGAGTGCGGAGACCATGGGGAAAATAGAGCAGATTAAGGTTAAAGAAGGCCAGAACGTATCTAAAGGTCAGGTGCTACTGGTACTCAACTCGGATATAATCGCAAATAACATACAGGAGATCGAGACGCAGCTTGAGCTGGCCGAGATAGTTTTCAAGAGACAATCTAACCTATGGGATAAAAACATAGGCACTGAGATTCAATATCTCGAATCAAAGAATGCGGTAGAATCCTTACAACGTCGATTGAAAACGCTTGAGTCGCAGAGAGCTCAGGCAGTCTTAAGAGCGCCATTCAGCGGCAGCATAGATGAGATACCTGTCAATGAAGGCGAGATGGCCTCAATGGGTATGCCGCTCATCCGCATTGTGAAGCCTGATGATATGTACATCCAGGCGGATGTGTCCGAGGCGTATATTGGCAAGTTCGAGTCTGGTGATAAGGTTACCGTTTATTTCCCGTCGCTTGACAAGGAGGTTTCCACTAAGGTGCTTTCGGTATCCCAAGTGATCAACAGCCAAAACAGGACGTTCAATATTGAGGTAGCATTACCTCCGGTAGATTTCACTGTGAAGCCAAATCAGGTGGTGGTGATGACCCTAAGGGACTATTTCACTGAAGAGGCGTTTGTGGTACCTACTAATGTTATTCAGAGTGATGACAAGGGAACTTTTGTATATCAGCTTACGCAGAGCGATGATGCACTCAAAGCTCATAAGCTGCATGTAAAAACAGGCCTGACTTACAATAGCAAGACGGAACTCGTTGGCGGCATTAGTGGTAGCGAGAGAATTATACACCAAGGCTTCAGAGAGCTCACCGATGGTGTAGAGGTGAAACTCGCGGGTACGCAGCTCGGTCTTAATTAAATCTGGAAACTCAAATACTATCAGTAATATGGATCTCAACGAATCCAAGCAAGACAAGACATTTGGGCTAACTAACCTTTCACTCAGCAACAGGACGACAGTCTACTTTATTACGTTCCTGATTGTGGTGATGGGTATCAATAGCTATATAAGCCTGCCCAAGGATAGTTATCCTGAAATTGAGCAACCCATCGTGTACATAGGGACTTCATACCCCGGCAATTCGCCTGTGGATATGGAAAACCTGGTCACCCGGACAATTGAAAAGGAGGTCAATACGATCTCTGAGGTCGACAATATCAAATCGACATCAGTCCAGGACTACAGCACGATCATCGTAGAGTTTCAAGCAGAGACCAATATAGAAGATGCGCTTACTAAGGTGAAGGATGCAGTAGACAGAGCTAAGCCGGACTTGCCATCTGATTTGCCTGCCGATCCGAATATATTCGAGCTCAACTTCTCCGAATTTCCTATTCTGAATATCAACCTATCAGGTGACTATTCGCTAGAGGAACTCAATGAGTATGCTGAATTCCTGGAGGATGAGATTGAGAAGATCTCTGAGATCAGTAAGGTTGAAATACGTGGTATTGATGAAAAAGAAGTACAGATCAATGTAGATCCCTATCTGATGGAAGCTCGCAACATCAGCTTTTCAGACATTGAAAATGCTGTGAGAGCTGAGAATATCACGCTCTCAGGTGGTAGCCTTTTGGATGATGGCGTGAGGCGAACGATAAGGGTACTTGGCGAATTTGACGAGCCTATACAGATGGAGGAGATTATTGTCAAGCACGAAAAGGGCAACATAGTCTATCTCAAGGATATAGCTGAGGTCATATTTGACTATAAAGAGAAGGCCAATTATGCCCGACTCAATGGTAATCCCGTGGTAATGGTGGATGTGGTGAAGCGTAGTGGGGAAAACCTGCTAATAGCCACCGAAAAGATCAATGCGGTATTGGACGATGTTAGGGCTAACTATTTGCCAGCGGATTTGGATGTGGTAATCACCAATGATCAGTCTGACATGACCCGCGAGCAGGTGAGCAATCTGGAGAATAATATCATTTCGGGTGTGATCCTGGTGGTACTCGTGCTCCTGTTTTTCCTTGGTACACGCAATGCATTGTTTGTGGGAATAGCCATTCCATTATCCATGTTCATGGCCTTTTTGATCTTAGGTGCATTTGGCGTGACCATCAACATGATGGTGCTCTTTTCCTTGATTATGGCGCTGGGCATGCTGGTGGACAATGGTATAGTGGTGGTGGAGAACGTCTATCGACTAATGGAGCAGGGGGTGAAACCCATGCAGGCAGCCAGGCAAGGCGTGGGAGAGGTGGCTCTTCCGATTATTTCATCAACAGCTACCACGCTGGCGGCATTCTTGCCATTGGCCTTCTGGCCTGGTTTGATGGGCCAGTTCATGCGCTTCCTGCCCATTACGTTGATCATTACATTAAGTTCATCCCTGTTCGTAGCATTGGTGATCAATCCAGTGTTTATCTACACCTTCATGAAGGTGGGTAAGTCAGAAGTGGTCTTCAAGAAAGTTTGGAGAAACACCTTGCTCTCATGGACCTTGGGAGCCATTATGTTAGTAGTAGGCTTTACCGTAATGGGGAATTTACTGGTTCTACTAGGCATTTTGATTGTGCTCAACGTGTATGTACTTACTCCACTAGCCGAGAGGTTTCAGGCGGTTTTTCTCCCCTGGTTGGAGGGTATTTATAATAGTACACTCACCTTTGCATTGCGCGGGAAAAATCCATATTTCTTTTTCTTTGGGACATTTCTGGCGCTCTTTGGGGCGATTGGTTTGATGATAGCATTCACCCCGAAGGTGATCTTTTTCCCGGTCAATCAGCCGAAGTACGTCAACGTATTTATTGAGTTTCCGGTAGGGACCGACATAGAGACGACTAATGAGTTCACCAAGAAAGCTGAGCAGCGGGTAGGGGAGATTATAGCGCCCTACATGTATATGGTGGAGTCGGTAGTGACCAAGGTAGGTCAGGACACGGCCGATCCTAATGACCCCTCGGCAGTGGGTCAGGCAGAGACTCCCAACAAAGCCAGAATTACGGTCAACTTCACCGAGTTTAAGGAGCGTGTTGATCCCGCTACCGGTGAAATTCAGCTCACTGATGCGGTACTTAACAAGGTGCGAGAGGAGATAGGTGAATATCCCGGTGTATCTATTACGATAGACAAAGATGCGGCCGGTCCGCCTACCGGGAAACCCATAGCCATCGAGGTGTCTGGTGACAATGTGGAGGAACTGATCGCGCTGACTGAGCGCATGAAGAATTACATCAATGAATCTGGGATAGAGGGTATAGAATACCTCAAAACCAATATGGAGACCGGCAAACCTGAGCTGATTGTGGATATTGATCGCGAAAAGGCGAGGAGATTTGGGGTCTCGACCTCTAATATTGCCAACGAGATTAGAACCTCACTTTTTGGTAAAGAGATCTCGAAATATAAGCGAGGTGAAGATGACTATGAGATTCAGCTGCGTCTGAAAGAGAAGTATCGCTATGATATGGATGCCTTAATGAACAAGAGCATCACCTTCCGTGATCAGGCGGATGGCAAGATGCACCAAGTGCCGATCAGTGCGATAGCCAGAGCCGATCTTAGCTCTACTTACGGGTCAGTCAGACGAATAGATATGAAGCGCGTGATTACCCTGAGCTCCAATGTACTAGGCGGCTACAACCCTACGGAAGTCAATGATCAGATCAAAGCGCATCTGGCAGATTTCGAAATGCCGCGAGGCTATGAGTTTAAGTTTGGAGGTGAACAGGAAAAGCAAGCCGAAGAGATGGCCTTCCTGAGCAGCGCCCTTGTATTGGCAGTATTCCTGATATTTATGATCATTGTTTCACAGTTCAACAAGGTGACTGCACCTTTCATTATTATGACATCTGTGCTCTTGAGTACCATTGGGGTATTCCTTGGCCTGGTCATATTCCAGATGGACTTTGTGGTGATTATGACCATGATCGGGATCATTTCCCTGGCGGGAATAGTAGTGAATAACGCCATTGTATTAATAGACTTTATAGAACTAAGCAGGAGGCGTAGGGCTGAGAAGCTGGGCGTAGAAAAGCTGCCTTTCAATGAAATTGTAGTGGCTATATCAGAAGCAGGTCGTACAAGATTAAGACCAGTATTGCTGACGGCTATTACTACCATACTCGGATTGATACCTCTGGCAATCGGCATCAACATTGACTTTGTTAAGTTCTTTGGACAATATGACGCTGATTTCTATATGGGAGGGGACAATGTGATCTTCTGGGGGCCAATGTCCTGGACGATTATCTTCGGTCTGGCATTTGCGACCTTCCTGACTTTGGTGATCGTGCCGGTGATGTATTTGCTCATGGCCAAAGTCAATCGTTATTTGAAAATAGCTTAATTGATAATTTTGGATGGGATCGCACATAGTAGCGATTACCATCCAAACTTTTCCACTGGCTCTATGTTGATTATATCATGAATCGATTCTTTGTGATCTCCTTATTTTTTGTACTTACGTTGGTACTGGATTGGTATGTATTCCAGGCTGTAAGGACGGTCACTAGCGATTTCGCCAATGGGGCAAAGAGATGGGTTTATGCTTTTTACTGGAGTTTGACGGCCCTTTCCCTATTGGGAATTTTAGCTTACAACCTGCTGGATATTTCGCAGTTGAAGTCGCTGAGGAGCGTCATTCTGGTTTTCATCTTTGGCAATTTCCTGGCGAAGCTTTTCGGTTCGTTATTCCTGGTACTGGATGATGTCATTAGGTTATTCTCAGGTCTGTTCTCAAAGTTCAGTGGTTCTTCCGGTGGTGATGACGGCTTCTCGGCAAGTCGTTCTGATTTTCTCGCCAAGACAGCATTAATAGCGACAGCCACGCCTGCGGCGATCATGGGTTTCGGCATCATTAGTGGCGCATATGATTACCGTATCCGAAAGAAGGTCATCACACTACCCAACTTACCCAAGGCCTTTGACGGTATCCGACTAGGCCAACTCTCAGATATCCATAGTGGAAGCTTCTTT
>CAYGOT010000137.1:0-8148 GCA_964351595.1 uncultured Roseivirgaceae bacterium | reverse complement strand
TAGCGCACTACTTTAGGGTAGTAGGGGCCGCTGGTTCGAATCCAGTCATCCCGACTTTATTTTATTACGTCGGACAAACCCGACTCAAATCAAGCTCTCAATTAAATTTGGGGGCTTTTTTTGTGGACTAGTACCAATGCCAGTACAATCACCAAGGTCTGTGACTCACAGACCTCACCTCACATTATCCTTTATTAAGCTATGAACACTGATCTGTGTGCCACAGACCAGGGAAATAGCCAAACCTGGTTCCATCTTGATGTATAACTTTACGAAAGACTATCTCAAATCAATAAGTTCACATAATGTGAACTTATTGATAGATTCTAATTAATTTTAAGTTGAGAATACACTTAATTAAGAAGCAGACCATTGAGGACTATGTGTTAAAGCAAGCTAGAAGTAAGGTTTCTTTTGAAGACTGGTTTGGAGTTCTGAAAGCCGCTGATTGGGATACCGCTAAAGATATAAGGAAGACTTTTGGTTCAGTTGATTTACTTGGAAAGGGATCGAGTAGAGTCGTATTTAACATAGGAGGCAACAATTACCGCATGATTTGCAAGTATGCGTTTAGCAGGAAAATGGTTCATCTCTTTGTTTGTTGGGTTGGCACCCATGCAGAATATGACAAGTTGTGCGATAAAAATGAGCAGTATACGGTTTACGACTACTGACCTACGGAAAAATTGAAATACACAGTGATCAAATCAAGGGAGCAGTATGATGAGTACTGTGCCTTACTGGAGCAGTTGGCTTTTCAGGAGCAAAGGACTGTCCAGGTAGAGGAAGAAATGGAGCTGCTGACCGTGCTCATTGAAAAATATGATCGGGAGAATAATTCATTTGATGAGATGGACCCAATCACCTTGCTCAGATCACTAATGACGGATCACAATCTGAAAGCGAAAGATTTGGTCAGCCTGTTGGGTGTAAGCAAAGGATTGGTTTCCGATATTCTGAGCTATAAGAAAGGTCTTTCCAAAGAGGTCATCAGGAAACTAGCTGATCACTTTAGCCTGAATCAAGAAGCCTTTAATCGGCCGTACCAATTCCAAACTGGAAGTAGCTCTAGCGTGAAGGCTTGAAATGGATATTTGTCGAACCCGTTTTATTCACAGGATACTTATAAATACCTTTATCAAGTAGCTGGAATAAGATGAAATCCAAAAACCAAAAGATTCAGGCGATATTAAACTTGCAGAGTTTTGAAAAACACCTTCAAGGCAATGCTGAAAAACTCGAATCCGTACTCAGAAGAACAAGCCCCAATGTTATTGTGGGGTTCATTCGAAAAGAACTAAAAAAGGATGTAATTGATGAGGCACTAATTCAAAACATCATCAAGTATGGCTCGAGAGTGATGGAAGGGCTTATTTATCACTGTTGGTTAGATGTTAAACAAAACCCAAAAGTCAGTGTATCTCTTAAACAGAAAGTTTTAGATACATGCTATTTCCAAGTAAAAGACCAGAACGTCTGTCATCTGCCTTATCGTGAGGATAAAAAAGATCTTGTTTTCTCTTTTCTAAATGAGATTTTAAGAAAGCCAATTTCCGAATATTCAGAAGCTGAGGGTTACAATAACCTTGTTTTTATCGGCAAGGTGGCGTCCCAATACATGATAGATTTTTGGCTATCTAGTCGAGATTCTTGGTCTAAATTTGAAAAGATTGTAGTTGAAGCTGAGTATTATGCAAAGAAACGAGATGAAAATACTGTTGGAGAGGTTATTGAAGATTCAACTAGCCTTTACAACAACTACAAATACTTTGTAAAGTAGGAAAACCTTCAATCAGCATGATCAACTGAGTGCTTGGTTCGTAACAGTACGCAGACCGTAATTGAGAGTTATATATCTGGCTTAAGTCTTCTGGCGTATGGCAAAGCGTGGGCGCGACTTGTGCCGAACATTGGCGGTCCTACACATAAAATGGCCTACTCAGACTGACCTGCGTGCCAATGAACAGGGAGTATTAAGCCGACCATCATTGGTCGTCTTTCTTTTTTAGTTCCCCACAGGCGGAGGACCATCCGGCACTATACCTTTATAGACATAGCCACCTTTGCGCTCTTTAAACTCTGCTTTTACACCCTCGCGCAGTTTAGCATCTTCAAACAGATCAACCATGGTCATCGACAATGCCTTGGCGGCATGACCCATACCTTTATGACCGATCGACATACCTCCACAGGCTACTACCGCCCAGCTGTGCCAGGGAGTGCCCTTTGGAGCCACAGTTGCCGATAGGCGGATAGTAGGCACTACCCAGCTCACATCTCCTACATCCGTAGATCCACCACGAGGATGCTCGAGCGTCACTTCCATAGGACTGATTTTGGTATCCATACCTACCTGAGGTTTGCCCGTGGCTTCCTGGATAGCTTTGGCAAAAACTGTTTCTTCTTCTGTGAAGCTTATTTCACCGAGGTATTCGAGGTTGGTTTGAAGCCTCGCAGCTCCCGTGCGGTTGACCAGCACCTCATGTACACCCGAGATCAGGCTGATCTTATAGTCGACGTTGGCCATGATGGATGCGCCTTCTGCCATACGCTCTACCTGCTTCCAGACTTTCTCCATTCCTCCGCGACTCGTATCCCTTACTCTCGTCCAGATACGGGCATAGTCAGGCACGACGTTGACCACTTTACCAGCATCCTGAATATGATAGTGAATGCGTACGGTAGGCTCGATATGCTCACGATACATATTGATGCCATCCGTGTATAGCTCAAGTGCATCAGAGGCGCTACGACCATTCCAGGGATCACCAGAGGCATGTGCCGCCTGCCCGTAGAACTCTACCATAAAGTCGACCAATGCCAGCCCTTTCTGAACGTTGACTTTCGTCTCCGCGCCAGGATGCCAGTCCATGACAATATCTACATCATCAAACAAACCCTCACGGATCATCCAGAGCTTCCCAAAGTATTTTTCTTCGGCAGGGGTGCCATAAAATCGGACTGTTCCCTGAAGTTCACCTGCTTCGATGAGTTCCTTGATTGCGGTAGCGGCACCCAGGGAGGCCACCCCGAAGAGATTGTGACCACAGCCATGGCCAGCACCACCTTCATGAACAGGGTCTTTGTACGGGACTGTGTTTTGCGATAGCCCTGGTAGGGCATCAAACTCTCCCAAAATGCCAATGATAGGGCTGCCCGAGCCATACTCCGCCACAAAAGCTGTGGGAATCTCGGCGACACCTTTTTTGACTGAAAACCCTTGTTGTTCTGCGTAGGCGATCAATGCCTCGGCGGATTGAGTCTCTTGAAAAGCGATCTCTTCGTAGGACCAGATTTTGTCACTGAGCGCGGTGAGTTCAGTGAACTTTGCATCGATCGAGGAAATGACCGCTTGTTTGTTCTTTCCGATTTTGGGCTTCTTCTGAGCATACGCTGGCGCCAGCAAAATGAAGCAGCTAAGGATAGGTAGTAGGAAGTTTTTCATAGGATTGATTTAGTGATAGTTATTCTGATTCTATAATATCAATGGCATTTTGAAGCTTCTTGTCAAGTGTCCAAAGCGCTAAATTATTATCTATCGCGGCTGCCAGGATATAGCAATCGACAAGACCGACACCTTGCGCGTAAAGCTTGTGCTGGTTAGAAAGCTCACCTGCCTTGATGAAGAGTTGTTGCTCTTCCACCTTGGGCAAATTTTCCCAAAGGGTGGTGACAAGTGATCTTTCGCGTTTGCTTTTCACCCCTTGCAACAACTCCCCAAATACAGCACTAATCGCGTATACATGATCATTTTTCAGATAGGCTTTAAGCATATCGACGGTATCAGGGTCACTTTTTCTCAAGAAGTTGATCCATACAGAAGTGTCGGCTAGTATCATCGATCGCGATTGATCTTTCGTGGGCCATAAGGCGCAAAACCCTCCCTAAAGACCATTGGCTCCTTATCAATTTCGTTGATCACATTGTCGATATTGTAATGCCTGAGATAGGTTTCCAAAGCAATGACGAGGCTCTCGGTGATGTTCTTTCCACCTGTGGCTTTCTTGACATCTTCGATGAGCTTATCAGGAATGAGTGCAGTTACTTTCATGAACATACGATTTAATATACGATGATACGATAGTCGGTCGTATTTAGCAAGAATTTTGTTGATAGAGTCATGGGGCGAACCTTAATGCCTCCGTTTGTGTCTCCATAAACGGGTAACCACTGCCAGCTCCGAAAATATTCTCAAGTGGGGTTGTGCAATAAGTCCAATTGCTTAAAAAATCACAAAATTTTGTTTTGCTTGACATCTCAAATACACGCCTATAATCCCCGCTTCCGCGGACGGCTCAAGGGGATAAATTCCCTACGCCCCCGTTTGTGTCCTCACAAACGGGCTAGCATCACCAGTGGAAGAAGGACAATGGAGATACGGCCCCTGGCCGGGAAAATTCATCAGAAACCGCGTACTACGACTTTTTACCGGGCTAGCTCTAAATCAAAAAGCCCTACCGGAATCATTCCAGTAGGGCTCAAATAAGATGGTAAGGTAGTCTTATACTAAGAACCCACTTTTTCCTCTTCCTTCTCTTTAGGAGCTATAAACGGTGTGTCCTTCTCTTTGATCAATTGGTTGAGTGCAGGCACATCCTTTTGGAGGATTTGATCCGCATCTACTTTGATCTCCATCCATACCTTGTGGAGATCATCATAGCGAACCTGCTCTCCATTTGTCAGCGGAGGGATATTATCATCAATAGTCTCCATCAAATAGTACATTTGATTGTCTAGCTGATTTCTGAAGTTGATCACATCCTGGAAGGTCTCTTGCTTTGGAGAGATTAATCTATTCTCCACATTGCCGATACTCTTTTGTATCTCCTTACCCTTTTCGGTGACGTCTTGCATCGACTCGTCATCTCCAAAGCGCTCATTGAGGCCTTTGATCTGACCTCTTACCTGCTGCATCTGCGTCAGATTATTGTAGATCGCGTCGATTTCAGCTTTGAGCGTTTCCAGCATCTGACGCTTTTGTGCATACTGATTGGCAGTGATAGGCTCCCGTGGATCCGGCAATACACTAAATGACTGCTCCATTGAGATATCACCATAGGTCATCTTCACCTTGAAATCGCCTGGCGTCACTTTGTAACCAGCCATACCATTACCGCCCCTTGAAGCCATTACACCTTCAGCAGGATCAAAATTTTCAATTCTCAGGTTCCACTCAAGGATATTCATTCCTGTCTCCTTGGAAGCTTTTGCCCACTTCTTATCAGCATCGCTGCTAAAAGAGCGGATCACCTCACCACGATCATCTATGATCTCAAAAGTCACAGGGATCGTGTCTTCCTCAGCTACTTCTTTCAGATAATACTTGATCTCAGCCCCGGGGTATGGATTTTCACCCATTGGTGGCTGTCTTCTCATTGCGGAGCGCTGAGCAGCGACTACATCTCTTGGCTGGTACAGATACGCCTCGCTATTTGCTACTTCGCTTGATAGCTGATGCAATGGCGTGAGGTCATCCAGTATCCAGAATGCTCTGCCTTGCGTACTCGCGAGTAGATCATTTTGATGGACTTTCAAATCCGTCACAGGTGTCATCGGAAGATTGGACTGCCATCTTTTCCATTGGTTGCCACCATCAAAAGAAACGAATAAACCTCTCTCAGTACCTGCGTAGAGCAAATCCTTTTTCATCGGGTCTTCTCGAATCACTCTCACCCAGGCCATGTCCTCAATGCCGTTTGTAATCTTCTTCCAGGTCTGGCCATAGTCAGTCGTTTTGTAAGCGTAAGGCGCAAAGTCACCAAACTTGTATCTGGTGAATGCTACATAGGCCGTAGCGGGATCATGCGCAGAGATGTCAATAGCGTTGATCATACCTTCACCAATACCGGGAGGTGTGATATTTGTCCAGTTATCCCCACCATCTCTGGTGATATAGACAAGCCCGTCATCCGATCCGGTATAGATCACATCCGGAGTGTGCATTGACTCGGATACATAGTAGATGGTTTGGTAGATTTCTCCACCAGCACCTTCATTAGTAATCGGTCCACCTCCAGGTCCAAGCTTGGTAGTATCCGAGCCCGTTAACTCAGGGCTTACCTCTTCCCAGGTAATACCTCGGTCAGTTGATCTTAGCAACATTTGCGCTGCATGATAGATTACGTCGGAGTTGTGCTGAGACACTAAGATTGGCGCGTTCCAGTTGAAGCGATATTTCTGCTCACTTGAAGGCTCACCCAGACCGTTTTCAGGGTATGCTTTGATGTCTTTTACTCGGTCTACCTCCAGGTTGTATTCCTGTATGATGCCTTGGTAGCAACCAGCGTACATCAAATTAGGGTTGTTGGGATCAAACGCTACATAAGAGCTTTCACATCCACCCACGCCTGAAATCCAATCTTTCCAGCTGATACCATTGCTGAAAGTACGGCTTGGTGTAGCTACAGATGAGTTGTCCTGCTGACCGCCATAGACCCAATAAGGGAAGCGGTTGTCTGCTGTAACACGATAAAACTGCGCCGTTGGTTGGTTCTTCTGATCAGTCCATGATTTACCTCCATTGAAGGTGATGTTCGATCCACCATCATTGGAGTTGATCATGTTGTTGGGATCATCGGGATTGATCCAGAGGTAGTGATTGTCTCCATGAGGTACACGTACTTGCGTGAAAGTCTTGCCGCCATCAATAGACTTATTGAATGGGGCATTCATAATGTACACTTTGTTTTCGTCGACTGGATCTGCAAAGATGTGCATGTAGTACCACGAGCGCGTTCTGATGATACGGTCAGAGTTGAGTAGCTTCCAGCTTTTACCGGCATCATCCGATCGGTAAAGTCCACCTTCATCAGATTCGATTACTGCGAAAACTCTATCAGGATTAGCTCTCGAAACGGATACTCCGATTTTACCCATCATGGCTTTAGGAAGACCTTCGGTCAACTCATTCCAGGTGTCACCACCATCGGTACTTTTCCAAATACCACTCCCGGGACCACCACTGCGCGCATACCAGGGTAGTCGCTGATAGTCCCACATCGCCGCATAGAGGATGCGAGGGTTGGTCATATCCATGGTCAGATCAACAGCACCTGTGGTGTTGTCGATGAAGAGCACTTTTTCCCAAGACTCACCACCGTCTTTTGTGCGGTATACTCCACGCTCAGGTGTCGGATTGTATGGGCTACCCATTGCGGATACGAAAGCCACATCAGGATTATCCGGATGGATACGCACCTGTGAAATGTGCAATGTCTTTTCCAGACCGAGATGCTCCCAGGTCTTACCTTCATCGGTAGATCGGTAAACACCATCTCCAGAGGTGGTCATTACACCTCGGATGGGTGCTTCACCCATGCCTACGTAGACCACATTGGGATCTGACTCTGCTACCGCAACAGCTCCAACAGAGCCGGTCTGGAAGAATCCGTCTGAGACGTTTTTCCAGTTGAGTCCGGCATCTTCTGTCTTCCATACGCCACCGCCGGCAGTACCCATGTAGTAGGTATAAGGATTGCCCACCACACCTGTAGATGTTGTAGATCGTCCCCCTCGGAACGGCCCAATGTTGCGCCATTTCATCTTGTTGTAAAGGGCAGTATCATAGTCTACCGTGGGCGCGGCTGTAGACTTGCCTCTTCGCTGCGCATCGGCTGTGCTGAACATCAGCCCTACTGCAAGCAGCGTCAATAGCATTTTTATTTTCATGTGCATATAATTTTCTTTTAAAGGCCACATGCCTGCCTGTCCGGCAGACAGGGAATTCGCGATAAATATACTTCGGGCTATTAAGACAATTTAGCCAGCGAATATTTATGCTCATTTCATAGGATTGTGATTTTGTTCAAGATTATCGATTGAATTTAGCTTATTAGAAGTGGTTGGACATCAGTATTTATGCTAATGGTTCATAAGCCATGATGATGGTCTTATTTGACCCATGGCACAATTACTATATCTCTAAAATGCGTTGATAAAAAAGCTCATTTTTGGAAAATTGATGGCAGAAATGACTGTTAGCCAAATGAAATTCTGGTCAATCAAGATTAGCCTTAAATTTTTCCGCAGCAAGCCCCTTTTTGCCGTTATTTTGTCAAATTTGCCCCTCTTTTGAAAATATCGAATTATGAAGGTCTTGAAGTTTGGCGGCACGTCCGTAGGTTCCGCTGACAATATTAGAAGGGTTGG
>CAYGOT010000136.1:0-8172 GCA_964351595.1 uncultured Roseivirgaceae bacterium | reverse complement strand
CTCCCGAACCCAATCAAGTCAGGTGAGATCACACGATAACCCGCTTTGGCTATCTTGTTGATCATTTTGCGGTAGAGGAAGGACCAGCTGGGCTCACCATGGAGTAGTAAAACGATCTGGTCCCCGTACCCATGATCTACGTAGTGCATTCTAAGATCTCCTACGGTGATGTAGTTGGTCTTGAAATCATAATCAGGTAGGTTTTCGAAGCATTCCTCAGGAGTTCGGAGTATTTCCACGGTTTTAGTTTTTGTGAGACATCAAGCAACTAAATTGACGCTTAATTTCCAAACTGTAGGCCTGGCTAATAACAAGATAGGGATGAGTATCCGCGAGGTGCCATAACCTCCCTAGTCAGCTAACTTCAGTCTGTTACAGCTGGATGTCGTGCAACATATCTGTATTGAGATGAAGATTGACCGTCTCTCCCACAGCTAGCTTCCTATCGGAATAGAAGAAGAGACTTAGTCCATCACGGGTCGCTGTGATCAGAAAATGCATACCCAGATAACTCACCTGATCGACCTTAAACTTCACACCTTGCTTGTGCTCTGAGACGTGCTCCGGTCGACAACCGGCCTGCTCATAGCCGACCTCAATTGACCATATCTCTGCCAGCTCCACTTTGGAGATTATGTTGTATTGGCCGAATAGTTCAGCCGTATATCTATTCTGCGGTTGGAGATAATGCGCTGCTGGGCTAGCAATAGACACGGCTCGACCTTCCTTCATTACAATGATTCGATCAGACACGGACAGGGCGTCCAACGGGTCATGTGTTACTATCAAAGCCCCTGTATTGCTCTGCTCTAGTATTGACTTCAATTCGCATTTGAGGGTAGTCTTGATCGTATGATCGAGTTGATTGAACGGCTCGTCCATCAAGATGAGGTCAGGATTGTCTGCTAACGAGCGCGCAATAGCCACACGCTGCTTTTGACCTCCTGACAGGTCCATGGTGATCTTATCTTCAAGCCCGCCAAGGTTACACAGCGCAATTAGCTCCTGCGTTCTTTCATCCTGAAACTCCTGATTGTATCGTCTGAGGGGATGCTTGATCGTCTGATAAACTGTATGTCTGGGAGATAGCTGAAAGTCCTGCTTCACTATCTCTACATCCTCAAAACCTTTGACCAGAAAATTGGCAGGGTCTTGCATGATCTGTCCGTTGATAAGGATCCGGCCTTCTGTTGGTGACAGGTTTCCGGCAATGAGGTTGAGTAGTGTACTCTTGCCGCTCCCGCTGGAGCCCACTATGGTCACGATCTCCTTACTTAAAAGCTCAAAAGAAACATTGGATACTGCCTCTTTTTGCTCTCCCGGATACTTGAATGATAAACTCGACGACCCGAGCAGTGCTTCTGACAATAGTCTGTTGATTAGTTACCCTACCCCGTTATACTTGATCATCTCGGCGAGCAACTTCAGCCCTTCCTTTAGATAAGGATCATTCTTGATTTTCTCGATAGTGTCTTCATTCTCTACCGGAAATATCTCAGAGTAGTCAATACTAGTTTCTAACTCATCCTTCTTGTCCTTATTGGCTTCTCGCTCTGCTTTTCTGGATTCGTAGTTGAGTGACACAGTAGTCTTTTCCCGATTCTTTTTAGACTTCTCTATTTTCTCCAACAGATCAATCAAATCAGGATCCGTCTTGAGGTCTTCAGCATAAAGAATTTTTAGGTGCTCTATCAAATCTTCTGAAATCCGGTTTTGCGCAGTGAATCTTGAGCTGGCAATCTGATCCCATGGCAGGGAATTCGCCTCAGAGCTTTCACCAAACTCATAGGCGTCATACGGGCTAGGGAATTCAATATCCGCACTTACACCAATATTCTGGGTACTGCTGCCCGACACACGATAATACTTCGCCAATGTCAACTTGAGTTGTCCCAATGGCTCTTCGGCATTAGGGAGGAATTGCTCGAGCCCTACCAGGTTTTGAACAGATCCCTTACCAAAAGTCGTCTCTCCGAGAATGACACCCCTTTTGTAGTCTTGAATAGCTCCTGAGAAGATTTCGCTTGCCGAAGCACTAAATCTGTTGGTCATCACGGCCAAGGGTCCATCGTACAGTGCGGTGGTGTTACGAGCTCTTTCGATATCAACCAGTCCATTGGACTTGCGCACCTGTACTACAGGGCCGCCGGGAATGAATAAGCCCGTAAGATCGACTGCTTCCTGCAGAGCGCCTCCTCCATTGTTTCTAAGGTCGATCAAGAGACCGTCCATTCCCTGAGTTTCAAGGTTGCCAATAAGCTTTTTGACGTCTCTGCTGACGCTCTTATAGTCTTTCAATCCTTTTTGTGCATCTTCAAAATTGATGTAGAAACTGGGTATAGTGATCACACCCAGGTTGAAGGTGGTGATACCATCTGATATCGGAATGATCTCTGCCTTAGCATCATCATCCGCCAGCTTAATCTTGTCCCGCTCAAGTCTGAGCGTGTCAGGCAAATCATCAGGAGCTGCGTCTTTTCTTTGTAGCAATAATTGCACAATGGTACCCTTTGGACCTTTTATTTTGGCGACTACATCGTCCAATCTCCAGCCGACAATATCTTCAAACTCACCATCATCACCTTGGGCCACCCCAACAATCAAGTCGTCCTTGAAGATATCCTTGCTCTTTGAGGCAGGGCCTCCAGGCACTACTTCATAAACTTTGGTGTAATCGATCTCCTGAACTAAGCGAGCACCTATGCCTTCAAGTGAGTGGCTCATGTTCTGCTGAAAACGATCAGAGGAAACTGGTGAGAAGTAGCTGGTATGCGGATCAAATGCTTCGGTAAAAGCATTCATGTAGATTTCGTATACGTCCTCAGACTTCTGTTGGGACAAGCCCTTTTCAAAATTGCGGTAGCGCTTGACCAATATCTCCTGGCTATCCTCCCACTCCTTACCTGAAAGCTTCCAGTTGAGGGTGGTACTCTTGATTTTCTTTCTCCAGAAGTCTTCTACTTCTTCTTCTGTCTCGCGCCATTCCATGGCCTCACGATCAAAGTCCAACTCTTCCTCCATGGAATAATCTGGTTCAGTTTCGAGCAGAGACAGTGCATAAGCCACCCGATCATCGGCACGCTCCTTATAGATGCGGAAAATCTGAAATGCCACATCCAGGTTGCCCTGACGAATATCATCATCTAACCTGTAGCGGTACTTCTCAAAATAATCAATATCTGCTTTGAGGAAGTATTCCTTGTTGGGGTCGATTGAATTGATGTATTTATCATAAATGACAGATGAAAGCGAGTCGTTGATAGGTACTTTGCGGTAGTGATGCTGGTTGAGCAATGTATTGATCAACAGCGTAGATCTAAAATGCTGTGGTTCTGGACTTAGTATCCCAGTAGTGTCCGGTACCCAATCTCCTTCAGCATCATTGCTGGTAAAAGTGCTGGCTATTACATTTTCAACAGCGGACTCTGGTGTAGCGCTAAGTGGCGGTTGTACATCCGTAAATCCCCAAACAAACAGAAAACCAACAACTAGAACAGATATAAACTTCATGTATTAAATGGATATGCGTGATAGATATGTCTTTACATAACGGCAAAACCGAATAATTGATCAAGATAAACTGAATTAATTGATCAGAGGCGTAATCAGGGCATAAAAAAGAGGGAAACCGAATCAATCGGCTCCCCTTATTAGTCATTGAATATACAATATTTTCAATCAGCCTTTCCTCACGCTACCGCTACTACTGCTATTAGTAATCAACTTTTCAGGCTCTCCTTTGTATCTGATGGAGCCACTACTGCTCGCACTCGCTCTTAACTCCTTTGATACCGAAATGCGCACATTGCCAGAGCTACTCGCCTTAGCCTGACATATCTCACTCGAAAGATCATATGAATTGTAACTTCCCGAACTGCTGGCGCTTACTTCTTGTTCTTTGCTGGTTCCGGATATAGACAGTCTGCCCGAGCTTGACACCTCGGAATCCAGTGTTCCTACATCTACCGTCAGGTCAGCACTGCCACTGCTACTGGCTGTACATACCAACCGGTCCGCTTTGATTACGCCCTCATTGGTGACACTTGCCGAAGAGCTCACACTGATACCTTCAAGTGATCGATAAGTTAGCCAGACTTTTACATTGGGATTCTTCCACCACTTACCGCCACTGGCCATTCCCACGACCAGTTTGTCTCCTGATATTTTCGTCTGGACATCCGTGACTTCTACTCCGTTAGTCTCTATACGTGCTGAGTTTTCGCTACCGCTAATCAGCACCAGCTCAATCGACTCACCGACAGAGACACGACTAAAATCGTCCAAACGGCGGGTTTCGCTAGATTGAGCGTAGACTGTGGAACTTACGAACAACGCGAGAATTAGGAATATTCTTTGTGGTTTCATCTGCTTTTTATTTTCTAGTATTAGACTTGTCAATTCAATCTTGGTTGCATGAAAACTGAAAATAGTTCAAATAAAGATTATCCGGTCATTGTCATTACCGGTGCTGCGTCGGGAATCGGTCAGCATATGGCCAAGGTTTACAGCCGCAAAAAATATAAAGTGGTAGCGACCGATCGAAATATTGACCAGCTGAAAATCATCTTCTCAGAAAACGAGCACAGAATCCTGATAGAGCACGACATCAGCCTAACGGAAAGCTGGAAGTCGGTGCTTGAAAGGACGCTCAAGGAGTTCGGGAAGGTCGACTATCTACTAAACGTTGCGGCCATCATTGAGCCTGGATTCATTTTTAACACCGAGCTAAGTAGCATTGACCGGCACATGGACATCAACGCCAAAGGCACTTTCTACGGCATGAAGATTATTGGGGATCAAATGGTCAACCAAGGGTCGGGGCACATTATCAACATCGCTTCGTTGGCAGGTGTAGCACCGATCTATGGTATCAGCCTGTACTCAGCCAGTAAGTACGCCGTAAGAGCGTACTCCCTGGCGGCCGCTCAAGAATTCAGAGAAAAAAACATCTATTGTACGGTCATCTGTCCTGATCTCGTAGATACACCGATGCTGGATCAGCAGCTTGAATATGATAAGGAGACAGCACTCACCTTCAGCGGCAGTAAAACTCTGACTGTAGTGGATATAGAAAAGGCCATTGATAGAGCCATGCGCACTCGTCAGCTTGAGATTTGCGTACCCGAATCAAGGGGTTACACGGCTAAAATTGCTAATTTTCTCCCTCAGATATCGTTTTGGCTGAAGTCTCAGCTCATTAGCAAAGGCAGGGCCAACAGAGATCGAATTAAATCAGATAGAGCAGCAAAATAACCATGATCAGAAATACCCTCACCTTATTGTTCATTCTCATCGTCAGTAGCAGCTTCGCTCAAACGGCCTATCTCAAAGGCGGTACCCAACTTGCTACGTTTGCAGGCTCGCAGCGTGGAGATAATGGGCTACTACTCTCCTACTTAGCAGGAATAGGTTTGGAAACTCCGATTGGTGGTATGGATCAGACTGAGCTGACTACCGAATTGCATTTCTCATTGCTGGGATTCAAAAGCGAATTTGATGCGGGAAGTGAAATCAGGCTCAACTACATCAATCTTCCGATTCTGGTAAGGAGAGAATTTGGCACTACAGGCCTATATGCTGGTGCAGGAGTGGGATACGGACTGCTGATAAGAGCTGCAGCCGTGGGCGGTGGATTGAAAGCGTTGATCAATGAAGAATACAAAACTTCAGATGTCTACATCCCTATTTCAATGGGTTATTATCTCAGCGAAGGTTGGAGTATTGATTTGAGGTATCACCTTGGAATCACTGAAATCTCAGTGGATGAAGATAACGATAGCTTCAATCGGTCCATTCAATTGGCCGTACACTATTTTCTTTGAGCTCAGCGAACGCCCAGCTCGGGGTGTTTGCCGGTGATTCCTCGGTAGTAGTCAAGTATGAGCTCCATATCCGCTTCCAGATTTCCGGTAGGATAAAAGGGCTCCTTCAGCTCGACGAACTTATGCTTAAAGTCAAATCCCACCATCACTATGGGAACCTTGGACACCAGCGCCATATAGTAAAATCCGGTTCTCCACTTAGGCACATAAGACCTGGTGCCCTCTGGCGTCAATACTACGGCCAGTTCATCATGCCGCTGAAACAACTCGGCTACAAAATCAACAAGCTTGGTATTCTTACTGCGGTCAACGGGAACTCCTCCCATTTTTTTGAGAACCCAGCCCACCACAGGTGTCTTGAAGAGCTCAGCTTTGCCCAGAAATATACCTTTCAACCGTAGGATTGTCTTGGCTGCCCATCCTACCGGAAAATCCCAATAGCTGGTGTGCGGAGCTACTATGAGTATGTACTTAGGCACAGATGGACGGTCGCCGACGATTTTCCATCCGGTCATCTTGTACATCAGTATGAAGAACTGCCTAATCATGCTTCGCCCAGCTGAAACTCTTTTCTGAGTTTCGACTTCTTCGAAAAATACTTGATTGTATGCTCGTATCCAATTTCAAAGATCTCTGACGCCTTTTTAAAATCAAAAACATTGTACCCACAGAGTGCTTTGGGCTCCAGGAATACGTCACATTTGCCCTTTCGCGCATAGACGTTGTAGTTGATCGTCATCATCATCGTCCGCTCAAAAACAGCCTTCATATTGGCAGGTTTATTCTTAGCATCAAGCGGATTGGTATGCACTCCAATAATACGGTCACTGTGTCCGATTAATGGCTCTACTGGTAGATTATTTAGTATACCTCCATCTATATAGAGCTTATTGCCTATCTCAACAGGCTTGAAGATTACTGGTAAGCATGAGGAAGCCAAAATTGGCTTTACCAACTCCCCGCTGTAGAAAAATTTGGATTTGCCTTTTTTGACATTGGTAGCGACTACTGTAAGTGGAATCTTTAGCTCCTCGAAAGTCTTGGCGGTCAGGTACTGATTGAAAAGTATTTCTGTTTTTTCAATAGAAAGTAAACCTGTCCAATTAATTGCAGGCTGCACCATCTTGAAAAGGTTGGTCTTAACGATGAGCTTAAAAATATCGTCCGGGCTATAGCCAT
This sequence comes from uncultured Roseivirgaceae bacterium, assembly GCA_964351595.1. Classification (GTDB taxonomy): domain Bacteria; phylum Bacteroidota; class Bacteroidia; order Cytophagales; family Cyclobacteriaceae; genus UBA6059. The sequence continues at coordinate 1,171 of CAYGOT010000136.1, read as the reverse complement.
CTGCATAGAAGGCACCTGCCACAGCTCCAAAACTAGTACCTGAAATAATATTGATCTGAATGCCTAGCTCCTCAAGGGCTTTGATTACGCCCAGGTGGGCAACTCCTCTGGCCCCACCTCCAGACAATACCAGGCCTATTTTCACTACTACTTCTCTTGATATACGCCCATCTCGCCGAACTTTTCGATGCGCTTGCTAATTCGGTTTTCGGGTTTGAGTTTATTGAGTGCCTTGATTTCCTTAAGCAACACCTTTTTTAGTTCTGCCGCGGCGGCCTTCATGTCATTGTGTGCCCCGCCTAGCGGCTCTTTGATCACACCGTCGATAAGGCCATGAGCCAACATATCCTTAGCGGTCAGTTTTAGCGCCTCAGCTGCTTGCTCTTTGTACTCCCAGCTTCTCCATAGAATAGAAGAACAACTCTCTGGTGAAATCACAGAATACCAGGTATTCTCCATCATCAATACCCTATCGCCGATTGCTATTCCTAACGCTCCTCCTGAAGCGCCCTCTCCTATGATGACACAAATCACCGGTACTTTGAGCATGAACATTTCTTTGAGGTTGCGGGCGATAGCCTCACCCTGACCTCTTTGCTCTGCTTCGATTCCGGGAAAAGCACCTGGAGTATCAATTAGGGTCACTATGGGCTTATTGAATTTTTCTGCCATTTTCATCAAACGCAAAGCTTTGCGGTAGCCTTCCGGGTTGGCCATGCCGAAGTTACGCATCTGACGCTGCTTGGTATTACGCCCTTTTTGCTGACCGATCATCATCACGGTCATGCCATCAATATCTCCGAAACCACCTACCATGGCCTTGTCATCTTTTACAGACCGATCACCATGTAGCTCAATGAAGTCATCGGCTATTTCGTAGATGTAGTCGAGGGTATATGGGCGCTCAGGATGGCGTGACAGCTGTACTCTCTGCCATCTAGTGAGATTCTCAAAAGTCTCGAATTTGAGTTTTGTGATTTTTTCTTCCAGCAATGCGATCGCTTTGGTGACGTCCACATCACTATCTGAAGCCAAATGCTTCATATCTTCCAGTTTACTTTCCAGCTCTGCTATGGGTTTCTCGAATTCTAGTAACATAGGATAGATTTGTTTACGGCAAATTTAGATAAATAATGAAGAAGGCTCCACAAAGAAAATCACCCAAGTTGAG
>CAYGOT010000135.1:0-8325 GCA_964351595.1 uncultured Roseivirgaceae bacterium | reverse complement strand
ACTAGTAGAAATCATTGAAAGAGCGAAATAAGAGATGGTACAGCAGGAGAGCAGACTAAATGTAGCAGACAATAGCGGGGCAAAAGAAGTGCTTTGTATTCGTGTGCTTGGTGGTACTGGTAAGCGATATGCTTCTATCGGTGATAAAATTATTGTAACCGTAAAGTCGGCCTTGTCTTCAAGTAGTTTGAAGAAGGGTACTGTGTCTAGAGCGGTGGTAGTAAGAACAAAAAAAGAAATTAGACGCAAGGACGGGTCTTATATCAGATTCGAGGATAATGCGGCTGTTCTTTTAAGTGCTAATGATGAGCCTAGAGGTACACGTATCTTTGGCCCGGTAGCACGAGAGTTGCGTGAGAAGCAATTCATGAAAATCGTTTCATTAGCTCCTGAAGTTTTATAAGATGTCAACCAAGAGAAATACAAAGTTGCATGTTCGTAAGGGAGATACTGTTAAGGTAATCTCTGGAAACGAAAAAGGTAAGTCAGGTAAAGTGCTTGAAGTAGTGATAGCTAAGAATAGAGCTATCATCGAGGGACTGAACCTCGTGACTAAACATGTGAAGCCTTCTGCTACCAACCCAAATGGTGGTATTGAAAAGACAGAAGCTGGAATTCACTTGAGTAATCTAATGGTCGTAGATCCTGCAACAGGAGAAGCAACCAGAACAGGTAGAAAAGCTGACGATCAAGGTAAGCTTCAGAGATTTTCTAAGAAAACCGGAGAAATAATTAAAAATGGCTAGTCCAAGATTAAAGGAGAAATACCTGGAAGAGATTGTTCCAGGACTCAAAGCGAAGTTTGAGTACAAGTCAATCATGCAGGTGCCAAGAATCACTAAGATCGTGGTTAATAAAGGTATCGGTGCTGCTGTGGCTGACAAGAAGCTTGTAGACGTAGGTGTTGAGGAACTTACCTTGATCACCGGTCAAAGAGCTGTGCCTACAATCGCAAAGAAGTCGGTATCCAACTTTAAGCTTCGTGAAGGAATGCCCATCGGAGCGCGGGTGACATTGAGGGGTGACAAGATGTATGAATTTCTTGATCGTCTAATGAGTGTAGCCCTTCCTCGGGTACGAGATTTTAGAGGTATTAGTGATAAAGGATTTGATGGCCGAGGCAACTATACTTTGGGTGTCAAGGAACAGATCATTTTTCCTGAGATCAGTATTGAGAAGGTCAGTAAGATCACTGGTATGGATATTACCATCGTGACAGATGCTAACTCCGACGAAGAAAGTTTTGAATTATTAAAGGCGTTTGGTTTACCATTCGCTTCTAAAAAGCAATAAGATGGCAAAGGCTAGTATCAAAGCAAGAGAAATAAAGAGAGAAAAACTTGTCGCCAGGTATGCTCAGAAAAGAGCCGAGTTAAAGGACGCTGAGGACTGGATTGGTCTTGATAAGCTACCACGAAACTCTTCTGCTGTGCGTTTGCACAACCGTTGCAAGCTTACCGGAAGACCTAAGGGATACATGAGAAAGTTTGGTATTTCCAGGGTTACTTTTAGAGAGATGGCCAGCGCCGGTAAAATCCCAGGTGTAACAAAAGCAAGCTGGTAAATCTTCGCTTGATTGTTGCGATAATAATTAAAGAATTAATAACTTTGCACCCCGATTTTGGGGCAAACAAATATTAGTATGACAACTGATCCTATAGCAGATTATTTAACGAGGGTGCGTAACGCGATTGCTGCTAATCACCGAATAGTTGAAATACCTGCGTCAAACATCAAAAAGGAGATTACGAAAGTGCTTCACGACCAGGGTTTTATACAAAACTATAAGTTCGTAGATGATGACAAGCAGGGGATAATCAAGATCGCTCTTAAATACAATCCTTCGACTAAGCAGTCTGCAATTGTGAAGTTGGAAAGGATTAGTAAGCCTGGTCTAAGAAAGTATGCCGGTACGGACAATCTTCCAAAGGTAATCAATGGTCTTGGGGTAGCGATCTTGTCTACTTCTAAAGGTGTGATTACTGATAAGGAGGCTCGTAGAGAGCATATTGGTGGTGAAGTTTTGTGCTACGTTTATTAAGGTTTGAGGAGTAATGTCAAGAATAGGAAATAAGCCCATATCCGTGCCTGCAGGTGTTGAGATATCTGTAGATGGAAGCAACGTTACTGTCAAGGGTCCTAAAGGATCTCTCAATCAGTATGTCAATCCTGATATCAAAGTAAAGATGGAGGATGGACAGGTGGTTGTTGAAAGACCTACTGAGCAAAAAAGACATAAGGCCTTACATGGTCTATACAGATCGCTCCTCAATAACTGTGTAGTCGGTGTTCATGAGGGTTACCAACTACAACTTGAGTTGGTCGGTGTAGGTTACAAAGCGAGTACTCAAGGCAATGTCATTGAGTTGAACCTTGGCTTCTCACACAATATCTACCTTTCAGTACCTGAAGAGGTAAAGGTGGTAGCTGAGACACAAAAAGGTAAGAATCCGATTTTAACGATTGATGGCATTGACAAACAACTTGTTGGTCAGATTGCTGCAAAGATTAAGTCATTGCGCCCTGTTGAACCATACAAAGGAAAAGGTATACGCTTTGTTGGTCAGCATGTAAGAAGGAAAGCTGGTAAAACTGCTGCTAAATAGATATCATAATGGCTGTTAATAAATTAAAGAGAAGGTCCAGAATACGTAGGGGTATCAGAGCCAAGATTAGTGGAACTGCTGAATCACCAAGAGTATCTGTTTTTAAGAGCAACAAAGCGATTTACGCACAGTTGATCAATGATGTAGATGGTCATACGCTTGTTGCGGCATCATCAGCGGAATTGAAGAAGGCTGGTGTATTGAACATTGAAGTTGCTAAGGAAGTGGGAACAAAGTTGGCAGAAAAAGCCAAGTCAGCGGGTATCGAAAAAGTTGTATTTGATCGAAGCGGTTACATCTATCACGGACGTGTCAAAGCATTAGCTGATGGCGCGAGAGAGGGAGGATTGAAATTCTAATATTATGTCAAAAGCTAACGTAAGAATAGTAAAAGCAAGCGAGATTGACCTTAAGGAGAAGGTAGTAGCCATTAAAAGGGTTGCTAAAGTGGTAAAGGGTGGTCGTAGATTTAGCTTTTCGGCAATTGTAGTTGTTGGAGATGGAAATGGTGTTGTTGGATACGGATTGGGTAAGGCCAATGAAGTTACTGACGCTATTACCAAAGGAATAGATGATGCTAAGAAAAACTTGGTGAGAGTGCCTTTATTCAAAGCTACTGTACCTCATGAAGCGCTTGGTAAATTTGGAGGAGGATTTGTACTAATCAAGCCTGCTGCACCAGGTACTGGTGTGATTGCTGGTGGTGCGATGAGAGCTGTGTTTGAAAGCGCGGGTATTCACGACGTGCTTGCTAAGTCTAAAGGATCTTCAAACCCGCACAACGTGGTGAAGGCTACTTTTGATGCGCTCAATAATATGAGAGATGCTTACAGCATTGCTCAACAAAGAGGAGTTACGTTGGCTAAAGTATTTAACGGTTAATAGCTATGGCTAAGAAAGTAGAGATTACTCAGACAAGAAGCATCATCAAGAGGCCTGAAAATCAAAAGTTGACGATCAAGGCACTTGGATTAGGAAAGATGCATCGTACCGTGACCAAGGAGTTGACTCCTCAGATTCAGGGTATGATTAATAAGGTAGAACATTTAGTAGCTGTTAAAGAACTTTAATCATGAATTTAAATTCACTTAAACCTGCAGAGGGGTCTACCAAGAACAAGAAAAGGATTGGTAGAGGACAAGGTTCTGGTAAAGGTGGAACTTCTACTAGAGGGCATAAAGGTGCTAAGTCCAGATCTGGATACAAGCGTAAGTTGGGTTTTGAGGGTGGTCAAATGCCACTTCAAAGAAGAGTGCCGAAATTTGGCTTTACTTCGCCTAATAGAGTCGAGACTAAGCCTGTGAATCTGGATACACTGGAAGCCCTAGTTGACCAGTTTAAGTTATCTGAGGTCACGCCTGAGGTTCTGATTGAGCATGGATTGGCTGGTAAGAATGATATAGTTAAGGTATTAGGAAGAGGCGAATTGAAATCAAAAGTGGAAGTGACGGCTCATCATTTTTCTAAGTCAGCGATAGAGGCGATTGAAAAAGCGGGTGGTAAGGCTACCATACTTTAAGCATGAAGAAGTTTTTATCTACCATACAGAATATTTTTTCCATTGAGGAATTGAGGGTAAGAATCCTGAATACATTAGGATTTCTTATCATTTTCAGATTAGGATCTTTTGTGGTTCTACCTGGCGTAGACCCATCGAAACTTCAAGATTCTGCTTCTGGCATATTCGGATTACTGGACACCTTTTTAGGAGGTGCATTTAGTAATGCCTCGATCTTCGGTTTAGGGATTATGCCCTATATCTCAGCTTCTATTGTACTTCAGCTACTTACTGTAGCAGTACCATATTTTCAGAAGCTTCAAAAAGAAGGGGATAGTGGTAGAAAAAAGATAACCCAAATAACGAGGGTACTCACTATTGCGATTACGCTAGCACAAGGGGTTAGTTATTTGACTGTAACTATACCAGCTGAGGCTATTGTTCTTGAGAACAGAACGCTATTTACCATGGCGGCTGTAATTATACTTACCGCGGGTACTATTTTCTGCATGTGGTTGGGAGAGAAGATCACTGATAAGGGGATAGGAAACGGTATCAGTATGCTTATTATGATCGGAATCATTTCTCGATTCCCTGGATCAATAGTGGCTGAGGCCCTGTCAAGGGGAATGAGCCAAATGCTAATCTTCATCATCGAGATCGTCGCATTATTCTTTGTAGTGATGGGAGTTGTACTCTTGACACAGGCAGTGAGGAGGATACCTGTACAATATGCTAAGCAGGTAGTAGGTAATAAGGTATATGGAGGTCAACGACAGTATATACCATTGAAGGTAAATGCTTCAGGTGTTATGCCTATCATTTTCGCTCAATCGCTAATGTTCATTCCAGCGATGGTGTCAGGTTTATGGGCTGATGATAGTGATCTGGCGCAATATGTTGGAGCAACGTTTTCCAATATTCAGAGCTGGCAATACAATTTAGTGTTCGCCATCTTAATTATACTTTTCACATTTTTCTATACAGCGATCACAGTTAACCCTAATCAGATAGCTGATGATATGAAGAGGAATGGTGGATTCGTACCAGGTATAAAGCCGGGTAAGGCAACTTCCGAGTTCGTTGATAGCGTTTTGACGCGAATCACTTTGCCGGGATCATTCTTCTTAGCACTTGTGGCGATCTTACCGGCCTTTGCGATGATGGCAGGAGTTAGTACTGGTTTCGCCCAGTTTTACGGAGGTACATCATTACTGATTATGGTAGGCGTTATCCTGGATACCCTACAGCAGATAGAAAGCTATTTGTTGATGAGACACTACGATGGTTTGATGAAGTCAGGTCGATTGAAGGGTAGATCTCAGAATGCCGCTGTGGCTTAATGTTATAATCTAATGGCCAAACAAGCATCAATAGAGCAGGATGGAACAATTGTAGAAGCATTGTCAAATGCGATGTTCCGCGTTGAGTTAGAAAATGGACATCAGGTGATTGCTCATATTTCTGGTAAGATGAGAATGCATTATATAAAAATATTACCAGGTGATAAGGTGAAATTAGAGATGTCGCCGTATGACCTGTCTAAGGGTAGAATTGTATATAGATATAAATAGCATACAATGAAAGTTAAAGCATCTGTAAAAAAGCGTAGCGTTGACTGCAAAGTGATTCGCAGAAACGGAAAGGTCTACGTAATCAATAAAAAGAATCCGAGGTTTAAACAAAGACAAGGTTAAGCTATGGCTAGAATTGCTGGAGTAGATATTCCTGATAACAAGAGAGGCGAAGTTTCTCTAACATATATTTTCGGTATAGGTCGTAGATCTGCGCAGAAAATACTCACCACAGCTGGTGTAGACTGGAATAAGAAGGTTGCAGAATGGACTGACGATGAGTCTAATGCTATCAGGAGTGCAATCAGCGAAAGCTTTAAGGTTGAGGGTGTCCTCAAATCTGAAGTCCAGTTGAGTATCAAGCGCTTGTTGGATATCGGATGCTACAGAGGTCTCAGACATAGGAAAGGCTTACCTGTAAGAGGTCAGAGAACTAAGAATAACTCTAGAACTAGAAAGGGTAAGAGAAAAACAGTTGCCAACAAGAAGAAGGCGGTTAAATAATATTTGACATGGCGCAAAAAAGAAAAGATAAGGCTAAGAAAAGAGTGGTGAATGTTGAGCCAGTGGGTCAAGCTCACATTAAGGCTTCATTTAACAATATCATCATCTCTATGACTAACTCGACAGGTCAGGTTATTTCTTGGGCTTCAGCAGGTAAGATGGGCTTTAAGGGTTCTAAAAAGAACACTCCTTATGCCGCTCAGGTAGCCGCACAGAATGCTGGTCAAGCAGCTTACGATCTAGGTCTTAGAAAGGTCGAGGTTTTTGTAAAGGGTCCTGGTGCTGGACGTGAGTCAGCAATCAGAACAATCCAGAATGTAGGAATTGAAGTGACGATCATTAGAGACATCACACCACTGCCTCATAATGGATGTCGTCCGCCCAAAAGAAGAAGAGTCTAAGTCAGTAATTCAAGGAATAATTTCAAATGGCAAGATATAGAGGTCCCAAGGCAAAGATTGCTAGAAAGTTCAATGAGCCAATTTTTGGCCCAAGCAAGGCAGTTCAGAAGAAACCATATCCTCCTGGGCAGCATGGTCGAAACAGGAGACGTAAGCAATCGGAATATGCTATTCAGCTAGCTGAAAAGCAGAAAGCTAAGTACACCTATGGTGTCTTGGAAAGACAGTTTGCTAACCTTTTTGATAAAGCGTCAAGAAAAGGTGGAATCACAGGTGAGAACCTACTCCAGCTGCTTGAGGCCAGACTTGACAATACAGTATTCAGACTAGGCATTGCGCCTACCAGAAGAGCTGCGAGACAGTTAGTTACTCATAAGCACATTACTGTAAATGGAGAATTGGTAAGTATTCCTTCATTTTCTCTAAAGCATGGAGATGTAGTTGGTATTCGTGAGAAGTCAAAGTCTTTAATGGCTATTACCGATAGCCTGGCATCTAGATCGGCTGCCAAGTACAGCTGGTTGGAGTGGGATGCATCGGAGCAGTTGGGCAAGTTTGTCACTTCTCCGAGCAGAGACGATATCCCTGAGAATATCAAGGAGCAGCTGATCGTCGAATTGTACTCCAAGTAATAGTTTTTCTTATAATCATTTAATAATTAGATATATGTCAATACTTGCATTTCAAATGCCCGAAAAGGTGGTGATGGAGAAGGCAGACGACTTTCATGGTCTGTTCACATTTAAACCGCTCGAGCCTGGATATGGGGTGACTATTGGTAATGCTTTGAGAAGAATACTCCTTTCATCTTTGGAGGGATATGCTATTACAGGCATTAAAGTACCCGGAGTATTACATGAGTTTTCTACTGTAGAAGGAGTTGTTGAAGACGTTTCTGAAATGATTTTGAATCTTAAAATGGTAAGGTTCAAGAAGATTTCTGATGTAGTAGACAACAAGATCAATATCACTATTTCTAAGCAGTCAAAATTTACTGCTGGCGATATTTTCAATTTCACTAACTCTTTTGAGGTGCTAAACCCCGAGCATGTGATTTGCAATCTTGATGAGAATATTCATTTCGAGATTGAGTTGACGGTAGAGAAAGGCCGAGGCTATGTTCCTGCAGAGGAAAATAAGCCGGCTGAGCAGATATTTGGATTTATTCCGATAGATGCGATTTTCACGCCAATCAAAAATGTTAAGTATAGCATAGAGAATACGCGTGTTGAGCAAAAGACTGACTATGAGAAGTTAATTCTTGATATCGAGACTGACGGATCTATTCACCCTGAAAATGCGCTAAAAGGTGCCGCGAATATTCTTATTCAGCACTTCATGCTATTCTCTGATCAGAACATGATTCTTGAGACTCAGGATTCGGGTGAGCCGGAGGCAGTAGATGAGGAGTTGCTACACATGAGGAAGTTGCTCAAGACTCCACTTAATGATTTGGATCTTTCTGTTCGTGCTTACAACTGTTTGAAAGCTGCAGATGTGAGATCTTTAGGTGACCTGGTGAGACTTGAGATTTCTGACATGATGAAGTTTAGAAACTTTGGTAAGAAGTCTCTAGCGGAATTAGAGCAGTTGGTGGCTGAGAAAGCATTGACATTTGGCATGGATTTGTCAAAATACAAACTAGAAGAAGAGTAAGAACTGATGAGACACGGCAAGAAGTTTAATCATTTAGGAAGAACAGCGCCACATAGAAAGGCGATGCTCTCCAATATGGCGTCATC
>CAYGOT010000134.1:0-8528 GCA_964351595.1 uncultured Roseivirgaceae bacterium | reverse complement strand
TGATATCAGACTGCTGTGCTACAGTACGACCTGGGCCATCATCAAATAGACCGCCGATAGGATACACACCAAAAGTAGTTCTTGCTGCACCGTCGTTAGGAACACCAGTTCCATCACCATGATCTCTTCCCATGTAGCCATCACCGACATTACCATAAGAACATCTTATCGTCCATGTTGATTCGTCGGTGTTTCTAGCGCCGTAACCGAAGCACGGGAAATCATCAGCCACTACAGCTCCTGCAGCCAATGCAGCATCAAAATCAGGAATCTGGCGGAAGAAATAATACCTCATCCTTGGGTCAGGTACATCTGCTTCACCTTCAACACCATAACCTCTGTACATCTTGTGCATCAATGTGTTGCTCATGTAGAAAGTCTTGGTACCACCAGTGTAGTGCAACTGATGCATTCTGTGCCTGTTTTCAGGAGCTAAGCCTGTACCAAACTGGAAGTCGGCATCCTCAGAATTGCTCGAAATCACACCACCAGCTATTGCTGAATTAGCCAGACTCGCATTGTTCGTATTCAAAGCCATTTTCAGCTTCAATGTATTAGCGAACTTTATCCAGTTAGCCGCGCTACCACCGTAGATGACATCATTTTGAGGAGCTACCCCGCCAACCTGAAGATCAGCAATACCCTCATCTACCAAAGTGATAAGCTTAGGATATACCTCAGCACCATCTTGCCACATAGGGGCATCAGGGCCTTCTGCACCTAACAAAGCCTCATCAAATGGAGCAGCACCCCATATATCAATGATCACATGATAGATATAAGCCTTCAGCACTTTGGCAATCCCTCTGTGAGTAGTCAATGGTGGGTCGCTTAATTCAGCATCGACTATAACCCTCTCGCCATTGACAAGAGCATCAACAAAAAGCTCTTCAAAGCCAAGGGGCACGCCACCATCAGAACCTAATCCATACTGCGATAGAGTAGATTCCATATTTTGACCTATCACACCGAGCGCATCAAAACGGTCTGCAAGTACCTGGCCCATTCCAATCTGTACAGATGGGATCAAAAGTTCCAAATCAGGCTCAGTAGGAGCGTTGGGATTGTCATTGACATCCAACCAATCACTGCTACATGACGACACCAAACCAATGATGGTTAGCGCCGCTATATATTTAGTTATCTTATTAAATCGTGTCATTTGAATTCCTTTAATTTCTACCACTGATTAAAAAGTAACCGATAGGTTGACACCATATCTTCTTGTAGTTGGCACACCCATAAAGTCAAATCCTCTAAAGGCACCACTATCGTCACCGCCACCAAGACCAGAAACCTCAGGGTCGAAGTTTAGAGCATCTGGGAAGTGAGGGGCATTGTACCACAGGTTTCTACCTGAGAAGGACATTGTCGCTCTTCCGAATGGTGTCTTGTCCAATAATGCTGTAGGGAAGTTGTAACTCAATGACACCTCTCTGATTCTGATGACGGTAGCATCATACACTGAATGCCAGTCAACACCACCAGCTGCCCAGCCATCAAAGAATACCCAGTCATTGGCGGTAGTCAATGCACTGTTAGGGATCTTATTACCGCTTTCGTCTAACAGAGGATTGCCAGCACCATCTCCAAAGAAACCAAGCCCTACACGAGGTACACGGTCAGTGTTCAATGGGTGATCAAGGATACCACGACTGAAAGTCTGGTCTGCAGTAGTAGAATAAATATCGCCTCCTTGCGTCCAGTCAATCAGGACAGAAAGGCTCACACCCTTCCAGCTGAATGAGTTAGTTACACCCAAAGTGAAGTCAGGGTTAGGATCACCAATTATCTGGAGATCGTTGTTTTCAAAGGGCTTACCAGAAATTGGATTCACCAGAATATTACCCTCTTCGTCTCTTTGGAAATCAGTTCCTAGAAGCTGACCAAACGGCAAACCTGGTCTGTGAACAATTGACTGACCACCAGAAGCGAATCCTCCAACAAGAATTTGATCAGCTTCTCCAATATCCACCACTTCATTCCTGTTTCTTGTGAATGCACTGTAAATATTCCACTTGAACCCGTTAGAAAGCTCTACTGGAGTCAGGTCAAGCCCAATCTCCCATCCGTAGTTGTCAACACGTCCTACATTCGTAAGTGCTTCACGGAACCCGGTAGTCGAAGGAACAGTCACCTGAACGATCTGGTCAGTAGATTGCCTGTTGTAATAGGTCACATCAATACCGATTTTGTTATTAAGAACAGTTGCCTCCAAACCCACTTCATATTCTGTGGTAAACTCAGGTCGGAGTGTAGGTGAACCGAGCGTCTCTTCCTGGTTAGCAATGTTGAATGAACCTCTAGGCGTAGTAAATGGGAATTGAAGATTAGTATACTGATCATTGATCAAGAAAGGTGTTTGAGTGTCATATGGAGCAGCTTCATTACCTACCTTAGTTATACCAGCTCTAACCTTTGCAAAATTGATAACTGAGGGAAGCGTGACAGCCTCACTCAATACAAAAGAAGTACTTACACCAGGATAAAAGAATGATCTGTTGTCTTCTGGAAGTGTGGACGACCAATCGTTCCTTCCTACGACATTCACGAACGCCCAATCACGGAAACTAACCGAAAGGTCAGCAAATACTCCCTGGAATCTTTGAATCTCACCATAGTCTCTTCGCATTAACTGGCTCGCAGTGTTGGTGATGCGATTAACGCCCCTGGCAATAATTCCATTACCAATGATAGTCGTTTGCTCTAGCTTTCTTTCGTTGGCGTTATGACCAACTAGCGCTCGTAAGCTGATATCAGAACTCAGCTCCTTTTCCATTGAGATCAATAAGTTACCATCTCGTTCTTGTCTGAAGACATCATCCACAGAGTACTGACCTGCAGGAATGTTTTCTGAAAATGCAGGAACCAGCGATGATCTTCTGTCAGTATAGGCATTGAAACCAAACTTATAAGTCACCGTCATCCAATCGAAAATATCATAACCTACAGTGGCGTTACCAAAGTAGCGATCAACCTGAGATGTAATAGGGGCAAACTCTGCTACCCAGTATGGATTATCAAAACCATTTCTATAGTAAATAGAACCACCCGTTCTGTTATTTACATAAGGATTGTTGGTCAAATCATAGGTTGGAGACATCAAGTACAACATACCAATGAAAGAGGTACCAGCATTTGCCGCAGCAATCTCGGCACCTTGAGGTGCAGTTCTCTGATCGGTCTGTACATAAGTAATACTACCGTTAAGGAAAAGGCCATTGGCCAAAGTGGCTCGACCACCAAAATTCATGCTAGTACGCGTAACCTCTGAGAAAGGAACGATACCTTCATTATTAGTTCTGGATACACCAGCTGTCAAGCTAGTATTTTCTCCACCAGAGCTCACCTGTACTGCATGTTCTACAACAGTACCATCCTGCCAGAAATTATTGAAGTTGTCTGTATCAGCATATACTCTGTCAACCTGATCCAAAATAAATGGATACTGGTCACCGGCGTAAAGTGGGCTGCTAGGATTAGATCCGTACTTGTTAAATAATGGATGGTTAATTCCAGACGAGCCACCAAGCGACTCACTCATGATGTCAGCAGTAAATCCACTCTGAATCATTTCATTTACCCACTCATACCTGGGACCCCATGTTCCAAAGAAACCATTGTTGAATACGAAGTTGTGTGATCCGAACAATGCACCTTGTGTCCACTCGCCCTGCTTTTCAATCTTACCAGCTACTGTTTCAACATTATAGGAAGTGTTATAGGTAACTTCAAGTCCCTTTTTCTGTCCACGAGCAGCAGCCTTGGTCGTAATTACAATTACGCCATTGGCAGCACGCGAACCGTATAGAGCTGCAGCAGACGCACCTTTCAATACAGTCATGGTCTCGATATTATTAGGATCAATATCAAATGCCCTGTTAGAGTTTGGATTACCCTGGTTGAAACCTTCGTTGGTTCTGGTGACAGAGTTATCAAACGGTACACCGTCCACTACGAAAAGTGGTTGATTGTTACCAGTAAGTGATGAGCTACCACGAATGGTGATGTTTGTTGCTGAACCAGCGCCACCTCCAGAACTCAATATATTTACTCCCGGCACCTTACCAGTCAGCGCCCTGATTGGATCAGGTTCCGCACGCTGCTTCAATGCATCACCCGACACATCGGATACAGCATAGCCAAGTGCTTTCTTTTCTCTCTCAATACCGATCGCCGTGACAACCACTTCGGAAAGTTGTTTCACATCGGAACTCATGGTCACGTCTATGGTCGATCGCGCTCCGATTGCTACCTCTTGACTGGCTAAGCCAATAAAAGAGAATGTCAACGTGTTGGCTTCTGCCGGTACGTTGACCTTGTAATTACCATCGATATCAGTAGTAGTACCCGTAGTGGTACCCTTTAGGATGACATTCACCCCAGGGAGTCCCCCACCATCTTCGTCCACTACCCTACCGGAAATCGTTCTTTCCTGCGCAAATGTTGATGTCACTGACACCACAAAAGCGAGCAGGAAGCTTAGTAGATTTGCTCTCATACAGTAATAGTTTTAAAAGGTTAAACATTTAACCCCGCCGTGAGTAGAGAGCTTTTGATGCCATGAAAAGGCATATTTCACTCAATCCCCACCTTGGGAATATTTCAAAGGTGAGGATTCGAGGGGTGTGTTTAATCCCCCATTATGTATGATTTTGTGAAGCCGAAAAAGGGCTGTCAGATCAATTTTTCACGTAAAGCTTTGTCAATTGCCTGGGATTTGCTGTTGACATGGAGCTTTGAATAAATGTTCTTAATATGTGATTTGGCGGTCTCCTTGGTGATAAAGAGTTCATCTGCGATGATCGAATAGCTCTTCCCTTTTGAGAGGAGTTCGAGCACCTCCGTTTCGCGGGAGGTAAGGGGAGACTGGAGGTTCTTCTGAAATGATTTTACTACCATTTTGGCAATGTTTCCACTTAATGGAGCTCCGCCGCTAGATATTTGGTCTAGTGCATTGAGAAGCTCATTATGGGAAGAGTTCTTAGTGATATAGCCTGAGGCTCCAGCGCATAAGGCCTCAAAAACCTTCTCTTGGTTTTCATGGATAGTGTTGACTATAATATCAATTTGCGGTGATACTTTCTTTACTCGCTTAATTCCCTCTATTCCACTCATGCCGGGCAGTTCTATATCCATCAGAATGATATCCGGATCATCCTTCCGTAGGTTTTTTAGCGCCGCTTCACAGTTAGTATAGGTGTTGACCACATAGTACTTTGAGAAGCTATTGATTATTAGAGCGAACCCGTCTTTGATAGGCTCATTGTCCTCTACAATGATAATTCTTACTTTATCTGATGACATGGAATAGTTGTTTTTGACCTTATTTGAAAAGTAAGTTCTCATAGTGGTAGTATCCAACCCCTATAATGGGGGATAAATGAAAATGCGCTTAGGAAAATATTTTTTTGCAGCCCATTCCCTCAATATTGTGGTAACAAGCGGTGGCAATGTACCCCCTACAGTGGGGTCTCCGGTCGCACTAATTGGATGAGTCTTTTAACCTTTGTCCGGTCTCACAGCCTATATGAGCTTGTTCTTTATCGCTTTTTCGATGGCTTGCGGCTTAGAGTTGACCTGCAGCTTTTGATAAATGCTCTTGATGTGAGACTTGACTGTTTCCTTGTGCACAAAGATTTCATCGGCTATAATAGTGTAGCTCTTGCCTTTGGCCAGTAGGCTCAACACCTCGGTTTCCCTGGTTGAAAGTGGACTTACAGGATTCTTTTGGAATGACGAAACCACCATATTGGCGATAGCCGGGCTCATGGGTGCTCCTCCCTGCGCTACATCCTCAAGCGCTTCTATTACCTTACGAAACTGAGCATCTTTCTTGATGTAGCCAATGGCTCCAGCGCAGAGTGCTTTGAATACTGACTCAGGTTCGTCCCTCACAGAATTTACCACAATCTTAGTTTCAGGTCGGATACCCTTCATCTTGAATGTCGCCTCCTCCCCATGAATCCCCGGTAGCTCCAAATCCATTAATACGATATCCGGCTGATCTTCGAGAAGGTTTTTTACCGCTGGTTCGGCTTTCCGGTAGGCTTTGATCACCTTAAACTTGTCGGTATGGTTGATCATCAAACTAAGCCCCTCGCGAACCACATCATTGTCCTCTACTATCACTACCCGTACTTTCTCAACTGTCGTCATAGGCCTGCCTTAGGCAAATAAGATACGACAGATTCCATAAGACGCAAAAAGGCCTTGCCAATAGATACTTGTGATCTATCAGCAAAGCCCTAGCGTTGCTTATTAAGTTGAGTTGTCTAGACTAAAGACTTATCCTTAGCATTGATGTTTTCAGATACAATCTGACCATCAAATAAGTGGATAATTCTGTCAGCGTACTCTGCATCGATCGGGGAGTGCGTCACCATCACGACTGTGGTGCCAGACTCGTTCAAATCGCTGAGAAGCGTCATCACTTCCTGTCCGTTGGCAGAGTCAAGATTTCCGGTAGGCTCATCCGCAAGGATCAACTTTGGCTTAGCTACTACCGCTCTTGAAATAGCTACTCTCTGCTGCTGACCACCAGAAAGCTGCTGTGGGAAGTGATTGCGACGGTGCATGATCTTCATAGACTCCATCACTTCTTCCACCCTCTTCTTACGATCCGCAGAAGAGTACTTTAGATAGATCAAAGGAAGCTCGATGTTTTCATACACAGTGAGTTCGTCGATCAGGTTAAAGCTTTGAAATACAAAGCCGATGTTGGCTTTTCTAAGGTCGGCTCGCTTTCTCTCAGAGTAGGTCGAGATCTCCTCATCCTTGAAGTGAAATTCACCTTCAGAAGGATTGTCAAGTAGACCTACAATATTAAGGAGTGTCGACTTACCGCAACCGGATGGTCCCATGATGGCAACAAACTCGCCAGTTTTGACCTCCAGATTTACGCCTGCCAAAGCGGTCGTTTCCACTTCATCAGTATAGTAGAACTTCTTAAGGCCTACCGTTCTGATCAAACTTTTTCCGTTTTCCATTTGATTTATGGTTTGTTTAAAAATGCTATTTGAATACTAATCTGTCTTTATCTTCATACCCTTCGTAAGAAGAGACAACTACTTGTTCTCCAGGTTGCAAGCCCTCGAGTACTTCATAGTACCTCGGGTTTTGGCGACCTAGTCTAATGTTTCTTCTGATGGCATAATCACCCTCCTGAGAGACTACAAATATCCAATTGCCTCCTGTAGTCTGATAGAAGCTTCCTCTTGGTATCTGTACCGCCTGGATATTTTCGCTTAGCTGTAGCTTGATCTGTAGTGTTTGTCCTCGTCTGATTCCATCTGGAACATCACCGTCAAATGCCATGTCCACCTCGAATAATCCATTGGTTACTTCAGGATAAATCTTAGTGATCTTCAGGTTGTAGTCCGTACCCGCAAAAGGGAACGATCCCGCAAGTCCTTCATAGATACGTGCGATGTAGTGCTCATCAATTGACGCCCTGACTTTAAAGCCATTCATGTCATCTATTTGAGCAATATTCTGACCCGGTGCGATGGACTCACCTACCTCTACATTGACCGAAGAGAGTACTCCTGAAATCGGTGCTTTGATGTATAAATTCTCAAGATTCTTTTTGATCATCTCAAGGTTGCTGCTCGTTCTTTCCAGTGTCGCCTCTGTCTGGGCAATTTGAGTTACAGCATTCAATGAATCAAAACGTGCACTTTCAATCGCGATTTTACGGGAAGCTTCGAGTCTGTCATACTCTCTTTTCAGATTGAGATATTCTTGCTCCGATATCACTTTCTCTTCAAAAAGTTCTTTACCCCTGAGGTAAGCATCTTTGGCCTGATCAATTTGAAAGCCCAGCTCAATTAAGTTCGCCCTAAGGTTAAACTGGTTTTGCTGAAGGCTTAGCTTCGTATTCTCCAGGTTGTTGATGAGGATAAAGGCTTGTGTCTCTTCTCGGATAAAGTTTTGCACTAGGTTATTATTCGCCAACTTCAGAATCGTGTCTCCAACGTCGATCATAATACCACCATCGTAGTATTTTTTCTCCACGTTACCACCTTCGATTGCATCAAGACGAATGGTCTTGATGGGCATCACTGTGCCATCTACAGGTATGAATTCGCGGAATTCGCCCTGATGCACTTCAGAAATATTAATTTTTTCTACTTCGACGTTTAGTTTGGCTCCTTTGTCAGCAAAAATGAAGCTGTAGAGCACGAACACCACAAACAAGCCTCCCAGCCCGAATGCGGCAATCCTCCCGATCGTCCATTTCTTTTTCTTGATTTTGCGATCCATTCGATTAAAATTATTTCAAGTTCGGTACCACCTATTTCAATAAGGGTGCCATTTTTATAAAAAATTGTTTATCAGCTAGTTAGGTGAATTTAAGGCTTCTTTAGTGTATCGATTATGTACACATTAGAACAGTCACTGTTCACTTTTGAGCAAGGGGTTCAATGCTTTGTGGACACAAAAAAAGGGGTCCGGCTACTAGCCTGAACCCCAAGGTCAAAAACTCAAAATAAAAAGGACTAATCAAATCTTAATCCACAACAACA
>CAYGOT010000133.1:0-8600 GCA_964351595.1 uncultured Roseivirgaceae bacterium | reverse complement strand
CTGGTCAATCATGTTAATGAGAAACACTTTTATTCGCTCGACAATTATTTCTTCCTTACTTTCTATCAATTCAAAACCGTGTGCTTCAATGGTACCGGCGATGGATTCAAGATCAACTGATTTTGGATCAATCTCAAGCACTCCTAATTCAATGGAATGCACCTCCACACCGAGAGTGGTCAATTCGTCTTTGATCACTTTCTTGCAGCGATCACAAACCATATTCTTGATGTGGAGGGTAGTCATTTTAATCTTTCTTTACAGCTCTAGAAGAGCTATGGGTATTGATAATCTTCCATTCATCATCAATCTTTTTCAAAATTGAAGTCGCAGTAGCCTTTCTTTCCACTTTTCGATCTTCGTCTTTCAGCACTATTTTGTAGATATAAGATTCCGTGGTAAAAGCATAAGGTAGATCGACATTCACTTCTATCTCATATTCACTGAAAGTGAAGGAAGAGAAATGACTCAATTCAGGGCCTATGTGATTGGCGATATAGTCTCGGTAAGTGCCCTCAATTTTTCCTTGTTCCAGCACCTGCGAGTCATCAGCAAACAACGCGAAGGACTCTGAGACATCCAGACTCTCTAAGGTCTCCTTATATTTCTTCATGACTTGTTTAACCTCATCCACGTTAGGCTGAGAGAAGCATGTTGTGCCACTTAATATTATGATAATAGCAATTAGGTTTTTCATATTTGACAGTTATGGTTTTAAAACCACCGTAGATTCAACATCCCCCGTGGTTGGTATCCCTCCTAGTTCAAAGCTTCTCCTCTACTTTTCCACAGGTGAGCATTTTGTCCCCGAAATAAGGGTTCTTAATATCTTCTGATAAGCTCAACCAACTCGCACCTGTGTTGCCAAAGGCCATCGGACAATATTGTACGTAAACACCTGTCTCTGTACCGCTCTCTTTTATTTTACTCACCATGTTGTCAGTGATTGTTTTGAAAGCCGCACGCTGTGCTTCAATGTCATCAGAGGTCATGATTATGCTGGCTGCATTGATAGTGGCCTCATCCATATCCTCCGCTTTGAGTGACTCAACAAGGTTCTTTGCCGCCTCTTGAGCAGCATCCACAGCTGTCTGAACAAAGGCGTTTTTCAGTGCCATATAGTCAGCGATTGCGCCTTCTTTGGTTACTGATTGAGCTACTTCAGCCTGAGTTGCTGGTTTATCAGAAGTCTCCTGAGCCGGCTTTTCACCACAGGCAGACAACACTACTGTCAATGCGAGTACGCTTAATAGATTTTTCATTTGTATTGATTTTATAGTTTGAGATTTATTTTAATTCTTCTTCTACATTTCCACAGGTGAGCATGGCATCCCCAAAGTAAGGGTTGAGTATCTTCTCAGAATCGCTCAGCCAATACGCCCCTTTATTTTGCCTGGCCATAGGGCAAAACTGTAAGTATGCCCCTGTTTCCACTTCAAATTTCTTTAGTGTCTGATAAAGTTGGTTACTTAATGGTGAAAATATCATTCTCATTGGCTCGAGATTACTCTCTTCGGCTATGGCGCCACTGGTCGACACCAGCACTCCCACGTCAGCCATCCATTCATTGTGAGCCTCTCCACTGACTAAGGTCATATTCACTGCGTTCACAGCTTTAAGTACGCTATTGGCATGTGCTGCGGCAGCCTCTGCATTAGATACGATCAGTGCATCTTTCATTGGCAAGTACGCGATAAGTATATTGTTCAGCTGCTCTTTGAATTGATCATCAGCCTCATAAATAGTTTCAGACTCATTTACCATATACGTGGTTTGATGCTGAGAGTGGTCACTAGTGCCTGCATGTGGTACTCCGCTCTTATCGTCCGGCAGGCGGGCATGATCATGACCTGTCATAGCAGCTCCACCTTCCGGGCTCATCATTGATGGTTTGCCTGCCAGCTGTGCCGCAGCATCAATGCTGAACGTACCATTTACGGCTATTTCATCGCCCGGCTTCAATCCCTCCTCCACCACGAATTGATCGCCTAATGCGGGCCCTAGCTTCACCTCTCGCATCAAAAAACTGGTGCCCTGATCGGAAACCGTCTTGATATAAACCACAGACCGGGTACCCGTCCACATCACTGCTGACTTAGGTGCGGTGATCACATCTTCCGCCTCAAGCCCTGAATCAATAACTCCTCTGGCAAACATCTCAGGTTTAAGAGCTTGATCCGAATTAGTCACCTCAACCCGCACTTTTGAAACCCGCGTTTTGGGATTGATCACAGGATCAATGTAGGTGATCTTCCCTTGAAACTTTTCACCAGGAATAGCAGATACCGTAAACTCCACCACCCCTCCAGTTCGGATCCATTGCATATCTGACTCATAAGCATCAAACTCCACCCACACCTTGGAAAGGTCAGTCACCTCGTAGATAGGTGTTCCGGCTTTCACATAGTCACCGAGATTGACCAATTTTTCACTTACATAGCCTGATCGCTCTGACCTGATCGAAATCATCTCGACGGGCTGCCCATTCGCGATGATGTCATCA
Source organism: uncultured Roseivirgaceae bacterium (assembly GCA_964351595.1). Lineage (GTDB taxonomy): Bacteria > Bacteroidota > Bacteroidia > Cytophagales > Cyclobacteriaceae > UBA6059. The sequence goes on along the minus strand of CAYGOT010000133.1, from coordinate 6,097 downwards.
ATTTGATTATCTGTTAGCTTCCAGTTGGATAGCTTACGTCTTGCCGCCGCTACCAGTGCCGGTTGGCTTTCTTTGATCTTCAATGTCTCAAAAAGCTCCTGCTGGGCCGTGACCAATGCAGGAGAGTAGATCGTTGCTACTATTTGTCCCTTACTGATCAACTCCCCCGTGAAGTTGACTGACAGCTCTTCTATCCTACCGGAAATATGAGACGATTGGGTAAAAATCAAGCGTTCGTCTTGCTGCACTTTTCCCGTTAGGCGGATAGTCTTCATTGGCGCATCTGACCCGACTTTCATCGTATGAATATTGGCCAGTTTCATTGCATTGGCAGACATCTTAATGGCCAGAGGATTCTCATCCTCACCGTCCGAGGCTACAGGGATAAGGTCCATCCCACAGATAGGACATGCTCCGGGCTCTTGTGTTCTGATTTGGGGATGCATGCTACACGTCCATTCGCCAATGGCTGTACTATGCTCATGAGCAGCATTTTGCTCCATCGTACCAGAAGGCTTGATCAGCCATCCGAGTACAGCACCGACTAGCAGTACCAGTACCATGAGCACCCATTTGTTATTGAGTAGATTTTTCATAGCTCAAATATTTTAAATTCCTTCACCGAGGATATATCGTTTATTGGCGATAGCGGTCATCATCCTCGTCTTCGCATTGATCAATTTTATTTCGTAGTTGAGTTGCTGCATCTGTATCCGCAGTAGCTCGTCCAGATCCGAGCCTGCATTGCTGAAACCACTCAGCAGCAGGCGCTGGATCTGCTCCGTATCCTCGATTTGTCTCTGGTAGAGATCGCTGAGTTCCGTTTCGCGCTGTATCTCATAGCGCAGCTGCTCCAGCTTGGATACCAGTTCATTTTCTACCGATTGCAGGTCAAGTTCATAAGCTTCCGTCTGTAGCTCCGCCTCATCAATGGCTGCACTATACTTCTTCCTGAAGATCGGCAGTGATACCGTTACCATAGGCATAAAGGCATTGCGACCATTGTCAGGAACCATAGCATCATCTCGCTCCCCGACGATCACATAGTCAAGGCCAGCACCAATTTTCGGAAGTCCTTGCTTCTCTATTGCTTTGCCGAGTGCCTGCTTAGCAGCAATTCTCTTCTGCAGTTCCAACATCCTGGGGTGACTTGACCAGTCGGCAATAGCAATAGTATCAATCGCATCGAGTTCTTTCCATTGGGCTACCGCAATCAACTCCTCATCGTCACGGTTGACTAGTCGGTTGAATGCGATCGTGAGTGGCTTGCGCCTGCCTTCAATCAGGCTTAACTCGGTCTCCAATTCCTTGATCAACAGATCTATTCTAAAAACATCCGCCAAAGCAGTCTCACCATTCTCGTATTTCACAGTAGCCAACCGCTTCCAAGATTTCAATAATTCAAGGTTATCCACCTGCACGGCAAGTAATCCTTCCAACTCCTGTAGCGGATAATAGGCTTTAGCCACTTCAAATCGCACGCTGTTTTGAGCTTCCACAAATTGCTGATAAGTAGCCTCCGCTGTGAGGCTGGCTACATCACCCTGTGCTTTGAGTGTCCCAAACCAGGGGAACATTTGCGATAGGGAAAACCGGGCCCGCTGAGGCCCCACCCGTGTCTCCACCGGTGAGATGAAGTATCCAAAGGACAGAGAAGGATCTGGCAGGCTGTTGGCTTGCTGCACCCGTGTCATCGCCGCTTCGAAGGCCTTGTATTTTGAGCGTACTGCCGGATTGCTCTCGACAGCCAACTGCTGATAGTCCTCAAGGGACTGAGCACTGAGCGGCCCACTCGCCCAGGCCGTCAAATAAATCAATAGGATATATCGCTTCATGATGACTGACGGTTTAGTCTCCACTCCTCTCGCATGGCGTAGAGTACAGGGACGATAAAATAAGTAATCGAGGCAAAGAGCATCCCTCCAAAAGCCGGTATGGCCATGGGGATCATGATATCCGATCCTCGACCTGTTGAGGTCAGAATCGGCAGTAGGGCTATAATGGTGGTGGCACTAGTCATGACAGCCGGTTTGATTCGTCGGCTACCCGCCTCAATCACGGCATCACGGATGCCACGAAGATGGGTCGTCTTATTGCGAGCGAAGCTCTGATCGAGATAGGTACCCATCAACACGCCATCGTCAGTGGCAATGCCAAAAAGGGCGATGAAGCCCACCCAGACCGCCACACTCAAATTGATCGTATGTACTTGAAATAGATCTCGCAAGTTGGTATCAAGAAACTGCACATCCGCAAACCATGACTGTCCATAGAGCCAAATCACAATGAAACCACCGCTGAATGCCATAGCAATTCCCGTGAACACCATCAGGGAGGTAGTCACAGATTTGAATTGGAAGTACAAAATCAGAAATACTATGGCTAGCACGGCAGGTACGATAATCGAAAGTCTTTTCTCTGCACGCACTTGATTTTCATAGCTACCGGAAAACTTATAGCTTATTCCAGCAGGGACTGAAAGTGTACCGTCCTCAATATTTTGACTGATGGCAGCCTGAGCGGCATTGACTACATCTACTTCAGCATAGCCATCGCGCTTATCAAACAAGACATAACCCACCAGAAATGTCTCCTCGCTCTTGATTGCCTGAGGCCCGCGGACATAGTCGATGGCTATAAGTTGACCCAGCGGCACCTGAGCACCCGTTGGCGTGGCTATCAGAATCTGCTTTAGCGACTCTGGATCATCTCTGAGCTCCCTCGGATATCGTACCCGCACAGGGTATCGTTCTCTGCCCTCCACCGTACTGGTGATTTTCATCCCACCTATAGCTGTTTCTATAGTCTGCTGTACATCTTCCACACTCAACCCATATCGGGCAATTTCCTCTCGATTGATATCCAGGTGCAGGTAAGGTTTACCCACGATCCGGTCAGCAAATACTGCCTCCGCCTTGACCGATGGCACCTGACGCAGAATAGCTTCCAACTCAAACCCGAACTGCTGAATTGTACTCAGGTCTGGCCCATACACTTTGATCCCCATGGGGGCGCGCATGCCTGTTTGCAGCATAACGAGTCTCGTCTCTATAGGCTGAAGTTTGGGTGCAGAGGTGACCCCAGGGATTTTAGTCACTTTGACGATCTCTGACCAGATGTCATCTGGAGACTTGATATGCGATCTCCAATTGCGGTAGTACTGACCGTCATCATCAGGTACTAGCAATGCAGTGTTGAGACCTTGCTCAAGGGCTTGCTGATTGGTGAGTTTCCTGCCATCTGTTAGCACAAATTGATCTCCTTCCACAAGGTAGCGCTGTGGATGGCCTTTGGCATTTGTAAGGTACTCGGGCTTATAGTTGATTACATTCTCATACATTGAGATCGGTGCAGGGTCAAGCGCAGACTCTACCCTCCCCAGCTTACCAACTACCAAATCCACCTCTGGAATGTTGGACAACAGCATGTCCAGCTGGCCTAATACTTTACGGTTGTAAGCAAGCCCGGAATGCGGCATAGATGTGGGCATCAACAGGAAGCTGCCTTCATCTAATGATGGCATAAACTCTTTACCAATCCCCGGGAACGCATGATCCATAGAAGACCATATGACATTGGGTCGAAGGTTAATGTTGATGGTGTCGAGCGTCCTTGGCACAAAGCCAAAAACACTGCCGAATCCTAACCAAATAGTAACACCCATAAGAATGAGTACAGATGGAACAGCCAAAAATGTGGCCTTATGCTCCAGGCACCATCGCAGCACACGCGTGTAGAATCGCTCCAGCAGAGAGAATCCCCCCAAGATCAATGCGATAATCACTGCAACGAAAAGGAAATTCAGGATTGATCCGTTCTCAGGGCCTAGCGGCAACCAATAGCCTGCCAGTAGCCAAGTGACCAGTATTACCGAGATGACAACTGTGAGGTTTTTAGTCCACCAGTTTTGAACAGGGCTGTATTTGGTGATAAACCAGCTTAGCCCAAAGGCGCACAGTGCTATGCCTGCCCAAAGGCTTTCGACAATGGCAATGATCAGGCCGAGTACCACCAACCCTGCATTGAGCAATTTGGCAGCTCGCTCTGACTTGATCTTCACACCAAAGAGCCAATGTGCGAGCGCCGGCAAAATCAAGAGTGCAACGACCAGTGCCGCGATAAGTGCAAACGTCTTGGTAAATGCCAGCGGTCTGAAGAGCTTACCCTCGGCTGCCTCCATCATGAAGACCGGTACAAAACTCACAATTGTCGTGGACACTGCGGTGAGTATCGCATGACTTACCTCAGCTGCACCATCGTAGACCACCTCGATCAGTTTCTTTCCCGGAGGGGCTTCTTCGATGTGCTTCATCACATTTTCCGATAGGATAATGCCCAGGTCGATCATCGTACCGATGGCAATGGCTATTCCCGATAGGGCAACAATATTGGCATCTACGCCAAAGTAACGCATGGCGATGAATACCATAAGCACAGCGATCGGCAGCAGACCAGCAATAAGTATGGATGCACGGAGGTTGAAGACCATCACAATCACCACCAGGATCGTAATGAGAATCTCGAGTGACAGGGCCTCCTCAAGGGTGCCGAGTGTTTCATAAATCAATGTCGACCTATCGTAAAAAGGGATTATCGTGAGCTGGCTCACCGTACCATCCGCCAATGTCTTCTTAGGCATCCCGGAAGCAATTTCTCCGATCTTGTCTTTGACATTATTAATCACCTGTAGTGGATTAGAGCCGTGCCGCGCGACCACCACGCCACCAACTACTTCAGCGCCTTCTTTGTCAAGGACACCACGACGCGTCGCAGGCCCAAGGGTGACCACTCCTATATCCTTGATCCTGATGGGTACATTGTCCTGGACAGCCACCACGGCCAACTCCAGGTCTTCGAGGCTCTTGATATAGCCCAGACCTCTGACGAGGTACTCGGCTTGGTTGATCTCGATGGTCTTCGCGCCCACATCTCGATTGGATTTCTTCACTGCCTGCATGACCGTGGTAAGCGATACATTGTAAGCCTTCAGCGCATCCGGATTGACATCTACCTGATACTCCTGCACAAATCCACCAATGGAAGCTACTTCTGATACTCCCTGGGTAGCATTTAGTCCGTACTTGACATAAAAATCCTGAACCGAACGTATCTCATGTAAGTCCCATCCGCCGGTGGGGTTGCCTTGTGGATCGCGCCCTTCAATGGTATACCAATACACCTGACCGAGGGCTGTGGCGTCAGGACCCAGGGTAGGATTCACATCTTCCGGTAGGAGGTCAGAGGGCACGGCATTGAGCTTCTCCAGTATTCTGGAGCGCGACCAGTAAAACTCCGTGTCCTCATCGAAAATGACGTAGATGCTGGAAAAGCCGAAGATAGATGAGCTCCGTATCGACTTGACACCTGGGATTCCCAGTAGGTAAGTGGTCAGCGGATAGGAGACCTGATCTTCAATATCCTGTGGTGACCTTCCGGGCCAGGACGTAAAGACGATCTGCTGGTTTTCACCAATGTCCGGAATGGCATCCACGGGTACCGGATCGGAAGGCAAGCTACCCACTTGCCAGCCGAATGGAGCTGTCACGATACCCCACAGGACGATTGCGACCAGCAGCAGTACGGTTACCAGCTTATTCTCTAAGAAGTACTTTATGACACGATTTAGCATAATATGTAATGAGGTTGAACTTGAAAATCAGTTCAATGAAAGGCATGAGGTTGCCTAAGCAGACAGCCCGGCTGTCAGCATTACATACTTATACTAAATGATGAAAACCTGGTGAAGGATCGATATGTCCCTCGTTACCAGTGGAGGGTCGTAATGGGCGTATTGAGTTGTGTTGTCCGTTGAGGAAAACGAAATGGCATAGGAAGCCACAAAGGCGGCTATAAAGTCAAGATTGACAGCAGCTGCCGCTACTTTTGGCTTGAGTTCATTGTCTATCTCAAGTGACAGATACTCATTCTCGCAGCACGGCATTTTTTGGACATTACTCGTAGCGCCCGGCCGGCGCTCACAGTCCTTCTCCATATCCGCCATACCACAGTCAAGATGCACATGACCGAGCATGATCCTGGACTCTACCGCCACACCTCCACAATGGTGTGTCCCTATGGCGAAACCAAGGTGACTGCA
>CAYGOT010000132.1:0-8759 GCA_964351595.1 uncultured Roseivirgaceae bacterium | reverse complement strand
GCCCCAGTTGGCCGCTTTGGTATCCCCCCTTCAATCAATTATTTAAAGAACTTTCCCTTGAGGCTTCTAGCCATTTCTTCAAAGGGATTGCAAAATTAAATGCTTTTTTAATTTATTCAAACATTTGCCGGCAATTATTAACTAGTTCAGATCGGCTTCAAAAAGCATATAGATTTCCCTGAGTTGGGGGTCTGTTTCGGCTTGCATAATCTCCTTGATTTGCTCTTCCATTTCCGGTAGGTCAATCAACAGAAATAGGCCTTGAAGAGCCGCGAAACGCACTGTGAAGTTCTTGTGGGATTGCGCCAAACCGACAAGCAATGGCGCCAATGCCTGCTGTTGTTCAGTTGGTGCTATGAGTAGGTAGGTATTGATATACTGTAAGAGATAGTAAAGATCATTTCTGCCAACCTGAGAAATCTTTGTCTTGAAGTAGTTGAATGACTCTTCAGAAGCGCGCTCGCTATAGTAGGAAGCCATGGGGATAACAACGTTGATATTGGTGTAGTCACTGAACTTATTCAAGTATGCTTCCAAAGTCGGGAGGTCATATTCATAGAGCGCAGCTAACGCTGTGCCCACGACATTATAAGATGAATCCTCCAGTGCGGTGAGAACAGCATTGCTGACATTCGCGTAATCCAAAGTAGTCAGAAGTCTTAACGAACTCGATCGTATCGCCGAAGAACTATCCTCGAGCATTGTGCTAATAGTTTGTTTGCCCGATGGGGTCAACGCCTCCGGATACACGAGATAATAGTCAATCGCATCTACTCGTAACCGTACGTACGGATCAGATAGCGCCAGCTCAAGAAGGCTGGTCTTCAGATCATCACTGTCGGACAGTGCAATACTGTCAATGGCTTCTTTTCGCAAAAGGTATCGACCCCCATTGAAGTACTGATAGTATAGCTCTTCCAGGGACTTGGGATGGTAGAGTTCCCACAGCATTTGATTTTCAGAATCAACGACGACCAATGCGGGTTTCTCGTCTACTGGAAGTGCATATTCCTCAATAAGATTTTCCATTACGATAGGATACCGGACAATATCCTCAGCTAGGTGGATATCTACATAAAAAGGCAACCTGTACACCGGAAAGATCTCCAAGTCCTGCAACTGCATAAGCTTTATGTACAGTGTATCATTCTTATAAAAGTGCTCAACTTCTACTTGGGGATGTCCTGGGTTAAAAAACCATTGGTCAAAAAACCAATTCAGATCTTCACCTGTCACCTTTTCAAAAGCAAGTCGAAGATGGTCTACTTCCGTAGCTGAAAACTCATTTTCCGATAGGTAGACGCTAAGTCCCTCAAAGAAGGCCTCATCTCCCACGTAGGCACGAAGCATATGCATGACACGACCTCCCTTGGAATAGGAGTGCGCATCAAACATGTCCTCCTGATCTTCATAATAGTACCTGATCAGCTCCGCCTTCTGCTCCTCAGCCTCGGCGAGATAGGTGTACAACTCCTCCTGCAGGCTATAGTCGGCTTCATCCTGACCGTAGTTGTACTCATTCCACAGGTACTCTCCGTAGTTGGCAAATGCCTCGTTGAGCGGGAGATAAGACCATGACTCACATGTCACAAGATTTCCAAACCACTGATGAACCAGTTCATGAGCAATGATGTAGTCCCAGTTGTAGTCGAGCAGCGTCCTTTGGTCAACCTGTACTTCCTCCATGAAGACGGAAGCGGTAGTGTTTTCCATAGCTCCTGACACAAAGTCACGGACGACTATCTGTGCATACTTATCCCATGGATATGGGTATCCAAACAGGTCAGAGAAGTAGGCTAACATCTCAGCTGTATTGCCAAATATAGCCCTCGCGCTTTCTTGATATTGGGGTGCTACCCAATACTCAAGTGGGATGCTCTCGTAGGCATCCTCCACTACCGCAAAATCTCCAACTGCCAGCATAAATAGATAGGGTGCATGGGGCTTGTCCATGACCCAGTGATCTGTCCGCTGACTGTCACCTACTGGTTCTGAAGAAACAAGTACACCGTTGGACAATGTTTTGAAGGCTTTGTCCACCGTGATAATCATCTCCTGCGTGCATCGCTCATTTGGGCTGTCAATAGTCGGGAACCACACCGAGTTGCCCTCCGTTTCTCCCTGGGTCCATATTTGACGAGGCTTCCCCTCCTCCTCACCTTGAGGGTTGATAAAGTATAGGCCCTGGTCATCCTTTATAGCTGGACTTCCTTCGGATGCGTATTCTTCTGGCTTTGCTATGTAGTTGATGACTACCGCAATAGTATCTCCTCGCTCAGTTGTCTGATCCAGCTCGATTTGGAGTTGGGCACCATCATACTCATAAATGAGTGGTTGGGTAGAAGCATCCGTTCGACTCGCTACGAACACCTCATTGATCTGCATCCCTTTCGCATCCAGCAGTAGCACCTCTTGAGGGTAAAAGACGGGTGTGAGCTCCAGAGTAGCAGAGCCATTTACCCACTGCTTCGCCCAATCAAAACTCAACTCTAACTTAGTATGTAGAAGGTCGAACTCGCGCGTACGTGTAGCGCGGAAATCCTCCTTACTGTAAAGCTCTACTTCCATTCGGTCAGCATTGTTGCTTTCGACATCTTGTGCCTGCCCAGTTAATATAGGGAGCACAGAAAGGAGTAGTAATATGATTCTGGATACGGAACTCATAGGTAACAGGTCAAGGACAAAGCTTGTAAAATTGTCTCAGTTAAGTTTACTTGAGGTGAAGAATTCTGATAAGAAATGACGTAAAGTTGGTCATTAACTAATGCAGATCATTGAGATAACGAAAACTATTGATTAACAATGCACTGCAAAGCTTAAGCACTGGAATTATGTATAAAATAATAGTGAATGAAGACACAGCCTTATCAACTGAGGTGAAGGACGGTCGGACTTATATTGACGGTACTGCTCATGACATTGACATGAGTCAGCTAAGTGATCACCAATTCCAAATATTAAAGCATGACAAGGTGTACAACGCCGAAATCGTGGAATTGAGTAACGATCATAAGCACCTGACCATTAAGCTAAATGGCAAGCTCATCTCCCTGGAAGTAAAAGACTCGATGGACCTACTACTCGAGAAGCTGGGTATAGAGCACAACAGTGAAAGTATGGTCAAAGATGTAAAAGCGCCAATGCCGGGCTTGATCATCGATGTGACATTAGAGGCTGGTCAGGAAGTGAAGAAAGGGGATGCCTTGTTAATACTGGAGGCTATGAAAATGGAGAATGTAATAAAGGCTCCCACGGACGGTACTATTTCCAAAGTCCTTATAAAAAAAGGAGATAGTGTGGAGAAGAATCAAATCCTGGTGGAATTCTAATTTTCCTGCGCCAATAAATCCTAAATGATATATTTGTGTGATTTATCAAAAAAGCTGGCTTGAACTCAAAGAGATCAGAATGAAATATAAAAGAATACTACTCAAACTCAGCGGTGAGGCCCTTATGGGCGACAACAAATATGGAATTGATCCTGCACGGCTAGAGCAGTACTCTAAAGAGATCAAAAAGGTCAAAGATGCTGGCGTAGAGGTGGCGATTGTTATAGGGGGAGGCAACATCTTTAGAGGCGTACAGGCAGAGCGGTCGGGAATAGACCGGGTCCAAGGCGACTACATGGGAATGCTTGCTACAGTCATCAATGCAATGGCACTACAGAGTGCTTTAGAAAAGCAGGGCATGTACACACGGCTGATGTCAGGTATCAAAATGGAGCAGGTCTGTGAACCTTTCATTAAAAGAAGGGCCACAAGACATCTGGAAAAAGGGCGAATCGTCATTTTCGGAGCGGGTCTTGGTAACCCTTATTTCACTACAGACTCGACGGCTAGTCTAAGAGCAATAGAGATAGAGGCAGATGTCGTAATGAAGGGCACAAGAGTTGATGGGGTATATTCTGAAGACCCAGAAAAGAATCCTGATGCTACACGCTACTCCACCATATCTTTTCAGGAAGTCTACGAAAAAGGTCTGAGCGTCATGGACATGACTGCTTTTACTTTGTGTCAGGAAAACAAGCTGCCCATTATCGTATTTGATATGAATAAGCCCGGTAATCTTTACAAGATTGCCGAGGGAGAAGAAGTTGGAACATTAATAATCTAATTGAGATGGAAGAAGAGATAGAAATGTTTTTGCAGGAAGCCGAAGAGCTTATGCATAAAGCCATCAGTCATACCACAGCTGAATTGGTAAAAATCAGGGCTGGCAAAGCTATGCCAAACATGCTGGACACTATCAGTGTAGAATATTATGGCGTAATGACTCCTCTCAGCCAAGTAGCCTCAGTAACTACGCCCGACGCACGTACCTTAGTTATCAAACCATGGGAGAAGAAAATGATTGCTGAGATCGAAAAAGCCATTATCAATAGCAACCTTGGCTTCAACCCTCAAAATGATGGTGATATCATTCGTATCAACATCCCCGCACTGACCGAGGAGCGCAGGCTACAACTGGTGAAACAGGTAAAAGCTGAAGCCGAAAATGGCAAGGTAAGCATCCGCAATGTCCGTAAAGACACCAATGACTCACTCAGAAAATTACTCAAAGACGGAGCATCTGAAGATGCCATCAAAAGAGCAGAAGACGAAGTACAGAAAATAACTGATAGTAATACTGCCTCCATTGACGAACTGGTTGTCAAAAAGGAAGCGGATATTATGCATATCTAGTATTACTGGAAGTACTTCTTAGCAGAAATCCTCTCTTCGACTCCTTCGGGTACGAGATATTTAATAGATCTACCTTCTTTGGCCAGTTTTCGGATAAAGGTCGCGGAGATATCCAGCAGCGGCGCTTGGACCATTTTCACATTTCGGTGCGACTTTATCTCCGATTCAGCGGTATTGGGTCTTGGGTAGACAATGAGACCATAATTCTCTAATATGGCTTCAAAGTTTTTCCATTTGGTGAAGGAAGCCAGGTTATCCTCCCCTATAATCAATTCAAACTGTTTGTCTTTGTGTTTATCACTCAGATAAGCCAGGGTATCTGATGTATAGCTCGGTCTTGGCATATTGAACTCCACATCACTCACACGAAATCTGAAATCATCTCCAATGGCTCTCTGTACGAGATCATAGCGATCAAACTCGTGAAGTAGTGATTTAGAACTCTTGAGAGGGTTTTTTGGAGATACCACAAACCAAATTTCACGAAGATCAGTTGTCTCCACGATTGTACTGGCGATCACCAGATGCCCAATATGGATGGGATTAAACGAACCAAAAAAGAGTCCTATTTTCAAGTCTTAGGCATTTATAAAATTCCCGACCAATCTCTCTGCCTCCTTTAGCGAATCTTCTAACCGATTGTTCACCAACGAAACGTCAAATTCATTTTCGAAGGACATCTCAAACTTTGCCTTGTAAAGTCTTCTGGATAAGCTATCGTCAGTTTCTGTGTTGCGATCCAGGAGTCGCTGCTGCAATACCTCCATATCCGGCACCTTTACGAATATAGCAAGCGCATCATCTCCGAAGTATTTCTTAAGGTTGATGCCCCCTTTGACATCTACATCAAATATGACATGATTACCGCTATCCCAGATGCGCTGAATCTCTGACTTGAGCGTCCCGTAGTAGTTACCCTCATACACCTCTTCCCACTCGATAAATTCATCATTATCGATTTTCATCTTGAACTCCTCCGGCTTGAGAAAATAGTAGTCCTTTCCGTTTTCCTCAGTTCTTCCTCGCTTGTCGCGGGTACTCGCACTTATACTGAATCCCAGGTTGGGAAAGGTTTTGATAAGGTGATGAACGATTGTTGTTTTTCCTGATCCTGATGGTGCTGAAAAGATCAGCGCTTTGCCCTTAGTCATCAGGCAAATCTAATGCGCCGCGGCGATTTTATGTTTGATAGATGCTATAAGATCACTTGGAACGTCTTTATTCTCGAGTTTCTTTTTGATGAGACTTCTAAACTCCTTTTCAACCTCATATTGTTTGAGACAGCAGGCGCAGTTCTCAAGATGCTGGTCAATGAAGCTCTCCTCTTCCGGTAGGGCTTCATTGTCCATGATCAGATTAAGTAGCTCAATGCACTTGTCCAATTCCTTGCACTGTCCATTGGTAGTTTCGCTTTTCATATCTTCTACTTAGCTAGTTCTCTATTTATATCCCATGCTCTGTGCATACTTCTGTAGCTTCTCCTTCAGCAAGTTTCGCGCACGATGCAGCCTCGATCTCACAGTACCTATCGGAATGTCCAAAATCTTGGCCATCTCCTCATAGGTAAACCCTTCCAGATCACAGAGTATGATCACTGTTCTGAAATCCACGGCCAAAGAATTCAGCGCTATCGTGATTTCGTCACCGATCATATCCTTCAGTGAGTCTACTCTGAGATCTGTAGTGATCGGCACGTCTACATCATCAGAGTTGTAGTAGCTCTCGACTTCCTGATAATCAACCTTCGCGGGCTGCTTGCTCTTCTTGCGAAAATCATTGATGAAGCTATTCTTCAGTATTCGGAACAGCCATGCTTTTGCGTTAGTTCCTCTTTCAAAGGAATGTATAAATCGATATGCCTTGAGATAAGTATCCTGTACCAGATCCTTCGAGTCATCCTCATCAAAGGTGAGTCTATACGCGAAATTATACATCGAATTGATGTGCGGCATAAACTCCTGGTCGAACACCTCCACTTTCTCGCGGGCAGTGTATTTCAATTCTTTCAATTTGTCCTCCTGACTTACGGTTGTCAATAATTTACATGTACCTACAATATTTACGATCTTTGAGCCGAATAGTTTATCATTACCACTCTAGCCATCTCCTACCCCTATTAATTCGACTAAGGTGGACATTTCAGTTGTCATCATCACGCTCAATGAAGAAAAGAACCTGGCCAGGTGTCTCACCTCGGTAGCCCAATTGGCCAATGAGATAGTCGTGGTTGATTCGTTCAGCACGGATGGTACGGAGGCTATCGCCAAACAGCATGATGCCAGGTTCATTCAGCATCAGTTTGAAGGACATATAGAGCAAAAGAATTACGCTATCTCTCAGGCAAAGAATGATATTATCTTATCGCTCGATGCAGATGAATGCCTATCGGCAGAACTGGCTGCTTCGATAAAGAGCCTGACGAATCTCGATCCGCAAAAGGCTTATCGGATGAACCGACTGACCAACTACTGCGGCCAATGGATACATCACTGCGGATGGTATCCTGATGCCAAGGTAAGGCTATTTCATAGAAGCACAGCTCACTGGGGTGGTCAGAATCCCCATGACAAGATTATCGTTGATCAAGGCGTACAAGTTCTTGATCTGGTCGGTGACCTAAAGCATTATTCCTACTACACGATCGGCGAGCACCTCGTTCAAATCGATAAGTTTAGCACCATTGCTGCAAATGAGCTGGTTCGAAAAAACAATACACAATACCTGGTGCTCAAGATGTGTTTCAGCCCGACTTTTTCATTTGTTAAAAGTTATTTGGTTCAGCTCGGTTTTTTGGATGGTCGCTTTGGCTTTATCGTATGCGTACTATCAGCCTACTATCGCTTTGTTAAATATGCCAAGGTATTTATGATGATTCGTCAGGGGGCAGTCTTATGAAAGTCCTGCATCTCAGCTCGGAGCAAACCTGGCGTGGTGGGGAGCAACAGATTGCCTATCTCGTCGATGAATTGACCAGGCATAAAGTCAGTAACTACGTCGCATGCCGATCCGACTCAGCCTTTGAGGTATACGCCAAAAATAAAAACCTCAACTATAAGACGCTATCCTTCTCGGGAAGTGTTGATCTGGCTACCGCAAGAGCTATTGCAAAATGGGTGAAGGTAGAATCAATCGACCTGGTACACACACATACTGCCAAAGGGCACGGTATCGCTTCCATAGCCACTTTGGTTGGTTTGAAAACCCCGATCATAGTCCATCGAAGGGTTGACTTCCCGATCAGACAAAGCTGGCTAACGCAATGGAAGTACAATCGCCCCACGATCAAGGCAATCATTTGCGTCTCACATGCAATTGAACAAATAGCAAGGCTGGGCATCAAAAATCAAGATAAAGCCTTAACCGTACACAGCGGAGTGGATATCAGTCGGTTTAGCACTTCAACAAAGAAAGGCCTTCTTCATAAAGAGCTTGGACTGCCTTCATCTACCAAACTGATTGGAAACACATCAGCACTTGCTCCTCACAAGAATTATGGGTTGTTTGTAGAAGTCGCCGAAAAGCTAATTGACCGGTATGAAGGCGACCTCCATTTTGTAATTATAGGCGATGGTGATCAGCGCAGTGCCATAGAGATGGAAATCGAAAAAAGGAGTCTGGCCAGACATTTTACACTCACTGGATTCAGAAAAGATATTCCCGATATATTGCCTGAGCTAGACATCTTCTTGATGACCTCCAGCACAGAGGGACTTGGAACATCCCTCATTGATGCCCTGGCTTGTAAGGTACCGATTGTCGCCACGGAAGTCGGGGGCATTCCTGAAGTAGTCATTCATGAAAAAACCGGATTGACTGCCACGGTCGGAGACGCTCAACGTCTTGCCGAAAACTGCATGAGGCTTCTGGATGACGAAGAGCTTCAGAAGGAAATTACTTCCAATGGATTGAAGCACCTACAGTCTTTTACCAAGGAGTCTATGGCTACTGGCGTGCTGGAAGTATATCAAAAGGCTCTGAAGGACTGATAGCAGTTTTATCCTCACCCCAGATTGCGGTAGCTCGTAAATCGAGTAGGAGGAAAAGATAGTTGATCCTACTATCTTTTCCGACCTCTCA
>CAYGOT010000131.1:0-9396 GCA_964351595.1 uncultured Roseivirgaceae bacterium | reverse complement strand
GAATTGATTTATGGTAATGCCGCTTCTTTTAAAATTTGTAATATTGAGAATAATACAGTGCTAACAGAGATAAAAATTCCAGAAACATTTTAGAATATGAGAGCGATTATAATTGATGACGAGCGTCTGGCGAGGAAAGAATTGAACTCACTTCTTGAAGACTACAAGGAGATAGAGATCATTGGTGAAGCGGTGAATGCTGAGGATGCCGAGGAGAAGATCCTGAAGCTAAATCCTGACTTGATATTTTTGGATATACAGATGCCGGGCAAGACTGGCTTTGAGTTGCTTGAAGGACTTGACTCTGTCCCCAAGGTGATCTTTACTACTGCCTATGATGAGTACGCACTGAAGGCCTTCGACTACAATGCGCTTGATTATTTACTCAAGCCAATCCAAAAAGACAGGCTGGAAGACTGCATGAAAAAGCTCCTCAACGAAGATGAACAAGCTCTCAAAGAAGAGGCCGGAGGAGAAGCAAAAAAGCTTGGCGCGAACGATCAGGTATTCGTGAAAGATGGAGACCGCTGCTGGTTTGTCACCCTCTCAAACATCCGCTTGTTTGAATCTGACGGCAACTACATCAAAGTGTACTTTGACAATTTCAAGCCTATGATTCACAAGTCGTTGAATGCTCTCGACGAGCGCTTAGACGACCGTACTTTCTTTAGGGCCAGCCGCAAGCATATCATTAACCTTGGCTGGGTTGAGACCATAGAGCCTTGGTTTAATGGAGGTCTGATGGTGCAGCTCAAGGGTGGAGATAAGATAGAAGTAAGCCGCCGACAAGCCGCTCGCTTCAAGGACATGATGAGTCTCTAGTGATTGACCTTCGCAAGAAGGTCTTTTTCTATTTTCCAGTCTTTGGCAAGGTTGATCATTGCGGTAGCCTCCATCTCTGTCAGGTAGCCTTTCTTGTTATTGTCTTCCCACACGGCCATTAGGTACCCCAATTTCTTTTTGACTGACAAAGTCCCGATGATCTTGTTTAGATATTCCCTGGATCGCACAAAGGCAGAAAGGTAGTCCTCGGCGATAAATGCATTGGCCCATTTGAGTTCGTCGTGAGCATCCAATTCCCTAGCAGAATCCTTTAAGATGCGCTCCTCATCTTCATCTAGTCCGTGGTAGTGAAGTATTAGCGACTTCAAAAGCATGAATGCTTTTTTTTCTTCTCCCTTGATTTTGTTGATCATTTTAGCCTAATGGATTGACAAATTAACCAAAAACTTCATTTCAAGCTATAAATAGATCTTCGGTGATTTTGTCCGCCAGGAATTTCCCCGCACGGGTTAGCCGCAGGTGGTTGTCAGATTTCTCCAGGTAGGATCTGTTGATTAGATTCTCCAGCACAGCCTTTTGCTCATGGAGTATGTCGTACCCGAATTGACTTACGAGCTGACTAAGGTCAATGCCCGCCGAAGTGCGAATCTGCGTGAGTATGGCCTCATTGATCTTGTCTGTAGGGCTCAGCAATTCGATCTGAGCAGGCACTTGTCTACTTGTGATACCTTTGATATACAAGGCATTATTGCTGATGTTATACTGACGAGAAGACTGATTATAAGAATGAGCTCCGGGCCCAAGTCCCAGATAATTATGATTGTTCCAGTAGTTGCTATTGTGTCTGGAGTGATATCCGGGCTTGGCAAAGTTGGAGATTTCATAATGCTCGTACCCGTTTGCCGATAGGCGATCCATCAGCAAGTCAAGTTGCTCATAGGCAAAGCCATCCTCTGATTCGACGAACTTACCAGTTTTCACCCACTTACCTAAGACCGTTTTTTCCTCAACCGTCAGGTTGTAGCAGGAAAGATGAGGAGGCGAGAAGCTAAGCATCTGATCTATGTCATCCATCCATACGCTATGATTGGAATGTGGGATCGCGTAGATGAGATCGGCGCTGTAGTTGGTAAAGCCGGCAGACTGGATCAGCTCGAGCGACATGATGCTTTGTGCAGCCGAGTGCGATCGGTTGAGTAGCTGGAGATGGGAATCGTAGAAAGACTGTGTGCCAAGACTTAGCCTGTTGACTCCTGCATTTCTGAAAGCATCCAAAGCGCGAATGGACAGGTCGTCTGGGTTAGCTTCCAGTGTGATTTCCGGTAGGTTGGATACCTCAAAGTGGTCATATATTGAACCAAGAAGACATTGCAATTCTGCAATAGAAAGTAAAGAAGGCGTACCCCCACCAAAATAGACCGTCTCGATAGTCTCTCCCTGTAAGTATTCGACGCGTAATTCCAGCTCCCTGACAATGGCGTTAACCATATCCTTTTTACTTTTAAGGTTGGTGCTGAAGTGGAAATCGCAATAATGACAAGCTTTGCTGCAATAGGGAATATGGATGTAGATGCCGGCCAATTTTGCGATAGGGTGAAGGCAAATCTACTGAGTAAAGGGCGAATCATCCTGAGTCTTCTGACCTTCCTGATGATCAGCTTGCCAGCACTACCGCAATCATCAAAAACCTACCTTGTCAAATCGCCCAATAATGAGCGCTTACACCTCGGCGAGATATCAAGTGACTCAGCTGGATCTGCCGATATCGCCGAGCGTCTGTTGAGCTACCGCAATGAGGGACATTTGCTGGCCGATATCAACTCGATCTGGTCCACCGAAGATAGCCTGGTTTATGAGGTTTATTTGGGGGAGAAGTACTATTTCACCTTCATTGACTGGGATAAATTTCCGCAGAATTTCATTTCTCTGGCTGGGGTAAGAAGTCGCCGCAATCGGTATTCACGAAGGGCGCTGAACAAAGAGATTGGTCGAATATTGACTTACAGTGGAGAGATAGGCTACCCCTTTGCTGCCGTAAAGATTGATTCTGCAGAGTATAAAGATGGCCTCCTTGGTATACAGCTCCTCCTTGACTCGGGCCCGAAGATCACCTATGATTCGTTGAAGATCGATGGCATCCAACAAACGAGGATGTCATTTTTGCAAAACTGGCTTTCAGTACATCCAGGATCGATTTATCAGCAGTCTCGCTTCGCAATGATAGAAAGGCGGATCAACGATCTGAATTTCCTGACGCTCAAGTCCACACCTTCTGTGGCTTTTGTGAACAACCGAGCCAGGATTTCCCTGGAGCTTGAAGAGGAGCGCGTCAATACTTTTGACGGGGTGATTGGCTTTTTGCAAAATCAAGGAGATGATCGGCTGACAATTACGGGTATTGTTGACCTTGAGCTCTACAACTTATTTGGAACTGGTCAGGAACTCGAGCTGCATTGGCAACAGCAAAAGGAGCAATCGCAATCTCTTGACTTGGGTTATGCACATCCACAGCTTTTGAAATCAGTGATTGGTCTTAAGCTGGACTATAATCAGTTGAAAGAGGATACGACCTTCATTAATCGCAACTTCTCGTTGGGTTTAACACTCCCTTGGCGAGCAGCTCGAGTTTACTTGTATTATACCCGCAGTTCGGGAAGGATATTGGCTGCTGAGGTTGAAGATCGATTACAGCCAGAGATCGCCGATTTCAACGTAGATAACTACAACATCAGACTTACATTCGGGAAATTCACCGGTAGGATAAATGATCGAGGGTGGTTATTGGATATGACCACTTCTATTGGGGACAAAAGCATCCTGCGGAACCCTGTTATTGATGATGAGTTTTACAACAGCACCGACTTGCGCAGTACGCAGTATCGATTCGGCACCTCACTACAATGGCAAATACCCGTTGGGGAGGACTTCAAGCTGTATCAAAGATTGGCTTTCAATAAACTTATTAATGATCAGCTTTTCCTTAATGATCTCTACAGGTTTGGCGGGCTCAACTCTCAAAGAGGATTCAACGAGTTGGAATTTTTTGCCGAACAATACGCCCTAAGCAACTTAGAGCTAAGGTGGCTTTGGAATGCAAAATCTTACCTCTTCGCTTTTTATGACCAGTCCATTTATGACCTGGCCGTTAATAGCACTCGTCAAGGAGACCATCCCTTAGGTCTTGGGCTTGGCCTCACATTATCTACAGAAACGGGCCTATTCAGGCTGGTTTATGCATTAGGTCAGACAGAGGATCAGCCGATGACTTTTAATCAGGCCAAAATCCATTTTGGTTTCACAAGTAGATTTTAATTGCTTTATTTTGATAAAAAATTGTCTTCTTGCTACAGATAGCCCTAGCATTTATTTGGTCACTACTCGTTGCACTCTTCGCCGTTCCGACAATCATCAGGGTGGCCTACAGCAAAAAGATTCTGGATATTCCCAACTATCGTAAAGTTCATGAAGACCTCATACCAAGGTTAGGAGGGGTCGCGATTTTCACTGGCTTCATGACGGCTGTCACCATTTTTGGAAGGATGGAGAATGGAGTACAACAGCTTCTCGCTGGGACCCTTGTCATTTTCTTTGTTGGTGTTAAGGACGATATCATTGACGTCTCTGTCTTTAAAAAGTTCTTTGTACAGGTATTGGCTTGTGGAATTATAATGTTCATAGCAGATATCAGAATTACCAGCTTTCAAGGAATTTTCAACGTCGATGAATTGAGCATAGGATATAGCTATGCATTCACGTTTCTGGTGGTGTTGTGCATTACCAATTCGGTCAACCTAATTGATGGTCTGGATGGCCTGGCCGGAAGTATTGTCCTGATTTCCTCCATTGTGTTTGGGGTCTATTTTTTTCCTGTTTTACCCGCGTATACTTTTGTTGCCTTTTCACTGGCTGGTGGCGTACTCGGGTTTTTAAGATATAATATGGTCGGCGCAAAAATATTCATGGGAGATACGGGATCACTCGTCTGCGGCTTCATACTATCTGTGCTGGCAATCCAGTTTATAGAGCACCATGTGATGCCTACAGCACCTTCTATGGCCGTAGCGATTCTCTTCATTCCCCTGTTTGATACAATCCGAGTATTCGCCATCCGCATCTATAATGGTAATTCTCCGTTTAGTGCAGATCGAAATCATGTTCACCACAATTTGCTTAGACGTGATATGTCCCACCTAAAAGTAGTGATCACCCTTTCACTGGTAAATGTCATTGTCATAGCCTTGGCGATTAGCTTGTCTGGTTTTGGGGACACATTCTTACTTGGTGTACTTGCAGGCCTTAGCCTTGTATTAAGTATAGCCTTAGAATTGGGAGGTAAAAAGGAACGTGTTGAAATCAAGGCATAGTTTTCTAGTAGTTCTACTCATCCTCTCGTACTCCGTCCTTAAGGCCCAAGTTCAGGAGGTAATACATGATTTCCGTTTTGACCGGCTTGATTTCAATGAAATATCATTATCCTATGAACCCAAGGATAATGTTGGTACATCAACAGTTTATATATTTCTGGACACCAAAAAGTATGCTGACTATTTCTTCTCCCTGTCTGGAGAAGGTTCAGGGAGCATATTAGTCAATGGCCAATTAGTCTTTCTACCAGAGCACCAGGTGGTACATCAAGTATGGTCTATCGATAGTCTTGCTAAGAAATACAAAACGGATTCAGTGCTTATATCGCTAAGTGGGTTCAAAACGACCAGTGCTCAAGTGGTACAGGGACAGTCGATCAATTTCAATTCTGCTGTAGAAACGGGACTCTTGTATAATCAAAGGATACAGAGCAGGAGCGACAAAAACCTTTGGGTAATCCTGCTTCTTCTTCTTGGGTTGATGCTTGGTGTATATCGAATGAAATACCCGAAAGCATTCGCAAGTCTATTTGATGCATCAGACATCTTTCGATTGAGACCCAGGGAAAGTTTTTTTTACGAACTGAGGATAATGCAAACCCCAAATATTGTCCACTACTTCTCTTTTGCAATACTGTTGACGCTGTTTATTTCGAAGAACTGGGACTCTCTCGGATTGGAAGAATTTTTGCCGGCAAATTATCTTCTGGCCCTTGTAATTGTTTTCAGTATGTCCCTAACCTATCATCTTGTCAAGTTTGTGATTGTTAGTTTTTTTTCGGGAGTATTTGGGCTGAATGCATTTACAAAATTTCATCACATGGAGTCGATTCGGTTGTCTCTTGTGATATTGGCCTTGGCTGTATTGTCTTCATTTGTTCCGGTTGATAAGATATTCTTTTTAGAGCCTAAAATGCTCTTAATGAGTCTATTTCTATTATCGGTTGGATTGGTTTTCATCAAACTATTAAATAAGACGCTTGACAAAAAACTCTATTTATTTTCTTACATTTGCACCACAGAAATTATACCTCTTCTGTTTATCATTAAAGTCTTCAAATAGTTCATAACTGTCAATTAAAAGGGATTAAGGAATGGGCGCAGGTCTACTAATAACAGACAAGAAAAGATTGAATAAGGTTGGGAGTATTCTGGTGTCTCAGCCAAAACCTACTGATAGTAATTCACCCTATTTCAAACTTGCTGAAAAGCACAATTTGAAGATAGATTTTAGACCCTTCATTCAAATAGACCCGGTGGATGTCAAGGAGTTTCGAAAACAGAAGGTTGATATACTCGCTCATACCGCAGTAATTTTCACCAGCAGAAATGCAGTAGATCATTTTTTCAGATTAGCCGCGGAAAGCAAAGTTGAGATTCCCTCCGACATGAAGTACTTCTGTATTTCAGAGCAAACAGCCTATTATCTTCAGAAGTACATAGTAATTAGAAAGCGCAAAATATTCACAGGTGAGAGAACTGCCGGAGATTTGTTAGAGGTAATCAAGAAGCACCCAAAAGAAAAGTACATTTTCCCTTGCTCCAATATTCGCAAGGACGATATTCCTAACTTTCTTGATCAAAATGGGTATACTTATAAGGAAGCCATAATATATAAGACCGTGGCTAGTGATCTGTCAGATTTAGCGGATGTCAACTATGACGTGATTGCTTTTTTTAGCCCTAGCGGAATAAATTCGTTGCTCGTCAATTTTCCTGATTTTAAACAAAACAAGACGCGGATTGCGGCTTTTGGTCCTACTACAGCTAAGGCTGTTAGAGATGCGAGTCTTATTCTGGACATTGAAGCCCCATTGCCTAACGCCCCTTCTATGACAGGAGCTATCGAACTTTACATTAAGAAAGCTAATGCCTAAAAAGAAAGCTGATACCTAAACTTTCCTTGTTTTAGGATAGGGGTAATCTAGCTTAATGAAATTATAGGAGGAAGTCACCCCATCATTGGTGATATAGCCCTATATTTAGCTTAAATGAAAAGAGTTCTATTAAGTTTTGCGTTAATGGCCTTGATTGCTGTGGATTCTCTAGGTCAACAGAATCCGCTTTTCAGTCATTACATGTTAAATCCTGTTCTATACAACCCTGGCTTCTCGGGAAGTGGCTCCACCGCATACTTGAGTGCTGGATACAGGTCGCAGTGGCTTGGTTATAACACTACACTTGATGGTACCGGCGGTGCTCCTACCAGTCAAAACATTACTTTATCTATACCTGTACAGGGTATTTTATCTGGAGTTGGAGCGAGCATTTTAAATGATAACATAGGGCCTGTCAGTAATTTGAAGGTACAACCAATGCTGGCTATATCTCGCTCAATGAATGGTGGGAAATTGACTTTAGGAATAGCCCCAGCAGTCATAACACAAACGTTGAATTTTAACGAACTCAGGTTTGTGGATCCATCCGACCCGTTTAATGTAGGCAGTAAACAAACACAGACACAGCCGGACTTGGATATTGGTTTAGTTTATTCAACTGATAAAATGGATGTTGGGATCTCAGCTCAGAACCTACTTGAGGCATCTTTCAACTTTGGCATTGATGACCTGGGCAACAACTATACTCGATCCTTTGTGGGTACATGGAGATATCGATATGCTCCGATCTACAATTTTGTATTTATGCCTTCCATGATTGTCAGATATGATTTAAATACCACAACTTTTGATGCTGGAATGATGGCTACTTATCAAGATAGAATCTGGGGTGGCTTGTCATACAGGTTCTCTGAAGCCATTATCATGCTTTTGGGTTACAGCTTTCTTGAAGATAATAAGTTGCGGGTGGGGTATTCTTTTGACTATGTGGTGAGCAACCAAGAAGCAAAACAACCTACTTCTCATGAGATTTTTCTAAGGTACAATCTACCCTCATTTTCCTTTGGGGGCAAAAAAATCGTTCGCACGCCTAGATTCATATTTTGAAAACAAAATATTTTGGATATTGGCATAAATTCGACAATTTGTCGGCTGGAAAGTGTTTTGATGTAAACTGCCATGATTGTCAGAACGAAGATTGAGCCTCTATTTAATAATATGGCCCGATTGCAATATTGCAGTTGTATTACAGTTTATTAAAATACGATAGTCAATTATTACTGGTGTTATGAATAGAAAAGGTGTATTAAAGAATTTCTCTTATCTCTTTGCCTTGGGTTTAATGGGAGTGCAGTCGTGCGGTCTCCTTGGCATAGGCGGAGGTGGAGGCGATCGCGGTGAATTGGTAGGAGTCGCGGGTCGCGAAGGTTGGGAAATGGTTCGTCCGTATGGAATGGTGCCTATACCAGCTGGTACGTTTCACATGGGGCAGGCTGATCAGGATGTCCCTGCTACTCAGATCAACTATAATAAGCAGGTGACCATTGGTCCTTTTTTTATGGACGATACGGAAATTACCAACAATGAGTACCGCCAATTTACTGAATATATCAATGAAGGATCGGAAGTTGAACTTCCCGAAGGAATGTCGGTTGAAGACCTTATTCCGGATACTACGGTCTGGGTAAGAGATTTTACACATCATATGGGAGACCCAATGATGGTGTATTATTGGTCTCACCCAGCTTTTGATAATTATCCAGTTGTTGGGGTCGATTGGGAAGCAGCTAAGGCTTTTTCTGCATGGCGCACCGAGTATTGGAATAGTTACCGTGCAGATCGGGGATTATTTCCAATGCCCAATTTCAGATTACCTTCTGAGGCTGAATGGGAATACGCCTCCCGAGGAGGACGTGATATGGCCAAGTATCCATGGGGTAATCCTTACATAAGAAACGTGAAAGGATGTCTTTTGGCAAACTTCAAGCCTGGCCGAGGAAATTATTTTGACGATGGATTTGCTTACACAGCTCCGGTTGCGACTTTCTTCCCCAATGATTATGGGCTTTATGAAATGTCAGGCAATGTTTCAGAGTGGTGTGAAGATGCCTACCACCCCTCTTCTTATCCTCTTGTATGGGATTTGAATCCCACATTTTTTGATGAATCTATTGATCAGAAAGTAGTTAGAGGAGGCTCATGGAAGGATATAGCCTATTACCTTGAGACTGGCACAAGATCATTCGAATTTAAAGACTCAACCAGAGCTGGGATTGGCTTTAGGTGTGCGATGACACACCTGGGCAGATCATCAGGATCTGAATTTTAAGATTTCAACTTAACCAAACAAAAATTTCGTAACCTTAAACTGACTAAAAATGAGCGCACAAAAAGGTGGATTCCAAGAACTT
>CAYGOT010000130.1:0-9512 GCA_964351595.1 uncultured Roseivirgaceae bacterium | reverse complement strand
TGTTGAGCTGCTGAACTTTTGTGAAAGCCGACCAATCCAGGCTATCCGAGAGTGGATTTTTTGATAGGTTGAGTACCTGAAGATCCCTGGCATATCGCAGGTGCTCTAAATTGGTCATACCACAACCTGATGCCGAAATTGTCTTCAGCTTGGAGAGATACCTCAATGGGCTGAAATCTTCCGCCCTGACATTATCGATATTGAGATACTTCAACTTGTCCAGCATCTGTAGCGGAGACAAATCGACTAAAAATGGATTGTTGGACAAGTCCAGGCTGTCCATATCAATGAGCTGGTAGAGCTGCTGGGTGGAGACGGAATCAACCGTACCCAGCTTGCTGAGGAATATGGAGGTCCACTCGAATGATAGCGAACGCCACCAATTCCGCAGCTCTTCGTCTCTGCTGACCTTGGTCGTATAGATACTCACTATTTTGAGCTGGTCAGCAGCTTCATCCACGTTAATCTCTATAAACCTCGTCTGGCTGTTGTTGATCGAATCACCCTCGATGGTCAGCCCTTTGAGCTGCCGGTCGAGTTGTACTTTGATATAGGGTTGACCGTCTTCCCCGAGTTCTTCAGTGATGTCGATCACGTTGAATTCAAAGGCTACATCTTCAAAAAAGAACTCAACATCCTTGAGATAAGCGGTGATATCCTTGTTGGTGATGACCTGTCTGTTTTCAAGTAAGTCATCTTCGATTTGCACCTCACTATCGCGAAAGATTTTGGAATAGCTCTGCGTGATGATGACATCCTTGTCCCTTGTGGTGGTTTGGGCTTTGCCAAGTGTGTTGAGCATATATTCCAGAAAGGAAACAAGTCCTTGGGCTCGCTCACCATACTTATTTTCAGCATCCCCTGACTGCTGCGCCTGAGCTATGGATATACAGAGCGACCCTACGATGATTAAGACGATCGACTTAACCTTTGCCATAGAGATAAGATTTTAGCAGAGCATCTTCGCCCGGGTTGAGCTTGACAAGATTGGAAATTAGCCAACCCGTATTGTATCCGGAGCGATTGAAATTGGATATCTCAAAATACCAACCATCGATCTGAAAGAAGTGAAACTTGGTGTTTTGTACAGTTTCGAAAGCGAGGTTCTTGTTCTTCAGCTCATAAAGAAACAAGGTCAGGTAGTCCGGCTCGAACTCATGTGGGGTATAGTTCTCAGGAGTGTTATTTTCCTGCAGCGCTTTCCGCAGGGTCATGAAATCTAACTCATGGCTCATGGGATGGAGAAATTTCTTCCCTGCGGTAGTGTCTTTCGCAAACATTCGCTTAAACGGCCTGAAGTCAACACCATCAATCACCCATTCATACCCAAGCCGCTCTTGTTGCAAAAGCATCATCAGGATGACATTGTTCTCCTTGCCTTTGTATTTGAAGACTGCATTGACTTCAGCAAAGAAGTTGCCGCCATGAAAGTCCAGAAACTCCTGATCTTTCTTCTCAGCTACCTGAGCTATAAACTGTTTTTTGAGGTCATCTGATAGATTAGCATTCGACTCATCAAAGAGTATTCCAAGATACTTTTGACGTAGTTTGGCCTGACGATAGTTTCGGTCACCTTCATAATAGCGATCCCCCTTCTCGTCTTCTTCCCCGTTGAAACGCCTGAAAAACTGATTGACGAGCTTCGTACTGGCGTACAGGTCAGACTCGTCCTCAGAGGTCAGGCTACCACTCTGCGCCCACGCGATTTCCGGTAGGGTACAGAGCAGCAGCGTATACCAGATGTATTTTATCATTTGCTCGTCTCAGTCACTCTGATATCTCCGAGCATCACGTCCCAAAATTGGATCGTCCTACCGGAAATCTGAGTTTTCTTACGCTCAACGTAGATAGTAATATCCTTCTTCGTTGTATCGCGATAAGTGAAGCCATCATCGGTGGTACCCTCAAAGCGCTGATAGATGGTGATGACACCTACAAATTTACCATCAGGCTGAGGCTCCAGGTCACTGATGTAGTGGATGTCATACCAGCTGATTTTGACCTTATCATAGTTCAAGGCGATCAATCGCTCGAAGTATTCACGGACTTTGTAGTAGTTGATCTTATCAGAATTGAGTGAGGAGACGCCCATCTCACTGTCAGGTGCGAAGAGCTCCTCGGCCCGATCCATCACTCGTGTGGCTTCTGAGTAAGGTGTATCCTTACTACCGATGATACTGATGTATTTGCTAAGGTCTCGTACTTTCTCCAGAGCGAGCGAGTCTATTGCCTGCTTGCGTTGTGGGCTGAGCTGTGGTTCCTGAGCTTGTGCCAAACCATAGGTGAAGAGTGCCAGTAGGACTAGCACCATTTTTATATTTAGGATTTTCATAATTGTCTAATTTGGGATTATTTCTTGATGAGTTCCAGCTCTGTGATTTTACCAGCTCCGTTGGTGGTCATATCGTTGATCTGGTTCACATTCTTCTTCTGATCCTTGATATAGTTGAGGTACTTATCGATGGTCGTAGGCTCATCATAGTCCACATCATCCGGGCCATAGTAGATCGCTATCAAAACGGGCACCATCGGCGAGGCAAACATGGTCAGGGCCTCCTTGATACTGCTGTTCGCAGAGTTCGTACTGGGTGCATTGGCGATAGCTTCAAAATAACCCCAAAGGCTCTCTGTAGTCGACTTAGGAAGCTCCGGTTTTTTGGACTGGTTCATCAGCTCTTTGTCAGCTGCCGATGTGTCTATATCACGTTCTACATTTGTATCGCTGCTTTCGTTTACTTCTGTAGAAGCAACCTTGGCTGCTTTTTTACTCGTTTTGCACGATGAGAAGGCCACTATCATAGCGACGAACATCACGCTGTACTTTATTGAATTGGATATTAATCTTGTTTTCATGCTCAATGTGTAGTTAATCGTTGTATTACATGTCTGTAACTTCCAAATGCTCAGTTTATTATAGCCAATAGCTCTTACATCCACAATGGAAATTATACAGCCCTTAACGTATAAGTTGATAGTTGGTGATCAACTTCGAGAAAATTATTTTTTAGGCCATTATCCTACCGGAAAATCGATCAGAACCGCTCAATAATTGTGAAGTTGTCCAGCCATAAAACGCCGGTTGACTCTCCTGAGATTAAGATTTCAGCGTTGATAAAATCGGCATCATCTACAAAAAAATCTATGGGACTAATGCTGATTGTGGAATAACCAGAAGGGGTCAGATTATCAAAATCATCGTTCGTTGACGACCCGCTATGTATCACCTCAAATGAGGAGATTTTGGTGGCATTGAGGGTCATGCGAGGCACAGGCCCCTCAAAGTTTTCAAGCCTGAAATCAACGGAAAAGTCTACTGATGCTCCGGCTCTGGGTAAGTCTTCTTTTTGCAAGGTGATGGTCAGTTTCAGGGAGGAACCCTTGCCTGATTCTGGTAAGGTCACACGGTAGGCATAATTGTCACTCCCATCGGTAGCGATGTTAGTAGTAGCCCCACCTCCATCAACAAAATCAGTAACGACCGTCCAAGGCTGTGCTCCCTCGGTAACATCATAGTAAAAGAGGGTGTCCGAGTCCGTCTTGGCCTCACCCCAGAAGGGAGTTTCAGAATTGACTCCAAAAAGCTCGTCGAGGTAGTAGTCGCGCTTGAAGAGTGTATATTTATTGTACACTCTTGAAGAGTTAGAGTTCATCATAGACATAGGGCTGCCTACCGGCAACCTGAGATCAAAGTGAAGTCTGTCGAGCAGCGCATGACCCAGCTCATGGAAAATCAAAGTTTCCTTATGCTCGGGGCTAAACAAGTCCCAGCATGTCTTGCTGATGCGGACGTTGGGGAAGTTTTTGCCATATACATGAGCCAAACCACATGCCGCCGACCCATCCAGTGCCGTCAGAGATTCATCGACCAGCTCTAGATTGATGCCCGCAGTGTCGATTTCAATATTTCGCATGGCCGCCTCTTGCATAAACCTGTCGAGGTATTCAGACAACTCCGGATGAACATAATAGGTGGCGATCCTTGGAGGAACTGACTCATCAGTACAGCCAAGGAAAATGCCAAGACTAGATATTAGGAGGATATGGAGGAGGGTCTTTAGCATTATGCAATTGCAAACAGTCCATAGAACAAATCCATGGCTCGCAAATCTAATTAATCAATAGAACTACAATTGAAGAGTATTGGTTGCCATGAATATCTCCCTGACATTGCACAACATTCCCTTTTTCACTTACTTAATCAAATGAAAAGTTGGATATGGATCGCCCTACCTCTGCTGGTGGCTTGCGGAGAAACTGCTCAACAGCAGCCGGAGAATAATCCTCAGGAAGAAGCCTACTACCGAGAGGCCTTCCGACCGCAGTACCATTTTTCTCCTGAGGAGAAGTGGATGAACGATCCTAACGGAATGGTCTTCTATGAAGGTGAGTACCATCTCTTTTATCAATACTATCCCGACAGTACGGTGTGGGGTCCGATGCATTGGGGCCATGCTATCAGCACAGACCTGGTCACTTGGGAACATTTGCCCATAGCGCTTTATCCAGATGAGTTGGGTTTGATATTTAGCGGTAGCGCGGTAGTCGACTGGAATAATACTTCAGGTTTTGGCGAGAACGGACGACCACCACTGATCGCCATCTATACGTATCACGACATGGCAGCCGAGCAAGCCGGTGAGCAAGACTTCCAGTACCAGGCCATAGCCTACAGCAATGACAAGGGGCGCAGCTGGACCAAATACGAAGGCAACCCGGTCTTACCTAATCAAGGCATTCGTGACTTCAGAGACCCCAAGGTGATGTGGTATGAGGCAAGCCAGTCATGGATCATGACACTAGCTGTCAAGGATCACATTGAGTTCTATGACTCTCCCGATTTGATCAATTGGTCCAAGCTGAGTGACTTTGGCTTTGACGCGGGTAATCACGGAGGTGTATGGGAGTGTCCAGATCTGTTTGTGATGGAGACAGACGATGGACAGTTGCGCTGGGTATTGCTGGTAAGCATCAATCCGGGCGGTCCCAATGGCGGCTCTGCCACGCAATACTTCATTGGTGATTTTGATGGCACCAGCTTCACCAACGAGTACAACGCTGAGCAAACACTTTGGCTGGACTATGGCACGGACAACTATGCGGGAGTCACCTGGTCGGATATACCGGAGGAGGATGGGCGCAGACTCTTCATTGGCTGGATGAGCAATTGGAACTACGCCAGAGAGACACCTACCGTGAAATGGCGCAGCGCCATGACCGTCACTCGCGAGCTGGAGTTGGTGGAAAACCGCGAAGGTGAATTCAGGGTGACCAGCTGGCCGATCCTCGAGTATAAGGATTTGGTAGAAGAACGGATCTCTATCGCTGATACTACCTTCTCGGGTAGTTTGATAATTGCAGAAGGAGATGCATTGATGGATTTTACCTTAGACCTGGACTTAGCAGAAACTGATAAAGTCAAGCTGAGTTTTTATAATGATCTGGGTGATTCACTTCATGTGCTGTATGATCAAACGGCTGCTGAGCTCTCAATTGATCGTAGAGCGAGTGGTATCGTTGATTTTGAAGATGGGTTTGCTGCAGTGCACACTGCGCCGTTTGCTGCTATCGAAGATGAAATACGGCTCAGGGTAATGCTTGACTGGAGTTCGATAGAAGTATTTGTGGATGGTGGTATAGTTACCATGACCGATCAGGTATTCCCGCGTAAGCCATATGACAAAGTGCAGCTATCCTCAAATGGCAGGCTAGGCTTGGAAGGAGAAATCAGAGTGCTGAAACCTATCTGGTAATACGGAATTGAGAGGCCCTTATCAACCTAAGTTCGATTAATGAAACCTTTAAAAAACACTATAAAATTGTCTTTTCGACCATAGGAGCAACTTTATTATTCTTTCAAACTGAATTGGTAGTATATTTTTTTCCTCCTTTTTAAGAAGATATCTCCGCTGCGCTGCGATATGACAATTTTGGAGGGTTTTTAAAGTCGATCTCAGGCTTATTAGAACAGTTTTCGCTGATTGTGAAACCAACCTGTGATGCTACGACGCTCCTGGCGACACTCGAGTACCTCATGCCAAAGCCGGCTTTCGAAAATAACTAACCTCCCACAGTGCGGCTCAATCTCGTGTTGCAGAACTGTACCATCAGCAGCGTCATCATAGATCAGCAGTTCCCCTCCATCTCCCTTGGTCCAGTTGACATTGAGATAGCACACTGCTGAGATGACTCTGGAGTTATCATTCTTAAACGTATCGGTATGTTTGGCGTATTTGCTGCCTACCGGGTAATGTGTATGATGGTATTCAAAATCGACCAGACCGAGAAAACAGTATTTGTTCAAGTCTTGCGTGACCGCCTTTATTCTCGGTAGAAAAATAAGGTTGGTAGGGATAGGCTCACTTTGGTCAATCCAGCGGATGAGGTCTCCGCGGACGCCATGCTGAATTTGATAATCATCATCCTTGCCTATTCCTGCTTTTTTGAATTCTCCATTGTCCAGCTTTTCCTCTATCTGATTTACGATTTCGGCAACCTCGTCCAGGGAGAGGAAATTGTCGATAATGGCAAACCCATGTTGTCTCAGGTCAAGAGCTACTCTCTCCGGAGCGTATTCGTTAGTTTCGGCGACTACCATGAGTCATGTGATAATTGGGGCGAAGGTATGTGAAGCGCCGATCACTAGTCTCATCGCAGGTTACACTTTTTTACATTTGGTGACTGACCTGAGAGGAGCAATTACCATAAATTGCTGACCATGTCGGCAGCCGTCAAGCGAATCGCATTCATTCTGGTAGGGATAGTAATCATCCCGATCCTGCTATACACGGCTCTTCAAGTCAACCAGCTCGAGGATACTGAGGAGATGATGCAGGAGATATATGAGCGACAGATGAACGCTATCCTCTTTTCCATCAATCAATACTCCAATGATGTCGTGACCGGCCTGGGCAAGCAGCTGGAATATTCAAATCCCCTTGAGCAGGTTGATAGCGTCAGACTGCAATTTCTAGATAGTCATAAGGAGGTGATGGCCATCTATATGGAAGAGGTTGATTCCGATAGGACTGCCTGGATCAGTCGGTACCCCAATTCGACTTTTACTGATATGACTAAGACCAAAGCGGAAGACTATGCGGAGGTCAAGGAGCGCCTGGTGAGGTACAAGAAGGCCAACTTTATGAAGATAGAACCCCTGACCGAGCTAAGTTTTAGCTCAGAGGTCTACGGGCTGGCCTTTGTGATCGAGCCTCGAAAAGGGGAATTTGTCTTTTGTCTGGCCTTGGTGCAAGCGGTCAATTTTATTGAGTTCTTTTTAGTACCCAAGGTGCAGCAAGTCGCATCTGAGGGATTTCTGATTCAATTCAGAAGGGAGGGGCAGACAGATGTGATCTACCAAACTAAGGAGATAGCAAATCAGGAATTCTTTGTGAAGCCGCTATGGCTACTACCGGATTATAATCTTGAGATATCGCTGATCGGCGATACGGTGAAGAATATTGTGCAGGAGCGCACGGTACTCAACCTCTCTATGCTGGCTGTAGTTGTTCTCATCTTGCTCGTCGGGGTAGTACTCGTCTTTCGAAATATTCAGAAGGAGGTGCAGCTAGCGCAAACTAAGTCCGACTTTGTCTCTAATGTCAGCCATGAGATCAGAACGCCGCTGGCACTCATCAGCATGTTTGCAGAAACCCTGTTGCTCGGTAGGGCCAAGTCCGAGGAAAAGAAGATGGAGTACTACGACATCATTAGCAAGGAGGCATCCCGACTAAGAAACATTGTCAATAAGATTTTGAACTTCTCTCAGATAGAGGCTAATAAGAAACAATATAATAAGGCAGAGTGTGATCTCAATGTCATAGTGGAAGAGGTGATCAACACCTACTCGTTCCATCTGACAAATAAGGGCTTTGAGTATGACCTGAAGCTGGGCGATGGTGTGCTAAACGTACTGGCAGATAGGGAGGCAGTCATGGAAGCCTTGATCAATCTCCTTGACAATGCCATAAAGTACAGCCCTGAGCAAAAGTCGATCAAGGTAAGTACGGCTAAAAGAGGAGGGATGTACTATGTGCAAGTTACCGACCTGGGAGTAGGGATCGAGCCGAAGAAGAAAGAACAAATATTCGATAAGTTTTATCGGGTGACCGAGGGAGATATCTACAACGTGCAGGGTGCCGGACTTGGATTATCGATAGTCAAGCACATCATGGATGCACATGAAGGCATGATCGAGGTGGAGAGTGTCTTTGGAAAGGGCAGCACATTTCGCTTGGTTTTCCCGAACGTATCAGACAAAAAAAGCTAAATTCAGATATGGCAAAGATATTGGTAGTCGAAGACGAGATGCACATGCGCATCGGTTTGAAAGATAACCTGGAGTTTGAGTCGTTCGAGGTAGACCTGGCCGAAGATGGTCAGCGCGGGTTAGACCTGTTGGGCAAGAGTACCTATGATCTTATTCTGCTGGACGTGATGATGCCAAAGATGTCCGGCTTTGAAGTGTGTAAGCAAGCGCGAAAAGCTGGCGTCACTACCCCGATCATCTTCTTAACCGCGAAGGGCGAGGAGATTGATAAGGTGCTTGGTCTGGAGCTGGGAGCTGATGACTATATCACCAAGCCATTTAGCCTGCGTGAGTTGGTCGCTCGTGTCAAAGCCGTGCTCCGGCGTACTGGCAATGATCCAGAGGAAGTAACCATTAAGAAGGCCATGGTGGGCAAACTGGATATCGACTTCCAGCATTACGAGGCTAAAGTGGGAGGTGAATCGGTGAAGATGTCGCACAAGGAGTTTGAGACACTTCACTATCTACTGATACATAAGAATGAAGTGGTGAGCCGCTATCAACTGCTGGAAGATGTCTGGGGCTATGAATCTCAGCCAACGACGCGTACCATTGACAACTTCATCCTCAAGCTTCGCCAGAAGATCGAGGACAATCCCAATGATCCTAAGATCATTCTGACCGTGCACGGTGTGGGGTATAAGTTGATTGACTGAGTAATAAGTTACTCCTTTGATTGATTCTCGAGTTTGGTCAATCGAGTCTCAAAATCATCAACCTTATCAATCTTGATCACTAGTTTATCAATGGCAGTCGCCAGAGCCATATTCGATTGGCGGAGTTCACCAATAGCTAAATTAGTTTTCGCCTGACTACTCACCAGATTGTTAATGCTTTGCTCCGTATTCTTTTGTGTAGACACCAGGGAATCTATTGCAGGTGTAAGCTCGGCGAGTAGGTGAGTCAATTGATCTACTAAATCCATCCTCTTATATACGAATTATATATTAAGATAATTAATATGATGGATATCTGGAGCCAGACCAGATCTTAATTTCCTTGCTTCTAGGTCACTAAAGAAAGGTGTAGAAGCACCAAATGAGGATTCTTTTCACGCGCAATTACACCCCTCTACACACTGCTGACATCTCGTGACACGCCTTGACCCATGCGTGACAAAGCTTCCTCAACCCTGCCGTTTATTTGTACAGTAACAACAAAGTCAAAAACTCAAATCAATTAAAGGTCAAAACTCAAAATAAAATGG
>CAYGOT010000129.1:0-9614 GCA_964351595.1 uncultured Roseivirgaceae bacterium | reverse complement strand
CTACCGCCACACCTCCACAATGGTGTGTCCCTATGGCGAAACCAAGGTGACTGCACAGCATTAGCAGCGCAAGTGATATGGAGACAATTCTTTTCAACTAAACAAATATAACTAATCCGTTGCGTCCACTTTTACAATACTTTGGGTAGTGTCTACAAGATTCTGATTTGGTCATGACCGAGCTATGCTTCTAATTACCTTTTCCAGCTTTCAATGGCAGCTGTGGTACCGGAGTATCGTGCGCACCGTCCTTGCAACAAAAGGGTAGATTATCATAAGCTTTGGGGTCCCTGTACAGATCGTCGGCATGATAGCCTACCTTGGTGATCCGCTCACGGATGGTCTGAGGGTCGGTCTTTTTGGGGTTATATACTACCGTAACCACCTTATTTTCCAAGTCAAGATTAGAGTTCTTCACCCCTTTCTCATAAGCCAGGTCATATTCAATAGCCTCCTTACACATCTCACAGATAGCAGAGGTCTTGATCGAAATACTATAACCCTCAGCTACTTCAATGGGCTGTTGTTGTGCCAGACAAACATTGGCTGTCACTACAAATACGATTAATAATAATTGCTTCATCATCTCTTAATTTTATATCTAAAACCTGCATAGACCATCCTACCGGTAATAGGTGCCCAGACAATCGATGCATCAAAATTATCTCCAAATGGATTACCAGGATCAATAATTGGGTCATCTTGTGTAAAACCTAATAAGTTTTCCGAACCTATATAAACGCTACCCCAGCGATACCCTCTACTCACCTGTGCGTTGAGCAAAAAGAAATCGGGACTAAATCCAGCGCGCTGCAAGCCAATTGGCTTATCACTTGTGTTGGGTAGTCTCTTCTGGCCATACCACTGCAATGTCGCGTCTACCTTCCAGCGATCATATTTGGTCGCGTAGGCAGCATTCACAAATACTCTATCTCTCGAAGTATAGGGCACCTGCATCAACTGTCCATTGATAGTGGTTTGGACATCATAATACTTGTAGGCACTCTTTAAACTGAAAAACTCATTCAACTGATAAGTAGCTTCAAATTGAAAGCTATGAGCAAATGAGCGACCATCCAGGTTATAAACACTGAGTTGATCTGACCTCTGATCCATATCGAGGATGATCTGGTTTTCGAAGGTGGTGTAGAAGTAGTCCCCTACCAAGGTGAGGTTCTTGCCCCCAAGTTTTATATCTGCTACCATGCTACCGCCAATATTCCAGGTCACTTCCGGCTCGGGCGCTTCCTGGACCACCAATCGCCTGCTCGAAACCAGGGCGTTGCTGCTTTCCACCACCACATTGGCCACCCTGTAGCCCCTACCTGCGGCAGCTCTCACCGTAAAACCATCAGTGAATTGATATCTCGTGTGAAGTCGTGGTGTCACGAAAGTGCCATAAAGATTGTGAAAGTCTGTACGACCCCCAGCAATCAAACTAAACTTGTCATTGGGCAAATAGCTATACTCGTAGTAGACACCTGGCACTACCTCCTGTCTTGCAAAGGTCGAGTCAGCAAACACTTCATAGAAATCATCATATAGGAAGCTCACTCCAGTCTTGTACTGATGAAATGAGCTACCGATAATATTCTGGAATATTACATTACCGTAGAGTGTAGTTTCTTTTCCCTGATACTCATTGCGACCAAACCCACCATCTATATCGAGATGGCTTGCTGAGTAAATGAACCCCCAACCTTTATACGGCTTATGCTGGAACAGTAAACCACTCTTTCCAAAGACTTCCATCCTCGTGGTGTTGTTGACAAAACCATACTCAGGTGAACTAAGCAGGTCATCTCCAAAATCGAATCCTACTTGCCCGCCAGCCTTCTCGTCGCGCATCACCTGAATCCCTATCTGAGACATCAATTTGCTACTGCGGTATTTATAGCGGTTCATGATATTGATTTGTCGAGATTTAGGTAGATCAAGAAAGCCGTCATCATTTTGATCAATCTCACTTGCGAAGTAGTTGGTATGAAGCAACAATGCCGAACTCCAATGGTCATTTATATCCCATGCATGATTGAGGTTGACTTCTGCTCTACCGAAAGAGTTAACATAGCTATTGAGGTAGAGCTTTTCGCTGTTCTCAGGTTTCTTTAGTTCGACATTGATCTGGCCAGTCATGGATTCATAGCCATTGACCACTGTGCCGGCCCCCTTGCCCACATCTATTGATTGAATCCAAGTGCCCGGAACAAATCCCATCCCGAACCTACCGGAAAGGCCCCTGACATGCGGAATATTCTCTCTGTTAATCTGCACATAATCTCCACCCAAGCCGAGCATTCTGATAGTTTTGGCACCAGTAACAGCATCTGTAAATGAGACATCCACTGAGGCATTGGTCTCAAAGCTTTCCGATAGGTTGCAACAAGCCGCCTTGGTCAGTTCATCCTCTGTGATGATCTCAATATGCTTAGACTCTACAGCATCGAAGAAGGTGCTACTCGACTGGACAACTACTTCATCCAGCTGTTGGGAATTCTCTTTGAGCATGATGTGCATAGGGGAGTTGCTATCCGCCTGAATGGTGTCGGGCAGGTAACCCGTGTAACTGACTACCACATCGGCATTCATTCTGGTAAGTGTCAGATCAAATCGACCTGATGCATCCGAAATGGTACCATTGCTCGTATTGAGCTCTTGTATCGTTGCGCCAATTAAGGGCTGGTGCTGATCATCAGCCACCATACCTGAAATTTTCTGAGCAACGACCTGCTGAGTAAATAACACGGTAAAAAGAAGTAATACTTTTTGATGCATTGAAATATGATTAAATGATAATAGAAACTACGTCGACGCACGAGTCGACTGTTTAACTATCATTGTATCATATCAAGAACTGCTGGATCAAGACCGGAATGTCTTTAATAATAAGCGGCGGGGCATGCAGGTCAATAAAGGGATAAGTGACCAACATAGGGTCAGCATCGATCAAGACATACGCCACCTCATTGACTATGCTCATCTCAGCAGTTAGGTCAACATCCGAAAGGGTTTTTTGAAGTTCCTCCAACCGTAGCTCTTCGGTAGTATTCTCGCAGCATGGCATGGAATTTCCGCCTTCATCCTGACATCCTTTGGCGTGATCGTTAATTTCTATAGACATCAACCTACCCATACAGTAGTGCTTACTGACCGTTACTCCCATCGTTGCAAAGAGTAGCAACGCGACAAGGAAGATCTGTAGATAAGTATGTCTTGATTTGATCACAATGCAAATATACGAAGTATTTGACACCAGGGTTTGCATAGTCTTCTACTTCAAATCCTGACTTATGGGGAATGTGATGCACATTGGCCATGACGAGTGAGGTGCTATCGCAACACACTTCATGGATAATATCCTCCAGGAGACCATTACCTATGTAGGCACGTGGTTTGAAGCTTAAGGGTGAACCAAACAGGAAACTAGATATGATAAGTAATAAGAGAGGAAATGACTTTATGAGCGGATTTGCAAACGACAATTATTTAGCCGAATTCGCAACTAGCAACCCTTCACATCCATCACCAGTCACCAATGTGGCAGAAAATGAGGAAGCCTATTCATTAGAAATTGGGTTACCCGGATTCTCGAAAGAAGAAATCCAGGTGAACCTGGCAGACTTCCAACTAATCGTGACTGGTCAAAGGTCGCAGACAAAAGACAATGTTGACGGGCTCGTACAGGAAACAGAGAGTAAGACTTTTAGAAAAGCCTTCTTTGTTGCAGACCACATCGATAAGGAAAGCATTTCGGCAAAATTTGAGAACGGTCTGTTGATCATCAATCTGCCAAAGAAGTACGAACTCAAGAGTCAAACGTCGATTATAGAAATTGACTAGTCTCGGGTAATTTAACCCTATTTTTTCACCCTAAACACAAACCAATGAATACGAATAGCAAAATATTAGTACCAATAGATTTTTCAAATGTCTCGCAAGCCGGTCTAGCTACGGCCATTGACGTTATGTCAAAAACGAATACAGATCTTGTGATCTTTAATGTAGTTGAAGAGCCTCACACAGGTTCATTCAAGGTGGATGGAGACATATCCGCCCGACTTGCTAATCAGCAGGAGCAGGGTAGATATGTAATAGAGCTTACCAAGAAACGAAAGAGGGAGCTGGCCACACTCTTATCAGAATATGATTTGGATTCTAACCGGGTCGAGAGTATGATTTATGTCGGCCAATTCCAAAATGTACTCGAAAGCATTGTGGATGAGCGTGATGACATATCCCTGGTAATCATGGGTACATCTGGGGAAACCAGCACCAGCGAGTTTTTCAGAGGCAACCGCGCCACACAATCCGCCAGAGCACTTGACATTCCCGTACTCACAGTGAAAGGATTTGAGCCAGTGAGTAACTTGAAGAGACTCTTGCTCTGGGTAGATAAGGATAAGTTTATTGACGAACGTATGACAACCCTCAGTGGACTATCCAATGCGCTGGATATACAAATATCCATACTGGGAGTTGCGGCCTCAATGAGCGAAGTACCCACTTTAAAGCATTCACTAAAGACTTTCGCAGAGCGGAATGGTTTCAAAAACTATGAAGTAATGACCATGGATGATGGTGATGAAATTGAGAAGATAGCACACACGATTAAGACAGGTAACTATGATGCGGTAGCTACCCTCTCTAATAAGACTTCAGGCTTTATGCGACTATTCGTAGGAGATGATATTGAAGAGATGATCAATGAAATGGATGTGCCGGTCATTGCTGTCACCGACTGATCAACAAGCTTACTACCCAAGTAGACAAGGCTTTCTGTAAAAGGAAAGCCTTTTTTATGACCCTAGATCGGGTCAGACCGAATAAGTCCTAAGATTTTCAATGTTCGGATGTAACCTTTCGATTGCCGGTAGGTATTCCAAACCATTGTGCAACCTTTATCACTTGCTCCCAGTCTACTTTATAATCCAATAATATCACTATGTTCAAAATCTTCCTGATCTCAGCAATCCGCAACCTGAGAAAAAACAGCGTCTATTCTTTTATCAACATCAGCGGTCTTGCTATTGGTATCGCCAGCGCCATCCTCATACTGCTATGGGTCAATGATGAAATGACCTTCGACAAGTTTATCCCCAAGGCTGATCGACTTTATCAGGTATGGGTTAATGCTGAATTTGATGGAGAAGTCAATTCGTGGAACTCTGTACCCCTGCCCACCTATGATGCCATGAAGGACGCACACAGCGCCATCGTGGAGTCTACAGTCGCTGGATGGGGGGGTGATCGGCTTCTGTCCCACG
Organism: uncultured Roseivirgaceae bacterium; assembly: GCA_964351595.1. Classification (GTDB taxonomy): domain Bacteria; phylum Bacteroidota; class Bacteroidia; order Cytophagales; family Cyclobacteriaceae; genus UBA6059. The sequence goes on along the minus strand of CAYGOT010000129.1, from coordinate 4,350 downwards.
GAGACAAAAGAATTATCCAGCGCGGGTACTATGTTGGCAAGGAGTTTTTGGACATGTTCGAGTTTGAAGCTGTGCGTGGTGACGCCAAGCAGGCACTGAAGGATCCGAGTTCCATTGTGATCACAGAGAAACTAGCCAAGATCATCTTTGGAGAGGACGACCCTATCGGAAAAATCCTGAAAGTCGAAGACGAAAGCCCATTGCAGGTCACTGCAGTCCTGAAGGACCCGCCTATCAACTCTAGTTTTGAATTCGAGTATCTCATACCCTGGGAACAGCGTGAAAAAGTCAATGACTGGGTGGTTCGCAACAGAACTAACTGGGGCAACTACTCTTTTCAGGTCTATGTGGAGCTCGATGATCCCTCCAAAGAGCAAGAGGTAGAGCAAGCTGTTTACAGCATGCTGGAGGAGAATGGAGAGGATGATTTACCGCGCCATTTCTTCCTACACCCGCTGCTGAGGTGGAGGCTTTATTCAGAATTTGAAAATGGTGTGGAAGCGGGCGGAAGATATCAGACCGTCCAACTATTTACAGCTATCGCATTGTTCATTCTGATCATTGCCTGTATCAACTTCATGAATCTTGCTACAGCCAGGTCAGAAAAGAGGGCCAGGGAAGTGGGTATCAGAAAAAGCCTGGGTTCCAGCAAGACAAGTATCATCTTCCAGTTTCTGGGAGAGTCGCTGCTGATTACTACCATTTCATTCGTATTCGCCATTATCCTTGCCTTGATCGCACTGCCCTATTACAACACTATGGTCGACAAGACTTTGGTCATCGACTTCTTATCCATTCAGTTCTGGGCATTTGCATTCGTCATGATTGTGGTCACAGGGTTGATTTCGGGTAGTTATCCGGCATTCTTTCTGTCCTCATTCAGACCTGCTGTGACTTTGAAGGGCACTATCAAGACAGGTAAGGGTGCCTCGCTACCGCGAAAAGTGCTTGTCGTGCTGCAGTTCGGCTTTTCGATACTACTGATGGTGAGCACATTGGTCATTTACCAACAAATAGAGCTTGTGCAGAACCGGGAGCTGGGCTATGATCAGAACTATCTGATCAGCGTACAGCGCACAGATGCCATCGATGACAACTATGACGTGCTGAAGAATGAGCTTATCCAGTCTGGAGCAGTTGAAAACATGACCAGATCCAATGGCAAGATCACACAGATCAACTCCAACAACTTCCTGGGGTGGCCCGGAAAACCGGAAGACCTGAGAGTGATGTTTGTAACCATCGTCACGGAATACGACTATGCCGAAACTATGGGTGTGAAGATGCTCCAGGGCCGGGACTTTATGAAGGAGTTTGCCAGTGACAGTGATGCCATCGTCATCAACAAGGCGGCTCTTGACTTGATGGGCCTTGAAGACCCTATCGGAACCAATCTTGACCTGTGGGGTGAGAAAGCAAAGATTATCGGCGTGATGGACAATGTGCTGATGGGATCACCCTACGAGCCAGTGAAACCTTCATTTATGATAATGGATGACTGGGGAGGCTATGTAAGTCTCAGGCTTAAGAAGGGTGCTGATCTTCAAACCAGTCTTGCCACTGTGGAGGAGATCTTCAATAAGCATAATCCTGCCTATCCATTCGAATACAAGTTTGCCGATGTAGAGTTCCAGGATAAGTTTAGCATCATCAACCTCACTCAGAAGCTGTCAGGCCTGTTCTCCATTCTGGCTATTTTCATCACTGGCATGGGGCTCTTCGGGCTAGCCAGCTTTATGGCAGAGCAGCGCACCAAGGAGATCGGGATTAGAAAGGTGCTAGGCGCTTCTATCACACACTTAATCGGTTTGATTTCAAAGGACTTCTCGATTTTGGTATTCATCTCTTTTCTGATCACTGCTCCGCTCACTTATTTCTTGTTAGACGGATATCTCGAGCGATATACGATCAGGGTTGATATAGCCTGGTGGGTATTCCCATTGGTAGGACTGGTAGCTCTTGGTTTTGCGCTAGCGATAGTCGCCAATCAAGCGGGACGAGCAGCCAGGATGAATCCGGTAAAGTCGCTCAGGCAGGAGTAGAGTTAACAAAAAATCTATTGTCATAATTCTTGACAATAGATTTTTTGTTAAAAGGCATTCCCCCTAATTGCTTATCATTAGCCTGTGAAACATCAGGTACGTACTGCCTTAGTCTTCTTTTTGATCGCCGCGCTGATTGGATGGGCACTGAGGTCCGTACAATCGGGTTGGCTGATACTCAACTTCAAGTACCTCCTTCACACTCATTCTCATGTGGCATTGATTGGCTGGGTGTACAATGGCTGCTTCATCATCCTTCAAAGGACTATTATTGGTGATAACGCAAGGACTTCCTATTACAATCGTCTCTTTTGGATCACACAAATCACCATCCTGGGAATGCTGTTTTCCTTCCCCTTTCAGGGTTACGGGGCGGTATCGATCACCTTCTCTACGTTGTACATCTTTGCATCTTATGCCTTGGGTTGGAGAGCATATATTGACGTAGGTTCCGATACAAAGCCGGTCAGGACACTCGTCAGAGCAGGAGTCGTTTTTCTTTTCCTGTCCAGCATCGGCCCATTCGCATTGGGCTACTTCATGAGTCAGGGGTTGGGAGATAGTATCTATTACAAGCTCTCCATTTATTGGTTCCTGCACTTCCTCTACAATGGGTTCTTCCTCATGGTCATGGCAGCTTATGCCATCAAGTATTTCCCCCCGCTCAAGCACAAAGGACCCATTGCCTGGAGTATAGTGATATCCACTTTCACCCTATTCCTCTTATCAGCCCTCTGGACAAATCCGCCATTATGGATGTTTGTGATTTCATTCCTCAGTAGCATGGTTCAGCTCTTGGCTTTTGGTTATTGGTCTTTGAACATCTCATGGAAGTCAGAAAGCCATAGCATCGCACGTACTGTTGCTCTGCTAGTATTGGTGGCTTTTTTCCTGAAGTTAGTCTTCCAGGTAGGTGCTAACATTCCTGCCATTCAGGATTTTATCAATAGCACCGTACCCTATTCGGTAATCGGCTTTATCCATCTCGTCATGCTGGGCTTTTTCAGTCTCGGGTTAGTGACCATTTTCATTCACCACAGGCTCATAGCGGCCAACAAGACTTTCCATATTGGTCTATGGGCACTGGTCCTTGGTATCGCCCTATCGGAAATCATGCTTTTCTCACAAGGTCTTTTGGTGTCCTACAAGATTCAGTTTTTCGAGCGTTTTTTTGAGCAACTTACGATGGTCAGTACGTTACTGCCTATCGGAATATTGCTACTACTGATTAGTCAGTTTATACCGGGCCAAAAACAGCACTAAGGATTTGTCGAGAAATAAGATGACAAGATTATACTCGGTTATTTCGTTTGCCAACAAGGCGAAAAACACAGGCATAGCAGCGCTATGGCGAGTATTTTCAACGCAGTTGGCGGGCGAAAGAACAAGTAGAAATGGGCAGGTTGTTTCTAGACAGATCCTAAGTCGCCCTACTCATTCTGGTAAGTACTACGGATCGGATCACTGATCCAAGGAATCCCAGAATAGCGAGAATGCTGATGACCCCACCAACCACTCTGGCCATTTCGATCCTCAAGACGTCTCCAGGTACTATTCTGATCAGCAGACCTGCTGTCATGATGATCATCCAGAGCCCCTCCGCCAGAGGTATGTCTTTGACTCCTAATTTGCTGACAATGGCTTTTGAGGCATTGAGGAAAATCATATTGAATAAGAAACCCAGGAAAAAGCTGTGCAATACAAAGTCATAACTATACAATATCTGGTCTGACAGTAGCATGCCTATTGCGGTAGCGATCAGCCAGCCGTAGACTATCACTAAACGATAGCCCTGATCACCGGAATGCCTCAGCTCCAGACGAAGAACCTGCGCGGCGAGTATAATCAATAGAACGCCGGTCAGCGAGGAAGCAGCACTATGAAACGGCAAGCATATAGATACGACATACAACCCAAGTACCAACATCACCGTCAAGTCTGAGATGCGATCAATTTTCTTAAGTCGGGTCGCCAGTATCATCATCAGGACAAAAGCTTGCCAAAATGGTACAGCCGCAGGATAGAAATTACTAAACTGATATTTGGCATTGGCGGTAAGCCAGCAGAGTAGGGCTGTCAGTTGCATCAAATGGTAGGCCCAGTGGTGCGTACGAGAAGCCTGAACCTCTGCCAATATCAGTAGTATGATAGCCCCTGTGACCAGCCAAAGCCCCCAGGTCATGTCCAGTGATGCGAGTATCACACCCACTACGAGCATGATCAATGAGATAAAATTTGTAAGCACGGGCTTGCTAAGGGTACGCTCAAGGGTAATGAGACCTCCGGCAAAGCCGTTGAGCATGAGTAC
>CAYGOT010000128.1:0-9820 GCA_964351595.1 uncultured Roseivirgaceae bacterium | reverse complement strand
GATCTATGCCGGAACCACCTTATGTATAAGTGGCAATGCAGCATGTGCTGCTGAAGTGGCCAATATAGCCAACTGGGATACTTATGATGGTGGAACTGTTGGGCCTTTTCCTGATGATGTGGTTTCATTTTTCGCATTTAGCGAAATCGCACCTGGTGATTTGACTACTAACCTGGTATTGTGGGTAAAGTCAGGTTTTGGAACACGCCTCTCCGGAGGTAATGTCACCAGTGGACAAGTGGATGAGTGGTGGGACTTGAGTCCGGCCGACAATGATCTGGATGCCACGGGTAACCCAAGCCTTCAGGTGGCTGATGAGGGTTTTAATTTCAATCCCTATATCAACTTCAGTGATGACTACTTCTTTGAGGCGACCACTATGGCGGCCAATTCTGATGGCACGGTATTCTTCATTGGTCGTAAAAGTGCAAATGGTGGATATGATACAGGCGTTGGATTTGATGGTAATGGTGATGATCCCTTTATTGGCACTAACGGTGGTGATTATGTATTCTATCAGGAAGGCTCAACTCCAGATGAATTTTCGCATAGCGGATCAGTGGCACTGAATGAGTTGAATATATTCGGAGCAAGATGGGTGCATGGGGATGGTAACAATGAACTTGTAGAGCTAACGTTGAATGGTGAAATTACCACCAATGCAACAATAGACATGGACACTGAGCCAGAGATTAATATAGGTGGAGAAGGCACGGACGGAGAGTACTGGGCGGGAGATATCGCAGAGGTTATAGTGTATACTGACAGGGTGGACAACACAGTGGCCCAGAGAATTGAAAGTTATCTGGCTATCAAGTATGGTATCACGCTCAACACAACTACAGACTATATAGTGAGTACGTCGAATACGGTCATTTATGACTATTCTGATGCGAATGCTAATGGCTTTACCAACGATGTGGCAGGCATAGGCAGAGATGATAGTCAGGATTTGGATCAGATTACGTCTAAAAGCGTAAATAGCACGGCCGTGCTAACCATTTCTGATGCGACCTCCCAGGACAATGGTGATTTCTTAGTATGGTCTAATAATGGAAATAGCTCTACGGCGCTCACTGGAGACTATAATGGAGCGACCGACAATGGAAGTGCTCGTATTTGGAGAGTCCAGGAAACAGGCGATGTAGGCACGGTGACCATCACTGTGGCTAAAGCTGACCTGCCGGGGAGCGTAAATGCTATATATGTTCATTCCAGTGCGACATTGACCGCCGGAGGTACTTCGACCGATCTGGTAGATGGAGGTAGTACTTGGTCAGTTGATGTAAACCTATCCGATGGCGACTACTTCAGCTTTATTGAAGCTCCAGTTCTTGGGCCTGAAATAGAGTTGCTAGGTAATGGTATCGATATTGCCAATGGTGAAACTAATTTTGGCCTGGGTGACGATAGGGATTTTGGAAATAGTGACGGAATAGTGGATAGAACCTTCACTATCAGAAACTCGGGAACAACCAATGATTTGGCACTAGATGGAACACCTATAGTGGCTATATCGGGTGATTCGGAGTTTTCTGTGCAGACACAGCCCGTCAGTACTACAGTCTCTAGCGGAAATGACACTCAAACTTTTGTGGTAAGGTTTAATCCTGCAAGTCAAGGAACATATACGGCGACTATTAGCATTGATAATGATGATGTCACGGATGGTGAAGATCCATTCACATTCACCGTCACAGGTACTAATTTGCTGGCTCCCGGTGATATCACTGGATCCACCCTATGGTTTAAGGCTGATGCTGGCACCAATACTACTACGAATGGGGCTGATGTGACTTCCTGGACTAACCAGGCGCCTGGAGCGGCGGCATCCGTGCAGACGATGGTCTCTGATGGTGCACCTCCGATCTATGTCAGTTCTGCTGTCAATGGAAATCCTTCGGTATCATTTGATGGCACAAATGATCATTTGCAAAACAGTACAGGAGATTTTGTGGGTACTGATGTTTTTGATGCGCAGAATAATACTTTCTTCATGGTTTATAATCCGAATGGAGTTGCGAATAATTCGTTCAGATGGGATGAAGGATCCACTAGATTTAGAGTGAGGTTGGATGGTACAAGTCAGCCCCGTTTTGATTTCCCAAACAATACTGGTGGAGAAGGTTCTTTCACTGGCACAGGTAATATGAACAGTCCTGATCAATATAGGATTTACGGAACCAGGACTGAGTGGTCGGGTGATGCTGGCGATGATAAATTTTTATACATCGATGGGAGTTTGGATGATACTGATGATTATGAGGCTATAGATCTTGATGTTGCTCAGACGGCTACACTATATTTTGGTTCGAACAATGGAGGAGCGGCTGGTGAACAGGATATCTCAGAAGTCATTTTGTACGATGGTAGCCTCAATGATGCAGATCGCAGAGATGTAGAGACCTACCTGGCGATTAAGTACGGTATTACACTGGATATGACATCTTTTGGATATACTGTGGGTGGAGTTGATGTATATGCTCAGGATGCGATATTTGATAATGACATTGCAGGGATCGGTCAGGATGACTCTCAAGGGCTTGATCAGACAATATCACAAAGCATCAATGCTTCCTCAGTTATATCCGTAAGTGGTGCAACGAGCCAGGACGATGGTGACATACTGATTTGGGGTCATAACGGTTTGGCGGCCAACACTTTCACGGGAAGTTACAATGGGGGTTCAAGCAACGGGATAGATAGGATATGGAAGGTTCAGGAGACTGGCGATATAGGTACCGTGACCATCACTGTGGCTCAAGCTGATCTTGAAGGTACTGAAAATGCTCTTTATGTTAATAATCAGGCCACATTGGCTTCTGCTGGTGGAGCGGTCTACCCACTCACTGATACAGGAGGTGGTGATTGGACGGTGGAAGTAGACTTCACTGACGGTGACTACTTTACATTTTTTGAGTCTACGGATCCTGACATAACCGTTACAGGCAATAGTGTAGCCATTGCTAATGGTGAAACTAATTATGGTCTTGGTGATGATAGGGATTTTGGGACTATAGATGTGGATGCCACTTTGAGTAGAACATTTACTATTAGCAACAATGGCGGTGCTGATTTGAATTTGGAGAACACATTTGTTACCCTGACTGGAGATGCATCTTTTAGTCTTGATGGTCAGCCATCATCACCTATTGCTCCTGCTGGTAGCGTCACATTTACAGTCACTTTTGACCCAAGTGGTGTGGGCACAGTGTCGTCAACTGTGTCTATCGATAGTGATGACCCTGATGAAGATCCATTTACTTTTACTATTCAGGGTACTGGCGCCTTGATCCCGGAGATTTCTGTACTAGGTGCGAGTAATGAAATAGCCAATGGAGACACGAGCCCATCTGTTACAGACGATACCAATTTTGGTAGTATTGAGAAAGATGCGACTGTATCCAAAACATTTACCATCCAAAATACGGGAAGTGCAACGTTGACGCTAGATGGTGTGCCATTGGTAGCATTGACAGGAGCCACAGCTCATTTCTCAGTTCTTGTACAGCCCGCCGCGAGTATAGTTGCTGATGGTAGCACGACTTTTACGGTTCGTTATGCACCGATTGCTGCAGGTGTTCATCAAGCGGTAGTGAGCATTGACAATAATGATAGCAATGAAGATCCTTTTACCTTCACATTGCGAGGTTCAGCGACCGCCAGTGGTGGAGGGTCATCGGGAGACTTCAACTGTAATTGTATTGCTGGTTCTTCCGATCTGACAGTATCTAGCACGGTAGTACTTAATGATTACTTTCCTGGAAATGCTGATGCTTTATCAGGAACACAAACCATCACCTTGGGGGCTAGGAGAGCCGGAGCTGCCGGTACGACGCTTGAGGATGGAGACTTATTGCTTATGATGCAAATGCAGGGAGTTGAGATGAATAGTACCTTGCCGGACGCTGAGATTGATGGGCCTTATGCTGATGGTACAGGAGGGAATGATCGAGCGGGATTCGTCGAGACTGAAGATTTTACTGCGGGTCAGTATGAGTATGTAGTGATATCTGATGCCAGTGGGTATGATGAAGGTGTCGGTGGCACGATACAAGTCAAGAACCCGGTGGTGAATACGTATAAGCACCAAGTGACCCAGTCTAACTTCTCAGATGATTTAGGAAGACAGACCTTTCAATTGGTCAAGGTGGCCAACTATCTCAATGTGACCGTAACTGGGGCTGGTAATGTCACCGCCGTTCCCTGGGATGGTAGAAGTGGAGGTATTATCGTCATGGATGCGTTGACTAGCCTTACTTTAGATGGTAGTATTAATGCCAATGGTCTTGGGTTTAGAGGTGGTCTTAGAACCTTAGCAGATGCTACAAGTGATAATGAGTCTCCTGAAGTGGGATACAGAGGAGAAGGGTACGCAGGTACACCTACCCAGTCTCATGGATATAACAATGCTCCGTTACTAGGAGGCACGTTGGCAGGCTTTACCTTGCCAGGGGCAGAGTCTCCGGGCTATCCGGGCACCAATGCAACATTGGATGCCATCAGTGGGCTCGGTACTAGCCCTTATACCTTCACTTATACTCCTGATCGTGGACATGGGGGAGCAGGTAACGCTGGTGGAGCCGGTCGATACGATGGTTCCGGCGGTGGTGGTGGTGCCGGAAATAGAGGCGGAAATGGCTCTTATCCCAATGACGGAGAGATAGAGGACGGCACTGGAGTCGAACCGGATGATGAATTTCCAAACCAAGGTATCGGTGGAGGTGCAAAAGATATTGAAGATGGCCGTCGAGCTTTCCTCGGAGGAGGAGGAGGTTCCGGCGGATGGGACAATGAAACCAACTTCACGCAGGCAGTCTCCAGTGGACAACCTGGTGGGGGTATTATTATATTGAGAGCCAACAGTTTTACCGGTGTAGGCACTATTACGGCCAGTGGTATAGACGGGGGTACGCAGGGTGGTGAAGGAGCCGGTGGAGGAGGTGCCGGTGGTTCGATTATCATCGTAACCGATACAGAAGATCTTGGGAGTATCATTCTGTTAAGCTCAGAAGGTGGAGATGGTGGAAGCACGAATGAAGGAAGTGATGCGGGGGCTGGTGGTGCTGCCGGAGGCGAGATTATTATTATCAGACGTGGTGGTGCCATTAGTGACGTACCCGCCACAGTAAATGTCGATGGAGGCTCACCCGGTACCTCTGGAGCAGGAGCCGGAGTAGCTGCGGGTGGTTCTGGTGGTTTTGAGACTACTTCTTTACCCCCACCAGCCAACCTTGATTGTCCATTGATTAATATCCCTCCTGCAGCACCTGGGGGTGTGTCAGGCGTACTTGTGTGGATCAAAGCTGATGCCGATGTGACCTACGATGGGGACAATCAGGTCTCCTCCTGGATTGATCAAAGTGCCAATGGATTTGACTTTACTACCAATGCTGGCGGGCAGCTATCTACGACCGGCTCGAACCCTGACTTCTCTGACGATTTGGAAGGCTTCAACTTTAACCCGGCCATCGACTTCAATAATGGGGTCACCACAGATTACCTTGGTTTCACTGGGTTCTCTAATTTTTCAAATACAGCCTTGGATGTGTTTGCGGTAAGCAGTACCTCATATCAGGCACAAGATCAAACATTGATGTCATTCATGGATGATGCCGATACTGAAAATGACTATGCCCTTGAACTTCCTACAGCTTCAGGTGGATCGATTCAGCAAAGAAATACGGATGCAGGACTGACTACTACAGCTACTGATATCAGAGATGGTATCTCCAGGATTATCAATACGAGATATATTGCAGATGGGGCTGGTAATGGCAATGATAGTACTGAAATCCTCGTCAACAACGAGTCTCTGGTTACAAACAATACCTTTAATGTTGATCTTAATACGGGCTTGACAGACGGTACTTTAGTACTTGGTCAGGATTTAGATAACCTCACGGATGGTGGCTTTGATGTCAATGAGACATTCCAGGGTCAGATCGGTGAAGTAATCATTTATCCAATGGATTTGACGGCTGATGAGAGAAGTCGGGTGGATACTTACCTGGCGATCAAGTACGGCATCACCCTCTTTCAAGATCAGGATTACTTAAACTCACTTAGTCAAACCATCTTCCCCGGTTCAACAGAATTGATTTATGATAGCAATATCGCGGGAGTAGGTCGTGATGATGCTTCTGGTCTGGTGCAGTTACAATCCAAGAGTATTAATAATGGCTCGGTATTGACGGGAAGTTCTTCCAACTTTGATACGGATAGGAGCTTTGTGGTGTGGGGTAGTAATGCTGAATCAGCAGGAATAGGGACACCTTCATTCGCCTCTACGGCAGGTGGCGGACCCACCGAAGCTACAGATACGCTGGACTTGCAGTGGAAGGCCTATGTTAGCAATTCTCCTGGCCCAATAGACATGGAGTTTAACATGACTGGTTTTACCAATCAGCCGATTGCCACCGATGTGATTGGAATACTAATTGATGAAGACTTAGACGGTGATTTCACTACCGGCAACATCAGAGTAGAGCCTTACGATAATTATGATTTTGGTTCGGGAGTGGTATCTTTTTCAAATATCACTTTCAATAATGGAGAGCCATTTACACTGGCAGTCTTGCCTAAATCTCCAGGTGGTGTTTCGGCTAACTTGACAATGTGGAATAGAGAGGATGCAGGAACGCGCAATGACGGTGGAGATGTGACCTCTGGCATCATTGACGAGTGGGTAGATCAGAGTCAAGCAATGAATGATATAACCGGTACTGAAGAGCCAACGCTCCAAGCAGCCAGTGAAGCATTCAACTTTAACCAGAGTGTTGACTTTAGCACTCAAGGGCATTTATTTGGATCATCACCTATGAGTACCGATTCTGATGGCTCTGTCTTTGTAATCGGTAGTAAGAATGATGCAGCAGGTGCTTTGGCTGTTGGCTTTGATGATGCAGGAGGGACAGCCAGTGACCCAAGCCTTGGTACAATAGGAGCAGACCTTGCCTTCCTTGACGACAATTCAACGCCATCCAGTTTTACCCATTCTACTACCTTACCAACCGGTATAACGAACCTATTTGGTACGCGATGGACCAATGGTACTAACCAGACCGTTGATTTAAGACTCAATGGTGACGGTGAGACTGATGCCACTATAGATCCATCCTCAGGTACGGATGTGCATGTGGGTGCAGAGGCAAATTCAGGAAGTTCCCGATGGAACGGAAGTTTTGGTGAAGTAGTGGTGTATGATGATAATCTGACGGATGCTGATCTACAAAAGGTTGAATCATACCTTGCTATAAAGTTTGGTATTACACTCGATCAGACAGTTAATCAAAACTACCTGGCCTCTAACAGCGCGGTGGTGTTCCCTGCGACTTCTTCTTTACCTGATTATCAATCCTATGCGAATGACATATTCGGCATTGCTCGTGACGATCAATCAACGCTTGATCAAACCAAATCAAAAAGTGTAAATAGTGATAACATAATGACCATTACCAATGGTAATGATCCAGATAATCCAGCATCATTTACCAATAACTTCACATTTCTAATGGTGGGTAATGATAATGATGATGATGGAACGATAGAGGAAATTACTACGGAGCTTCCTCCCAATGTAACTGCCAGGCTTGATCGTGAGTGGAGGGCTGCCGTCACCGGCAATTTGGGCGAAGTGACATTACAATTCGACGTAACTGGTCTCGGAGTATCTGGTACAACAGTAGCGGACTTCAAAGTGTTGGTGGATCGGGATGGAGATTTCACCGATGGCTTTGTTCAGAGCTTTGATGCCACCTCTTACGATTCGGGTACAGGCATAGTCACCATCACAGGCGTGTCTTTATCTGATGATGATGTATTCACCCTCTCTACAGGTATCCCTCCTAAGGGCCCTGGTGGTGTAACCACAAGTCTTCAGCTTTGGTTGAGAGCCGATATTGGGGCTTATCAGGATACCGGGGCTGTCACGGATGCAGATACAGATGCAGATCCGGTATTTCGCTGGGATGATCAGTCCAACGGTAAGCAGTTTACAAACGATGTTTTTGGCGGCATTTCTGGTTCATCTCCTACTTTCAGGACGGATGTTCCTGGATTCAACTTTAATCCGGCAATCCAATTTATCAATGACGGCACGGAGAATGATTACCTGGCTAATGACGGTACCCACACCTGGGGATCTGATGTCACCTTATTCGGGGTATTCCAGACAGATGGGGACAATGGCACGGTGATATCCTATGATGTTGATGCAGGAGATGACGAATTCAAATTGGATGATTTAAGTGGAGTAACACTAGAAGTGGATGAGCAAAGTTTAAATGATTTCAATGGCCAGGATATCGCCGATGATCGGAGTTATATCCTTGCTTTTGACTATGAAGATGGTACAGATGAATACAACTTATATATCGATGGTACAGCTGATCCAAATAATAGTGGGAGCAATGGTACTGCCACGACTATAGCCAATGACGGTACTATCGTCATTGGTAATGACCTCAACGACGCAGGAAACGCCTCTACTGGAGGAATGATCACGGGTTCTGCCGGACCGGGTTATGATGACTACATTGGTGAGATGATTGTATATAACCAGGTGTTGTCACCGACAGATCGCCAAAAGGTGCAGACTTACCTTGGGTTGAAGTACGGTATTTTTGTGGATGACGGTAACCCCGACTTCCTCAGCGCTAATGGTACTGTGATCTATCCTGGTGGCGAATCAGTGTTCAGTAATGACATTGCAGGTGTTGGGCGTGATGATTTGGGTAATTTCATTCAGCCTAAGTCCAAGTCCAATGAGAGTTCTGCTATCCTGACGGTAGAGAAAAATGAGGATTTCAATGCCGACGGGCAATATATTGTTTGGGCGCATAACGGAGAATCTGCAGGTGATAGCATAAGCTCAGGTTTACCTAGCGGAATAGAATCGCGAAAGAAAAGAGTATGGAAAGTAGAGCTGACGAATAGTCCTACCGGAACAGTCGATTTGACTATTGAGTTGGGAGGTAATCCTGACGATGTTCGTCTACTGTTTGATGCTTCGGATCCTTCCTTCGGCAGTGCTACAGTTGTTAACCCATCGGTTATTGATAACGGAGATGGCACATTTACCTTCCAGAATGTGAATGTGAGCAACTTCAGTGATGGTGGCTATTTCACGGTAGGCTCTGTAGACGAAGATGAGACACCTCTCCCGGTTGAGTTGCTGTATTTTGTAGGAGCACAGGAAGCGGATCACATCCAACTCGATTGGGCTACCGCTACTGAGATTAACAATGATCACTTTGAAGTGGAAAGATCAGTGGATGGTGAAATTTGGGATGTCATAGGTATTGTCAATGGATTTGGAACTACTAGCACTCAGCAGAACTATGTGCATGTTGATATCAATCCGCAGATTGGCGTAGCGTATTACAGGTTGCGACAAGTCGATTTTGATGGTGCATTTGAATATTCGAGCATTATTCAGGTTAGTTTTAAGTTCGAGGATTTTGATTTCAATGTCTATCCAAACCCATTTGAACAATCGTTCTTGATTGATATCAGGGGATTAAGTGCTAATGAACGAATACCTTATCGCATAGTCGATTTAGCCGGGGCAGTCATTCATGAAGGACAATTCACCGCTGACGTGAATGGTAGGTTCCGACGGCAGGCAACAATTTCTGATACTAACGCGAAGGGGGTCTACCTCTTCCAAATGCTAAGAGAGGGTCAGTCAATTACCTACAAGCTGATCAAACAATAAACTCAGCAATACCCTAACCAAAAAGGGAAGCTCGCGAGCTTCCCTTTTTTTTTGTTGTGTGCCATGCATGTTGTAGACTGATAGGGTTAAAGTCCCGAGCGA
>CAYGOT010000127.1:0-9895 GCA_964351595.1 uncultured Roseivirgaceae bacterium | reverse complement strand
AACGGCTCGCTCGGGACTTTAACCCTATCAGTCTACAACATGCATGGCACACAATGAAAAGGCGATCCTTGGAAGACCGCCTGAGAATGTAGAAGCTTTATTGTAAGTTATTCATTGGATGCAGCGGCATCCAGCATGCTTCGAGGTGTCCATATCTCATACATCGGATCACCTTTGCTGCTATATCCGCTGTGGTGCCACTCTCCACTGTCAAGTGCCCATTTGAAGCCCAGGCTAGCTCCTACTCTGCTGCTATCACGAGAGAAGAATTCAATATTCTCGGTATAGTCATCACCGACAGTTGTGTAGGTGCCTCCTCCCGTTCCAGAAAATCTCGTGGTTTCAGTGTGATAAGCAATCCATTGAAATCTGGTTCCTGAGAGTATTTTCATGGTCTTCCTCGCACCGGGAGTACTTCTGGAAATCTCTCCATCTCTCTTCCTACCGGTAATAAGGTATGCACCACTGAGTTCGCCAGGAGTGCCGTCATCCACTCGTGTCCATACCCGGTCATCTCCTTCAAAAAGAATAGTGTCCCCTTTGAGGTCAAAAGTCAGTACATCAGTAGTCCCCACTTTAGTCGTATCGAGCGTATTAAATTCGAAAGAGAAATTAAACTTGTTGCCATCAACGGTGTATGAACCGCCCATTGTGCCATCAAACCTTTTCTCCGATCTATTGTAGAAGGTCTCAGCAATGTATCCATCCACGACTATGACCATTGCTTCTACTTCCTGGCCTGCTTCATTGCTCCATGAGGCCGTCCATGCCCCCTGGATGTTTTCCGTATGATCAACTGGCGCAGGCTCAGTTGCCGCTGTAGTATCTTTTGTTTGGTTTCCGCCACAGGACCAGAGGCCAAAAGCAGCAAGGAAAAGTAATGTACCTAAAAGTGTTTTGTTCAAATGTTTCATGGTATAGTTGATTAAGATAGGTTGAATTACGCTAGAAGATCAGATATTTCCAAGAGGCCTCATGCGAACGGTTAATTGTCGTCTTCAATAAGGTAGAGGTAGCAAGTCTTAGCATAGTCATCTCATTCTTACCTATCGGAAAAATCAATTTGCTCGTTTTTTACTACATTTATTGACCACAATTTTTTCCCATGGCCAAAGTTCGATTTACTTCCAATTTGAAAAGGTTTTATCCCACGCTTGGCGAAATGAGTATACAAAAGTCTACCGTCTCCCAGTTGCTGGATAGTGTAGAAGAAGCTCACCCCGGCCTCAAAGACTACATTGTGGATGAAACCGGAGCATTGCGTAAGCACGTCAATATTTTTATAGGCAATGACATGGTCAATGACAGAGAGCGGCTAAGTGATCAACTCTCGGATAATGATGAGGTATATATCATGCAAGCGCTCTCAGGTGGTTAACTTTTTAAACTATGCGATATGGCACCCAAAAAAAGACTCCTATTAGGCACCCGCAAAGGGTTAATCATTTATGACCAGCAATCAGATGGTCAATGGACTTATCAGCGAACTGAGTTTGTAGGTGCGCCGGTCACCATAGCTACTATTGACCCGCATACTGGCACGTGGTGGGCACTACTGGATCATGGTCACTGGGGGTGCAAAGTGCACCGATCCTCAGATGGGAAAACCTGGGAAGAACTCGCCGCACCCAAATACCCTGAAGGTGAGGAAGTAAAAGATGGTAAGCCTGCGGCTACCAAGTACTTGTGGGCGTTCGCCAATGGTAGTGCGAATCAAAAAGGTAAGGTTTTTATCGGTACAGAGCCGGGTGGGCTTTTTGTGAGCAATGACAATGGCGACAGCTTTGAGCTTAATCGCGGCTTGTGGGATCAACCCACTCGCAAGGAACAGTGGTTTGGCGGAGGACGCGATAATCCCGGGATACATTCCATCCTGGTCGATCCAAGAGATGAAAATCATATCTTCATTGGGATCAGCTGCGCAGGTGTATTCGAGAGCACAGATGGAGGGTCTACCTGGACAGTGCGTAATAAAGGCTTAAAGGCTGACTTCCTACCGGATGCCAATGCGGAAGTGGGACAGGATCCTCACCTGGTCGTGATGAGCCCAAGCAACCCTGATGTCCTATGGCAACAGAATCATTGTGGCATCTTCATGTCAAGAGATGGTGGCAAGCTGTGGCACGATGTGACTGACAAGAACGGACCGGCCAACTTTGGTTTTGCGATAGCCGTGGATGAGCATAACCCAGAAATAGCCTGGGTAGTCCCTGGTGTCAGCGATATGGTAAGAGTGGCCGTGGATGAAGCGTTATGTGTGTGCCGGACTGATGATGGTGGGGCTACCTGGAAGACCTTCACATCCGGTCTTCCACAGCAGGGTGTCTTTGACATTACCTATCGCCATGGTCTTGACATCACTGGCGACACCCTGGCCTTTGGTACGACCACCGGCAACCTCTACCTATCGGAAGACCGGGGCGAGCACTGGCAGACTCTATCGAATAATCTACCTATGATTCACAGTGTGGAGTTTGTGTAAGACGTCACGGATAGATCCCCCAAGGGGTTTGGAACCCCCTAAGAGATAGCGGTATCAAAAGTCAAGAAAGAAACTTGGATTAACATGAGTTTGAGAATCATCCAACTCATGAGCGTTGATAAAAGCGTCTTTTCCTCCAAACCAATCCAGCACTTCTTTTCGCATCAGCTTGGTGGATTTTAGGCTGAGAAGTGCCGGATACGACGAATATGGATAATGTCTGAAGTCAATTCCGGTTTTATGCTTGACCGGGTTGTGGTGGATATACCTGATGATTGCTGTAAAGTAGCTATCATCATCAACTCTTATTCTCCTAAATGGAGATTCAAAGAGAGGTCCGGTTCGTCCAAAGCGTTTATTAAATGATTGAGCGTAGACGTTAAAAAAGGTTCCAATCCTCTGGCTCAAAGCTGAAGGGGTTCCTA
The DNA here is from genome assembly GCA_964351595.1 of uncultured Roseivirgaceae bacterium. Lineage (GTDB taxonomy): Bacteria > Bacteroidota > Bacteroidia > Cytophagales > Cyclobacteriaceae > UBA6059. The sequence goes on along the minus strand of CAYGOT010000127.1, from coordinate 6,988 downwards.
GATCAGGCACTGCCTTTGCCGACTTAACCTTGATGAAAAAATGAAAATGGTTCCGGAGTAAGCAATATGAATAAGTTTCGAATACCGTAGAAGCATATTCGGCATACTTGTTCAAAAAGTATAGGTAGTTATCATGTTCTTGGAAAATATCTCCGCCCGCAACACCACGATTGTAGATATGATAGTATGCATCAAACTCCAGAGACTCGGTATTGGTCTTCTTAGACATGACATGAATTTAAGAAAATCTAGCTTATTTGTATTGAGCTTCAGGCAGCACCCCCCAAGGGGTTTAAAACCCCTTGGGGGGTTGAGAGTCGCGCATCTTGATTAATATTCCATTCATTCTATCTAACTCTTGGTCGACGTTGGTGACTATGAAAAGAATACTTGCCTTAACCATGACCTGGCTCATAACGCTGCTGCCTATTTCGTGCAGTCTCAATGATGATTGCGGAAGTAGTGACAAATATGAAGTTTACATGGAAGACATGACTCTAAAATTTGGGTCATACAATGGTGGGTCCTTCTATGAACTATCAGAACAATTCAAAGGGCTTAGTCATCAGGTTTTTACCCTAGTCTTAGAGGTAAGTGAATCGATCGTTAAAGTGTCAGATGTTGGACAACAAGCTTCTACGATTATTTCGACAGCCAATGCTTGGGATCCAAATCCTTCGAAAATAGTCAATAAGATTTCTGATCTACTAATCACAGGAAGTGATACATTATACTTAAGCGGAACCAAGTTATCACCCGGATCTAGTCTGAATCAATTTTTCCATATACCGACCTGGGATTGCTCTGAATCAGGCACTTGTAGTGCTATTCAACTTATCAACAGCGATCCAAACCAATGGAGCAATCAGTATGGAAATCGAGGGAATTAAATCTTTTTTCAGCTACTCGAAGCGCCTGACTCTTTGGTCAATACTATTTTTCGATTTGAGGTGAGTTTAGATGATGGCAAAGAATTCAATCTTTCGATTGGCCCTGTTCTCATCGACTAAGGCTTTTTGTCCCTCAAGAACTTCTTACTTCTCAGCATAAACCGTCTTGGTCTTTTCATCTAATATAAGACCTTCACCTGGCTTCCATTTGTCGTGCTCCATGTAGTACGCAGCATCTTTGGCGGCCTGCAGGCCGTCGAGCTTAGCCACCAGATGCAGTGCACCATCGATACCCGCTGATACTCCGGCGGTGGTGATCACATTGCCATTGTCCACAAAGCGCACATCGGATCTTACATTGGCTTTAGGGAAGCTCTTAGTCAGACCATCAATTGCATCATGAAAGGTAGTGACAGTACGACCATCCAACAATCCGGCCTCTCCCATGACAAACGCTCCTGTACATACAGAGAAGAAATAGTCCGTCTCATCAATACGTGACTTCACCCAATTAATGACATCCTTATCTCCAGAGGCTGCTCCACTATTACCTCCGAAGAAAGCCATGATATCTGCCTCCGGAGCGTCTTCGATGCTATAGTCAGGGATAAAAGTAAGGATGCCTTGAGTCTTAATAGGTTCACGGGTTTTTGAAACTGTAAACACTTCATATCCCGCATAGGCAAAAACCTCCATAGGTCCGGCAAAGTCCAATACCTCCACATTGTTTTGCAGGTAAAATGCTATTCTCATCCTATTTTCCAATCGGTCTAGCTGCTCTGAGGCTGTTCTCTGGATCAACTCCATACCACAATGATCACATCTTCCTGCTTTCTCAAAAGCAATCTTGTCACATGAAGCATTGCAAGGTGTACAATACCAACCTATTTCATCTGATGCCACCAAGTTCTGTGAATCACAAGAAAAGGAGGCCATCGCAAACAATAAAATGAATAAAAACTTTCGCATATTTATTTTGAATTATTTGACTGGATCAAAGCTAAAGGCAAGCCAGTCCATCTCCTAGGACAACATCCTGTCAAATCCAGCCAAATCAAGCCTTCTTCAGTAGCTTGTAAAGCTGACTCACATCGGCATAGCCACAGGCCTCAGCTACCACTTCCATTTTATTCCCTTCTTTGATGAGTTGATCTGCTTTCTCCAGGCGTAACTGATCCTGATAGCCCCCGATGGTGATCCCCGTCGCTTTTTTGAACATTCTGGTAAGATTGCGCTCACTAGTATGCACAAGCTCGGATACCTCCCGCAAAGATGGGTTGAGGTGAAAATGACTAATCAGATAGTCCTGAACAGTGTGCACAGGGTCTACGAGGTGATTGCGGTAGCGCAGGAAAACACTAAGCTGAGGCTCATCTTCTCCTCTCCTCAGGTAGATGACTACCTCACGGGCCACATCCGCGGCAAACTTGCTCCCATGATGCTTTTCGATAAGATGCAGGGCCAGGTCGATTCCGGATGAAACCCCCGCGCTTGTCAGGATATTATCGTTCTCTACAAATAGTCGGTTTCTGAGGATTTCTATATTGGGGTACCTATCGGAAAACTTATCACAATACCTCCAGTGGGTGGTGCATGACTTGCCATCAAGTAGCCCGGCAGCTGCTAAGATGAAGGTGCCGGTACAGACTGAGCAAATGGTCACTCCTCTAGCAGATTGTGCGTTGAGCCATCTCAGAAATGAGTCCAGGGTCTTGCTGATATCCTGGTCGAGATAATAACCCGCCTCCATACCTGGTATAATGATGATGTCATCTGAGCTAAGCTCCAGATTAGTAAATGGTACGAGTTGGCTAATCATCATACCTGCGCTACTCTCCAGTTCGGCCGCTGCATCTACCGAGAAATAGGACAGCTCGTACGCTGCGCCATAGTAGGCCGCTTCATAGAAAAGGTGCGCCGGACCGGTCAGATCCAGGAGGTGTACTCCGGGAAATACTGCAAATGCAACTTTTCTGGTGGGCATGCTTGTATCAGTAAGATTAGACATATGAAAGTGATAATTTGATTCCAAGATATTAGTCCATAAAACTAACCTTTGATCCCTTTGGCCATGCTACTCTGTAAGAAGCAGCAACGATATCTCTGATTTTCGTTTTAATTCAAGATCATACCGAATTACTAAATGAAGGTATAAGAAAAACTACTACTTGAAAACAAAGCCTGGTTGCAGAAAAACTCTATGTCAATAACAAATACTTCGCTCGACTCAACGAGGCTTGAAATCCTTATTTTTTTTGCAGAGGCTGTACGGTTGTCGTGTCGCACCCAGGATCATTCTCAATAGAAAACTGGGAGATGTGTGCAAGCATTAAAATCCAGGCCCACTGATACTAAAAATTGACCCTGGCAGTATCAGCACACTTTGCCATCCCATGGCTAACCTTCATGTCCGTCACATCATGGTGTGCTGTCACATCCATTACGACTATGTAGGGATCGGTAGAATGGATGACCTACCTGAGGTCATGTCATGCTGGTTACTCCCAATCGCCGATGTTTATACAGAGAGTAAGGATGCATTTAGCAAGTGCTTATCTACTCGATAGTGCAGACATGCTATAGTGCAGACAAGCTGGCAGAAATGAATGTCCATCGTCAGGTCAAAACTGTAGTCTAGTTTGGTTTTCTGAAAAAGTATAAACAAGATGGTCATAATCTTTGGCCTCACGGGTGGACGTTTGAGCTCAAGGCAGATTTGATACTTGCAGTGCTTTCACCTTAGATGTGGATGACATCATTGTCCATTCAGCCTATAAGCTCTTGTAAGTTCGGAATAGAATCAGTAGACTTATCAGCAGAGAGAAAGGACAAGATGCGCACTTCGTGCTCTGGTTATACACTTACCCAAAACTGAACTAATATGAACATACAGCAAATTTTTAAAAACAATCAAGAATGGGTTCAAAACAAGTTGAATCTTGACTCGAGCTACTTCAATAATCTTTCTAAAGGTCAAAGTCCAGAAATCCTTTACATAGGGTGTTCAGATAGTAGGGTTACGGCTGAAGAACTGATGGGTGCCACTCCAGGAGAGGTCTTTGTGCATCGGAATATAGCCAATATGGTGCCTAACACTGATTTGAGCTCTATGTCGGTAATCGATTATGCGGTTTTGCATCTGAAGGTTAAGCACGTGGTTGTCTGTGGCCACTATTATTGCGGAGGTGTCAAAGCAGCTATGCAATCTGAGGATTTGGGGATATTGAACCCTTGGTTACGAAACATTCGGGACGTATACCGTCTCCACAGAGAGGAATTAAACGGTATATCGGATGAGGAAAGTCGCTACAAGCGATTGGTTGAATTGAATGTGCAGGAGCAATGTGTAAATGTAATTAAGACCGCTGAGGTACAAAGGGCCTATCGTGACCGAGGGCTGACCGTACATGGATGGGTATTTGATGTTCACACAGGTGAACTCATTGATTTGAAAATCAACTTTACCAAGATATTAGAAAACGTGATGGAGATCTATCACCTTGAGTAATGGGTGGGGTAGCAAACCTAAGACTATAAATTATTGATTTCGGGATTGGATTCAGTCACAGTTAGGTTGACCCTGCCAGTTACCGGTGATCCTATAAATTTAGTAGATGCTCACGATCTGTAAGTAGAAGGAGATTTTTCTGGTAGTTAAGATATTTACACCCACAAGGCTAAGGAAATCGTTAAGCATCTTTCAACTTCAAAATGGCTATCTGAATCATCAGGTAGCCATTTTTTATATCTGAACTGGCTCCATTGCTTTTTTGTGGGTCTAACTAACAGCCCAGTGACCTCTTGACTTATCGATAGAACACACCAGTCTTCCGTCAGTTCTATAAACTGATTCGCAGACGGTGTATTTCTCATATTCTGTCACAGTAACTAGTATCTGTATTATGATAGGAATGCGAATAGGCTCAATAACTGGCCAACTAATACTTGGTCAATCATTCCTTTTGACCAGAAGTACCCTCTCCCCCTCAATGGACAGGTACCCATGTTCATAACAAAAGCGATATTCATCCCCAGCCTTAGTCTGGTATATGGAGGTGAAATAATTGAAGTCAAATCCTTTCTCCTGAAGTTTTCGCTTGAGGACCGTCGCTTTGCCTTCCGGATTCATCGCCTCCAGGATTCGCCTGTTCTTACGAAGAATGTTATTGATATTTCTGACGTAGTTCACTGAGTCAGCATTGAGCTTATTGTTGTACGCATTGCGACAGCTGTCAGAACAAAATTTCTTATCCTGCCTACCAAAAATCGGTTTTCCGCACTCCGGGCATAGCTTTTCTTCCATAGTTCAATAGTATTGATTATCAATCATATATCCAACAACAAACGACTACAAACGGCTATAAACGACTGTAAGTATTTAAATACCGAGTAGACCACACTGCTTCTACAAACTTTGCTTCGTCAACAATGACAAACATCTGCCGATCAGATGAAATCAAATAATGTTCAACTAAACAATTAAAATTATGAACTCTTTAAGAAACAGCGTACAGTTAATCGGTCGATTAGGAAATGCCCCTGAAGTAAGAAACTTTGAAAGTGGGAAGACCATGGCTACATTTTCACTAGCCACCAATGAGGTGTACAAAAACAACAAAGGTGAGCGGGTCACAGACACACAGTGGCACAACATTGTCGCTTGGGGCAAGAAGGCCGAGCTAGCAGCTTCTCTATTAAAGAAAGGGCAGGAAATTGCGCTAGAAGGCAAGCTCATCAATCGCAACTATGAGAAGGATGGTACCAAGAGGTATATCACCGAAATCAATATGAATGAAATGCTAATAATGTCTCCGAAAGAGCAGGCCTAAACGGCACGAGCGTCATTGGAATTGTGCGGGATCTCAAACCAAAATGTGGATCCCGCGCCTTTCTCTGATTCGAAACCAAGTGTGCCATCATTGAGCTCCACAAAGTCCTTGCAAAGTATGAGCCCCATTCCAAACCCCTTCTCTCCGGCTGTCCCTACGGTACTGACCTTCCGGGTCACATCAAAAAGCGACCTCTGTCGCTCTTCATCCATACCAATTCCAAAATCTCTGACACTTACCTTTACAGTGTTATTACCCGTCAGGCTTGTTGTGATTTGAATCTCTCCTTCTTGTTCTGAGAATTTAATAGTATTGGTGATAAGATTTCTTAGCACAAGATCAATCATGTTCTTATCCCCATATGCCATATCAACCCCTATTTTCATACCTACTTTTAACTTTTTGGATTTCGCCGATGGCGAGAGCAGGTCTACGCATTTTGCTATAAGCTCTCCAAGGTCAAACGTATCCTTATTGGGGTTCATGCCGCTATTTTGTGATTGCGTCCAAGCGATTAAAAGCGCCATAAATTCCGTTGTGTCTGATATGCTCTTTTGGAGTGGTGGAAGTATTTCATTCATCTCCTCTGCATTGAACTGATGCTCTCTTATCAGTTCAATGAGACTAGACATGTTGTTGATGGGTGATCGTAAGTCATGTGACAAAATCGTCAACAATCTGCTTTTGGTTTTATTCACCAGTTCTAGCTCGCTATTTTTCCGGTTAGTTTCATCATTAGCCATTTTAAGTAGCGCTGTTCGCTCTCTTACTTTCACCTCAAGTAGCTCTCGTTGTTGTTGCTCGCTTTCAAGCTGGGCCACTGCTGCCCTTTTTATCGAGTAGCCTATCACTACTGAAAATAGAACCATCTGAATAGCCAGTCCCCCAAACAATGCATAATTAATGACTAGAATCTGGTAAACTCCAAGCGTCAATTCTCCAAACCTGGCCATCATCAAGGCTCCAAGAAAAATAAAGCCGCCTAAAACGAGGGGTATATTGGATATGAAGAACAAGCGAGCGTTTTTAACTCCACGAAAAGCAAAAACGGCTGAAGATATTAGCCAACTAAGAATGGCTGTTAACGCAAGCAACGCTGCTACCAATGAGGTGGATTCGTAAAAGTCAACGTCAACAGCGTCTATGCCGATACCGGCAAGGGTGAATAACAAGAGGCAACTGGCCAATATGGTTACAACTCGCCAAACATTCCACCACAGTGCGTTTTGTATATGCAGTAAAGATCTACTAAATCCAATACCTCATATA
>CAYGOT010000126.1:0-9949 GCA_964351595.1 uncultured Roseivirgaceae bacterium | reverse complement strand
TTGTCTGAGCCGTCGGCCCTTTTGTCTAGTGACTGTTATTACACTGGAAAGATAGGCGTATTGATGACGAGTGAGTAGACGGAATTGGCCGAATCGTACATGCACCAGGCATTCACCACTTTAGGTTGATTCCTCATATGGTTTGGAGAAAAAAAAAGTCTTTCCGATGGAAAGACTTTAAATATATCTAAATGATCAAATTATCTGTCAATCGCCTGTCTTGAGCTGTAAAGCAATTTTCGAGCGTTCGCCTCACGAAGTTCTTGTTGAACATCGGAAACAAGACCCATTTTTGCTTCTACATCCACTTTCATAGACATTGTGATCTGATCTCGCTCTGCTTCACTCAATTTATCCTTTTCCTGGTTCACAAAAAGGATAACATCATCCACATTGATAAAAACATCATTCACCTGAATTTTCGGTTCTGAACCAAAAAGCTCCGGTTTCTTAGGCTCACCAATATAAATGTAGCTCACCAGAGATTTGCGCTCTAGCTTGCTCAATTGAGTGGCTTTAGGTAAAGTCTGCTTTACCATGATATCAGTCTCTCTCATTACTGTCGTCACCATAAAGAAGAACAACAGCATGAAAATAATATCAGGAAGCGCCGCAGTTGGTATTTCGTTAGTAGTATTCGTCTTTTTCTTAAACTTTCCCATAGTTAACCTCCTGTCGCTTTATTCGGTTCTGCAATTGAGATCGCTCTGGGAATACCAGCGCGAGCACGACTATACAACTGATCCTCGTCCGGATTCTTACGATCTAATTGTAAGAACTCCTGAGCCGAAATACCTACTCGCTCACCATATACTTCATTATAAGCGGCGTTGATTTCATCAAGCACCTGAACAAAAAGCTCATAACTCGTACCTCGATCAGCTTTGAAACTTACAACTGCTTCGGTAGGGTCATCTGAGTAATCAGGTCTTCTACCATTAGCATTAATGTAATTCTTCACGTTAGGAGGCATAGAGTTGTAAATACCAATACCCTCCTCACTAGGCTTGCCGAAATTAAGAATGAAGGTTTTTACCATCTCCTTAAGTTCTTCCACATCTTCCAAAGGCTCATCTTCTACCAGAAGCCTATCCTGCGAATTGGCCAATATTTTAAAGATGTTCCTGTCATTTTTGGTAACCTCTGGAGGCGGTTGATTAGGATCCGGCTTGGGTGGCAAGAGCATTGCTATTCCTTTGTCATTTGCGATCGTTGTGGTAACAAGAAAGAAAATCAACAAAAGAAAGGCAATGTCGGCCATTGAGCCAGAATTAACCTCCGAGGTTTGTCTCTTACCTCTAGCCATTATTTAATTGCTTTTGAAAGCTCTGTAAATACAATTCCAACAATTGCCCCGATGGTCAAAATGTACATCATGGTCAACGATCCTCCGATGAACTTAGAAAGACTAGCGTCCACTCCAAACTCAACATAAGAAGGCAAAACTTCACTTCCTGACAAGGCATATCCTATTCCAAACACGACTACCAGGGCCACTAAACCCACACCTGACTTGGCCAGGCTGGCTGGGTCTCCCAGTGACTGAATCAATGGCAACACAATTGAAGCCACTGCCGCGATGATGGTCAGGATATAAGCCGCGTATAATGCTATATCTATAGTATCCATATCTTCTCTAGTTTAGTTAATTACTTAGAAGAAAGGTTATGCTTTACCAGAATGTCAACAAGAGAGATAGATGCATCTTCCATGCTGTTGACCAATCCATCAATTTTAGAGATCAGGTAGTTGTAGAATAACTGGAGGATGACGGCCACAATTAGACCACCTACAGTTGTCAAAAGTGCAATTTTAATACCACCAGCAACCAAAGAAGGAGATACGTCACCAGCCTCAGCGATAGCGTCAAATGCGCCAATCATACCAATTACAGTACCCATGAATCCAAGCATTGGAGCTAGTGAGATGAATAGTGAAATCCATACCATTCCTCTTTCCAGCTTGCCCATCTCAACAGAACCGTAGGCAATGATCGACTTCTCAACCATTTCAATACCTTCTGACATCCTCATCAAGCCTTGAACGAAAATTGAAGCCACAGGGCCTTTTGTATTCTTGCAAACTTCTTTAGCAGCTTCAACTCCACCTTTAGCAAGAGAGTCTTCTACTTTAGCGAGAAGCTTCTTTACGTTGGTTGTGGCTAGGTTGAGCGTAATGATTCTTTCAATCGCAACTGCAAGACCTAAGATCAAACAAAGAAGTACGATACCCATGAATTGCCATCCACCGGCGATGAACTGCTCTTTGATAGCTTGGTGGAAAGATTGCTGTGGCTCTTCTGCCATTTCTTCCTCATATGTTTCTTGTACTGGCATTGTTTCAGCAGGAGCTGGCTCTTCTTCAACTGCAGCCATTTCGGTGCTGTCGGCTTCCATCCCTTCCTGATCTTGGTCAGTGCCATCCTGCGCCATCACGGATAGGCTGCTGAATGAAACTATGCTTGCGAGCATCAATAGAGCGAATAACTTTTTCATAGTTCAAATTTTAGTTGCGTCTTGATTAAGGTTATAGTTATTAATTCGGTTTATATAATTCTAGTTCTGCGGAGAGAGAGGGATTCGAACCCTCGATACCCTTTAGAGGTATACACACTTTCCAGGCGTGCTCCTTCAACCACTCGGACACCTCTCCCTACTTTTCTCAGCAAACAAATAAATCAAGAAAAAAGCCTTTATGCAAATTTTAATTTCTTTTTGAGACGCCCCAAATTAGGTCATTTCTCCGCGTATTGGACGGATTAATAAATCTTTTACACGTTCGGTTGAAGACTCAGTTCCAAGAAGGAACATAAGCTTCGTGATGGCAGCTTCGGTGGTGATGTCAGCGCCACTCAGCACCCCAATATCAGAGAGCAGTTTGCTAGTCTCATATCGCCCCTGGATTACTTTACCCCCTACACACTGAGACACGTTATATAAGATAATCCCATCTGAGTTGGCCTTTCGAAGAATCTCCAAGAACCAGTCGTGCTTCATTGTGTTTCCAGATCCGAAAGTTTCGAGCAGTACAGCCCTTAATCCTGGAGTCGCAAAAATCTGCTCCAATACAGATCTTGAAATACCCGGATAGAGCTTGATCACGGCTACATTGTTGTCAAACTTACTGTGCAGTTTTAATGCAGCTCCATCGACGTGCTTTCTGATATAAGCATGATTGTACTCTATAAATACGCCAGACTCTGCCAGCTTCGGATAATTCTCTGATTCAAAAGCGGCGAAGGTGCTGCTGTGCAGTTTCTGAGAGCGATTGCCACGGAGTAAGAAAAAATTAAAGTATACACAAACCTCATTTATAATCGGTTTGTCATCAATCTTAGCTGAAGCTATCTCAAGCGCCGTAATCAAATTTTCCCTGGCATCTGATCTTAGAAAACCTATCGGAATCTGAGCACCAGTGAATATAACAGGCTTACTCAATCCCTCTAGCATATAGCTGAGCGCTGAGGCACTGTAGGCCATGGTATCAGTGCCGTGCAGCACCACAAATCCATCGTATTGGCTGTAGTTTTCATGTATAATATAACCAATGTCAATCCAGTGTTTGGAATTGATATTAGAAGAGTCCTCGGGAGCGGGAAACGAAATGACTGTAATCCGCAAGTCAAATGCCTTAAGTTCAGGAATCTTATCGACGACAAGGCTGAAATTGAATGGCGCCAGCGCGCCTGACTCGTCGACCGCCATTCCAAAAGTTCCTCCAGTGTATATAATGAGAACTGAGGACTTTGGATTTTTATCCGAAGAGGTGTTGAGGTTGACTATTTTGTATTTCATTGCTCCTCTGGATGAAATAGATTCATGGCATTTTTGGTGGTCTCAGCGATAACCAAGCTTCTATCCACTCCTTTGATGGCGGCCAGTCTCTCCGCAATAAGGCTTGTGTATGCCGGCTCGTTGCGCTTGCCTCGATGTGGTACTGGTGCCAGATACGGTGCGTCTGTCTCGAGCAGGAGGTGTTCTAAGTTTATTTCCGGTAGGACCTTATCCAGCCCGCCATTTTTAAAAGTAGCCACACCACCTACACCAAGGTAGAAGCCCAATTCAATAGCGGCATCAGCCTCTGCCTTACCTCCGGTGAAGCAATGGAAGACGCCCCGAATGCCTCTGTTTTTGAAATCCTTGAGCATTTCAACGGTTTCCCAAAAGGAGTCACGGCAATGTATTACAATTGGCAATGCCAAATCAAGTGCCCATTCACACTGGATCCGAAATGCTTCCTGCTGATGCTTGAAAAAGCTCTTGTCCCAATACAAGTCCGTGCCCATCTCTCCTACCGCTACAAATTGATGCTTATCAAATAAAGGTCTCATTTGATCTAATACGCTCATGTAATCGTCTTGCACTGAGCATGGATGCAGGCCCATCATTGGGAAGCACCCATCAGGGTAGTCCTCGGCCAACCTCATCATACCATCGATCGATTCCATATCGATATTTGGCATGTAAACTCTCTCGACACCAGCATGAAAGGCTCTATTGAGCATCTCAGATCGGTCTTCACTAAATTTTGAGGAATAGATATGTGAATGAGTATCAATCATCGGTTACAATCTAGCACAGTCAAATCGAATTATGAAACACCAATCTACAATGAGGAAAAGACATAACCTTTACTGGTAAAATATTCTAAATAAGCTGGCAGCACCTCCTTCATTCGCGGAAATGCCTTAATACTGTCATGAAAAAGGACAATGGATCCCGGTCGCGTGACTGCCGTGATCTGCCTTAGTATGCTCTGGTAGCTCAGCGAGGAATTGTAGTCACCGCTGAGTACATCCCACATCACTATGTCGTACTCTTCTTTCAGCCGTCTGATCTGTCTTGTGCCAATCCTACCATATGGTGGCCTGAAGAGTCTCCGGCTACTTATCCCTGCACCTTCAATGGCTGCTTCGCATTCAGCTACGTTCTGATAGTAGGCGGGATTAGCAGTTGTCCATCCTTTGATGTGGTTATGGGTATGATTCCCGATCACATGGCCGTTATCGGAAATCTGATTAGCGACATCCGGATGTTTCACAATATTGTCGCCGACGCAAAAGAATGTGGCATTAGCCTTATATCGCTCCAGGGTCTCGAGGACGAACTCGGTCACCTCAGGTATCGGGCCATCATCAAACGTGAGATAGATTCGCTTATCTGACCTATCGGAATAGTCCCATATCAGCGATGGATATAGTCGCTTGAGCCATGTGGGTGTCTTGTGAATGTAAGCCATTGATTAAAGGCTCACCTTACAGGTGAGAAGTGTGATATCATCCTTGTATGGCGTTGCGCCTCTAAACTCATCCAGACTCGCGATAACCTTCTTGTTGAAACCAGCCAGGTCATCTTTACAGCAACCCTCTACCAGCTCGATAAACCGCTCCTGGCCAAACTCCTCATCAGCCTCATTGAGCGTCTCAGTGATACCGTCAGTATAGCTATAAACAGAGAATGTCTCGCTTATATCAACATTTCCTTCCGTGAAAAACGGAAGTGGGTCAAACATCCCAAGCACTGTGGTTCCTGTTTCCAGGAGCTGCTGTTCTTCCCCCATTCTCAAGATTGGAGGGTTGTGCCCACAGTTCACATACCTCAATTTTTGGGTGCTGTAGTTGTATATCGCTGCAAAGAAGGTAATGAAAATCTCAGCATTGCCATTACGGTTGACTTGTCGATTAAGCTCAAATACAATTTCCGCAAAATCATCGGTCTTTCTAAGGAGCATCCTTAGAGAAGCCTGGAAGTTGGACATCAGGAGCGCAGCGGGTACGCCCTTACCAGAAACGTCAGCAATGCACACCAAAAACTGATCATCATCAATGGGTATGTAGTCATAATAGTCGCCACCCACTTCATTGTGCGGAAAATAGCTTGCTGCAATATCCAATATGTCAGTCTTTGGCAGGTCTTTAGGGAATAAGAAGTGCTGCACCTGACGGGCAATCTCCATTTCCTTGCGGAACGCTTCCTGCTCAAGTTCTCTTCTTGCCAGCTTCTTATTCTCAATAGCCACAATGATGATGTTGGTCAATGCCATCAAAAAAGTGGTATTAGCTGTTTGCGGCAGGTTACCTATAAAAAGAACTGCCAGGAGCTTTTGCTTGTGCATGATGGGAAATATTTGCCCAAACTCCTCAAATCCTATATCGCTGGCATCTGTAGCCCTACCAGCATTTAGCTTGTGATAAGATTCCGGTAGGTGATGATCACCATAGTCGACCTTGGTGCCAAAGCTCACCTTGCAAGTCCATGTCCGGTCAAGTACAAATAGCGCGAGCTTTCCAATACCGAGGTTCCCCAATAGAGTGAAACGATATATCTTATATAGCGCTGACTCAGCCAGATTGTTGTTGATGGCCTGCGTCACTTCAAGTAGCGCATTTAGCTCCATCTGTTTTATCTGCAAGTCTTCCTTCGGGCCTAAGGAAGTGGCTTTTTGGTTGGTCATAGTTGAAACAACTTAATTTGAATTATGAGCCAACAAGCCTGCTTTAGAAGCAAGGTAGAAGTAGTTCCTAAACTGCAACTCAAAATCTAACTCCTCAGCAGGTACTTCATCCGACACTGTGCTATAACATCTGATCCAGCCCTTATTGAGCAACTTTAGCAAAATGGGCCGCAGTTCCTTTTCCTCAAGATCTGTGGTCTCCATGAGATCAGTGAATGATTGCACAAAGTACAATTCATCGAGCACGTCATATTCCAAGTCACTCATTATACTTCCTGTCTTTCCAGGTGTATTTACCAAAAATAGAGGCTATTCCAAAGAAAAGGACGTAAACAGGATAAATTATTTCGGCCAAAATCAGGTCTCTCCACTTGTGCTCACGACCGCAATAAGTGGCCGAGGATTGAGCAATAGCCATATCTCCAAGGGCCTTTAAGACCCAGCCACTTACCACCTCTTCAAGTTCGACGATGGAGTATGCATAGCCGATTAGTGCTAGCAATGGCATCATATTGAGCAATAAGATCACTACCGGAAAAAGCCATGGTGCAGTTCCTGACTGATGCTTCCATTTCGACGACCACCTTATTTTTTGATTGATGATGGTTCCCATGCCTTGCGCCGGCTGGGTTATGACTATTGCCGTTGTATGTTTTAAATATTGGAGCGATTTGACACCATATTGATGAGCTATTTTTCTTACCAGAAACTCATCGTCACCAGAAGCAACATCCAAATTCCCAGTGAATCCGTCTACTTCAAGAAAGGCAGATTTGCGATAGGCCAGGTTAGCGCCATTGCCCATGGAGGGCACACCCAGGGAGAGTAATGTCCCACTGACTGCTTGGAGTACACTGAACTCAATCCACTGAAGTCGATCGACCAATGACCGAACTTCATAGGCCACTGGCCCCATCACCAGCTGTGTGCCGCCCATTTTAAATGCTTGATTAATGGAGTCGAGCCAATCCGTGCCAACTGTACAATCTCCATCAGTCGTTAAGATAATTTCTCCTGTCGATGCTTTAACTGCTAATTCTATTGCCTGCTTCTTAGGTGAGCCTTGGGTTGGTTGTGACGACAGCAACTGTATATCCAGAAGTGATTGATTTTTAAAGTCCTCTATTAAGCCGAAGGTATCATCAGTAGATTGATCGTCAATTACTATGACCTCAAAGGCCTCTTTGGGGTAGTTCTGATTCTCGATAGCGCTGAGTAGAGCAATTATACTCTCCGCTTCATTCCTGACAGGAATCACAACTGTAATCTTAAACTGGTCTTGAACTTCCTCGTGGAAGGATTGCGGTAGCTCCAGCCATTTTCTGGTAAGAAATAATAGTGCTACTGCATAGGCAAGCATGACGGATACAAACGCTATTCCCATATCACGTTGCTATATTGCACAATAATGTCCACAGCAGCCAAAGAAAAAGTAATTCTCGGATTGGATCCAGGCACAAGTGTGATGGGGTATGGCATCATAAAAATAGAATTGCGCAAAATCCATATCCTTCAATATGGCGTGATTCATCTCAGCAAATACTCCGGTCACGAGCTCAAATTGAAAAAAATATTTGAGCGGGTGATGAGCCTTATCCAGGACTATCAACCAGATGAAGTTGCGCTGGAGGCTCCATTTTATGGTAAGAATGTCCAATCTATGCTCAAACTGGGTCGTGCGCAAGGGGTAGCTATGGCCGCTGCACTATCCAGAGAAATACCAATCACCGAGTATGCTCCCAAGAAAGTAAAGCAGTCTGTCACCGGTAATGGCAATGCCTCCAAAGAACAGGTCGCACAGATGCTGATGACGCTATTAAAATTTGAACATGAGTCCAAACTTCTGGATGCTACGGATGCGTTGGCGGTAGCCTTATGCCATCACTACCAGGGTGGTAAGTCCATAAGTAGCTCCAAAAGCTGGAAATCCTTCCTAACGGAAAATCCGAGTAGGCTTAAAGGCTGACCTTGTCGTTGATCTTCTTTGCGGTAGCCGCCAATTCCTCCTTAGAAGGGCTGAGTTTTGGTCGGCTAAAGTTCATATCATTCATGGAAGATATTGGGATGAGGTGAATATGTGCGTGAGGCACCTCCAAACCAATGACTGTCACACCAACCCGCTTACAATCTATAGACCGCTTGATACCACCTGCCACCTTCTTAGCAAAAAGATGCAGGGCGGTCAGGTCGCTATCCTCCAAATCATAGATGTAATCCACCTCCTTTTTGGGGATAACAAGCGTGTGTCCCATGACCAATGGATTGATGTCCAGAAAAGCCAGGTGATGATCATCCTCAGCCACTACATGCGCCGGGATTTCTCCTGCAATGATTTTTGAGAAAATGCTCGCCATGGTCTTAGATGCCTATTGCCAGTACCTCAAACTCAATCTCTCCCGCCGGGGCTTTGACTACAGCCGTCTCGCCAACTTTCCGTCCCAATAAACCTTTTCCGATAGGCGACTGCACTGAAATCTTATTCGCCTTAAGATCAGCCTCCTCCTCTGAAACCAAAGTATACTCTACAGTCATGCCATTTTTCTTGTTCTTGATTTTGACCTTGCACATCACGGACACCTTCGACGTGTCGACATCTGCTTCATCCAGGACTCTGGCATTCCCAACCACAGCCTCCAGTTTAGAGATTTTCAATTCCAGTAGTCCTTGTGCATCCTTGGCAGCATCATACTCAGCATTCTCACTGAGATCACCTTTATCGCGTGCTTCAGCTATCTGATTAGAGATGTCTGATCTCCCCTTTGTCTTTAGCTCGTGCAACTCGTCTTTCAGTCGCTGCAGCCCTTCTTCGGTGTAATATGATACGTTTGACATAGTTGTATAATGGTTATAAATAAAAAATAACGGCCCCTTTGTGAGGGACCGTCATCTCAGAGTTCTTTTATTTCTTCTTCTCCAAAGATAGATATTCTGAGCTTTTCAAGCAATAGACCCCTCTATTGACTTATCAGAAACGTCACAATTTGTTGATTTTGTCTAGCAGCACGGTACTTATTCTTCGATAAGACTCCACTGTCCAGCCTGCAACATGCGGTGTAAAAATGACATTGTTGAACTTGCTCAGTCTTTCGAAAGTGTGGTTCTCCTCATGGCCGAAGTTGGCTAGTTTCTCATTCTCCAATACATCCAGGCACGCTCCCTGCACCTTTCCGCTCTCCAGCCTATCGGCCAAATCAGGAAGTAAGACCACCTTTCCACGAGCACTGTTTAGAAGGTAGATGGGCTTTCGAAACTTGTCAATGAAGGAGCCGTCAATCCAACCTTTTGTCTCATCCGTCAAAGGCACGTGCAGGCTTAGCACATCTGCCCGCTCAAAAAGACCTTCCAGGCTTATCTCTTCCACTGCACCAGTTCCAAAGCCCGACTTGTACTTGTCATAGGCCAGCACTTCACAGCCAAATCCGACGAGTTTTGAAGCGAAAGCATTTCCCATCATGCCGTATCCGATTAGACCAACGCATAGGCTCCCCAGCTCTAC
>CAYGOT010000125.1:0-10287 GCA_964351595.1 uncultured Roseivirgaceae bacterium | reverse complement strand
CAAAAAGCTAAAAACATATACCTTTGGGGCTGTTTTGACATGTGGAATTGGCTCGCTCATATTATCCTTCGTTATAGGATACCCCTCATCATCTTATTGATTGGCATTACCGCCTTCATGGGCTATCAGGCGAGGTATATCCAGTGGTCATTCGACCTTGCTAATATTGTGCCTTCCACCGATCCTGAGATGATCTATTTTCAGGAATTCAAAAATGACTTTGGGGAGGATGGCAATATCCTGGCGTTAGGGCTTAAGGATAGTGCGGTCTACAGCGCAGACAACTTCCGAAAATTTGACTATCTGGTCGAGGAGATATCCTCACTACCAGGTGTCAATGGTGTACTTGGATTACCTAACCTGAAGGTGCTGAGTAAGAACACTGAACTGAAGAAATTTGAACTGGTCAAAGTCTTTCCTGAAATCCCCACCGATCAGGAAGAGCTCGACAGCTTGCTGGCTGCAGCCTATAATCTGAAGTTCTATTCCGGTCAGTTGCTAAATGAAAATAATGGGGCAACCCTGGTACTGGTTACCATCTCCAAAGATGTCCTTAACAGCAAAGCAAGGAACACACTCGTAGAGGATGTGATTTTCGCTGCGGAGGCATTTTCTGAGAACACTGGCATCAAACTTCACTATGCAGGTTTGCCGTACACCCGCTCCATCATGACTACAAAGGTCAAGAACGAGCTCAATATGTTCTTGATGCTATCTGTTGCGGTCACCGGACTCATATTGTTCCTTTTCTTTAGAGCATTTAATGCGGTGCTTGTGCCTATGGTGATCATCGGTGTGATTGTAGTCTGGGTAATGGGTGCTCTGGCATTATTTGGGTACAAAATTACTATCCTCACGGGGCTCATACCACCAATCATTGTTGTCATTGGCATCCCCAATGCCGTGTACATGCTCAACAAGTACCATCAGGAGTATCAGGCCAATGGTGACCAGCTTCAGGCATTAAGGAGGATCATCAGGAAGATTGGTATCGTCACTTTCATCACCAACTTCACCACGGCAGTTGGTTTCCTTGTGTTAGCGAGTACCAACATCACCATCCTTAAGGAATTTGGCATTGTCGCAGGCATCAATATCCTGGCAACATTCTTTGTGAGCATCATTTTGATACCCTCCTTCTATAGTTTTTTGCCACCGCCGAAGGAGCGTCACCTCAAGCATCTCGATTTCATGCCACTGGACAAGGTGCTATCATGGCTCGATGTGGTCGTCCATAAGCACCCGTACTACATTTTCACCACCACTTCGGTGATCATAATTGTAGCTGTTTTTGGGCTTACCAGAATAACATCAGTTTCCTACATGGTCGATGACCTACCGGAAAACAGTGACGTAAAGAAGGACCTGACCTTCTTTGAAAACAATTTTTCAGGAGTGATGCCGCTGGAAGTGATCATAGACACAGGCGTGAAGAAGGGGGTTCAAAACCTTCGAAACCTACGAAAGATTAATGAGTTTGAGCTATTCCTTGACTCTTTGGAGAATATCTCTCAGCCCGTGTCAGTAGTGAGTTTTGTGAAGGCCGCCAGGCAAGCCTTCTACAATCAAAAGCCAGCATATTATGCGTTACCCAACAGTCGGGATCAGGCTTTTATTTTACGATACCTATCGGAAGATGCTGATCAGGACAACATAGCGACCTCTTTTGTGGACTCCACAGGTCAGAAGCTACGAATGTCTCTTAAAATAGCGGACATTGGTTCTAACCGGATGGATTCACTAGTCAATCAGGTGATCAAGCCCCGTATGGATCAGATCTTTGCTGACAGCAAGATGGAGGTGACCCTCACAGGCACTACACTCATGTTCATCAAGGGCAACAAATTCCTGATCAGGAATTTGATCCAGAGTATGGTCATAGCTTTTGTGATTATAGCCATTATCATGGCAATGCTCTTTGGCAACTTTACCATGATCGTGATTTCATTAATTCCCAATATGATTCCACTATTGATAACAGCAGGGATTATGGGATACTTCGAGATACCCCTTAAGCCGAGTACAGCGCTCGTCTTCAGTATCACATTTGGTATTTCGGTCGATGATTCCATTCACTTTTTGGCGAAGTACAGACAAGAGCTTTATGCGAACAACTTTTTTGTGCCGATCGCCATCAGCAAGAGTATACGGGAGACAGGGGCAAGTATGATCTATACCTCGATCATTCTTTTCTTCGGTTTCGTGATCTTTGGCGCCTCTGAGTTTGGGGGTACCGTGGCACTGGGAACGTTGACCTCCATTACCTTGTTAGTGGCCATGATGACCAATTTGACATTGCTACCAGCGCTTTTAATCAGGTTTGATAGCGGTAAGCGCAGTGATAAAAACCATCCATTGATAGAGCAGTACCCTGATTTCTATGATGAAGAGGAGGACGAAGAAATCAATCTCAATCGTATCGAAGTTTCGGAAGATTCGAAAAAATAATTCAAGTGAAGTACAGAGAGTATAAAGGCATCAACTACGCTGAGGTGGCTCAGGAAGTCCTAGATTTTTGGGAGGACAGAAGCGTATTTCAGAAATCCATAGATGAAAGAGAGGGCCAACCGACCTTCACCTTTTATGAAGGGCCTCCTTCTGCTAACGGTACGCCCGGCATCCATCATGTGATGGCACGGACAGTGAAGGATATCTTTTGTAGATACAAGACACTCAAAGGATTTCAGGTCAAACGCAAGGGAGGCTGGGATACACACGGATTGCCGGTAGAGCTACAAGTCGAGAAAGAGCTCGGCATCACTAAAGAAGATATCGGCACTAAGATCTCCGTGGAGGAGTACAACAATAAATGCCGGGAGGCGGTGATGAAGTTCAAAGATCAATGGGATGATCTCACGGTCAAGATGGGCTACTGGGTAGATCTCGACAACCCCTACATCACTTTTGAAAGAGACTATATGGAGAGCCTCTGGTGGCTCTTAAGCAAGTTTTACGAGAAAGGCCTCCTCTACAAAGGCTATACTATACAACCGTACTCTCCTGCTGCAGGAACCGGACTTAGCTCGCACGAGCTCAACCAGCCAGGCACCTATCAGCAAGTGAAGGACACCTCGATTGTCGCGCAGTTTAAAGTTGAGAATAATGGGAAGTCTTCACATCTGTTCACAGATGTAGATACGGACTTATTCATCCTTGCCTGGACGACCACTCCCTGGACCCTACCGGCTAATAATGCATTGGCGGTAGGCAAGAACATCGAATATGTGAGGGTCAAGACCTTCAATCCCTACACCTATTTGCCGGTGACTTTGATCCTGGCAAAAGATCGCTTGTCGGCGTACTTCAGTGCTAAAGCTAAAGAAGTAGCTCTCGCAGACTACAAGGCTGGAGATAAGCTGATACCCTACGAAGTGACGGGAAGCTTCAAGGGAAGTGAGCTTGCAGGTGTCGATTATGAGCAACTTCTACCTTACGTACTGCTTCCGAAACCAGCATTCACGGTAGTGATAGGTGACTTTGTGACTACAGAGGACGGTACTGGTATTGTACATACATCACTCACCTTCGGCGCTGATGACTATCGGGTCTCTGTGCAGAATAATGTCCCTGGTGTATTTGTCAAAGATGAGGAAGGCAAGGAAGTGCCCATCGTCGATAAGCAAGGGCGATTTGTCAAGGAGATCACAGACTTTGCCGGTAGGTATGTCAAAGAGGAATACTACGGTGATGACGTGCGCAAGGAGGCTGATTTCAAGCCGACAGATGTCCTTATTGCTATCAAACTCAAGGAAGAAAATAAGGCTTTCAAGGTAGAGAAGTACGAGCACTCGTACCCGCACTGCTGGAGGACGGACAAGCCAATACTCTACTATCCATTGGAGAGCTGGTTTATCAAAACGACTGCTTTCAAAGAGCAGCTGGTAAAGCTTAACAATACCATCAATTGGAAACCTGCTTCTACGGGACAGGGTCGATTTGGCAACTGGCTTGAGAATCTCGTCGATTGGAACCTCAGCCGCTCGCGATATTGGGGTACGCCATTGCCGATCTGGAGTAAAAAGTATGGGACGAAAACTAGTAATGATCAAATATGTGTTGGAAGTCTCGCTGACTTTAAGGAAGAAGGGTGGCATTATTTGTCCGTAGAAAAATTTGAGATGTTTGCTGAGGAATTAAGGAATGCAAGCTTTGAAATTTATCATACTCCTCATGACCAGAATCCTAGTTCAGAAGCTCTGAAACTTTTCCAAAATGCTGAGTTTACGAGTAAAGAGTTTTATAATCCCGAAAAGTGGGACTTTAACAACCCTGACCATCTACTAAAGTTAGGAGTTCCAATTGATAGGTTGAGCAAGCACTTGATCCCGCTTATTGAAGTTTTGGATGATTTGGATTTACATAGACCTTATGTAGATAGAGTTGTCTATATCAGAGATGTAGTTGACCCTGAACTTCTCGCAGAAGAAGGTGACCGCAAGGAAATGCTTACTCGTGAGCCCGACCTCATAGACGTGTGGTTTGACTCTGGGGCCATGCCCTATGCGCAACTGCATTACCCTTTTGAAAATAAGGAGGCGTTCGAAAAGAACTATCCGGCGGATTTCATCGCCGAAGGGGTTGATCAGACGAGAGGATGGTTTTTCACATTGCACGCGATAGCCGGAATGCTGTTTGATAGCGTGAGTTTCAAAAACGTGATGGCCAATGGACTGGTATTGGATAAGAAAGGCAATAAAATGTCGAAGCGCCTGGGCAATGCGATTGATCCATTCGAAACGATCAACACGTATGGTCCGGATGCTACCCGCTGGTACATGATCGCTAACGCTAATCCCTGGGACAACCTGAAGTTTGACCTGAACGGGGTGGCAGAAGCGCAGCGCCGATTCTTCGGCACCCTGTTCAATACCTACAATTTCTTCGCACTGTATGCTAACCTGGATAAGTTTACTTACGAGGGGGACAGCATTGCGCTAGCGCAAAGAACGGAGAGTGACCGATGGATCATCAGCAAGCTCAACAGCCTGATCGGGCTGGTAGACGAGGCGTATGATGACTATGAGCCAACAAAAGCTGCCCGCGCCATCCAGGACTTTGTGATCGATGACCTGAGCAACTGGTATGTTCGACTTAACAGGAAACGGTTTTGGAAAGGGGAGTACAATGAAGATAAAAAGGCTGCCTATCAGACGCTATACGAATGTCTGAAATGTGTAGCCAAGCTGGCTTCTCCTATTGCACCTTTCTATACAGAGCGGATATTTTCTGACCTGAACAGCATCAGCAACCTGGAGCAGTCGGATTCTGTGCACTTAACCAACTTCCCCCAAAGGAATCAAGACGCTATCAACAAAGACCTTGAGCACAAAATGGATCTGGCGCAGGGTATTTCTTCTTTGGTGCACTCCCTTAGAAAGAAGGAGAAAATCAAAGTGAGACAGCCGCTTTCTAAAATACTGGTGCCGATCCTGAACACAGATGATCGCGAAAAAATTTCGGCGGTAGCCGATGTTATCATTAGCGAGGTGAACATCAAGGAGATCGAATATATTGATGATACTTCATCAGTATTAGTTAAGAAAATCAAGCCTAATTTCAGAAAACTGGGTGCCACCTATGGCTCGAAGATGAAGGACATCACTCAGGCAATAGGTAAGTTTGAACCGGAGGACATTGCCCAACTTGAGCGAGAGGGTGTTTACGATTTGGCACTTGGGGATGAAACCATTAGTCTGACTTTGGCGGATGTAGAAATCACCTCAGACGACATACCTGGCTGGCAAGTAGCTAGCGAGAACGGATTGACGGTAGCACTGGATATTACGATCACTGATGACCTGCGAAAGGAAGGTGTGGCGAGGGATTTGGTCAATCGTATTCAGAATGTACGAAAGGATCAAGGGCTGGAAGTTCAGGACAAGATCAATATAGTACTGGAAAAGGGTAACGAATGGGTGGATGGTGCTGTGCAGGATTATCGTGACTATATCTGCGTAGAAACTCAAGCAAGTAGCCTGGAGCAAGTGGATAGCTTAACTGATGGATTGACGCTGGAGATTGATGACATCACCGTGAAGGTGAAGATTAGTAAGTAAGTCGCGTTGATAAAACCATTAATGGATCGCCACGTTGTACAATAACAATTACAAAAACAGGAAGTGAAATACGGCAAATATTACTTACTCAGCTTAGGCATTATCCTACTTGATCAAGTGGTGAAACTGCTGGTTCATTATAACATGGACATGGGGGTCAACGGTCAGATTCAGATATTTGGAGAGTATTTCAAACTTCACTACTTGACCAATCCCGGGATGGCTTTTGGCATGCAGCTGGGTTCAGAGTACGGCAAACTCTTCCTGACACTCTTCCGCTTGGTGGCCATGGTGCTCATCTCCTATTACCTCTACTATCTGGCAAAAAAGCAAGTGCACCAAGGTCTGCTTTGGTGTGTGGCGCTGATCCTTGGCGGAGCTATTGGCAATGTCATTGACAGTACTTTTTATGGGGTTTTTCTGAATAATGCTCCGTACAATGCCCCAACGCCATGGTTTCACGGCCAGGTGGTCGATATGTTCTACATTGATATCTGGGAAGGGCGTATTGCAGACTGGGTGCCTCTTTGGGGTGGCGACTATATGGCGCTGTGGCCGGTATTCAATATTGCCGACGCTTCCATTTTTGTTGGGGTAGCCATAATCCTAATCTTTCAGCACAAGTTCTTCAATGAAGAGAAGAAGGAAGATAAAGTAGCTGTTTCACCGGATCTACAAGAGCAGTATGTAGAGTCTGAAGAATAGCCAGTGCTATTTGAAGACGATATCGTCCAGGATCTGATCGTTGAATTCTCTTCTTATTATCTCCAGCACCTTACTTTTTGACAAGGTCAATTCATGCTTTAATGGAGCCGAGGTGAGCTTTACGTAGAGCACCTTCTTATGGACAAAAAGCTGACTCGTGCGGTTAGCTATGGGCTTACCCATGAGTCTTCCCCAAGCAGAAATGAGCTCAGTCTCCGAAAATTTCTGATCTATCCTATAGGTCTCCAATAGCTGTCCCATCACATCTTTGAGGGACGAAGTATTCTGATTACGATAGGATTTTTTCATTTGGTTTACGAAGATAGTAGCATTGGTGTGATTCGCCCCTCTTCGACTTCAAAAAACTGGACATCCCCCTCATAGTTGGATAATATTTCTTTGGTCCGCTCAGGCCGGGCATCCGTTAGGAAGATTTGGCCAAAGGACTTATCAGAAATCAGCTCGATGAGTACAGCGATCCGGTAGTCATCCAACTTGTCAAAGACATCATCTAACAACAAGATAGGTTTGAGCCCAAGCTTTTCTTCAAGCATTTGAAACTGTGCAAGCTTCAAGCTAAGAGCGAATGATTTTTGCTGACCCTGTGAGCCGAATTTCTTGATGGGCTGGTCGCCAATTAAAAACAGGTAATCATCTCGGTGAATGCCCATCGTAGTACGCTGAAGTGCTTTATCCTTCTCGTTGTGTGCTTTGTACTTCGTTTCAAAATCCTTTTTTTCGGCTTCCGTCTCGTAAATAATATTGGTTTTCTCCTGCTCGCTGCTAATCCTTTGATAGTGACTATTGAAGTTTTCTATTATTGATGCTGCGAATTCCCGCCTGACGGCACTTATGAATTTGGACAAGGAGATAATCTCAGAATCATAGGCATCAATGAGCGTCATGTCCCATCGCTTATTTATTGCACCTTCTTTGAGCAGTGAGTTTCGCTGCTTCAGGAAGCGGTTGTACCTGATCAGCTTTTCAAGATAGACCTTGTCAAACATGCTGATGATCATATCAAAAAACTTGCGCCGGAGCTCACTGCTATCTCTGATCAGATCTGTATCATAGGGACTGATGAGGACCACTGGCAACCTTCCAATGTGCTCACTAAGCTTCTCGTAAGGCGCTTTATTCCATTTGAGTATTTTCTTTTGCCCACTTGGCAGGCTGCACTGCACGTCAATATTGTTGTTGTCGTGTTTGATCTGGGCCAGGAGCGAAAGATAATCCTCACCGTGCCGTATATTCTGACTATCTACATTATTAAAAGCGCTTTTGGCAAATGCCAGATAATAGACAGCATCAAGAAGATTAGTCTTCCCACTTCCATTTTTTCCTACCAGGCAGTTGACATCCGAAATGCATTGTATGCTTTGGTCTTCATAGTTTTTGAAGTTAATCAGACGGAGTTTTTGAAGATGCATTACCTGAAGCTCAGTTTGTTAAAGATGAGGATTCGTTTGAGATTAAAGTTTCCAATATATCCTTATTCTTTAATTGGCTCATGGACTCCATGTAATTTGTCGGATGGGGGTTTTTCCCTTATTTTCGCAAGTCCTTGACAGACCCAAAAGCATAAGCTCAAACTGTGTCTGAAATAAAGCAAAAACTATGGCAAGTGTAAAGGAAAAGAAGCAATCTGGTTCAAAGGTGAAAGACGATTTTTCGAAAGAAACCTATATGTATTGGTACGAAAGCATGCTGCTCATGCGCAAGTTTGAGGAGATGGCTGGAAGACTTTACGGACAACAAAAGATCAGAGGTTTTTGTCATTTGTACATCGGGCAAGAGGCGTGCGTAGCGGGTGCTGTGTCAGCGTTGAAAGAGGGAGATAAGTATATCACAGCATACAGAGATCACGCACACCCACTGGCATTAGGAACTGATCCTAAGAGGCTAATGGCTGAGCTTTATGGAAAAGTGACTGGCGTATCCAAGGGAAAAGGTGGATCGATGCACATGTTTGATGTGGAGAGGCATTTCTACGGAGGTCACGGTATCGTGGGCGGCCAAATTCCGCTAGGTGCTGGGCTCGGCTATGCTGAGCAATACAAGGGCACTGACAATTTATGTATTTGCTATATGGGTGATGGAGCGGTTCGGCAGGGTGCGTTTCACGAAACGCTCAACATGGCGATGCACATGAAAATTCCCGTGATTTTCGCGATAGAGAATAACGGCTATGCGATGGGTACATCTGTACAGCGTGTGTCTAACGTGCATGAGCTTCATACTCTCGCGGAAGGGTACGATATGCCGTCAGCAGCCGTAGACGCAATGTCGGTTATTGAAGTGCACCACGCTGTGGCTGAAGCAGCAGCAAGGGCACGAAAGGGGGACGGGCCTACTTTATTGGAGTTTAGAACCTATCGATATAAAGGGCACTCAATGTCAGACCCGGCCAAGTACCGAACCAAAGAAGAACTTGAGGGATACCGCCAAAGAGACCCCATAGAGCAAGTCAAAAGCATTATTCTAAAAAAGAAGATAGCTACAGAGGCTGATCTAGAGGAAATTCAAAAGAAAATCAAAGAGGTAGTGGCCGAATCGGTAACATTCGCAGAGGAATCTCCCTATCCAGAGCCAGAGGATGCACTAAAGGATGTGTATGTTCAGGAGGACTATCCATTCATTCTTGATTAATAAGGTCAGAAGGTTTATTATCTGGGATTTTCACTTAAATTTGCAGCCTTAAATTGTGAAGAATGGCTAAGACTAAAAAATCTGCCCCAAAGAGTTCGGGTAATGAACTACTCGAAAACCCAGAAGTACTGGCAGAGCAGTTATCAAGAACTGAAGAATTTCTAGAGAAGAATAAGAACGTGGTTTTTGGTGTTGGCGGCCTTATCGCAGTGATTATCGCTGGATATATCCTTTTCAACTATTATACAAGTGCGCAGAACGAAACTGCTCAACGTGAAATGTTTCAGGCAGTGTACTATTTCGAGGCTGACAGCCTTGGAAAAGCATTGAATGGGGATGGTAACAGTTATGGTTTCCTAGAGATAATTGAAGAATTTCCGCTTACAGATGCTGGAAACCTGGCTAACTTCTACGCCGGCACAACTTATTTGAAACTTGGTGATTACGAGAGTGCAATTCGTTATCTACAGGACTTTAACTCCAATGACTATTTAGTTCAGGGAAGAGCATACTCGCTCATTGGTGATGCCTATGCTGAGACAGATCAGCTCGGTGAGGCAATTACTTATTACGAGAGGGCTGTAGACTACTACCCAAATAAGGAGTTCACACCTATCTATTTGACGAAAGCAGCTGTGACCTATGAGGCTAATGGTCAGCTTGATGAGGCTTTGAGGTGTTATAAACAGATTGTGGATGAATATCCCCAGTCCGCTGAGCAAAGAGATGCTAAAAAGCACAAAGCACGAATAGAAGGATTACTTTAAGATATTTAGCTTTGATTGAAGGGGGGATAATGGCTGAAAGCTTTATCCCCTTTTTATTGTGTGCCATGCATGTTGTAGACTGATAGGGTTAAAGTCCCGAGCGAGCCGTT
>CAYGOT010000124.1:1264-10417 GCA_964351595.1 uncultured Roseivirgaceae bacterium | reverse complement strand
AACACGGATAAGATGGAAGCGGAGCTTGAAAACCCGTACATCCTGATCTACGACAAGAAGATCAGCAGCATGAAGGAGCTCCTTCCTGTGCTAGAGGCTACTGCTCAGACTGGCAAGCCATTGTTGATCATCGCTGAGGACGTAGAAGGTGAAGCGCTTGCGACATTGGTGGTAAACAAAATCAGAGGTTCACTCAAAATCGCTGCTGTAAAAGCGCCAGGTTTCGGTGACCGCAGAAAGGCTATGCTAGAGGATATCGCTACCCTGACTGGTGGTACGGTTATCTCTGAAGAAAGAGGATACAAGCTTGAAGGAGCTACTCTTGACTCTCTAGGTACTGCTGAGAAGATCAATATCGATAAAGACAACACGACTATCGTAAATGGTGCCGGAACAAGCACTGAAATCGAAGCGAGAGTAAACCAAATCAAGCAACAAATCGAGAACACAACTTCTGACTATGACAAAGAGAAGTTGCAGGAAAGACTAGCTAAGCTGTCTGGTGGTGTAGCTATCCTATACATCGGTGCTGCTACTGAAGTAGAGATGAAGGAGAAGAAAGACCTGGTAGATGATGCACTTCACGCAACCAGAGCTGCTGTACAGGAAGGTATCGTAGCTGGTGGTGGTGTAGCGCTTATCAGAGCACTATCTGCTGTAGAAAACATGAAGCTTGACAATGCTGACCAAAACACTGGTGTAGCTATCGTAAGAGCGGCTATCGAGTCTCCATTGAGAACGATCGTTGAGAATGCTGGTGGTGAGCCTTCAGTAGTTGTCAACAACGTCAAAGGTGGAAAAGATGACTATGGCTACAATGCGGGTACTGAAGAGTACGTCAACATGTTCAAAGCAGGTATCATCGACCCTACTAAGGTGACGAGATTGGCGCTTGAGAACGCAGCTTCTATCGCTGGTCTACTATTGACTACCGAGGCTGTAGTGGCCGATCAGCCAGAGCCAGAGGCTCCTATGCCTGGTGGTGGTGGCATGCCCGGCGGTATGGGCGGCATGATGTAATCACAACATCTTTCATAGATTCAAAAGGCTTCCGGTTTCGGAAGCCTTTTTTTGTGTCAAACCTCCAAGATTTTCGAAAACCTAGGAGGTTTGGATCCAGCGGTACCCCACTTCTCAAGTACCCCTACCCACCTCGGAAGTACCCCCTCCCACTTCCCTACCGGAATGGCGGACCTCAAAGGCGCAACGCCGAACCTAAGAGGAGCAAACGCGGGGTAAAAAGGTGCAACGGTGAGCCTCAGATGTCCAAGCTTGCGGTAAAAAGGCCCAACGTCGGAGCAAATAGGTGGAAACGCGGGCCTCAGAGGTCCAAAGGCCGAGCAAAAAGGTGGGAGGTTGGAGTAATAAGGTGCAACGCCGAACCTCGAAGGTGCAACGTCGGAGTAAAAAGGTGCGGTCGTGGACTTAGAAGGTAGATGCACGAGGCAAAATGGTGCGAATCACCTTTTGGAAAGTTGAGAGTGGACAATAAAAAAAGGTGCGGCAGTCATCTCATTCGATGATCAGCTACACCTCTCCTCTCTGGATTAGCTGCATGGTATTACATTTTAATTATCCTCTGGTGACTTAGGTTTTGATCGGGTGAAGCGCTTGGCCAGATCATCAAAGATAGCCTTGGCACCCGGCACATTCATCTTAGCAGCCATCTTCACGCTGTTGTAGTAGCTGAGAGCGGCGACATAGGCCTCTGAGCCCGCCATCATCGCTGTGTCGCTCAGGTTGTCCTCCAGCTGATCGACGGTACGCAGTAGTGGCAGTAGCTCGGATACAGCGTCAAAGTCCTTCTTCATCTCAGGTACGTCCATGTACGGAGGCGCAAACTGCGGATCACTCACGGCATAGTCCATCACCTTGGCCACAAAGGGCTCAGTACCATCGCTCATCTTGGGCAGGGTCTTGCGCTGCTCCGGTGTAAGCGCCAGCAGGTAAGGTGCCAGGGTCGTCTGGATGGTGGTCAATGCATCCTTCACCGTCTGGATATCAGCCGGTGGGATTTCAATAGAAATGACATTTTCTGTTGACATAAGATTATTATTTAATGGTGAAAAAAATTAAAATAATAATCTACCAATCAAGCCTTTGACAGTCAATATGTGAAATCCGTAAAGTGGATAGAGGATTCTCTTAATATTTAGCCCCTTTTTGAAGTACTCAGCAACATTAAAAACGGATGATAATCCTGGCTGATGCTACTGGCATGTAAATTTGATTTATCTCAAGTGTCTGCTAAATTGTAGTAGGATAAACCGCTGAGACTATGTGCTATGATGCTGAATACCATGCCAGAAAACAATTGAAGGAAGCTTTGCACAGAGGTGCTCCCGAAGATGAAATTCAGGATTTGTGGAGACGATTGATTCAAATAGAGAAAGATAAGTACGCGCTCGACCCTCTTTTTCCTGAGGAATTCGATCCGGATTTTGATCCTGATCCAGACTTTCATGACCCTGGAAGATTCTGGCATATTAAGGGCTTTTCGCATCCAAAATCTGTGATCTGTACCGATATGCTAAAACCAAACTATGAATTGGCAGAATGGGGGTTTATTGGCTCATGGGTCAAGACCATCAAAGAGGCTTATGATTTTAGAAAACCAGCCAATAACAACTTAAACGCTCAGTCAGAGAAGATTTTTAATCCTCGTAGTGCCTTCTACCATGCTGCGAGAAACAAGCGCTGTGTAGTCAGGTTTGAAGCATATTATGAACATCACGATCAGGGCAAAAAGAAGTATCCATTCAGAGTTTCGCATGTGGAGGGTAAGCCACTTTACATGGCTGGCATATACAACGATAATACGCTCATAGATGAAGAGACAGGCGAAGAAGTAAAGAAGAAAACTTTTGCTGTATTAACCTGTGGAGCCAATGAAGTACTCGCCCGGATTCACAATAATGAAAAGATGGTCGAACGAGCTGGTCCACGTATGTTGGCCATTCTCGATGAACATCAAATCGAAGAATACCTACAGCCATTTCCAGGTAAGGACGCTGATCCAGCCCTATTAAAACAATTTGAAATGGATATACTGAATCTGTGCCAGCCGTATGATGAGGAGCTGCTCTCCTATCGCTCAGTCGGCCGCCTCAGCGGAAAAGAATATGTAGGAAACACAAAGGCTATCACAGAAGAAAAAGTATGGTCTGAATTGGATTACGATCTACTCCTCCAATAGTTATTTTCAACATAGTAGTCTACACTCCTTCAGAGTTCTCATTGAGTAACTCTGAGTGGGTGTAGCGCACCACAAGGAAGACAAGGTTTGGAACCTTGTCTTCCTTAGATATAACATACCTGACAGGTCTTGGAAACCTGTCAGGCTTTAACCTACACACCCTCCACTTTTTTCTAAGCTACTCCTCGACTATTTTTGGAGGATGGAGCGAGTGATCGATGTGGCCGTAGGTATGTTAGCGATGAATGCGTTTCGCTACTTCTTAGTAGCCGGTGTAGCCTTTGTCCTATTTTATATCATCCTCAAAGGTCGAATTGATGCTTCGAAGATTCAGCCCGCCTTTCCTGGTAAGGGAGACTATCGAAGGGAGATCACCTATTCGGTCATCACCATCTTTATTTTCGTGCTGGTCGGCATGACGATCTACGCCACTCCGATGTTCGACATTATACTCAGGTATGACACTATCGCAGAACATGGCTGGGGCTATTGGGTGCTAAGTGTCCTGATGATGATCTTCATGCATGACACCTACTTCTACTGGACGCATCGGGCTATGCATCATCCGAAACTATTCAGGTACTTCCATAAGGTGCATCACGACTCGATCAACCCATCACCCTGGGCATCCTATGCCTTTCACCCGCTGGAGGGTGTGGTCGAAGCGGCTATTATTTTCCCGATTGTCCTCCTGATTCCTCATCACACCTCGGCGGTCCTGGTGTTCCTGTTCTTCATGATGACCTACAATGTCTACGGGCATTTGGGATGGGAGCTTTACCCTAAAGGTTTCCACAAAACATGGATTGGCAAATGGGTCAACACCTCGGTCAATCACAACCAGCACCACAAGCATTTTCATGGCAACTACGGGCTTTATTTTCTCTTCTGGGATCGGTGGCTGGGCACCATCCGGCCTGACTATGATCAGGCTTTTGATAAAGCTACCAGGGCAGCCTCCTACTCCGCTTAGCTCCTACCTACCGCAATGTCTAGAGTTTCTTAATCTCAGCGCCTTCTGATATACCTGAGAGTATTTCAATATTGATACCATCGGACAGTCCGGTGGTCACCTGCTGCTTCACAAACTGCTGATTGCCTTGCGCTACTTCTACAAACATCTGATCATTTTCAAAGATCAGGTTGCTCTCTCTGATCGCCAATACATCCTCCCGGCTCTCCAGTACAATGTCGGCCGTTGCACTGTAACCGGCCCTCAGGAAGGTATTCTCCTTTAATGCAATATTGGCTTTGATGTCAAACTTGATCGCTCCGTCCTCAAGCATTCCCTTTGGGGAGATAAACTCCAGCTGTGCGTCGAAAACCTCGCCCTCTATGGCTCCTACGGTCATGATGAGGTCCATTCCTACCGCAATTTTACCTACTTCGGACTCATTCACTTTACCCTCAAAGATCATCTGGCTCATATCGGCGATGGAGGCGATGGTCGTGCCCTCATTGAAGGTATTGGACTCAATAATGAAGGTGCCTTCCTTGACCGGAATATCGAGTATCATCCCACTCACTGTGGACCTTACCAGATTAGAGACGTTTCCGGTCTTTTTGGATGCTCCTTCGCGGATAAGGTCAAGGTTGTTTTTCGCCGCTTCCAGCTCCTGCTCTCTCAACTTGAAGTCAAGAAGAAATCGGTTATAGTCAAAGTCAGAAATCACCTTCTCATCAAAAAGCTCCTTTTGTCGATCCTTCTCCCTTTTGGCATTTTCAAAATTGATCATTGCGGTCTCTACCTGAGCCTGTGCATTGTTCAGCGCCACTACATTGGGGATGATCTTTATCCTGGCAATGAGGTCGCCCACATTCACTTCAGCCCCCTCTTCCAGATACAGCTGATCAACTACTCCTGATACCTGCGACTTGAGTGCTACTTCCTTTCTGGGTACAATAGAGCCGGTTGCTATGGTCTTCTTGACGATATCAGTCTTGAATGGCTTATCCGTTTCATAAACAATCGGTGGCTCTTCTGATTTTTGATAAAGGAAATATCCCGTCCCAACAAACATGCCCAGGATGATAAGGATGGTCAGAAAAATAAGAAGTCTTTTCATGAGTGTTTGATCTTTTGTTGTTGATGTTATTCGTCTCTGAGTGCTATCACAGGATCTACATTAGCGGCTTTGATACCGGGGATAAGGCCCGCTATCACTCCGGATATCAGTAATACTACTATTGCGGATACGGCAATATTGAAGTCAATCTCCGGTCGGCTGAAGAAGTCTGACTCTATACCTAACTCCACGAGGGCATAGGATATCCCCTCAATCGTAAAAACGCCAAAGACCAGTCCGAGGTAGCCCGAAAAGCCTGAGATGACCAGTGACTCCTGGACGATCATACTGATGATGGACCAGGGCTTGGCTCCCAGTGATTTGCGTATGCCTATTTCTTTGACGCGCTCCTTGACGATGATCAGCATGATATTGCCAACGCCCACCATACCAGCCACGATGGTGCCCACTGCTACCAGCCAGCTAAAGGCCGCAATACCAGCGAAGAGCCCCTGCATCTCCTTAAACTCCTCCTCGACATTGAAGCTACCCAGAGCAGATCGGTCATCGGGGGAGATCTTATGCCGCTTCTTGATGTCGGCCTTGACAATCTCTTCCAACTCTATTCCTGAGGTGCCTTCATT
Organism: uncultured Roseivirgaceae bacterium; assembly: GCA_964351595.1. Taxonomy (GTDB): domain Bacteria; phylum Bacteroidota; class Bacteroidia; order Cytophagales; family Cyclobacteriaceae; genus UBA6059. The sequence continues at coordinate 4,571 of CAYGOT010000124.1, read as the reverse complement.
AGGCACCAGGCCAAACCAACCAATAAAGTTTCCCCAGTTAAAAGCCTGCTGGAGCGTGGTATTGGGGATATAGACCGCCTGAAGATCTTCCATCGCATCTTCACCCGTGAGCTTGGTACCGACAATGCCTACTACCTTAAAGGGTGTGCCTCCGATGGTTATATATTCTCCGATAGGATCTTCATGTGGCTCGAAAAGGTCAGCCTTCACCCGCTCGCCGATGATAATCACCTTTCGCTTCTCCGCAATATCAATCTGATTAATAAAGCGCCCCTGATTGATCTGCATTGGCTTTATCTCCTGATATTGTGGGTAATCTCCCATGATGGTGTAGGCCACCTCATTGTTGCCGCGCTTGAGTCGATATTCACTGCCGGAAAACCGTCCTCCGATCTGTGTCCGTGGGGAAGCATATTTCACTTCTTTGATTCGCTTGATGATCTCAAAATCGTCATTGGTGAGCTCGATACTCCGACCAGGTTGGAATCCGGCATAGGCGATGGAGGTCTCCTCAGTCCAGACGAACACAGCATTCTTTGCAATATCAAAATTCTGCATCACGCCATTTCTCAGACCGTTACCGGCCCCAAGCAGTACCACCAGCATGAAGATACCCCAGAACACACCAAAGCTGGTCAGCGCCGTGCGCAGCTTGTGCTTCTTGATGGTCATCCATATCTCTTCCCACTTGTCTATATCGATCATATCAATCGCTTTTAAGTGCCTCCACAGGTTTGACCCGGGCTGCCTTCATCGCTGGGAACAAACCTGCCACGGCACCAGCCATCACCAAAATCACAACCGAAGCTATCGCCACCTGAAAGTCCACTTCAGGCCTTTGAAAAAACTCAATATCAGCACCCATGGCCTCCATCAGATGATTGACCCCTTCCAGCAGCACCACTCCCAGGAAAAGTCCAAAATAGCCAGCGACTGCCGTAATGAAGACCGACTCTTGCATGATCAGGCTTACGATAGACCAGGGCGTTGCGCCTACCGCCTTCCTCACTCCTATTTCACGGGTACGCTCCTTCACCACGATGATCATGATGTTGGATACACCTACGATCCCGGCCATTAGGGTACCAATACCCACTAGCCATATAAACAGCTCTATCCCAGCAAAAAGCTCTGTAACCTTCTTATGCTCCTCCTCCTGATTGTGCACAAAAAAAGCTCTGGTGTCATCTGGATGGATGGTATGTCGCTGCTTCATCAGCTTGGTCACACGATTTTCCAAATCCACCCCGCTCGTCCCCTCTTCTGTGGTTACCACAAAAATATTGACCGCCCTGTCAGGATTGAACGACTGCTGAAAAGTGCTGAATGGGATATACACACGCTGTGCCTGATCCATACCCGCATTGCTGTTGAAGCTGAAGACGCCAACGACCCTAAAGCTGAGTCCACGGACAGTGACATACTCACCTACAGGATCCACACCTACCGGAAATAGGGACTCAGCAACGCGACTACCGATAATGCAAACTTTACGCTTTTCCTTGTCGTCAAGCTTGTTGAGCGACCTTCCACTGGTCGTCTTTTGGGATACCTTGATATTGAAATAATCCGAACTCGCCCCGTAGATGGTGTAGCGGGAAGCATTATTACCATACTTGATGATATAATCCCCCCTGAGCCAATTCTCGGGAGAAAGAAATTCCACACCTTCTACCTGCTTGTCAACTGCATCCAGATCATCTTCATGCAGGGTGTAGTTACGTCCGGCAGGCATTCCCTGGTAAGACATGGAGGTTCGTGTAGGAATGACCCAGATGCTATTCGTGGCATCCAAGAGCATACTGCTTCGTACGCCGTTTTGCAGGCCTTCACCAGCTCCCAACAGCAAGATCAACATGAGTATACCCCAGAAAACGCCAAACGCGGTGGCAAATGTCCGCACCTTGTTGTGCCGGATGGCATCAAAGATTTCCTGCCATTTGTCCAGATCAAACATGGGCTAAAGAGTAGTTTTCGTCTAAGATGGCACCATCCTTTATATAAATGACACGATCAGTCTGAGCCGCGATCTCATTTTCGTGTGTCACGATGATAATGGTCTTACCAGAATCATTGACCTCCTGAAATATTTTCATCACCTCCTCTGAGGTCTTACTGTCGAGTGCTCCCGTAGGCTCATCAGCCAATATGATTTTCGGATCGGTAATCAGAGCCCGCGCGATCGCTACCCTTTGCCTCTGTCCCCCTGACATTTCGCTGGGCAAGTGGTCTGCCCAATCTGCCAACCCTACCCGCTCGAGATATTCCTCGGCTATTTTGTTGCGCTTCTTACGGCCGACTTTCTGGTAATAGAGTGGTAATGCGACATTCTCGACAGCATTTTTGAAACTCAGCAAGTTGAAGGACTGAAACACAAAGCCGATAAGTTGATTACGATAGTTGGCCGCCTTAGTCTCACTCAGGTTTTTAATCACATGCTCACCAAGCCGGTATTCGCCATTATCATAGCTGTCGAGTATCCCGAGTATGTTGAGCAGGGTGGACTTACCAGAACCAGAAGACCCCATGATCGAGACTAGTTCCCCACTCTCTATATTCATGTTGATACCTTTCAGTACATGCAGCGATTGCTTACCAATGCTATAGGATTTGTGGATATCGGTGATCTGGATCATCGGCTTTTGCCTTGTTTAATGATTTATAGGCAATGTATGTTGCCTCATACACAGCTCCAGACCTTCTCTGTCAAAAAATGTCATTGACTTGTCAGCAATCCTAGAGCATACTAAATCTCCCAGATAGAGAAATCTGTACCCTTTCCATAACGAGTGAGGTCACTTAGTTGATACGTCTCTAGTGTATGAACATCCTTTAGGTGAAAATCATTGGACGTGATATCGGTGATGATGAAGTCAAAAACCTCATCATAATTCTTTAGTCTATATCGCTTGCCCGATCTAAGACTACTGTATGCTATTCCCTCTGATCCTGACACTCTTTGTTGCTTTATCTCCTAAAACAGCAAAAATAGGTATTGGATATAGAAAAGGACTGCAGGAACACCACAGAATAATATTCATCTGCCGTAAAATGTTCTCTACGGATAAAACCTGGCGGTCATGAGATCCGCTCAAGATGCAATTGAGTTGTCACGGGTTGCATCACATATAATGTCTGTCAACTATGATTAGAAGGTAAAAAATGTTAAAATTGACAACCTAACTAGAAAACTATCATGATTTTGAAAAACTACAACCACCTCACTTCATTGGCGCTCCTGGTTGCAATTACTTTCGCCATGTTTTCATGCGGCGGAGGCGGCAAAAAGGATGAATCTGCTTCAGGC
>CAYGOT010000124.1:0-1254 GCA_964351595.1 uncultured Roseivirgaceae bacterium | reverse complement strand
CTTCAGGCGAATTCACCGAAGCGCAGCAGCAAGTAGCCGAAGATATCGACAAAGTAATTCACGATTTACCACCGCCATCAGAGATACCTTTTATGCTCCAGGCTACCGGCAGTGAATTCAATCCTGAGCTGATCAGTTCTTTGGATGGTATGGAGTCGTATAAGACGTCTATTGACAAATCTGCAATGAACCTTGGTGTCTACGCAACTGATGTTGGATATCTGGCTTCATACGAGCAGGTACAGGATGCACTACTCTATATGGAGGCTTGCCAGGGTTTAGCCGAGACTGTCGGAATCGCCAGCTCATTTGACCTTGATCTGCTGTCAAGATTTGAAGAGAACCTTGGTAACAGAGACTCGTTGGCCAACTTACTGAATGATGCTTTGGTAGTAGCCGAGAGCAGACTTGAGAATGACGACCGTCTGAATAGTGCGGCACTGGTATTGGCAGGAGCATTTGTTGAAGGGCTGTACCTCTCCACTATGGTTGTGGAAACTTATCCCGATGATCTACTTCCTGAAGAAAGTAAGAACCTCATCTTAGAGCCCCTAATCAAAATCGTGCTTGATCAAAAGAAGCCATTGACTGATTTGATCTCACTGATGGGTGACCTACCTGAGGACGACATGATCAACTATATGATTGGTGAGCTCAATGTGCTAAAGCTGATCTACAATGATGAGTTGGATGAGATTGGTGATAAGATAAAAACTAATACTGGCGACTATGTTCTGACGAAGAATGAACTGGCCACCATCACCTATGAAGTGAAAAGAATTAGAGGTGCGATTACGGAGTAATTCGGCCTATCGCTATCAAAAAAAGCATTGGGATACTATTCCAATGCTTTTTTTATCTTTAGGCTACCGCCAACCAACTAACAAACCGAGATGAGTGAAAAGTTATTGAAAGTCATTCTTCAACTTTTGGCTATTGTGGCCAAAGAAGATGATGTAACCAGTGATGAAATTCTCTCAATCAAAAAGTTCCTGGACGGGCACGTCAACAGGTCTGATGCCAATAAATATCTTGAATACTTTAATGCGAAAATTGAGGAGTTAGCTGCTAATCGCGGAACGTCCACAGACGAAAAAGAGCAGATTATCAGCCTGACCAAAAAGGTTAACCAGGAGCTGACCAAGCAGCAAAAACTGGTAGTAATGATCGACCTCATGGAGCTGATCGTTGCTGATGGTATGATCAGCGAAAGGGAAAGTGAGTTGGTTTATTTTATTGGCGAATGCTTCAACT
>CAYGOT010000123.1:0-10441 GCA_964351595.1 uncultured Roseivirgaceae bacterium | reverse complement strand
GGTGGATGTCCCTAATTGGCTGGAGAGAGTAGATGTATCCATTCCCCGCAGAGATATATTCATCATAGGTCTGACCGGTCATTTGCTGGATTTCTCCGGCGGCATATTTCTTTATGAAAGGTGGCAGAGCCTGCTCCAAAGTGGCCGGATTAGTGCCAGGCCTCAGCTTGATGTAAGACATGCTGGTGAAGGAGGCCCAGGTTGGGTTGTTGAAAAATGGGAAGGTCTGCATGGAGCCGATGAGTTCGGCTCTGAAATGCGATTTTTCTGGATAGTCTTTGAATACTCCGGTGACGGCCCAGTTGCCATTGTTAGTCTCAAGTGATTTGCCCATTGGGTCATCCCCCTTGAAGTATTTTTTGGCGATGGTCTCGGAGATCACGACGGTGTTGTTGTCTCGCAGTGCGGTGCTCGGATCCCCCATCACAAAGTCAAACTTCACCACTTCGAAGAAGGTGGAATCGGCTAGCGCAAAAAACTCTTCATCATAGAATTGATCCTCGTACCTCACGGTAGTATTGCCGAATGGCGGAATGAGCCTGCCCTGCTGTACCACATATGGAAAGTCCTCGACCATCTGGGGAGGTATGGAGTGGGGCATCACCGTGTAGTTGACCTCACGATCAGGATATTTTCTGTTAAGAGCGATCCTGTAGACATCCTCATACTGAAAGTCGTCATAAGAGGTCTCATGATCGACATAGATGAGGATCATCATACAGCAGGCAAGGCCGATGGACAGCCCGAATATGTTGACCAGGGTGTAGCCCATCTTCTTGACCAGGCTCCTGTAAGCGATAATAATGTTGTTCTTGACCATTGAGAAGTTGTTTGAGTGAATGTCTCTTTTGAGTGTGAAGGGTTTGATGAATTGGATGACCCGCCAGCTGTATTTTCGCCTGGCGATCCTGAGACCGTGACGCCCACAGTCGTCCTGGAAAGCCTCATAGAGGTCACCCTCTATTTCTTCAAGCAGCGCTGCATTGCAGTACCACCGCAGGAGTCGATGTGCAGGTGATGGGGGTGCTATTTGTTTGGTTATGCTCACCTACCGGAATTCTGCAAATTGAGTATCTCGGGAGATAGCTGTCCCCATAGCTCGTCGCGTATTTTCTTCATTTCTGCTAAGGCCTTGACTCCAAAAGGGGTGAGCTCATACAGTCGCTTGCGCTTACCACCTCTGTTTTGAGAGGGCTCTCCAAGAGTAGAGCGCACATAACCTTTTTCATCCAGCCGGTTGAGGCTGGCGTGTACAGCACTTAGATTGACCTGACGCGAGCTCGTGTCGTTGATGTGGTTTTGGACACCCAGTCCGTAAGCCTCACCTTGCAGTATGCCTACCGTCAATAGGATGAGCTCTTCAAACTCACCCAGCTTTGATCCTTTCATAGAATTATATTTTCCATAAATGTAGATTTAATATACGAAGCTTTCCAATTAGGGTTGAAGAAATTTTTGCGCTTCGATAAATCTCTCTGTGCATAAGACATACCTCAATCCGATAGTTGAGCTCCTTTGGTGATTAAATCACATCATTATTTACTTTAGCAGAGTTGTAACATGTAAATAACTAAACCTCATCTATCATGAAACATTTGCTATTCGCTCTGGTAATATTGATCAGCTTACCGGGTGCTGCACAAAAGGTCACTTCTGACCTTGACAAGTCAGCCGATTTTACCCAATACAAGACTTACAAGTTTCTGGGATGGCAGGATGATAGCGATAAGCTCATTAACCAGCTAGATCAGAACCGTTTAAGAGAAGCTTTTAAAAATGAGCTGAGTGCTAGGGGGCTTACTTATGATGAGAATAGCACTGACCTGGCGATTTCCTTATTTTTTGTAATCGAGAATAAAACAAGTACTACCGCCTACACGGACTACTATGGCGGGCGCTACGGCATGTACCGCAGAGGCGGTTGGGGCTGGGGTACTGGTTTTGCTACTACTACCTACTCTGAGAATGATTATGTTCAGGGCACATTGGTCATGGATGTGTATGATGAGGGTTCACAAAACCTTATTTGGCAAGGAGTCGCCAGCGGTGCAGTGAACGAAAACCCTCAAAAAAGAGAAAAGTCAATTCCGAAGACGATACGAAAGTTGATGAAAAAGTACCCGGTTCAACCGGCGAAATAGTTGATTCAGCGGCAATTAAATTTGAATATTACAAATACGAAAACCTGATTATATGAAACTTTCCAATCTATTATTATTTCTTGCACTCATAGGCATGACGGTCGCCTGCGTTCAAGGTAGTGATGAAGTGGGCAAAACCAACATCGCAATTGTAGAGCAATATGTGGAGGCGGTAAGCAGCAAAAATACTACAGAAATGGAATCATTGCTGGCAATGGATTATGTAGGATATGGGCCCTCCATTGGTGATACTATTCGGCGAGAGCAGGCAATCGCCAATTGGAAAGATTACATAGAAACGCTCTATGAAGACATCAACTACGAAAAAGTAAGACTATTACCTGTACATGTCAAAGAAGGAGACAACCCGGGTGAATATGTCTCTATGTACTCCATTGTCAATATTGAGTTTAAAGGAGGAGACAAGGTGAGAACGTGGGCTAATACAGTCTATAAAATAGAAAATGGGAAAATTGCTACGACCTACACGTTCTATAACGAAGCAGATGTGTTGGAGCAATTAGGGTACAGCTATTTCTAATCATTACTGAACTAGATCATGAAAAACGTAATTACTACACTTGTTATAATATTCGGCATGGGCTTAATGGAGTCTCATGCTCAATCCTTTGCGAAAAGCCTGGGATTATATGTGTTTCCCGCAAATAATCAATCTGCTGAAGTAGTCAGCCAAGATGACGCCTATTGCTATAACTGGGCACGCGAACAATCCGGCTATGACCCGATTAACCCACCAGAGGTAGTAGGTGAGGAAGTGGACACTTCGCCTGATGGTTCAATGTTGGTTGGAGGAGCTGGTGGAGCAGCGGCAGGCGCTGCGATTGGTGCCATCGCAGGAGACGCTGGCAAGGGTGCAGCTATAGGTGCTGTTGTAGGAGGTTTAAGAGGAAGAAGAGCTAAGGTAGTGGGTGATGCCCGACAACAGCAAGCTAACAATGCAGCAGCCGGACAATACTCGGCAGCTCTTGAAGCCGACTTCAAAAAGGCGTATAGCGCATGCATGGGGGGCAAAGGATATACCGTCCAGTAGAGCAAATCAATTAGAATCAATAAAAAATGGGGTTTGTTTACAAACCCCATTTTTTATGTTCAATCCCTGACGTCTACCAGAGTCAGTCAGAAAATCACTCCTAGTTCTACTTCTTCTTGGCTTTGGCCTTAGCTCTACCTCCACCGCGACCCTTCTTTTCTGGAGTTTCCTCTGCGATCTTGACACAGTCCGCATAGGAGAGTTCTGAGGGCTCTACATCTTTGGGTATTTTGAGGTTGCGCTTACCAAACTTGATATAAGGGCCATAGCGGCCCTTCAGCACTTGTACATTTTCGTCTTCTTCAAACGATTTAATAAACCGCTCTGCATCAGCTTTACGCTTTGCGAGCACTAGTTCTATCGCTTGTTCTTCAGTCACATCAAGTGGATCTATCTCTTTCGGTAGCGAAACAAACTTGCCATCATGCCTGATATAAGGCCCAAAGCGCCCAACGGCAGCTACCATTACTTTATCCTCAAAAGTGCCTACATCCCGTGGCAGCTTAAAGAGCTCCAGCGCATCCTCCAGAGTAATGTTCTCTATGAACTGCCCCTTTCGCATACTTGCAAACTTGGGCTTTTCGCCATTTTCGTCACCTTCCTCGGGTGTCTCACCTATCTGTACCAGTGGTCCAAAGCGGCCTAATCTTGCAATCACTTTTTTGCCGGTAGCAGGATCAATCCCGAGTTCTTTTTGTGAGCTGGTGACGTCAGAGCGCTTGAGAGATTCAGTATCTGTCACCTTGCTGTGAAACCCACCATAAAAGGAGCCGATCATCTTGTCCCAGTCCTGATTTCCCAGTGCTATATCATCAAATTCCTTCTCTACCTTGGCCGTGAATTTGAAGTCAATGACATTGGGAAAATGCTCAACCAAAAAGTCGTTGACCACCATGGCTATGTTAGTAGGGAAGAGCTTATTCTTCTCAGTACCAGTGATCTCCGTGCTCTGTTTCTTTACGATGCTCCCATTCTCCAGAAATAACTCGCGGTACTTGCGCTCATTACCCTCCCGAGATTCTTTCACCACATATTCACGCTTTTGAATCGTAGAAATTGTGGGTGCATATGTTGAAGGACGACCAATGCCCATCTCTTCCAGTTTCTTTACCAGACTAGCTTCCGTGTACCGGGCAGCATGTCGGCTAAAGCCTTCTTTGCCCTTCATAAGCTTCAGTTCCAGCGACTGTCCTACCGTCAGTGGAGGCAGCATACCTTTGCTTTCACCTTCCTCCTCGTCTTCGTCCGTAGACTCCAGGTACACTTTCAAAAAGCCGTCAAACTTGATCACCTCACCGGTCGCACTCATGGTCTGGTCTACGTTGGAGATATTGATCACGGCTGTTGTGCGCTCTATCTGAGCATCAGCCATCTGAGAGGCAATAGCCCGCTTCCATATGAGTTCATAGAGGCGCTGCTCATTGCTCGTACCTCCGACTGTTGGCGCGCCAAAGTTGGTGGGTCGGATCGCTTCGTGCGCTTCCTGGGCCGTCGCTGATTTAGTCTTAAACCTCCTGTTCTGAACATATTTTGCTCCAAAAGCCTTTTGGATTTCATCTGATGATGCCGTAATGGCGTCTTCGGACAAGTTGAGCGAGTCAGTACGCATGTAGGTGATCTTTCCAGCCTCATATAGCTTCTGCGCTACAGACATGGTCAGACCTACCGGAAAACTTAGTTTTCGAGAGGCTTCCTGCTGAAGGGTCGAAGTTGTGAATGGGGGTGCCGGCGATTTTTTTGCTGGCTTTTTGATCAGATCAGCAATCGAAAAAGTGGAGCCGATGCACTGCTCCAAAAAGCTATGCGCCTCTTCCTCTGTCTTGAATTTAGCAGGAAGATCGGCATGGAGAATCTTACCTCCTCCAAGGTCAAATTCTGCCGATATTTTGAAGCTCGACTCAGCTTCGAATTTGTCAATTTCCCTTTCGCGTTCTACTACGAGCCTTACCGCAACGGACTGCACCCTTCCGGCTGACAAACCAGCCTTTATCTTCTTCCAGAGCACCGGTGAAAGCTCAAAGCCCACCAGTCTGTCAAGAATTCTTCTTGCCTGCTGAGCATTCACTAGATCGATATCAATGCTTCTTGGATTATCAATCGCATTCTGGATGGCCTTTTTGGTAATCTCTCTAAAGACGATCCTCTTGGTGTTGGTGTCATTCAGTGATAACGCTTCCTTCAAATGCCATGAAATAGCCTCGCCCTCACGGTCATCATCACTCGCTAAGTAGACCATTTCAGATGCCTTGGCGAGCTTCTTTAAGGTTTTGATGACGTCTTTCTTGTCGGCCGTTACCTCATAAGTTGGCTTGAATCCATTCTCAATATCTATGGCTTTGTCTCCTTTGGGAAGGTCGCGAACATGACCGTAGCTGGAGGTGACTGTGAAGTCTTTTCCCAGGTATCCCTCTATGGTTTTCGCTTTTGCAGGTGACTCTACTATGACTAGATTTTTGGACATTTACTTATGGTTTAGGAAGCCTAATTATTAGGAATAACTTCTATATTGGATGGCAAACGTAGCGAACGTAAGTAATTTTATCCTACAAGACGCATCTTTTTAACTGACCGTATATACAAATGGTTAAAACTTTATTGCTGATAAGACATGCCAATGCTGAGCAGGGAGAGCGCGGCAGCAAAGACTTTGAGCGGCACCTCACCCGACTGGGAAATCGCAACGCCGCACATGCCGGAAAATACCTTGTCAGGAATAAGTTGATGCCTGATTTACTACTCTGTAGTAAGGCGATTAGGGCGAAGGAAACGGCCGAAGTGGTGGCCAGTCAGCTCAAGTTTACCGAGCGACACATTCAGTATCATGACGATATGTATGAAGCTTCTGTTAGGACCCTTTTTACGATAGTCAATGATATTGAGGAGAAGTATGAGCAGGTAGCAATGATTGGGCATAATCCGGGACTTACCTATCTGGCAGATTACCTGACCTCCGCCCCATTGGGCAATATGGTGCCAGGCAGTATAGTGGTAATCCGCTTTGAAAACATGACTTGGGCAGATGTCAGTCAGAACAGTGGACGATTTGAAGACTACATCGACCCAGAGGCCTCTGAGATTCCTGATTAGACATCAAAACTGAAGAAATGAAGATTGTGATAGCGCCGAACGCCTTCAAGGGTGGGCTTGATGCTTTTGAAGCGGCGGAGGCGATAAAGATAGGCCTGGAGAAAAGCCAACTGCAATGCGAGACAGTCCTCTTGCCCATTGCAGATGGGGGTGATGGTACGATGGATGTTCTGGTGAGGCATTTTGGTGGAGAATTGATCAACTGCCTGTCAGAGGATGCTCTTGGTAGACCGATGAATGCCAACTTTGGTCTTATTGACTTTGGGAAGACCGCCATTATAGAACTGGCGGCAGCAAGTGGCATCCGTCATCTCAAGGCCTCAGAGCTAAACCCTATGTACGCCTCTACTTTCGGTAGTGGACTATTGATCAGAAAGGCACTAGAGTACAATGTGAATGAGGTAGTGATCACATTGGGCGGAAGCGCGACGGTAGATGGAGGCATTGGTCTGTTGAGCGCACTTGGGCTAGAGATATCCGGATGGGAAGAAGCACCCTTAGGTGGACAGGTCTTGGAAAATATCACTTCAGTCGAAACCGATGGACTGGACAAACTAGTAGAAGGCGTAAAATTCACTTTGCTATGTGATGTTGATAATTACTTGCTTGGAGACGAAGGTGCTGCGGCTGTCTTCGGACCTCAAAAAGGAGCTACCGCGAATATGGTCGCAGCGCTGGAAGCGGGTCTGTCCAACTTCGCAGAAGTGACGAGTCATGCCAAAGGAATAGACCCTACCAAGCTTAAGCACGGAGGAGCCGCAGGCGGATGTGGTGCTTTTTTATCGGCGTACCTCGGTGCTGAAATACAGGATGGGAGCGACTATCTATTTTCCAAAATGAAACTTGATGAACATCTGGCCGATGCAGATCTGGTGATCACAGCTGAGGGTCGAATTGACGAACAGACCCGTCATGGCAAAGGGCCCTATGCCATAGCTCAGAATGCGAAAAAGAAAAATGTACCCACGATCGCTCTAGCCGGTCAGATTGATCCTGATTTTGATATCAGTGTTTACGAGGCATTTAGCGCTGTATTCCCTATCGGCAGTGGGCCTGCAACGCTGGATGAGGCGATCAATCTCACCCCAATCAACATCACCCGCACTGCTACGCAAATAGGGCAGTTATTGTCGATCACAGGTCTTTAAGAAAGTCCTTAAATTTCTGAGTATCGTACTTGGCCATGCCCTCTCTGCGCATCACGATTTTTCCGGTAGGATCAATAACGAAAGTCGTGGGCACAGCACCCGAGTGATAGGCTGATGGAAGACCACCTGCCAGGTGATAGAGTGGATAGTCAAACCCCTTGCGCTCTTCAAAAGCCCAGACTTTCTCCCGCTCTTTGTCTACGGAGATGAGTATAAAAGCAACTTCACTTCCGACTTCATTATACAGACTGTTGATGTCGGGCATCTCTGCAATACACGGCGGACACCATGTCGCCCAAAAATTCAGAAAAATGGTCTTGCCGCGATAGTCAGCAAGCCGAAGAGACTCACCGTTGTTGTCCACGAATAGCAAATTATAGTCTGCAAGCTGGTACGCTGCGTCGGGTACGTCCAGATCCGGCTGCAAAAGCCCTGTCATGATCAGCACACGCTGAACCTGTCCGATCACCTCGGTATGATATCCGGTAAAGTAGAGACCTCCGGCTACCACAGCTAGTATTATCCAATCACGGAGTTCTTTGATAACTTTCTTTGTCATGGATAGATCAGGTTATGAGGGAGTTAAAAATGTGCGCATAATGATTACAGATTCTGTCTACTAATAATTCATAATTACACCTATTTTTGAAGCCCAATTCGAATTCAATTACCAACGAACATGTCAGCAGTACATACCCGCAAAATTGCCAGCGAGCTCAATATTAATGAAAACCAGGTATCGGCAGTCGTAGGGCTATTGGATGAAGGTGCTACTGTCCCCTTCATCGCCCGCTACCGCAAAGAGCGGACGGGGAGTCTGGATGAAGTTTTCATCATCAGCATTCGTGACAGGGTGCAGCAGTTGCGCGACCTGGATGCCCGAAAAGAGGCTATACTCAAGTCGATCAAGGAGCAGGAGAAACTCACCCCTGAGTTGGAAAAGCAGATTAGAGCGGCTGAAACTATGTCGGCATTGGAGGATATTTATCTCCCCTACAAGCTCAAGCGGAAAACCAAGGCGAGCATCGCCAGAGAAAAGGGTCTGGAGCCCCTGGCTGATCAAATTTTTGCACAGGGGAATGGTGAAGTGGAAGATTTGGCAGCCGTGTATATCTCAGATGAAAAAGGAGTCGAGAGCGTAGAAGCGGCACTACAAGGTGCGCGTGATATTATTGCTGAGAAGATCAATGAGGATCCCGAGGTACGTAAAAAAATGAGAGGCCTTTTTGAAAAGGAGGCGATGGTGGTTTCGAAAGTGATCAAAGGAAAGGAAACGGAAGGCGCGAAATACAAGGACTACTTTGACTGGTCAGAGAAGCTCTCAAAAATACCCTCTCATCGACTGCTGGCCATCCGTCGCGGCGAGCGTGAAATGATATTGTCGGTAGATATCCTCCCTGATGAGGGCATGGCACTCAACATGATGGAACATCAGGTGATAGAACAAGCCAACTCAGCTGGCGAGCAGGTGAAGATTGCTTTGAAGGACGCCTACAAGCGCTTACTCAAACCATCCATGGAGACAGAGGCGCGCCTGGGATCTAAGAAAACAGCGGATACCGAAGCTATCGGCGTATTTACTAAAAACCTTAAGCAGTTGTTGCTCTCTGCACCGCTGGGTCAGAAGAATGTAATGGGGGTCGATCCAGGCTTCCGGACTGGCTGTAAGATTGTTTGCCTCAACAGGCAAGGCAAGCTCATCGATCACACTGCGATATACCCCAACGAGCCCCAAAAGCAGAGCGTGCAGGCTGGCCAAACCATCAAGGAGCTTGTTAAGAAAAATGGTATTGAAGCGATAGCTATTGGCAATGGTACGGCTAGTCGAGAGACCGAGCAGTTTATGCGAGGATTGGTCCTACCGGCAAATATTGTGATTGCGGTAGTGAGTGAAAGCGGTGCATCCATCTACTCAGCTTCGGCAGTAGCCAGAGAAGAGTTTCCTGATCATGACCTGACGGTGCGTGGAGCTGTGTCGATAGGCCGTCGGATGATGGACCCATTGGCCGAGCTGGTAAAGCTTGATCCCAAGTCGATCGGGGTAGGCCAATACCAGCACGATGTAGACCAGACCGCTTTGAAAAATTCGCTGGATGATACGGTCATGGGCTGTGTCAATGCTGTTGGCGTAGAGTTAAACACGGCGAGTAAGGAGCTGCTGACTTACGTGTCAGGTCTTGGGCCAGTCCTAGCGGAAAATATAGTTAAATACCGTAATGAGAATGGGCCTTTCAAGGATAGGGCCTCATTGAAGAATGTCCAGCGACTCGGTGATAAGGCGTTCGAGCAGGCGGCTGGGTTTCTGAGAGTGAGAGACGGCAAGAACCTGCTCGATGCTAGTGCGGTGCACCCTGAAAGCTACGCTATTGTCAAAGCCATGGCTAAGGACCTGAACTGTACAGTAGAGCAGCTTATCAAAGAGAAGTCGCTGCGAGACCGGGTAGACCTGAATAAGTATGTGACGGCTGAAGTAGGCATGCCCACATTGCAGGACATCATGCAGGAGCTTGATAAGCCAGGTCGTGACCCCAGAGAGCAGTTTGAAGTATTCCAGTTCCAGGATGGTGTACAGGAGATGAGTGATTTGAAAGTAGGGATGCAACTACCGGGAATAGTGACCAACATCACCAAGTTTGGAGCATTTGTGGACGTGGGAGTACATCAGGACGGACTGGTTCATGTGAGCCAGCTTTCTGATAAGTATATCAGCGATCCGGCGGAGGTTGTTAAGCTTCAGCAGCATGTCAATGTCACCGTGACCGAGGTGGATTTGGGACGAAAGCGGATCGCTCTGTCGATGAAGTCGGACCCTTTTGGGAAGGCGCCTGTGCAATCGCGCGTGCAACGGCCTGTGCAATCGCCGGTTAAAAAACGCACTCAATCGCAGCATGGTCATCAGCAGAAGCAAAGGGAAAAGCCACAAGCAGAGGGAGATTTGCAGGCTAAACATTCGATGCTCAACCGAAAATTCGACAATCGTTGAGATTTTCTTAATTTAGACTCAAAAACCCGCG
>CAYGOT010000122.1:0-10479 GCA_964351595.1 uncultured Roseivirgaceae bacterium | reverse complement strand
TTGTCTATGATCGTTAAGGCTCCTCCATCAAAGTCTGTTATGTCTGAAGCTAATGATGAACTCTCAAAATTGAAGGGTAATGACAATGTCGACTGCTGATACACCCTCACATAATCGATCTCCATCGTGGCGCTCGTGAAATTAGCATCAATAGGTCCACCGATACCTCCCATTGCTATATTCAATAACAAATATTGAGGCTCGTCAAAAGGCCAGGTGTCCGCGTTTTTTCCAATACCAGGATACTTGGTCGTTGGGTTATAGGTGTAATACTCTACATCATCGACCAAAAATTGAATTTGATTTTCATCCCATATCATAGAATACGTATGAAATCCGGTGGTTGCTGAGTTTAATGTTCTGGCGCCTTTATTTTCAGTAGAGCCTGAGCTTTGTCCATTATGAATGGCACTGGTCACCTCGTTTTTATTAGCAAATTGCTCTAATATATCAATTTCACCTATATGTGGCCAGTCGACCGAATTAGTTGTCACCCCAGGACCCTCATCCCAGTAGCCACCATCTTCATTGATGTTTTGACCAAGCATCCAGATAGCTGGCCAAGTACCCATTTCCGGCGGTAGTTGTGCATGGACATCTACACGTCCATAGGTGAAGGCAAATTTTGAATTTAATCTTGCAGACTTGTAATCCTTCACTACTACCGTAGGCTGCCCATCCACGTTTACAGTTTGGGAATAACCCACAGATTTTTCAGCAATGATCTTAAGTGCATTACCCTCGACAACCGAGTTATCGATACTATTGGTATAATGCTGTTGTTCATTGTTGGCCCAATCACGACCACCATTGGTAATTGGTTGTGTCTGATGAAACCAGTTAGATGCGTTGACTGCTTCAGGTCCGGTTGAGTTGAATTCATCCGACCACACTAGTTCATAGCCGGTGGACGTGGGATGTGCATCCCCAATCGCCGGGGTTTGAGCTTGTGCTCCGAAATAAGCGAGGGTAATAAGTAGAGAGAGGTAGTAGCGTGCTTTCATAGAACGAGTGTTATGGTAATTAACCCCTTTAACTCGTTGCTTCTGCTTTTTAATCTTTCGTAAAAAGCTGTTCGATTTCATTATAAAAATCATATCTGCAAACGTGTTCATGGGTGTAATTTTTCAATTAATGCAACCCTAACTTATCTCACATGTTCACGATAGTCATGCTCTTACACTACATCAACATTTTCAATCTTCGAAAAAACAACTACATCAATACTACATCATTCATTCTCCTAAAGTGCATTTAGAGGCAATAGAGCCATATTTTTGATTTCATCAATTTCATCACCAAACAAATTTGCCATTTCAAGCTTCTAAATATTGTAATTTGATACTAGCTAACAGAGTATAACCAAATGCGCTCAACGTCGAGAGGAACGATAATCCTTATCTTTTTACTGAGTTGCCTAGTCATAGAGGTACTGGGACGGCCGTACTACGGGCTTCCGTTTGTTAGGAATTTCAGCTCTGAAGATTATGGTGCCGGGATCCAGAATTACGCCATTACTCAAGACGCGAGAGGCATACTCTATGTGGGTAATAATTTGGGTCTCCTTGAATATGATGGTTCTCGCTGGAAAAAATATCCTGTATCCAACAGTACCAAGGTAAGATCAGTGGTAGTGGATGCCAGAGGTCGAATCTTTGTGGGTGCACAAAACGAATTCGGTTATTTCTTTCCATCCGAAAGCGGTGAGTTGATCTATACCAGCCTAATCGATCAACTGAATACGGAAGATCGCAATTTTGGAGAGGTATGGAAGATTTTCAACACAAGCGGGGGAATTTACTTTCTTACATTTTCTGCCATCTACAAATACCAAAATGATAAGTTAAGTACCATAGCCAGCAATATGCCAATTGGCGAGAGTTTCTTCAACAATCAGAAAATCTGGTTCCAAAAATGGGAAGAGGGTCTCATGGAGGTAGAAAATGATGAGATCAAACTTGTAAGCGGCAATGCCTTTTTTGATCAGGTCATCGTTGCTGATATCATTCCTTACGCAGAAAATACAACCATGATCTGCACCGTCGAAAATGGCATCTACTTGTACAATGACAATGATTTGACGCTATGGGAATCGCCTTACCAGGAAAATCTCATGGCGGCCAAAATAAGTACGGCGGTAAGGCTAAGAAACGGATCCATTGCGATAGGTACGGAGACCGATGGAGTATATATCCTCGACAGTAACGGTCAGTTCATTGACCATATCACCAAGGGCAATGGCCTGAATAACCGATCGGTACTCAGCCTGTATCAGGATAATGCCGACAATCTCTGGGCTGGATTATATAACGGTATCACCTACCTCAAATACAGTAATCCTTTTACCTCTATCGACGAACGGGTAGGCCTACCCGGCACTGGCTATGCTTCTGTATTGTTTAATGACCAACTCCTTGTCGGCACAAATAATGGCCTTTTTTCGTACGAAGGGTTGCAAGGTCCGTACATGACTAGCAGAAGCTATATCTCACCTATTGAGGGTACGAAAGGCAAAGTCTACTCATTGCAAGTCATAGATGGGAGGCTCTTTATGGGCCATCACAACGGCGCATATGTGCTTGAACCCGGGTCTGGAATCAGGAGACTGTCGGATGCGCATATCATAGGCTGGTGGAAATTTCAAGAACTGCGCAATCATCCAGATGTACTTATTGGGGGTACTTATGATGGCCTTTTTCTTATCAAGAAGATCAATGGTGAATGGACGTTTGTTTCAAAGATTGCAGGGCTCAATGAATCCTCACGTGTCATGGAAGAAGACGCTGAGGGTAACCTTTGGATGAGTCATGGCTATAAGGGTGTCTATAAGATCAAGTTCAATACTGCACTGGACAGCATCACCCAGCTCACATTCTATGATAGTGACGATGGATTTCCTTCAAACATTCTGATCAATGTTTTTAAGATTAACAACCGCCTCGTTTTCAGCAGTGAGAACGGTGTGCACAGTTTTGATGAGGCATCCGAGCGATTCGAGATTGACGATGAGTTTACAGCTCTACTGGGTGATGAAATCCAGATTCGGGAAATGACCGAAGATAGTAACGGTAATATCTATTTTATCGGTGATCTCTATTCCGGTAGGCTTACCAGAACAAATACGGGATCGTATGAGCTCGACAATACCCTGTTTAGCAATGTCGAACGGAACTTTAACGACGACCTGGAGAATATTTCGATCATAGACCTTCAAAATATATTGATAGGAGGTAAAGAAGGATTCATTCACTATAATCCGACCACAACGGTGGCCCCACCAGAAGACCTTACACTATTGCTCAGATCTGTAAAGATGACTTCTGCATCAGACTCGACTTTATTCAGTGGCAGCTATGTGCATAATGGCCAAATAGCAATTGATCAGCCTGCCCATCTGATACCGAAGCTGGATTTCAATAATAATTCGCTTCTGTTTTCTTTCACCACTACTGACTTTGATAGTGAGAAGCCAACGGAGTACAGATACATGATGGAGGGCTTGGATAAAGACTGGACCGAATGGACTAATCTAAATGAAAGGGGCTATACCAATCTTTACGAAGGTAAGTACACTTTGAAAATACAGGCGAGAAATCAACATGGCTTGATGAGCAACGAGTTGAGCTACTCGCTAATAGTAAAACCACCCTACTACCGTAGTACCATTGCCTATGCTATTTATTTCCTGTTATTTGCGTTAGGTATTACTGTCTTGATCATGTCACTCCGGCGGAAGTATCACAACGACAAACGCAGGGCTGTGCTTCAGGAGAAGTCAAAACTGGTACGAAAAGAAAATGAATTTAGTGCCCAGGCCAAGAAAAGTGAGGAAGAAATCACCACATTGAAGAACGAGAAGCTAACGGCTGAAATTAACTATAAAAACAAGGAACTCGCTAACTCTGCCATGCACCTTATCAGCAAAAATGAATTCATCTCTAAGGTCAAAAACCAACTCAATACGATAGCAAATACTAGCAGTACCGCAACGAGCAAAGAACTGCAGAAAATCGCTAAGGACATTGAACGAAACATTGCCTCCGATGATGACTGGGATCAATTTCAGATTCACTTTGATCAGGTTCATGGTGACTTTTCGAGAAGGCTCAAGACTGCTTACCCACATTTGACCAACCAGGATATGAGGCTTTGCGCATATCTAAAACTGAATATGTCTACCAAAGAAATAGCCAATCTGCTCAACATTACTGTGAGAGGGGTAGAGCTGAGCCGTTACCGATTGAGAAAGAAGCTCGAATTGGAGCGCTCGGTAAATCTCACTGACTTCATCCTGGGCTTCTAACCTACCTTCTTGCTTGGAGTACGTATGAACAACTTGCTATTAAAGCAATCGGTTTCAGTCTGAACTCTTGATTTCCTGTGTGTCGGTATCCCTAAACCGAATTTGATGGGCTAAGGAGCAGCCACCGCCTGCATGAGTATCCCGCAGAGCCATGCCCCATAGGTACCAACCGCATACCCCAGCACCGCAAGTAGTACACCCACTGGTGCCAAAGCCGGATGAAATGCAGCCGCCACGATTGGCGCGGATGCTGCTCCACCAACATTGGCCTGGCTACCCACGGCCACAAAGAAGTAGGGCGCCTTGATGATCTTTGCCACTATGAAAAGGAAAATCACATGGAGCGATATCCATAGGATACCTAACATAAACAAACCTGGATTTTCAAAAATAGCCATCAAGTCCATCTGCATACCGATAGTAGCAACAAGTATGTAAATGAATAGCCCGCCTATCTTGGATGCGCCGGCACCTTCAAGATGACGCAGCTTGGTGAAAGATAGTACCACACCCATAGTAGTAGCTATGACCACCAACCAAAAGAAACTAGAGGTCAAACTGTACTTTTCCAACTCAGGGTGATTTTCTGCTAAGAATGGCGCAATCTGATCAGCCAGCAGATGCGATAGGCCTGTCACTCCAAAACCTACAGCCAATATTAGGACGATATCAGAAAGACTGGGAATCTTCATGATACTTGCCTGATAGGCTTCCACTTTATTCTTCAACTCCTCAATCGCAGAGCTATCCGCTTTCAGAAATTTATCAATTTTAGCGGCACGGCCCACGCCTATCAAGAGTACGGCCAGCCAGGAATTACCAATCAGGATGTCCACCGTCACCATCTTGGAGAAGAGCTCTCCATTAACTTGAAAGACCTCCTTCATAGCGGCTTGGTTAGCCCCGCCTCCGATCCAACTACCCGCAATGGTCGTCATGCCTCGCCACACTTCATTAGGTGGCTCACCTCCTACTATGGATGGTGCGACTACCATCAATATGATCAGCGCCAAAGGCCCACCCAGTACAATGCCCATCGTACCCGCAAAAAACATTGCCAGTGCCTTACTTCCGAGTTTCGCAACCTCCTTCAAATCCACGCTGACTGTGAGTAGCACTAGTGCCGCTGGTAGCAAATAATGAGATGCTACAAAATAGAGCCGGGAAGACTCCCCCGAAATGATGCCTGAGGAATTGAAAATCGACGGCAGGAAATAGCAAACCAACACCGTGGGCACAATGGCATAAAACTTTTTCCAAAAGGTATTGTCACTACTGGAGGTGTAAAAAACAAACCCCAGCAGGGTCATCAATAGTCCGAAAACAACTGCGTCGTTGGTAATAATTGGTTCTTGCATACTATTCGATTTCATGGATTAAGGTAACAAGTTCGCTCAACATCATTGCGGTAGCACCCCATATCACCTCGCCATCAATGTCAAAATAGGGTGATCGTATCACGTAATTATCCCCTACCACTATGTCTTTTTCCTTTCGTCGCTGTTGATCCAGGAGATGATCGAGTGGAGATTCGATGATTCGCTCTACCTCTTTGATTTCTGGTACAAAAGCAGGCTTGTGATCTATGTAGCCTACCACCGGCAGTACCTTGAAGTTGCTCACCGTGATGTACATTTCCGATAGGGAGCCTATCAACCTAATGCTATTGCCATCTACCCCGATCTCCTCCTGTGTCTCGCGCCTTGCTGTATCCAGCAAATCCTGGTCCTCCGGCTCATACTTGCCCCCCGGGAGCGACACCTGACCGCTATGCGCACCCTTGTAAGTTGGACGAAGAATGAATGGCAAATGTATTCTTCCCTGATCTGGGTAGAACAGGATGAGGACACTCCCGAGCTTAGCGTCTGGACGCTGCTTGAAGTTAAATCGCCGCTCATCCACGGGTCTTGGCGCCATCAATCGCTGCGCCTCCTCACCTGGCAGTGGTTCTCTGAGCCGCCGCTCCAATCTGTCTACAAAATCCAAAATCATAAAGGCAGAAATATAAATGTTTTAGTATCAACAACCTTGAGGCAGAGCTACCAAAGTACGGATTAGCCTTCAAGACTTATGCTACCAAGAGCTTGGTTTTTTAGTTCCCACTTTGTGGGTAACCGTCCGGCCGATCAACTATCTTTAATACACCAAACAATAGCCGCATGGACAACATTCCCATTTATGTGCCGCTCATTTTTTGTGCGGTGGTAGTCGCCACTTTTGGATTTCTTTACTACGCTTTTGACCGTACCCGAAGTGTCGAGAAGAATAATAGTCAGCTGATTTTCGGCGTTCTGGCGATTGCCTGGCTATTCATCACGGCCTACATGGCCAGCTCCGGATTTGTAAGGGACTTTGAGACGCTACCGCCAAAATTCCTCCTGCTGATCGTACCTCCCAACCTGATAACCATACTCCTATTAATCATCCCAAAAACCAGGAGGTTGTTGAAGAATATTCCAATTGCTACCATCACCTATATCCACATCATCCGTGTTCCGGTTGAGTTGGTTATTTGGTGGCTTTTTCTCAATGGTCAGCTACCGCAAATCATGTCTTTCGAGGGTGCCAACTTTGATATAATCTCAGGTATTACGGCCCCCTTTGCCGCGATCTTTCTACTACGCAACGACTCCTTTCATCGCAAAAGTGCTATCGCCTGGAACCTGATAGCGCTGGCCTTACTATTTGCGATAGTATATCACGCTATACTCTCCGCACCTTTCCCCTTTCAGCAATATGGACTCGACCAGCCCAACATTGCCGTATTCTACATGCCCTACGTTTGGCTGCCCGGCTTTGTCGTGCCCGCCGTTCTATTTTCCCATTTGGTATCGCTGGTCAAGCTGTTTTCCCCTTCTGACGATCGTTGATGGCCAAACCAGACGAAAAGCGTCGTATCATATTCGGGATCAAGCTGAGAGAGGCCAGAGAAAATAGTGGCTACTCTCTCAAAAAACTCGGCACGCTCTCAGGTATTTCACCAAGTTATCTCAATGAAATAGAGAAGGGCAAGAAGTATCCCTCCTCCGAGAAGGTAACCCGTATAGCGGAGCACCTCAACGTGGAGTCTGACTGGCTTGTTTCGGAAAAGCTGGATAAGAAGTTAGCTCCAGTGAGCGACCTTCTGGAATCCGGCATACTCAAAGAGCTGCCGCTGGAAATGCTCGGGCTGGAGCTGCCAAAGCTGCTTGAGCTACTGTCTAATACACCCTCAAAACTCAATGCGTTTATCCGAACGCTCATCGAGATTACTCGCAATTACAACCTGAGGGTAGAGACGTTCTATTTCTCCGTCATGCGCTCTTATCAGGAAATCCATGACAACTATTTCGAAAGTCTTGAGGCCCATGCGGAGCGCTTCCTAAAGAAGCACAAGTTCAACCTATCCAAGCCCATCACCTCGGATATGCTGGCCAAGGTGCTCAAGCGGGACTTTGCCTACACTATCGTCAAAGATGGATTCAGCGGCGATCCTCATCTTGCCGACCTAAGGTCTTATGTCAAAAAAGGAAGAAGCCGCACCACACTTTTCTTAAACAAAGACTTGAGCGAAAGTCAGAAAGCGTTCATCTATGGTCGCGAAATTGGCTACTGCTACATGAGCCTGGAGGCGCGCTCCTACACGAGCACCTGGGTAGAGATATCTTCTTTTGAAGAGGTGCTCAACAACTTCCGAGCCTCCTACTTTTCCAATGCTATCTTCTTGCACAAGACCCAGTTTCTCCAGGACCTCAGGTCATTCCTCAGCAATCCCGACTGGAACGAGGATGTCCTGTTTACCACGCTCAGTCGCTACAACTGCACACCTGAGATGCTCCTTCAGCGCCTCACTAACCTGCTGCCCAGGCATTTCGGTCTCAAAGAGCTCTTCTTCCTGAGATTCACCAACGTACCGGGTACGAAAGAGTATGAGCTCAGCAAGGAAATGCACCTCGGGGGCATACGCGATCCAAGAGGTACAGTCCTCCAGGAGCATTATTGCAGGCGCTGGATGTTTATCGATATCCTCGACCGTATGGCCGAGCGACAAAAGAGCGGCACCTACCGGAATGAAGTCATGGGTGGAGGACAAATAGCGACTTATTTCGATAGCAAAGACTCCTATCTGGTATTCTCGATTGCCCGGCCGCTTTTCCCCACACCTCATGTCAACAGCAGTCTCACGCTAGGTATCAAGCTGGACGCAAAAACCAAGGCTAAAATCGCCTTTGTGAAAGACGCCTCTATCAAGAGTCGACTGGTTCACAACACCTGCGAAAGATGCCCCGCCCAAAACTGTAAGCATCGCTCCGCCAAACCCACCGTGTGGCTTGAAAATGAAAAGCTCAAAAAGCGGAAGGCGCTGTTGAGAAAGCTGTAGTTCATGGCAAGAGCCAGACCTACGAAGTTTTGAAAACTTCGCAGGTCTCTTATTTTCTATTGGCAGTCAATAATTCCAAATCCAAGGTCAATGGATTATAGACTTGTTAATCAAAGTTTGCTAAGGGTTGGTGTGCCTCAAACCAAGGTGACGGAAAATGATTAAAATCATTGAATCATCCCGCCAGCACATAGCCCACGGTTTAAACCGTGGGCTATGGAGCTTTAGTACAGAACCGTTTTAACGGTTTGCTTTTCACTGACAGTTGACCGTTATAAGCCGATCAACTGTACCTGATTTAGGGTCCGCCTGATTTCAAGTGCTGCATGCCTTATCCACCTAAATCCAAGGTCTGTGGCTCACAGACCAACAAAACAGATCAGTTACTCAAAGGTTACTAGTTTGCTAGTGGTTTGAGTGCCACAAACCAAGGAAAGAGGCTTGGCATAGTACTCTATCCATTATATGAGGTCCTGCGTGTCAGTCTCATTCGCAATTTGAAACGATCAATTCCTCAACTGTAGCCAATTTAGGATCAGCCTGATTCCAAGTGTTACATGCCTTATCCAGTTCGCCATTCTGCTGATAAGCCAATCCAAGGAACTCATAGATGCGATCTACTTCATCATCCATCTTTAGCGCTTGCTCCAGTAACCGGATTGCATCCGTGGTTTCACCCGTCTTTAGATAGTACAACCCCTTATTCCGGTAGGCCCACCCGTTGTACGGATCGATGAGAAGACTTCTGTTGATGTATTCTTCTGCAGCCTCTATGCTGTCCATACTTAGTAGTACGTATCCTTTATTATTGAGATAGTAAGGCTCCTCAGGTGTCAGTTGAAGTGCTTTATCCACAGCGCTCATTGCTTCCTCAAACAAACCCTGATCATGATAAAGCAACGCAAGGGCATTGTAGGCATTTGACTCTTTTGGATTTAGTTCCAGTGCTTTGCTGAGGTCAGCAAGCGCCCGATCATATTCTGATAAGTAATAGTAAATCGTTCCTCGATTGACATAGGTCTCTGGGTTTTGGTCATCTATCGCAATCGACTGGTCAAATGCATCTAAAGAAGCGTCATACGCCTTCATTCGAGAGTAAACCAATCCTTGAGCAAAATACACTACCGCAGTATCTGGATAGGCCTTCTGTACAATATCCAGATCGTTCAAGGCTAGTTGATACTGCTTCAGCTCAGCATAAGCGTTCGCGCGGTTGAAGTGCGCCTCTGTAAAGTCTCTGCTAAACGCTATTGCATTGTTATAGTCCCCAAGCGCTCCGACGGGATCAGCCGTCTCAAACCTAGCTACCCCCCGATTGAGGTATGCATCGGCATATTCCGGATCTATTTTTAGAGCTTCATCATAGTATCTGATGGCCTCCTTGTATTCCTGTCGCGCGAGTTGGTCATTACCCTTTAGCAAGAATCGCTGCTTATCAGCCTCCTCTGAACTACAACTCAAAATTCCTGTTAAGGCCAGAACTGCACCAAGTATTATTAAATTCTTAATTATCATTAAATTTTATTTCGTAATTCGATATTCATCTCCGAAATAGAGCGTTCTATTTCGAATTTTTCAATAGTCCATCATTATCTCCTTATAGTAGCAATTCCAGACAGAATTAAATTCCAATCTTTTGTTGTATTAAAGAATAATCGATTTTAGGTTTGTCAGCGTTTAAAACTTAATTATGCCAATACTAGTCGTCATTACCATTATTGTGATTTTCGTCATTGTCCAATGGCGGGGGTGAGAATGGTATAACGCAACTAAGATACAGAAGCCATTCTTGCCAGCAAGAATGGCTTTTTTAATT
>CAYGOT010000121.1:0-10563 GCA_964351595.1 uncultured Roseivirgaceae bacterium | reverse complement strand
CTTCCTGGAAGCTGGTAAACGCAATAAGAATGTAGTCGGGCTATGTGCTGACCTGATCGGCTCTCTCAAGATGGGTGCTTTTATTAAGGAGTTTCCGGAAAGGTTTTTTCAGGTAGGCATTGCAGAGGCTAATATGATGGGTATTGCTGCCGGGCTCACGATTGGTGGTAAAATACCATTTACAGGTACATTTGCCAACTTCTCGACCGGAAGAGTCTATGACCAGATTCGCCAGTCCATTGCTTATTCTGGTAAGAATGTAAAAATATGCGCCTCTCACGCAGGCCTCACTCTCGGTGAGGATGGCGCGACCCATCAGATACTAGAGGATATTGGTATGATGAAAATGCTACCCGGCATGACCGTCATCAATCCATGTGATTACAATCAGACGAAAGCGGCGACTATTGCGATAGCTGAATACGAAGGGCCAGTCTACTTAAGATTTGGCCGTCCTGCCTGGCCTATCTTCACTCCTACCGATCACAAGTTTGAGATAGGCAAGGCCATCACTTTCGTGGAAGGTTCGGACGTATCAATCTTTGCGACTGGTCATATGGTCTGGTTGGCGATAGAGGCTGAGGCCATGCTAGCTGATCAGGGCATCTCTGCTGAAATCATAAACATACATACGATCAAACCTTTGGATCACAAGTCGATCCTCGATAGTGTAGGCAAGACTGGCTGTGCTGTCACTGCTGAGGAGCATCAACTCAATGGTGGTCTTGGCGATAGCGTAGCGCAGACCCTGAGCAGAAACAATCCTACTCCACTGGAGATGGTAGGAGTCAACGACAGCTTCGGTGAAAGCGGTAAGCCTGTTGAACTGCTTGCCAAATACGAATTGAGTGCTGAAGCCATTGCTGAGGCCGCTAAAAAAGCCATTGGGAGAAAGAAAGGGTAATTGATGCTGACCAATAGGCAGCTTTTTCTTGACAGCCTGGCCCAGACGTCAGAGTTCCCTTTGATGCTCGAGATAGCACATGCTGAGGGAGTCTGGATGACTTCCACAGATGGCAAGCGCTATCTGGACCTCATTTCCGGTATTGGCGTCAGTAATGTCGGCCATAGGCACCCCAAAGTGGTTGCAGCTTTGAAAGAACAAGCGGACAAATTCCTACACCTCATGGTTTATGGGGAGTTTGTCCAGACTCCTCAGGTGCACTTAGCAGAAAAGCTAAAAACAACGCTTCCTCCTCATCTCGACAACATCTATCTCCTCAACTCTGGCAGTGAAGCAGTTGAGGGTGCGCTAAAACTCGCAAAAAGATATACAGGCAGGACTCAAATATTGTCCTGTAGAAATGCCTACCACGGGTCATCGCATGGTGCATTGTCGGTTTCAGGGGATGAGAAATTCAAGCGTAAGTTTCGGCCGCTCCTACCTGGCGTTGGTCACATTCACTATGGAGCTTCAGGCGACCTTGAAAAAATTGATGAAACCACTGCCTGTGTAATCATCGAAACGGTGCAGGGGGAGGCAGGCGTTATCCATACTGATACCAAGTACTTCAAGGCGCTAAGAGCCAGATGCACAGAGGTAGGCGCTTTGCTTATCTTAGATGAGATTCAATGTGGGTTTGGGCGGACAGGCAAGTTCTGGGCATTTGAGCATTTTGACATTACACCCGACATCTTGCTGGCTGCCAAAGGTATGGGAGGCGGCATGCCCATTGGAGCCTTCATTAGTTCGCGAGAGATCATGGCTGTCTTCAAAGACAATCCGATATTGGGCCACATCTCTACATTCGGTGGTCACCCAATGAGTGCTGTCGCGTCAATAGCCACTATCGACATCATTCAAGAGGAAAAACTACTTGACCAGGTAGCACGTAAAGCTCAACTCTTTCACGAACACCTCAAGCATCCAAGGATTATTTCTATTCGAAATGTGGGCCTGATGATGGCTGTAGAAATGGAATCTTTTGACTTTCTGAAAGCGGTGATCGATGAGGCGCTGGAGTCAGGGTTGCTGACTGACTGGTTTTTATTCAATGATTGTTCGATGCGTATTGCACCCCCGTTGATTATCTCGGAGGATGAAATAAAAAAGGCTTGCAAGATGATCTTACAAGCCCTTGATAAAGTTGATCGATCTTTTAGATCAAATTCTTAAGCGCAAAGTCAAGTGCTATCTCTTCTCCGTCCTGAAGTATCTTAACCGTTGCATTATCACCATTGCTGGAGAAGATATCTCTTAATTCCGGTAGGGTATAGTCAGTGGCTGACTTTCCATTCACCTCCAGGAGCTGGGCATCCACTTTGATCCCCTTCTCAGCTGCCGGGCTGTTCTCATGAACCTGATGAATCAGTATGTTTTTCATGTCTTTGTCATATTGAAAATCAATACCGGCGGCATCTACCATGAATTTGTTGTCAAAAACATTGTTCTGCTCGAAATAGATCTTCTTGTGAGCATAGTCATAGGTGATATTGAAATGCTTGAGCAATTCATTACCAAGAATTCCGGCAACTTTGCTGTTATTTTGGATGCCGTGCTCCGCCTGTGAAAGTCCTATCGGCAATCCGTCAAAGCTGAATCCACCAAATGAAAAATTGCTTGCTCTACCCTTATAGTGCTTAGTCTCCGTACTACTCAATCCTGCAACAGAGTAGCTGTAGTTATCACCAATTTGGGATACTATATTGTTTTTATTGACAAACGGAGTGTTAAAGTCAACCGAGGTGCGTGCCCCTGTATCTACAAAAAAGTCTCCTTTTAGCTTCTTACCATTTGATAGGGTCACTGTGGCAGGAATATACGGGATATATGAGTTGAGCTTCAGATCAAAGCTTTTGCCGTCTCCATTGTAGAGAAATGCATTTTCATCATAGAGAATAAACTCGTTTTGTGTGTAGTCGATCTTCACAGCATACTTATCAAGTACATCATACCCGATGATCCCATCTATGCTACGGCCAATACTGATCTCAAGATGATTGAGAGAAGTCTCATATATCTCTATATCATTAACGGGTTGACCGCCCAGCTCGACCTTCTGATGCTTTAGTAATGCTCCCGTGACACTTCCTCCAGCAGAAGTCTTTTTGACCTTACCGTCAGAAACCATATCCATCTCACGGGCCGTTTCAATATTAAGTACAGTTAGTCCATCGCCAGTATCAAATATGAAGTCTAGTGGTTCTGATCCATTGACACTAAGCTTGATAAAAATGTGCTCACCGAAAAGCTCAAATGGAATCGTCGCTTTCGGCATTTGCGCTAGTAGACTCAATGAGCCGATCGCGCACAAGAATGTAAAAAGTATCTTTTTCATATTGTTGTCTTTCTTCAACTTGAAATTATGAATTCGTGGCAATTAAACCAATATTGAAATCACTCCACCTATTTGTCTTCGCTATACTTTCTCTTGAATCTATCATATAGCAGTTGTTGTTTACCCTCCAACTGTATGGATCTTCCCATAATAAATGCTTGCTGGACTTTGCTGGTACGCATGTCCAGCAGATCACCTTCGGATACGATCAGGTTGGCATCCTTACCTTCAGATATCGTTCCAGTCATTTCACCAATCCCTAAAATATCAGCTGTATTGGAAGTCACAAGCTTGAGCGCCTCTTCCTTGTCCAGGCCATACGCGACCGTCGTACCTGCGAAAAATGGCAGGTTGCGAGAACTTTGCAAGCCTGGATAAGTCAATCCTACCTTGATTCCTTCATTGTGCAAGAGCCCTGGCAGTTTGTAAGACAGATCCACGTCCTCATCCTCCCTTGCGGGCAGTCGATGAACCATATCCAGGAGTATCGGCACATTGTGGGCTTTGATAACACTCATACAATAGTACGCATCCCGGGCTCCTACGAGCACCATATTTGGAATTCCCAGTTCCTTTGCGAGCGAAACAGACTCAATAATCTCATCTCGTGCATCAGCATGTATAAACAAACGTTGTTCCCCACTGATCACTCCTTTCATCGCTTCCATTTTGAGATTGATCACTTTAGGGTTCGTCAGCTCGGCATAGGCCTTTGACTCCTTCATAAATTTCTCAACCTGAGTCACAGTCTCCTCGTACCCTGGGTTCGCCCTACCGGAACTCTCTCCCATCCACCATCTTGCACCGAGCATTTTAGAGGGCCAATCCAAATGAACCCCATCATCCTTTTTGTAGGCAGCATCTTCCCAGTTCCAGCCTTCGAGCATCATTATGGAAGAAGTGCCAG
The DNA here is from genome assembly GCA_964351595.1 of uncultured Roseivirgaceae bacterium. Lineage (GTDB taxonomy): Bacteria > Bacteroidota > Bacteroidia > Cytophagales > Cyclobacteriaceae > UBA6059. Next base: position 6,378 of record CAYGOT010000121.1, on the reverse strand, counting down.
GAATTGCACCGCCTTCCGGAGTAGGTTGAGTGAGCAGAATGCCGTTGTATCGTAATGCGGCTATGAGTTCTGAGTCCGTATTGTAAGCTACAAGTGACCTAACGTTGGGCGTCATATCCCCTACTTCGGTATGATCTATTGTGGCGCGCACTGCAGATATCTCCTCGAGACCTAGTGTAGTATTAGGCAGGATCAAGCCTGGGTAGACATGCTTGCCTGCTGCATCCACCACCTCATACTTCGAAAGGTCTAGGCGCATGACCCTAGCATCACCGACTAGCGTAATCTTCCCATTTTCGAAAGCGATAGCACTGTTCTCTATTATTTCTCCATTGCCGAGATGAGCTACTCCATTCATGAGAATGATCGGACCGCTCTGCTCAGACACAGGCTCAGGGACTTGTGCAGCGACATCATTATATAAAAATAGGCCAAGTGCTGCTGTGAGTACTTTTATTGTCGTTTTCATCTTAGTGCAAGTCTTCATTTACAACTGATACATAGTCAACCACATCTTCACATTCCCATCTCCGTCGTTCTTTCATCTGCGGTTTTTTAGTTGGTTGACCGGACTTCTTCGCTTCTCTCATCTTCGTGATGATTCTAGCCCGCTCCTTTCGAACCTCCTCCCGGAGTACCTTGTCTCTTTCAATATCAAAATAGACCACACCGTCAACCATAGTCTTCTCCGCCTTAGCATATATGGACAAAGGATGATCAGACCACAGCACTAAATCGGCATCCTTGCCAACTTTAATACTACCCATTCTGTCATCCAGATGTAGCAGCTTCGCCGGATTGAGTGTGACCATTTTTAGTGCCTCCTCTTCTGACATATCACCGTATTTGATGGACTTGGCTGCCTCCTGGTTGAGCCTTCTTGCCATCTCCGAGTCATCAGAGTTGATGGCTGTCACGACCCCCACCATATTCATCAATGTGGCATTGTAGGGAATTGCTTCCCTCACCTCAAACTTGTATGCCCACCAATCTGCGAAAGTCGATCCACCTACACCATGCTCAGCCATCTTATCCGCTACTTTGTAACCCTCAAGGATGTGCGTGAAAGTGTTGACCCGAAAATCAAATTGCTCCGCAACTTTCATTAGCATATTGATTTCCGACTGCACATAAGAGTGACATGAGATGAACCGCTCTTTGTTAAGGATTTCCGCGAGGGTCTCAAGCTCCAGGTCCTTTCTTGGCATTGGCGTGTTCGCCTTGGCTTTGCTTGATAGCGCGTTGTAAGCCTTCCACTCTGCGTCGTATGCCCTCGCTCTGGTAAAACCATCTACAAACACTTGCTCTACGCCCATTCGAGTCTGAGGGAATCTTATACTATGTGCTGGCGGTCGATTGCTTTGCTTTACGTTTTCACCTAGCGCAAATTTGATGTATCCATCTGCCCCTTCAATCGCTAATGCATCAGGTCCAAGTCCCCATCTAAACTTTACCAATGCCGATTGGCCACCTACAGGGTTAGCCGAGCCATGAAGTAGCTGCGCGGCAGTTACCCCTCCGGCTAGTTGACGATAGATATCAATATCATCAGCATCGACCGCATCATACATGCGTACCTCCGCCGTGATGGCCTGAGAAGCCTCATTAACGCCAGACAATGCTGTGTGGCTATGCTCGTCAATTATGCCTGGAGTAAGGTGCTTACCCGTACCATCCACTTCTTTCACTCCTGCTGCAGTCAGTCCCTTGCCTACTGCTTTGATTTTACCATTTTCGACTAGTACATCAGCTCCTTCGAGTATGCCATCAGCTTCATTGGTCCAGACGGTGGCATTTCTGATAAGAAGTGGCTCTGCCTGTGGTACAGACTCACTGCCGAAAGCAACGAATGGAAAAATAGTGTTCCCGGTTTCCGGCATCTCGACATCTTTGTCCGGGCTATCAGCAGCGTCAACATCACCTGTCCTATCGGCAGACCATTTGATCCATGTACCATCAGGCTTTTGCCCCTCTCCTGTGATCTTCCGATCGCTAAAGAAACCTGAAAGTCGAAAGTCTCCATCACCAGAAGGATCAAAGGTGAGAGAAATACTCACATCATCTATCTCAGCGGTACTGGCTATCGTGCTATCTCCTATCATCACTTTAGCTTTATGAGCGCCCGCCATCCCTGATACCTCCAGATCAAATGTCTTACCATCCAGGTTTAGTTCGTACATTCCACTACGATCAGTAGCCTCCATATCAATTATGGTCATTCCATTTCCCTTCACCCAGCTCTCATAAACCTTAGTCGAACTGCTAAATATGTCGCCATCGGTAATAGTGAAATTGGCAAGTGCCCCATTCTTCAAAGAACCCACCTTATCAGCAACTCCGAGGAAGCTTGCAGGATTGTAGGTCAATGCTTTTAACGCTTCGGTTTCCCCGAGTCCATACTGGACTGTCTTTCTGACGTTAGTCAAAAACTGGCTGGGGTCTTTCAATCCTGAGCTAGTAAATGCAAAAGCAACGGAATTGGAAGCCAACACAGCAGCATTTTTAGGTGCTAACTCCCAATGCTTTAGATCTGCCAGAGAGACATTAAGTGCATCATAGGGATCATCTACGTCATACGCTTCCGGGAAGGTAACCGGGATGATCAGTTTGGCGTTAGTCGCCTTAATTTCATTGATCCTCTGGTATTCATCACCAGCCCCTTTGATAATGAACTGCTTGCCAAACTCATCTCCGAGCTTATCAGCGAGTAATGTCCGATGCTTTTCGGTCGACTCGATTACCTGCGGCAAGTCTTGCAAATCGTTGAATGCCTGAAGACTTAGGTTCACCTGATCTCTGTTGAGAGGTGACTGATACCAGCGCCCGTCATAATGCATCTGTCTAATCAGTGCAGCTGCTCCCATAATAGAATTCGGAAAACTCTGGGCAGAGCTTCCTCTATCAAAGGAATAGTTCGCACCTACTTTGGTAGAAACTACTATATTCTGAGCAGGCCCTTTCCCGAGCGTCACAAGTGCAGCGCTCCCCCTCACTATACCATCAGGGTGATGAGTCACTACAGCACCAAAACCTGCCTTTCTAAGTTCATCCGCATCTTTTTCATCTGGCTTGAACAGCTCTGCAGCCTTGATTTCGGCCTTAACAGCTTCATTCCAGCCATAGGCACCTTCTTTCTTAGTATCCAACTGCGGGGGTGCCATAAAATTGAAACCCGCTCGTTTGACTTCTGGCATTCCATAGCTGGAATATGGATCCACAAACCCGGGATAAATAGTCTTTCCAGATAAATCCCGAACAATAGCGCCTTTAGGAACGCTGACATTCGTCCCCGCACTTACCACAAATCCATCTTGAATCAGCAGTGTTGCACCCTCAATTTTTGTCTGATAATCAACGTAAATTGTCGCATTGGTGAAGGCATAGATATCTACTCTTTTGTCCTGAACCCCATTTGTTGGGAAGGATTCTTGAGCAGATAATGTACCTGAGATGATTAGCCATGTGGCTATCATGGTAAGTATTCTTCTCATTGAAATGTGTAGTTTCGTTAGCTACGGGAAGTTAACGAAAACGAGATAGGATTAAATAATGTGAGATATCAAAGCAAAAAAAAATCGGTGCATTATCATGACAATACTAGTTTTGAATACCCGTTGGATTCCAAACTTGATCTGAGCTATGCGCCTCTTAATTACATTTATCCTGACCGTACTACTATTAAGTCTCGCTCAGGCTCAAGAATACAAAACTGTAACGGGCACAGTCCAGATTAGAGGTAGCGGTGAGCGCTTGCCCCTTGCTACTGTATATGTAGAAGGCAGAGGTGTCGGCACTATCACGAATCAAAATGGTAGTTTTTCCATCAACATTGCCGATTCGTTAGATGGAGAAATACTTATGATATCATACGTCGGATATCAAAGCTTTCGTAGACAAATAAAGCACCTGCCGGATACCTTGTCAGTCTACCTTGAAGAAGCCTTGGTCAAATTGAACGAGGTATCTGTCGAAGGCACTGAAGAGACTGCCGAAGAGATATTTCAGCGGGCTTTAAAAAAAATCCAAGGCGAAAATGGCTATCTCAAAGCTGATGAATTCCGTCTGGACGGCTTCTACCGAGAGCTTCACTCAAGTAATGACGAGACAACCGGCATTCTGGAATGTGCCATACAAGTTTATGATAATAGTGTAGCACGTAGTTTCAAGGATATTGTGATACCTCAATTCCGAAAGGTTTACGAGAGAAAGCAAAACATTGATCGATTCATAGAGACTAAAGAAGGACACAACCATCTTCTACTACTTCTAAATAGTGGCATCAACCTTATTCCCCTGGCCAAGACCTACAAAAAAAGTGTCTGGAAGTTGCCCTTGGAGATTGAGAGTATTACCTATTTCAACGATCGACTCGTGTACGTATTATCTAATACGAATGCCAAGCGTGAGCTGCGGGTATGGATAGACCTGGAAGACTACTCGGTCTATAAGAATGAACTCATCCTAAAAGTAGAGGCATCTGACCATGATGATTATGCTTGGAAAAAAGTCACGGCAGATGGAGAAAAATGTGGTGCCATTCTGGATCATCAGGCATACGAGTATCGCAAGGTCGGTGGCCAGATGGTTCCATATTATTTTTTCAGAAAATTCGATTTCCGATGCTATGACTTACTGAAAGAGAAGGTGTCTTCAAGTGCTAGTTTTTCAACCGAACTACTGATTAACAATATCATAACGGATGGCCTGTCGGCCTATTCAGCCGATAGGCTCAAAGTAAAAAAAGGGCTCATCAATCGTGTAGAGCCCTACGACTCGGCTTTTTGGGCCTACTTCAATGATATCCAGACTACATGGAAAAACGAGCAACTCACACAAAAGAAGCAATTGGCAAGACCGGTGAAAACGGGAATATCCCGAAATAGTGCAAGTAAAGTAGTTAGTTCGAACAACCCACCGCTGAAGATAGGAAATCATAGCACCTATGAATTCACCAGGGCAGACACATTATACGGAAGTGTCACCCCTTTATTGAGCTGCTATGATGTGGTGTATTATGACTTAGATGTAGACCTGAACCTTCAAAAAGAGTGGATCACTGGCGAATCGAAAATCATCTTTAGGATGAAGTCGACGGCTGACAAAATAAGAGTCGATCTATTCGAAGGCTTGGAAATCAAGAGGCTATCACTCAACGATGTAGATTTAACTTTCGAAAGAGAACTGGATCTGGTTTATATCAATTTTGATAAGAAGCTAGCTAAAGACAGTGTCTACACTATTGCTATTTCTTATGAAGGAAGGCCATTAGACGTGGATTTTGACATTTGGGCGGGAGCTTTCCTTTGGGAGGAGGATAGCGAAGGAAACTATTTCGCACAGTCTTTGAGCCAGGGCTATGGCTCAAAGGGTTGGTGGCCATCCAAAAATCATATCTATGATGAGCCAGATAGTGCATCAGTCAGCATTACAGTGCCCTCTGAAATGTATGCCATCTCAAATGGTCTGCTTCAGTCCATTGATACTGTTGGGAATGATCGAAAGAAGTATGTTTACAAAGTTGTTAACCCGATCAACAACTACAATATCGCAGTACATGTTGGCAACTATGGGCATCATGATATTAGCTATATGTCTCAAAACCAAGAAGACCTCTCGATTAGCTACTACTTCCTCAAGCAGGATCGAGATTTGGCATTGGATAAGTTATCCATGGTACCAAAGATGCTGGAGGTATATGAAAAGTATTTTGGCCCATATCCATTCAGATCGGATGGCTTTAAAATAGTCCAAGCACCATATCCTATGGAGCATCAGAGCTGTGTAGCTGTAGGACAGTTTTTTGATGATCAACTCATCCTTCACGAAACTGCGCATGAATGGTGGGGCAATAGCGTGAGCATCGCTGATAACGCAGATATTTGGATTCATGAGGCTTTCGCCACCTACGCTGAGTCTATGTATATCGAGGAGACACTTGGCTATACCATAGGCCAGGAGTATTTGAATGCCAAAAAAGCGGATATCCATAATGATCATCCTATAGTGGGGATACCGGGTGTTAACCATTTTCATTATCGCATAGAAGACAAGTACTTTAAAGGTGCCTTGATACTCAATATGCTTCGTCACATAGTAGACGATGATCGCTTATGGTTCGAAACTCTTTTAGGAATACAAGAGCAATTCAAATATTCTCAAATCAATACTTCATCACTCTTGGCATATTTCAATGAGAGGTTGGGGAAAGACCATTCCACCCTCTTCGAATTGTATCTTTTCTCTTTGCAGATTCCAATACTAAGATGGGAAAGGGTTAACGGTGACACTTTTAGATATAGATGGGAGAATGTACCCGATACTTTTGACTTGACCGTATACGCATCTGACTTTGGCTTGCACCCGAGTGTGGAATGGCAG
>CAYGOT010000120.1:0-11182 GCA_964351595.1 uncultured Roseivirgaceae bacterium | reverse complement strand
TGAGAGGTCGGAAAAGATAGTAGGATCAACTATCTTTTCCTCCTACTCGATTTACCAGCTTCTTTCGAGTTAGGAAATAAACAATCGTCCCAATTATAGGGAAGAATAGTACCAGAAGGAACCACAGCATTTTGTTTCCTCCGTCTTTGAATTCATTTCTGGAAATATCGAATATCGCTGCTCCCCAAAAAATGAATAGGGCCGTTGCAATGACAATGAGTGTGGCTGAATACATAGTCTAACTTACTCAAAATAGATTAAAAGGTTGTCCTTAAGCTATGATTTACTCCAGATTGCGGCATTGAACAGATATCTTTGAGTATGACCTTCATCAGGGTTTTCTTCATCATATTATTCGTTTCTACTACTATCCGGAGCTTGGCCCAAGAGTCAGTGAAGATCTACTACAACGATAGCTGGCAAGTCACCATCAAAAAAGATGCTGCTTATGTGCGTGAGGCTCAGGTGACTTTTGAGGATCAGACATTGGTTTGGAATGGGACTTTCACTGATAGCGCTATTGATGGTCGGCTCATCAGATCGGGCACCTACCGGAATAATCAGAAGCAAGGTCTGTTTGAGTTTTATCATGAAAACACTGTGCTCGAAAGCAGTGGCAGATACGACAATGACCAAAGGGTAGGAGAATGGGAGTATTACAACGATCATGGCGGGATAAAGCAGGTCGTTGTTTTTGATGGGGAAGAATTTAGCGTCCAGGAATTTATTGACACGCGTGATAAACAGCTCGTTTCGGAAGGCACAGGTAATTGGAAGTTGTTTGTTCCGTTTGGAGATAGGGTAGTGTCACTAGATGCCTACTTCAGCCAGGGTCGGCGGTCTGGAAAATGGGTCTATCGCTACTCACCCGGGGGTAAAATTCTAGCGGAAGAGTATGACGATGATGGGAAGCTGATTGAAGGAGTTGACTATGAGAAAAAGGGAAATCCGACCTATCAGGAGACGAAATTAACTGCCACACTTTTTGAAATACCCAACCTACTAAGGGCCGAACAATTGAGAACTGACGACCACTTCTATGGTCCGGACGTTATCAGATATATTCAAGGGATCGGACCTGAGACTGTCGAGCATCCCGGTCTTGTGCCTACCTATCAAGGAGGCATAGAGGAGTTCTACAACTATGTACTTCAAAACTACCGCTACCCTGAGTCCGCCTTTGCGGAGGGTTTGGAAGGACAGGTGATCATCGATTTTATGATTGATAGTCAGGGCAGTCCTTCTGATTACCGTGTGATGCGGGGGATTTCCCAGGAATTGAATGCTGAAGCCGTCAGGCTCATCTCTTCTACAGATGGCTGGATTCCAGCTGAGTATAATGGTCGGCCAGTGAACGCCCGTAAGTCAGTACCGATTACCTTCAAGATCAATTGACTACAGCACCTGATCGAGTCACTTTCTTCAGGTTAGATGTGATAATCTCCAATGCCAGATCAATGGTAGCAAGATGCGTTCGAAAGGAGAGCACGGCCACCCTTATCAGAAACTTGCCATCCAGTGTAGTAGATGACATGAATACCCGTCCGTCTTGATGTATCAACTGCAGGAGCTGTTGATTGCATTCGTTCGGGTCTCCATTTTCCGGTAGGTATCTAAAGTAACAGACCGACAGCTCAGGAGGAGGCCCTACCTCCATGTTGGGTATTTCCTGGATCTTTTGATAAAAGTACCTGCAGAGCTCAAGCTTTTCTGCTAATGCTGCCTTGAAGGGCGCAAGCCCATGAAGTTTTAGCGGTAGCCACATACGCAGGCCCCTGAAGTGCTTCGTAAGCTCAGGCGATAAGTCAGCAGGAGAGAGCTCAGCATCGGCGGAGTGCGTGTCCTGCAGATAATTGGCCATGTAGAAATGCGAATCGAGCAGATGCTGCTTGTTCTTGACCAGCACTGCACCCGTACCAAAGGGTAGAAATAGGCCTTTGTGAGGATCCAGCACAATCGAGTCGCTCAGGTCCGCCCCGTCAAAAAGTGACTTCATGTCATCGAGCAACATGAAGAACCCGCCGTATGCCGCGTCAATATGATACCAACAGTCAGCGTCTTTGGCGATACGGCCGACTTCTGCCAGGGGGTCGACAGCACCTACATCAGTAGTGCCAGCGGAGGCGATCACCATCCAGGGTTTCAAGCCATTGGCTTTGTCACGATCGATTTGCTCCTGCAATGCACCCGGTATCATCCGATGCTGACTGTCTTGAGGAATTTCTCTCAGATGAGCCTCCTTGAGTCCGGCGATGCGAATGGCCTTAAGGAGACAATGGTGCATTTGATGGGTACAATAGATGACAGCCTGCGGAATATCCTCACATTTCAGGTGGTGCGCATCTCGTGCAGCCACTATGGCGGTAAGGTTAGCGATGCTTCCACCAGAGGATAAGTTGCCGGCATAGCCCTCCGGATAACCCACCATGTCAGCCATCCAACTGATGAGTTGATTTTCCATCCTGACTGCACCGGGGGAAGCGAAGAATACACCGGCATAGTTGTTAGTCACGGCGGCAAGGTAGTCTCCCAGGGCGCTCGCGTATAAGCCGCCTCCCGGTATATAGCCGAGATGGCCGTGTGCCCCGGCATTGATACCCGATTGGTCAATCTCGCGATGAACGATTCCGAGGAGCGGTTGTAGCTCAATCCCGTCATCCTGAATTGGCGAATCAAGAAAGCTTTGTCCTCCAGGGTCTTCGCTGAAGTAGGTTTTTGTGCTGTAGATATCCTTCAGATGTGACTCAGCGAATGCGATGGTCTGGTTAGTTATTTCCTCTCTCGTGGGTTCTAGCGCACTTGCTTCTGCTTCAAGTTCTTTTATTCGCTCAATCATCCGCGTAAGTTAATTCAGCTTTGCAAAAGGCCGTAAAGAGAACAACCCGAATGATTCTTCACTCGGGTTGTTGATACTTGGTGTTGTTTAGATAGATGGATACTATCCGATCTTGAATGTCACCTTGAGCTTGTCCCAAAGCAAATCGACATTCCCATTTTCGTTGATATTGAAAGTCATTCGCTCAGATGCGACAGGTATATTCTGAGATTTTACGGTGACTCTCAGGGCATCCTTAGCCTCATCGTACTCATATGCACCCCATTGCTGCCAGGTGTTATTAAAGATGATCGTCCATTCATCCCTACCGGGAATGGTGAATAAGCCATATTTTCCGGCTTTGAGGGTCTGACCCTCTATCTCCACATCTTCGCTCACCTCTATCCATGTAGCCTCGTTAGCTCCTGTACGCCATACCTCATCATAGGGTACCAGGTCACCCCAGATGGTGCGTCCTTTTACTGCCGGCTGGCTATAATTGATGGTAACATCAGTACCATTTACTGTTGCTTTGGCTTCTGCCGGGGGACTTGGCTTTGGCTGTGCTTGCGCCAGCATGATCCCACAAAACAGGAGTATTGCTGATAGGAGTAGTTTTTTCATATTCTCGGAATTTAGTTCTATGTCTATTAGACGGGGAAATCATCAAAGAGTTCACAATAATACGCGATAGTCACCCAACTGATAAAGGAAGTGGTGCAAGCAGCCATAAGCACTATTTGAGTTAGATTTGAGGCATATGTTAAGTGTATTCTTTTTCAGACTGGCGTCAAGATTACCCTTCTCGTGGCTCTATGCTTTTAGTAACCTGATGTCCATTGCAATACGCCGCTTCTACAGGAGAGCGACGGTCATTTCAAATTTGAAATCGAGCTTTCCAGAAAAGTCAGACACTGAGATCAGTGCTTTGTTACCAGGCATCTATCGAAATATAAGCGATGTTTTTATTGAGACAATCAAGTCTTACCACCTTTCAAAAGAAGAACTCGCAGAAAGGGTCAAATTTGTGAACATCGGAGCGCTCAACGCTTATGTCGAAAGCAAAACCTCTTTCTACTTATTAGCGGCGCATCAGTGCAACTGGGAATGGTTGTTGCTGGCCATTAGCTCACAACTCCCATTGCAGGCAGATGTTGTTTACAAGCCCTTGAAAAATCAGTCGATGAATGATTTTCTGCTCAAGAATAGAGAGAGGTTTGGGGCTCATCTTATTGCTAAGGATGATGCGCTCATGGAGATCCTCAAGCGTCGTGATAAGCTGCGATGTATCTGTATTGCAGCAGACCAGCTACCCATGAAGAGCACCAATAAGTTTTGGACCAGGTTCCTCAATAAGGATACGGCATTTTATATGGGACCTGAGCAACTCCCCAAGTTTACCAACTTACCCGTATTCTTTATGTACATCTGGCGTGTGAGGAGGGGGTATTACAATATCGAGTTTATCCCAATTGATAAACCCCCATACGCGAAAGGCAAGATCGACATACTCCCTAAGTATGCTTCAGAAGCTGAGATCATGATCAGAAAGAACCCCACCGACTGGCTTTGGAGTCATAAGCGATGGAAGTATGCTAAACCTGATGCACCGGACAAGACCAATCAATATCAACCCGAGGACTAACGGGTTGGATTGCGACTGCTTTTTACGGTAGGAAATATCGTCGCAAAATCGAAACCAAAGGCCTTCTCAAAGTTTTTACCCAGCGGCAAGATTGATTAATTAATTATCTAATTTTGCCGTCCTTATCGAGATATGAAAAATATTAGGAATTTCTGCATCATTGCGCACATCGATCACGGCAAAAGTACGTTGGCAGATCGGCTGCTGGAGTTTACTCAGACTGTAACCAAGCGCGAAATGCAGGCGCAACTCCTTGACAACATGGATCTCGAAAGAGAGCGTGGCATAACCATTAAAAGTCATGCCATCCAGATGAATTATCTCCTGGATGGACAGGAGTATGTGTACAACCTCATTGATACTCCTGGCCATGTAGATTTCTCTTATGAGGTATCAAGATCAATTGCCGCATGTGAGGGTGCGCTACTGATTGTGGATGCGTCTCAGGGCATAGAGGCTCAGACAATTTCTAACCTCTATTTGGCACTAGAGCATGACCTGGAGATTATTCCTGTACTGAACAAAATTGATTTACCTGGGGCAATGCCCGATGAGGTGTCTGATCAGATTGTTGATCTGCTTGGCTGTGATAGAGAGGCTATCATTCATGCCAGTGGTAAAGAGGGGATCGGAGTTCCTGATATTCTTGAGGCTATCGCAAAACGCATCCCAGCACCGGAGGGTGATCCGGACGAGCCATTGCAGGCCATGATTTTCGATTCGCAGTTCAATTCATTCAGAGGTGTTGAAGTAATCTTCAGAATCTTCAACGGGACGATGCGCAAAGGCGACAAGGTCAAGTTTGTGAACACCGGTAAAACTTATGATGCCGATGAGATCGGTATTTTGGGTTTGGCACAGAAGCCACAAAAAGAAATGCGTGCGGGTAACGTAGGTTATTTGATTTCCGGTATCAAGGTCGCCAAAGAGGTGAAAGTAGGAGATACCATAACTCATGTGGATCGACCAACCACAAGGATGGTTAAGGGTTTTGAAGATGTGAAGCCGATGGTGTTCGCAGGTATCTATCCTGTGGAGACCAGTGAGTACGAAGAACTTCGGGCTTCTATGGAGAAGCTTCAACTCAATGATGCATCCCTTGTATGGGAACCGGAGACTTCTGCTGCGTTAGGATTTGGCTTCCGATGTGGCTTCCTGGGCATGCTTCATATGGAGATTATTCAAGAGAGGTTGGAGCGTGAGTTTGACATGACAGTGATCACCACTGTGCCGTCGGTAAAGTTTCATGCGATCAAGACCAACGGAGATATTTTGGCGGTATCAGCACCTTCGGAAATGCCTGAGCCCAACACTATTTCTCATGTAGAAGAGCCTTTTATTCGCGCTCAGATCATCACTAAGTCAGAATTCATTGGACCAGTGATAAGCTTATGCATAGATAAGCGAGGTATTATAAAAAATCAGGTTTACCTCACCTCAGACAGGGTTGAGCTCTCATTTGAATTACCCCTTTCCGAGATTGTCTTTGACTTTTTTGATAAGCTCAAGACGATTTCCAGAGGTTATGCCTCTTTGGATTATGAATTGATAGGGTATAGAACCTCTACTATGGTGAAGCTCGACATTCAGCTCAATGGAGAGAAGGTAGATGCCCTATCAGCAATCGTTCACAGGGAAAAAGCTTATGACTGGGGTAAGCGGCTTTGTGAAAAACTCCGAGAGCTGATTCCGAGGCAGATGTTTGAGATTGCTGTTCAGGCATCTATTGGCACAAAAATTATCGCTAGAGAATCTGTCCGCGCAATGCGCAAGAATGTCTTGGCAAAATGCTACGGAGGTGATATTAGCCGAAAGCGAAAGCTTTTGGAAAAGCAAAAGAAGGGCAAGAAAAGAATGCGCCAGGTAGGAAGTGTAGAAATCCCTCAGGAGGCGTTCATGGCAGTACTTAAACTCGATACCTAAGAGATCAATATGGCCACTAAATTAGATGGTAAGAAAGTAGCTTCTGAAATCAAAGCTGAAATCGCTGATAAAGTGAAAGTGCTCAGCGCCGGAGGCTCTCGTGCGCCCCACCTGGCGATTATCATAGTTGGGGATGACGGTGCTAGTCATACCTATGTCAATGGAAAGATCACTGCTTGCAAAGCAGTTGGCTTTGACTACACACTCATGCACTTTGCCAGCACAATGTCTGAGCAAAAACTCATCAAGCATATTCATCAGCTGAATGATGATGAAGACATTGATGGATTCATCGTTCAACTGCCCTTGCCAGAGCATATTTCGGTAGAGAAAGTGACCGAAGAGCTATCTCCAGGCAAAGATGTGGATGGTTTTACCAATCAGAACTTTGGGAGTATTTTTTCAAAGCATCCGCTACTATTACCAGCCACACCTTTCGGGGTGATGGAGCTTATAAGAAGATATAGCATCGAGACTCGAGGTAAGCATTGTGTGGTAGTTGGGGCTAGTAGAATTGCCGGAGCTCCGTTGAGCATGATGCTGACGGAGGAAGGTCAGGCCACAGTTACTCTGTGTCATAAGCATACGGTGGATTTGGCATCACATACGCGGAAGGCTGATATATTGGTAGTAGCTGTAGGTAAGCCTAATTTAATATCTGCTGACATGGTCAAGGACGGTGCAATCGTCATTGACGTGGGAACCACCCGCGTGGAAGACGCAAGTAGAAAATCTGGTTTCCGATTGGTCGGGGACGTGGATTATGCTGCTGTGGAACCAAAGTGTGAGATGATCACACCTGTTCCGGGTGGTGTTGGTCCGATGACAATTGCATCTTTGCTGCTGAATACACTTCGCGCTTACGAAATGAGGTTTGAAAGAGCTGAAGACTGATATAGCGACCCAGGTGACACTTCCATTGATGGAGGCCTTCTACACCATTCAGGGTGAAGGGTTCCACCAGGGTAAAGCTGCCTACTTCATTCGGCTGGCAGGCTGTGATGTAGGTTGTCACTGGTGTGATGTGAAGGAATCCTGGCCAGCAGAGGCACACCCTAATTTAACGGTAGGAGAGATTGTAGAAAAGGCAATAGAGGCGCCTGCGGAACTAGTTGTGGTCACGGGAGGAGAGCCGCTGATGCATAATCTTGATATGTTGTGTGAAGAGCTTCATTTGGCTGGTAAGCAAGTGCATGTGGAAACCTCAGGAGCGCATCCCTTATCAGGAACTTTTGACTGGATATGCTTCAGTCCAAAAAAATTTAAAGCCCCTAAGGACGAATACTATCAGTTTGCGGACGAGCTCAAAGTTGTTATATACAACAAGTCTGACCTGGCCTGGGCGGAAGGTCATGCCGAGCAAGTGAATGAGGACTGCCTGCTGTATCTTCAGCCCGAATGGTCAAAGGAAAAAAATATACTGCCTGAGGTTATCACGTATGTTAAGCAGCATCCACGCTGGAGAATATCTCTTCAGGTGCACAAATACATGGACATACCTTAGAACAGGTCAGTTTCAAGAACTACTTCCCAATTACCCGGAGCGAATATTTCGAACTCTGCAAAGCAGTCCTGGATACCAACACCGTCCATCTTCTTAAACTGATAGGAAACCCTGCCGTCACGAAATGGAAACTGTACGCTTTTCCATCCGAAATACTCGGCGGTAAACTCGTTTGGGGTGTTCCGGGAGTCTGAACCTGTAATGGATTCCAGCGGAATAGGAAAGCCGTTATTCGTGGTAACAAAGATTTGAATCTGATTAGGAGTCTCACCTACCTTACTGATCTTAACCCTACGTACATTTTTGTTATTGCCGATATCGTAGGCAGATTCATAGCGCCCAACGTAATTCCCCGACTTCCAATATCCAATTACGAGAGAGTCCAGCAGCCCGGGCCTTTTGATTACTTTTTCACCATAGCCCTCTGGCGTCCCTTTTCGAAAATCACCCGAATAGTAATTTCCGTTACTCCAGATATATCGGCCTTGACCATGCGGAAGACCTTTTTTGAACTCACCCACATAGGTATCCTCACCACGTGCTGTTCCAATACCCTCGGCCATCCCCTTCTTGCAATCACCTTCGTATGAAGCATTGATACTTTCCAGTTCCACTTTGCATTTTGGCTTGGTGTCAGGAGCAATGAAGCTAATCGCCCACAGTAGATAAAGAGAAAAGAAGTACATTATTATTTAATTTGAAGTCGTTTAGAAGGCGAAGATACTTATCCTCAGCGTAAGCTGAATAATGCTTTTGACATATGCAAAAACATTGCTACCCAGTACTTACTCTTATTTTCTTTATTGTTTTGTTGCTACCGCAATCGGGCACTGCACAATCGAGACTGGCAACTGATGACAAGAAGGCAATCAAGTATTATGCCGAAGCTTCAGCCTTTTTCAGAAGAGCGCAGTTTAGGGAAGCAACCGAAGTGTTGGAAAAGGCTATTGATCGAGATGATCAGTTTGTTGAAGCCTATTTGATGAGTGCTGATGCCTTTGACAAAATGAGGGAAGCCAACAAAGCACTGATCACACGACAAAGACTAGTAAAAGCAGTGCCCAATCACCCCAAAGTGATTAATACCTATTATCAGATAGGGCAAGCGCTCTTTGAGCAGGGAGACTATCCGGAGGCCCGTGATTTTACAGAGACCTTTCTGAAAATCGCCGTTGACAAACCTGATGGGTTCCAGCAGGCACAGCAGACATTATTATCAATCGAGTTTGCCATCAAAGCTTTAGAAAGCCCGGTAGATTTTAGCCCAACCCCCTTGCCCTCTCAGGTAAATCAATTTGCGTTGCAATATTTCCCGGCAGTCACAGTAGATGAAAATACGCTTATATATACAGCACGTCGTGGGCTTGAGCCTTATTATGATGAAGACATCTATGTGGTAGAGAAAGATGATGCTGGGCAATGGGGCCTACCTAGCTCGATTACCAATCTGATCAACACTGATGATAATGAAGGAGCTTGCACAATCTCAGCGGATGGGCGGACGATAATTTTCACTTCCTGCCAGGGAAGGAAGGGTCTTGGGAGCTGTGATCTTTATACCAGTACCAAGCGTGGTGACGAGTGGGGTGAGCCTGTCAATATGGGTGCGCCAGTCAACTCTTCTTCATGGGAGTCCCAGCCAAGCCTCTCTGCTGATGGGCGTACACTCTTTTTCTCGTCCAACAGGGGTGGGGGATTTGGCAAGAGAGATCTTTGGGTTACCACAAAAGGGTTAGGAGGTGTCTGGAACGAACCGGTCAATTTGGGGGATAAGGTCAACACCGCAGGGGACGACATCTCACCATTCATTCATTTCAATGGTCAAGACCTATACTTCTCATCCAATGGACATATCGGCATGGGTGGATTTGACTTGTACAAATCAAATAGGGTGAATGAAGTGTGGGGTCAGGTAGCCAATTTGGGCTACCCAATTAATGATCACGAAGATCAGGTGTCGCTTTTCATTACAGCTGAGGGCTCTATAGCCTATTATGCTAATGAGACTAGTGGAAACGGACGCATTCTATCGAGCGAGATCAATCAATTTGAGTTGGCGGAAAGTGCACGAATCGCACACAGGAGCAATTTTCTCACAGGCATAGTGACTGATAGTCAAACAGGGAAACCCCTTGAGGCGCAAATCAGAGTGTCTGATGTGAATACTAACACCTTGGTGTCAGAAGTGTATTCCGATCCCTTGAATGGAGTATATTTCGTGGTGCTCACTGAGGGTCAGGAGTACGCTATCGCAATTAATCGCCCCGGATACTTATTCCAAAACCTATCCTTTGACTATCTGGAGAAGGAGGGGCTGGAACCCGAGCGCTTAGATATTGCGCTTGACCCTATTGCGGTAGGTGCTCAGACCGTTCTAAAGAATATATTCTTCAAAACTAATGAATATGAGCTACAACCTAAGTCAGAAGCACAATTAGCGACAATTATAGATTTTTTGAAAAGAAACCCTCGTGTGGTAGTGGAGATTTCCGGGCACACAGATAGTACCGGAAGTGATGAGCTAAATAAAGAGCTATCAGTCAATAGGGCAAGATCTGTCTATCAATATTTGATTGACAACAAAATACCATCCTCTAGGATCAGTTTTGAAGGATACGGATCCTCACAACCCGTGGCAGATAACTCATCAGAGGAAGGAAAGGCCCTGAATAGACGGATAGAGTTCAAGGTTATTCGACTCTGAGCGAGCCAAGTGCCAATCCTTTCAGATTTCTATCAAGGAAACTCGAGTAATTGCATTATTTCCAGATTTATTAATTCGTTACCCCACTTTTTCTGAATAGGGGGAGGCGCTTGTAGGAATAATCCTGAAGAAATAGCTCAATCTGTAAATTAATCTTCTGCATTTTTATAAAATACCTTTAAATATCGTCTGAGAGGTGATTTTATGATATTTTCAACGATTACGTATATAACCCAAAATGGGTTAAAAAAAAGGGTGATTTTTTTTAAACTCTATGAAAAAAGGATAAGTTTGGGAATTGTTAAAACAGATAACCTTTAATTATTTCTAAACTAAAAAGAACAATATGAAGAAGATTCTACTAATTAGTTTCATGTTGTTGTCCGCACTAATAAGTGAGTCGTGGGCGCAAGACAGAACTATTTCAGGACGGATTACTTCGGACGAGGACGGTAGCGGACTCCCCGGTGTAAACGTAATTTTGAAAGGTACTACCACCGGTACAACAACCGATATCGATGGTAACTACAAATTATCGGTTCCCCAGGAAGGTGGAACTTTGACGTTTTCGTTCATTGGTCTGGCTCCTCA
>CAYGOT010000119.1:0-11336 GCA_964351595.1 uncultured Roseivirgaceae bacterium | reverse complement strand
AAACCTCCAAGGTCTTCGAAGACCTTGGAGGTTTTGGTTCTAATCAAGAAATGAAAATGATTAGGCATCAAGCAGTACGCATAAGTCGTGGCTACCGGTTCGAGGTACTTGGTCCATTGACGTAAGAAGAAATGGTAATTCTCATCCTCGCGAAAGAGGTTTTCATCGCCGTTAGCGTGATTGTAGATATGATAGTAGGTAGATGGCTCCACTTACTAAAGATATGAATAGATCATTAAACCTTGGTGGTTTATGAAACCTCCAAAGTTTTAATCTCCACCCTACTCACTCTTCAAAATACTAGCCGGGTTGATCCGCTGAAATCGAAGTGCATAGAAAGCGGCAGTCCCTACAAGCAGGAAGACCAGAAAGAAACTGGCCAGAATAAGGCTTGTTCCATCTACAGAGATTCGGTAGGCGTAGTTGTCCAGCCAGCTTGACATCAACCACCAAACCGCCGGAAAGGTGAGCATCATTGCACCAATTGCGATAGCTAAATACTCCCTACCCAGAAGACTAGCAATCCCAATGATCCGAGAACCCAGGACTCTTCTAATGGCCATTTCCTTGAGTCGTAGCTTCAACCCATAGGCGATCATTCCTGATAAGCCAAGCAAGGCTACTATAACTGCCACCGCAGTAAACCCTGAAATTAATTGAAGCTGCTGCTTCTCAGATTGGTAGAGGGCTTCAAGTTTCTGATCGAGGTAGCTGATCTCCAGTGGGCTTTCTTGAAAATGCTTGTCCCAGAAATTAGCAATCTCATCTCGAACTTGCCTATTAGCCCCATTTTCTATTTTCACCAGTATGTTGGGCATCCACAGTGGCTCATAAGTCATTACCAATGGACGTATCTCGGCCTTAAGGCTCTCCTGATGGTAGTCAGCAATTACTCCAGTGATGTAGCCATCCTTGAGCGATAGGTCACCAATGGACCAGTCAATGCGTTTGCCCACAGCATCCGCAGGGTTATCCCAGCCCATCGCTTTGGCTCCCGTTTCATTTACCAGGTAACTCCTATTTTTTGTGGTGAAGTCATCCCAGACTTCCGACTCAGGTACTGGCTGAGATCGCACCAGGTTTTCTGGTAAGGAACCACCCGCAATGAACGTCATATTAAGAAGCTGCGGAGCGTTGATGTCCATGACCTGCATATCAGCAGATACCTCAAGGTCAGGACGGTCATATACTTTGACTTGTCCCATGTCCTTGATCGGGCTGGTGGGAAGCTGCATGATAGAGGAGACATCCTTCACTCCTGGCAGTTGCTTCAGCTGCGTCTTGATCATCCGATAGTTCTTCATGACCTGTCGATCATTATTCATCAATGCAATGACCTGATCATGATCAATCCCCAGTTTCTTATCCTGCATATAGGCGAACTGTCGCTGAATAATAAGGCTTGTTACGATCAGTAATAGCACCGTCGCAAACTGGACCCCAACGAGTACCTTCTTGATAATGCTGCCATTCCGCGCTGAGGACATGAGTTTACCCTTCAATGCATCCATCAACTTCACTCTGACGGTAAGCTCTCCGGTAATCGCACCTGAAACTATCACAACCAATGCCATTACTAAGACCAAACCTCCAAACATAATCATTGGATCATACCCCAAGGTATGACCGAGAAACTGCTCCAGATAAGGAAGTCCAATAGTGAAAAGTACAGACCCAATCAAAAGACTTAAGAAGCACAGCATCAGTGCCTCTAGAAAAAAATATCCTTTTAAGTTGCCGATAGTTCCACCTAAAAGCTTTCTCAAGCCTATTTCCTTGGACCTACTCATCGATTGGATGACATTGAGGTTAGCAAAGTTGACAGAGGCAATCACTAGCAAGAAAATAGCTGCCAAGACGAAAATGAGAATATTTTGCTTATCGCCATTCGGTACTATCTCACGGCTTAGCTGTGAATCAAGATGTATTGAAGTCAGTGGTTGGAAATGTAGCGTCAGCTCCTCTCCTGCTTGTAAGTCAGTCTTAGAAGCTACAAACTCCTTTGATCTAGCTTCAATGCCATCGATGGCCGGAGGGTCATTCAATAATAGATAGACATAGGCCCAGCCAGTACGATCTTGCTCGCTATTGATACTGGTCAACATGGTGATAGGCAGGTGCGTATTTGGCGGTAGCTCCTCTATTACACCAGTTACTGTATAGTCAGACTTGGCTCCATCATCCCCTCCTACTTTAATGATTTTTCCGATAGGGTTCGAATCGCCAAAGTATCGTTTGGCTGTTGCCTCGGTTAAAACAACGGAGTAGGGATTAGCCAATGCATCAGCAGCCGAGCCTTCGATGAACTGGAAGTCAAACAACTCGAACACCTCCTGATCAACTGCAAAGGCATTTTCCTCCCTAAAAGCATCGTCATCTACATTCACATTTCTAGGTTGAAAAGACTGAAAACGTACCAGGCGTTCTACCTCGGAAAATTCCTCAGCCAATTCGTTGATCCAATCCTGACTCATCCTGGCCCAGTGGATGTCATAGCCAGAATTATTCTGAAACCTGTAGGTAACTCTGTATATCCGATCTGCTTTGGCGTGATACTGATCAAAGCTCATCTCATGTGCAGCATAAGCGTAGATAGCCATGGCTATCGCAAATGCGAGCGCCATTCCAAACAAATTGATGCTCGTCGAAAGTTGTTTTCTTCGAATGTTGCGAAGTATGACTTTGAGGTAAGATCTAAACATTGAACGGGTATAAGGTCAACCTTTCAAAAATAGAAAACATCAGTTCGTTACATAAATGACATATAGCCAATAATGTCAAAAGTTGTCATCAATCCCCTAACCGCGAATTGCGATCCTACCGAGAAAGTTAATATTGCCGGTTTGGGTGAAAGCAAAAGCATTGTCTCCAGCCTATCGAGCCAACTGGACGCAGGATGGCGAAGTGCTATTCCTAATCTATGATTGAGGGTTAGGATTGCTTGGATTGTAATTAAGCGGAGCAGACAATGTAGATCATGTATCCTAAATTCTACCTGTACAAACGTATTAAAGATGCCAAAATCCTGATAGACAGATACTATGCCGAACCCATCAACCTCAATAAGATTTCTGAGCAGGTGCATTTGTCGAAGTACCATTTCCTCCGATTATTCAAAGAGGCGTATGGCACTTCTCCATATCAATATCTAATTCACAAGCGTATTGCGGTAGCTAAACAGAAATTGGCCTCTGGCAGTACCGTAGCTGAAACATGTCACAGCGTAGGTTTTGAAAGCCTTCCCTCCTTTTCCTCACTCTTCAAGCGACGGGTAGGCATATCACCATCCGCGTATCGAAACAACCGTCAAATCGAGAATAGCAATTTTGAATAAGTCAGGCTGGATATTCTCGCCTAGTTTTGAAAAAATAAATCATTCATTATTCATGAAAATTGCACTGAAAGTCAACTGGATATTGATCACGCTACTGAGCATTGCTACTGGCGCTTTCAAGCTAGCTCAACAACCCGAGGACATTGAGCTATTTGCTGCCATTGGAATGAATACCACCGCTACAACCATACTAGGGTTAGTACAGCTTATCGGAGGTGTCCTGTTGATACCTGCCAGGACGAGAACAAAGGGAGCGTGGGTAATGCTACTCACTTTCATACTGGCATCCATTGCCGTATTCGCTAATCAAATGCTCATTTTCGGTATAGTATCTCTGCTCTTCATTGTCATGGCCTATGGCGTGATCCATATGCAAAACCAACTTACTAAATACTAACCCTCAAGTCCCATGTACTACGTAATCACTCGCACATTCATCGACGACCCTACCGTGAAAGAGGATGTACTCAAGATGTCAAAAACTTCGACCAGTATTTTCAAGAATCAGCCAGGGCTGATTGAGCTAAAGTCACTCTTAGCAGAGAATGAAACTCATATCTGCACATACATGATTTGGTATACCCAACAATCACACCTTGACTGTATGGAGAGCAAGGACTTTGCTGGTGTCACTGTCGACTGGACCAAGTACATGAAAGAAGGTAAAATCAGATTTGAGCTGGAGACTTACCTGGCAATAAGTTAATCGGCTTGATTATTCAACTTTGTTTAACTTTTTATAATAGATAGTTAAACATTTATACAAACACACTGTTCTGACTGCCTAAACTATAAAAAGACAGTTATGAACAGATTAAAAATTACAATTCTTGGCTTAGTCGTAGCAGCAGCTTCATTGACAACTGCGATAGCTGGAACTACCGGAAATGAAAAAGCCCCTCAGGACAAAACGATAGTTGAACTCGCAGTAGGTACTGACGCATTATCTACACTAGTAGCCGCGGTAAAAGCTGGTGGATTGGTAGAAACACTATCCGGAACAGGTCCTTTCACAGTATTTGCACCGACTAATGATGCATTTGCAGCACTACCTGCCGGAACATTGGACATGTTGCTCAAGCCTGAGAACAAAGATAAATTGGTAGCGATCCTTACTTACCACGTGGTGGCAGGTAGTGTCAAGTCAACAGACTTGAAAAATGGAATGAAGGCCGAGACAGTCAATGGTGCCGAAGTGACCATCACCACCACGGGTGGAGCTAAAGTGAATGGTGCAAGCGTCGTGAATGCAGACATAATCGCGAGTAATGGTGTGGTGCATGTTATCGATGCGGTGATCTTACCTCCAGGCATGTAATTGATACTTATCAATTACATTATGCGAAAGCCTTTCTGATATCAGGAAGGCTTTTTGCATTCTTAGCATGAGACTAGGGATGTGCCGCCACCCACACTTCTCCGTCTTCGAAAACTTCCTTCTTCCAGATGGGCACGGTTTCTTTCAAAGTGTCGATTGCATATTCACAAGCCTCGAAAGCCGCCTTGCGGTGTGGTGTAGCTACCGCAATAATCACAGGCAACTCCCCCACTGCCAGTTTTCCAACGCGGTGATGGATACACACATGAAGCGCTGACCATCGTTGTTCGACCTGCTCCGCAATTTTCATCATCTCCTTTTTGGCCATTGGGATATAGGACTCAAACTCCAGCGATACTACCTTCTTACCCTTAGTCTGATTTCTTACCGTACCCACAAATACGACCGTGCCTCCAGCAGCTTCATCTGCCACTGCCTCTTCGCATTGAGCAGGTGAAAGTGGTATATCAAGTATCTGTATGTCTATCATAGTTCCAACGTGAGACCTATTCAATTAACTTCTTAACAAATCGTCATTCTCGAAAATATTGTGCTAGATTTTTATCAGCTCAATATTTATCGGGAATCTATTACTAATAAAAGATTGCTGATATTTTTCTCCTTGAAAAAATTAAGAAGAAAAATTCTGCAATGACGAGCAGGGATTTTCACTATCAACTCACATCTGCCAGTTTAAATCTAATTAACCTCCGCTCACCGGAGGAATAATTACCACTTCATCGTCAGCATCAATAATATAATCGTCTGGCTGATATTCCTCATTGATGGCAAATTTCAAACTTCTCAGCTTCTCAAATTCTGGAAAGTCATTAATTAACTTTTGCTTGAGGTCAGCAATTGTGGTTTCGGATTGAATCTGATAGGCTTTCGAGCCACCTCCGAGTATATCCCTGGCGATCCCATAGGCAACCAGTTTGATCTCCATTGTTATTTCAGTCATTTTTCAATTCCTCCAATAATGCTTCCCAACTCAATTTGATACAATCTACTCTTCCCTCAAAGTTTTTCAATTCCACGAGCACTTTCAACTCCTCATCGGATAAGTCGCTACTATCTAATGAATCCAGCGCCTTCAGGAAGCTGTGGCCGTACTCTACAGCATCCCGATAAGACATGCCCTCTACCTTTTTCAGCAGTATGGAAGTCGATGCTTTTGATATAGCACATCCAAAGCCATGAAAATGAAGTTCGTCCAGCATCCCTTCCTTCCCCTCAATATACAATTCATATTTGTCCCCACACATTGGATTGTAGGCTTTGACCGTACGCGCTGAGTCCACTTTCTCGAAATGATACGGCGCTTTGTTTTCCGGTAGGATCTGCTGACGATATAGCTCTTGTACTTCCTCCTTTGTCATGACCAAAACTTTATCAAATCCATTAGTGATGACTTTAATCTATCGATCTCCGATCGCTCATTGTAGATAGAGAGCGATACACGCACAGTAGCCGGTACCCCAATGGAGTCAAGCAGGGGCTGTGTACAATGCATGCCGGCTCTTACAGCAATTCCATCTTTGTTGAGGAAGGACGCCACATCATGCGGGTGAATACCCTTGACAGTCAGAGAAAATATCCCCGAATGCTGACGTGGCTGCTTGACGATAGTTACCTCCGGAATAGACCGTAGGATCTCAGAGGTATATTCCGATAGTTCTGCCAGCGTATTGCGAGCGGAAGCCCTATCCATATCATTGAGGTAATCAATCGCGGCGTGCATTCCGATGACACCTCCGACATTGCAAGTGCCCGCTTCCAGATTGAAAGGATACTTCGCAAAGATGGTCTCCTCGACTGTCACCTCCCTGATCATCCCACCACCATAGTTGTGCGGCTTGATTTCCGATAGGAAGCGATCGCTTACATAGAGCACACCGATACCAAATGGCCCAAAAATCTTATGGCCGGAGAATGCAAGAAAATCATAGTCCAGTTCCTTAGCATCCAATGGGTACAGACTCGCACTCTGCGCAGCATCGATCATCACGGGAGCTCCTTTGGCATGTGCTACCGCAATCAGCTCAGCAATATCATTGATCGTACCCAGGGTATTGGAGATGTGACTTACAGCCACCAACTTCGTGCGCCGGTCAACCAGACGGCTGTAAGCGCCCAGATCCAAATCCCCATGTTCATCGATGGGTATAATTCTTAGCTCCGCACCTTTGGCCTTAGCGAGCATCTGCCATGGAATGAAGTTGGTATGATGCTCAAGTATCGACATGACAATATTGTCTCCAGGATGGAGTCGGTCAGCCAAAAAGGACTGAGCTACGATATTCACCGATTCTGTTGTCCCCTTGGTAAAGGCGATATTTTGAGGGCCATCGGCTCCCAGGAATTTGGCTACTGCCGTCCTTGCCGCTTCATATTTGGCGGTAGCCTGATTGCTCAGATCATAGATACCACGATGGATATTCGCATTTTCGTAACTATAAAACCGGGTGATAGCATCGATGACGGTCTCAGGGCGCTGGGTAGTGGCGGCATTGTCCAGATAAGCCAACTCCGGATACTTGTCAAATACGGGAAACTGTGATCTATATGAATTCAAAATTGAACCTATATTTCCGTTAGATTATTGAACTAACAATAAAGTCAGTGCATTCGTTGTTGTAATCGACTCAATAAGACAAATAAACTGCAATTATTTCAATTGCAAAGCACATAGCTTTGACAAGAAGAAATGATTAACTGATAACCCCAGTCCTATGATCAGTGTAGCCGAGGCATTAGATATTGTAACCAAAAAAGCCAGAGACTTTGGCACCACATCTATCCCATTGAGTGAGGGTATCGGTAGGGTGCTGAGAGAAGACATCTCGGCAGATCGTGATATGCCACCTTATGATCGTGTCACCATGGACGGCATTGCTATTCAGTTCGCGGATTATGAGAAAGGGCTAAAAACCTACAAAATGGCAGGTGTGGCTGCAGCAGGAGCCGAACAGATGACATTAGAAGAATCGGGCCAATGCCTGGAAGTAATGACTGGTGCGATCATGCCAAGAGGTCTGGACACGGTAATCCCCTATGAAGAAATTGAAATCCTGGATGGTCATGCCACGGTCAATGACAAACCTCTTACCAGGCAGCAAAACATCCACTTCAAGGGCTTTGACAGGAAAGCTGGCGATGTGGTCATCAAGAGCGGTAAAGTGCTCTCCTCTACCGAAATAGGTGTTTGTGCCACTGTAGGAAAAAGCAAAGTCCAGGTGAGTCGGCTACCCAAGACCATCATCATCTCCACCGGAGATGAATTGGTGGAAATTGATGAACAGCCCCTTGCACACCAGATCAGAAAGAGTAACATCTATCGTCTTAAAACAGCCTTATCCCACTACGGAGCTGAAGTAGATATGGCGCATCTGGATGATGAATACGATACTATTATTCATGAAATGCGCAATGTCCTCAATGAGTATGAGCTTGTGATATTGAGTGGTGGTGTCTCCAAGGGTAAATTTGACTTCTTACCGCAGGCCTTGGAAGAATTAGGCGTAGAGAAGCATTTTCATCGAATAAGCCAGCGGCCGGGTAAGCCATTCTGGTTTGGATCTTATCAGGATAAAGCCACCGTATTTGCATTCCCAGGCAATCCTGTCTCAAGCTTTATGTGCATGCAACGCTACTTTAAGACCTGGCTCAATCATTCAATACAGGTTGCTCAGCTTAATGCGCCTTACGCTGTATTGGGCGCTGATGTCCACTTTAAGCCCAATCTCACGTATTATCTCGAGGTAAAACTTGACTTCTCTCCTACCGGAGAAATCATTGCCCACCCTGTCCGAGGCAATGGCTCTGGTGATTTAGCGAACCTTGTGGATGCAGACGCCTTTATTGAGCTTCCTATGGGCAAAGATGATTACTACAAAGGTGAGAAGTATCCGATCTTGACTTATCGGGAGGGGTTGATTTGAATCCAACGTTCATCGCCCCTGTAACTTATCAAGTGCAAATAGTTCAATACCTCAGTTTTCGATCTAAGCAGTATATTGAGGCAAAGATCATCAATGCTTTCATTATTCTCCAACGCTCAAACCTACGCTGACCGCATCGCCATCATCGCAGATGGACAGTCTTATACTTATCCAGAGCTACTAGAACAGTCTAAGCTGTTCGCGCATACCTTACTCCAAGGCAAGTCTGACCACAAGGAACAAAGAATAGCCTTTGTCGTCGATCCGGGATTTGACTATGTCAAAGTGCAATGGGCGATTTGGCGAGCAGGAGGAATTGCGGTTCCGTTACATCCAAAAGCCCCTGTCACATCACACGAGTATGTACTTCGTGATGCGCAGGTCAGTCAGCTTGTAGTTACTCCTGCATATATGAAAGACTACAGTCTGCTCGCTCAAGAGTTGGGAATTAAGTTGATTTCAATTCAGGAAACCTTATCAGAAGCAGGTCGGCTACCGAGCATTTCTGCGGATCGAAGAGCCATGATCCTCTACACCAGTGGCACAACTGGCGCACCCAAGGGTGTGGTCACTACTCATGCCAACATAGAAGCCCAGATCACGGCATTGACTCATGCATGGGAGTGGAGCGCAAACGACCATATCATCAATGTACTGCCTATGCACCACGTCCATGGCATTATCAACGTACTATCCTGCGCGCTCTGGTCGGGTGCCACTTGCGAGTTTGCGAAGTTTGATGCTATGCAGATCCTCAAAAAGTTGGCAAGTGGTCCGGCCAATCTTTTCATGGCAGTACCCACCATCTATTACAAGCTGATTACGGCTTATGAATCGCTTAATCATGATGAACAAAACATTATCTCCAAAGGACTCAATAAAATGAGGTTGATGGTCTCAGGATCTGCCGCCTTACCTGTGTCAGTACTTGAAAAGTGGAGGAAAATCAGTGGTCACACATTGCTTGAGCGCTACGGCATGACAGAAATGGGCATGGCGATCAGTAACCCTTACCGGGGAGAAAGGAGACCTGGTCATATTGGCCGACCTCTGGAAGGCGTACAGGTCAAACTTATGGATGAACAATCAAATGAAGTAACTCAGGGTGAGCAAGGAGAAATAGTAGTCAAAGGACCGAGTGTATTCAAAGAATACTGGAACAAACCAGATGCTACGCAAACCACATTTACAGATGATGGTTGGTTCAAAACAGGCGATGTGGCCGTTTACAATGACGGAAGCTACAAGATTATTGGGCGGAGTTCGATCGACATTATTAAGTCGGGTGGCTACAAACTTTCCGCTTTAGAAATTGAGGAAGTTTTACGATCTCATTCTGTTGTCAGAGATTGTGCAGTAGTTGGTCTACCCAATGAGGAATGGGGAGAAATAGTAGCGGCTGCTATAATATGTAGCAGCCAAACACTCACAGAAGACGAACTAAAATCATGGTTAAGCGAAAGACTACCTGGATATAAAGTACCAAGAGTCTACAAGATCATGGATGAACTTCCACGCAATGCCATGGGTAAAGTGGTCAAGAACGAGTTAAAACAACAGTTTTCCTACAAAGCATGACGATATACGGTGTAGCATTTCTTTCAGCTTGTTTTCTGATTGGCCAGATAACTGGTAAGTATCTAGGCGTTCTGATCGGCATTGATGGTAATGTAGGGGGTGTTGGCCTGGGTATGCTCCTATTGGTGCTTATCAATGACCGCTACTACAAGCACAAAGGCATTCACCCAGAGACTAAGAGCGGGATCATGTTTTGGAGTAGCATGTACATTCCTGTAGTGATCGCCATGTCATCTGTGCTCAACGTCAAAGTGGCCATATCAGGTGGTTGGGTGGCCGTTTTTTCAGGTATCATCGCTACATCCTGTTGCTATCTGTTGATCCCGGTGCTCTCCAGGTTGTCTAAGACGAACGAAAGCTCAAAGACCTCATGACCACTATCGAACTTCTGGATAACCTCCTGATTAAGAATGGTCTTATACTCGCCTTCCTGGTGGTGGGGTTGATGGTGTTCATTTGTGATTGGATATCGACACGCCTGCTTCACAAGCGCATCCCGGGAGTAGCGCTGGCCATTCTTGGAGCTTTAGTTATTGCTTACTTTGGAGGTGACAAAGGTGTAGCCAGCTTCCCGGTATTTTCAGGTATGGCCTTATTGGGCGGCTCGATGCTACGAGATTTTACGATAGTAGCTACCGCAATGGGTGCCAGCCTAGCGGAATTAAAAAAAACCGGGCTTGCAGGCATCCTATCGCTGTTCGTTGGTGTGACGGTGACCTTCTTTGTGGGTGGAGCCATTAGTTACGGACTAGGATATACAGATCCTGTAAGTTTTACGACCATAGGTGCTGGCGCCTGCACTTATATCGTTGGGCCGGTCACTGGTGCAGCTATTGGGGCCTCTTCTGATCTTATGGCTATCAGTGTAGCGGCTGGTGTCGTCAAAACTATCTTCGTTACCATCATCACCCCTATTGTAGCTAAGCGGATTGGTCTCGACAATCCCGGAACCGCCATGGTTTTTGGCGG
This sequence comes from uncultured Roseivirgaceae bacterium, assembly GCA_964351595.1. GTDB lineage: Bacteria > Bacteroidota > Bacteroidia > Cytophagales > Cyclobacteriaceae > UBA6059. Next base: position 196 of record CAYGOT010000119.1, on the reverse strand, counting down.
TATGATCGGCACGACCAGTGGAGTAGCAGCAGGACTAGCTGCTACCGATCCTAAACTTGTCCCTTATGGGGCATTAACAGCCACATTCTATACTGGGATTGGGGTGTTGCTCTGTCCTTCTGTTTTCTTTTTACTAGTGAGCTATTTATTGGGGTGAATATCCGGTATTTGTCTACTGATCAATTTACTTAATGGC
>CAYGOT010000118.1:0-11745 GCA_964351595.1 uncultured Roseivirgaceae bacterium | reverse complement strand
ATTTTCAACATCCCTTAGTCCATAGCTTTGAAGGAAAAGACTCTCACCATTCCTAACAATGGCAACACTCATTCCAGATTCAATGCCAAATTCATCTCGTGAGGCTTGGATAAAATGATCCAGCTGAGTCACAAAATTGGTGGACTTATTTTGAATTGACTCTCCGGCTGGGATCGTACTATTAAGTGCGGAAAGAGCAGCAAACAGAATTAGTGCAAAAGACATTTATCAATGTGGGTTTTACTGATAAACATAGTCCTATTTATTGGATCTCATAAGTCAGCTCAACCATGCCGTCCTTGTAGGTACTACTTTCTTTGAGGTGCAATGGTATTTCTCTACCGACAAAGTCAAAGAACAATTTGCCGCTACCTAGAATGATCGGCAATATGGAGATGACTATTTCATCGGCGAGCTGCTGTTGTAAGAAGTCTCTTGTCAAAGATGATCCCCCCACCATCCAGATATTTGAATAGGCTGTTAATTCTGTTTCGACGAGATGCTTCAGTTTGCCATGATAAAAATTCACATTAGATCTCTCAGATGAAAGTTCCCTGGATGTCAGCACAACTACTGGCTTCTCTCCGTAAGGCCATCCGAGTTCCTGTGCATGTTCATAGGTCTTCGAACCCATTACATAGCAATCAATAGCGTCTAGAAACTCAGTGATGTACGCTTCGGAAAGTACCTTGCCTCCTTCATAAGTATCTGTTGAATGCATCCACGAAACATCTCCATCCGCCTTGGCAATGAAGCCATCTATACTGGAGACCATGTGGAGGGTGATTTTTGATTTTGAGTCGTTCACAGAAAGTCCAATTATTGGTTAATTATTAGGCTCAAGACTATATATGGTAGAATAGATATTAGAAGATTTAATAGACTAAGGCCATAACTGAATTTTTGCACCACTGAAATTCCAATTATCTGAATCCTCAGGCCAATCAGGTATAATATGAAATAGACGCCTGCATTGATAAATTCATTTGAAGGATCACTCATAGTCAGAATAGCCAATACCTGATAGACTAATATGGGAGAATAAGGAATTAGAGATAATGAAATAACATTAGCAATCTGGGCAGATGTTGATTTTCCATTCCATATTTTGCCAATTGTTTTTATTATCCATGGATGGATTAAAGAGAGCAGGATAAAAGCAATACCAACAAAGGACATGGCGGATCCGCAGTAGATTCCTAGTAAGGCTAGAGGGCTTTGGTCATCTTCAAGCAATAAGGTCATCTCGGTGGCTGTCTCCAGTCCCATTGAAAGGCCTAAGATGATTATAGGAGGTAGTAATATCGAATTATTTATTCTTTGATGAATGAATTTGTCAATGGTTTCCTTGGGCTTAAGCCATATTGAGATATAGGGGTTTACCATCTAGGACTAATTATCGTTCTGCTCAATTAAATAATCGACACCTGTACTTTAAACGTCGTTTTTATTAATACATCAGCTCTGGCGGAAACTTATCACCTATGAGGTTGAGTTCAATCCCATGTTCGAGCCAGGATTTGAGACCGGCGAGCACCATCGTGAATCCTCCAGTGGAGTCAATCACCTTACTCACTACCTCGCTTTCAGTTCCGAGAAAATTGAAATTACTTATCTCTACGAAAGTCTTTTCCTCTGTCAGAGACCTGAAAAGCCACTCTGCCTGTGAAAGATTTTCTCCATCTCCCCATTCAATGACAATTGACTCGTTGGGTACGATCGACTTGACCACCACAGGGACGGTGAGGTTATACATCTCCCAAATCCAATTGACAGAGGCTCCTTGTTCTAGCCTTCCAGAGCTCTGCGTAAACCAAAACTTAGTTGTAATCTCAGGATCGATGAATGCCTCGAATACCTTATCGATCGGTTTTCGAATCATCATTGAAGCGCTGGCAACTTTAGCTAATTCTACTTTCTCCATTATTTCACTCTCTTAAAGCCAAAAGTGATATCCTTACCGTTTCCACTTATAGTGGCATCAAAGCGGTTGCCTTTATTCCGGTAGGAGATGCCCTTGGGGAAATCATGCTTGGTGTTTTCACTATCAAAGCCTTTGTTATCCCAAAGCGTCATTTTGAAGGGTACCGCCCCATCATTTTCCTGGACCACTGGGATGTAGTGGGGAACGTCTTCAATCATCTGGATGGAGAGGTCTTCAAAGACCAGTGTGTCGCCCACTACGATTCGATAGCCGCGACCTTCGTAGTAACCTTTATCATCATTCCACCACCACTCTTCAAAGGCTGCCTCTTGGTCTGTGTTTTGCCAGGTGCCGATCAGCCATTCGAAATCTTCCTTGATGTCTGGGCTGGATAGGAATGTAAAAATGAAAATGAATAATGCCATGACTAAAGATAGTTGCTTTGGAGTTAGTTCAATGAAAATACGTCAGTCACCTACTGATGATTGACATGTGGTGAAGATTCTGTATCGGTATTTCCTGGAGAGGTCAGAGAAATCTTTTTGGGAATGAAGGTGGTCATTATTCGGATTGTTCCTCTGATGACTTTCTTAAGGAGCAAAAGAAAAGGCTAGTAAAAACCAGCCTTTCCATTAGATCTATATGTAGTAATCTGAATTCTCCCTAATGAAGCATTACAAGGTCCATTCCTGGCAATTCTGCGATAGTCAATACTGCTGGCTGGACTGCCTCTCCCAACTTCACGATCAGATAAGAGAAATCGATATCCCTTGCCAGACTGGAACTAACCAGTACAGCCAAGATGGCGATAACAATTCCTAATATGGTGATCCACTTCTTCATTTACTCTTTATAGATGCACAAACACCCCAAAAGGTTTAAACCCTAATAAAGTTTTTTTACTAATGCACTAAATCTGCCATTGGCTGCATATCAGGCAAGTTTATTTTTGATTCACTTTGCAAGAGTTGGGTGCCAATCCAGATAAACCAGACAATCTGAAGTACTCCGAATCCTGCACCGAGCCAGCCAAATGAGGGAATAACTGTTAACAGTCCGATGCTGCCTGTCACTAACCCCAGATAGTTCATGGCTTTGGGGAAGACACCTGCCTGAAGTGCAGCGGCGCTAATCAGCACTACCCACATGCCACCGACCATCTCTATACCTCCTCCAAGACCTTCGTGGATGGCATTGCTACTCAGCCAAAGTGTAGTGGCTTGCTCTGGGTGAATTGTGAATATCGGAGCACTGTAGTCAAGACCGATGGTGGCGACCATCCCACTGGCGATCACCATTCCTGCCCATATCAGCCCAAATGCAGTACCCACGACAAGCCACTTATTGCGGTAGCGGCAGAGTAGCTCGTGTAGTGCAATCACCAAAAAAACCAGTGCACCACCAAAAGCAACGTAAATGAGCAGAATCCAAGCCTGATAGAGGTCTTTGTGCGCCAGAAGAAACCTCAGCTTATCTTCGGCAGGGAGAGACTGATGGGTCAATGGGTTCAACCAGCTGACGAGTACCGTAATACCTATGATGTAAGCGAACGCCCCAAACCATGCGGCTAAGCCTCCCATTTGATAGAGACTGATGTTGCCGAGCCGTTCCAAAAAAAGTAAGGCCTGAGATTTCTGATTAGACATGAATCCTATCCATTTCTTTTCTGAAAAAATACTCCAGCCGATGCACGCCATGCCTTGGACCGATATTATCCTGTGCCATCATCGTCAGGAAGAATTCGGCAGGGCCATACGTCTTAGAATTGGTCGCTAATCTCAATAGACGAATGGTCCATCTTCTTATCCAATCGGGTAAATGGCTGATCTTAATAGGCTTGTTCACTGCTTTCAGCGCCAGACGGCTGATTTCATTTTGCGTGAGAATGTCGGGTCCGCCTACGATGACCTCCTTCTCATTTCCTTGCACTGCATCTATGACGACAGCTGCCAGGTCCTGACCATGTATTGGATTAAGTTTGTATTCACCATCGCCGAAGAGGTATACTCTACCATTTTTGGCCATATCCAGAAAGTCTTTCATATCTGAAAAGAAACCATTGGGTCGAATGATGGTATAGTCAAGACCAGAGGCTTTCAGCACATCAACGAATTTTTCCTTAGCCTCCATGATTTTAAGATGCTTCATTTTATCTCCATTGATCGCAGAGATGTAAATGAACTTCTTTACTCCGGCTGATTTGGCTTCATTAAGAAGATTGATATTGGCCTGATAGTCCACATCCATGTAGGTCTGTCCGTCTTTTTGTCGTGTAATGCCTACCGTCGAAATGACTACATCGACATCTTGCATCAGACCTTTCAGCGTAGCTGGTTGTGTGACTTCTCCTACCAGAATATTAGCCGGGTTGATGCCTTTGTCTTCAAGTTTATTTTTACTTCTACCCAGTGCTACAAAAGCACGATCTGTGGACTGTAGTTCGCGGGCGATGTAGCCGCCTAGATATCCTGAGGCCCCTGCTAAGAATATCTTTTTCATTGACCACTCCTTTCGCTTTGGGCGTAGGCGGATACTTGGGCTAACATCTCAATGATCATCTTGATATGGGCTTCCATGAAGTTGATCTGATTGAAGGTGCCGGTAAAGTAGGTATCCAGCTCTGGACAATAATACATGTAGGCTGATGAAGTACCGGAATGGCCAATCAAAGTCAGGTTACCGAGAGATGGAGAAAATGATTTCAATTCCCACTTACGCAGACCATATCCGTAAGAGGTGCCGTAGCTTTCGGGTACCCATTGCTGCATCCGCTCAAGAGAGGCTTCACTGACCAGCTGGCCATTGATTAACCCGCTCATGAACCGCAGTAGGTCTCCTGATGTGCTGACCAATCCACCGCCAGCCCAATCCGCGCTAAGGCTGGTCAGACCGCTCAGGTCATCACTTCCAAAATAGAAACCGGCCATAGTGGGCGTAGAGGCATCAATAGCTTCTGACCTCAGGTGCATCCAGGAGGTATTCATTTCCAGAGGTTGGAAGATGCGGGTCAGAAAAAACTCGTGCAAAGGCATGTTTGCAAGGCGCTGAATGATCAAGCCAAGCAGGACATATTCGGTATCTGAATAATGGTAGCCTGTGCCCGGCGCAAACTTTGCTTTGAAGTTTTCTCTGGTAAAGGGAATCAACTCCTCGGGCTGCCAGAAATAATCGGGCTTCTCGAACAGCATACCCATCATATTGCTACCGGAAGTTGGCTCGTCTTCCCAATAGTCCGGTAACCCGGATTGATGACTGAGCAATTGATCGATCGTGATCTCCCTCGAATATTCGTACCCATCATATACGTGAAGGCCTTCTACTAATTCTCTGGGAAGGTACTTGTACATCCGATCGTCAAAGCTGAGCAGGCCGTCATCGACCAGCATGGCGATTGCGGTAGCGGTAAGTGTCTTAGTGATGCTAGCCGTGTAGTATGGTGTGCAACTGTTTACAACAACACCCTTACTTTCGCCACTGGTGAAGCCTTCATGCAGATTCAGCTCATCTGAGTGCAACAGAAATCCACTACTGTAGATCTCTGCATGATCAACCGTTTTCAGGAAGATTTGCCTGATGCTATCCCGGGTTGATGTACTGCTTTGCGCAATGGATTGGGCAGAAGTGAGCGCAACTATGGCAATGAGAATGCCCAAATAGATGATATTATTCTTTTTCATGACGTTCCTTGATTAAAAATATACTTTGTACATCAGATTAGGTAGTAGTCCAAATTGTGTGGTGTAGCCTACTTTATCTGCGACATTGGGGTCATAGAACTCAGTAAGACGTCCCTTATTGCCAGTGATATTGTCGATATTGAGGAACAACTCGTGGGTTGTTTTTAGCTTATCCCATTTATAGCTGGCCGAGACAGAAACCTGAAAGATATCCTCAATATCATGTTCGTAGGCTTTTTCATAATCCCAGTAGTTGTTGTTGGCGGGATTTACATTGATATCACCCTGGTCATTCCTCAGGAGGTGAAGTATCTTTTTACCTCCACCAAAGAAAATGCGGGTATTTAAGGCCAGCGTTTGATTGTCCTTTTTACCCAGATTGGTAAACTCCTTTCCTGCGACCAGGTTTACGAGGTAGTTGCCATTCCAGCGCGTATTTCTTTCACGCCCCTCCAGAGAGGTGTATTTTGATTCATAGATGGAGGCATTGGCCATCCAGTAGAAGTTGTTTGAAAAAAAGCGCTGTAGGGTAAATTCAATGCCGTAGTTGGCACCAGTACCTTGATTGACCAGATCGACATAGTTGAAGTCGCTATCCTCATTGATTGTAGCGAAGTAGCTGGTGTCATTGTTGGCCACCGGTAGGTTGTACAGATCCTGATAGTAGACTTCCACACGAGCCAGCAGATTTGGCTTGAATCGATAATCATACCCAATCACAAAATGATGTGATTTAAGTAGGTCAAGATCAAGGTTGGGTTGAATGAAGCCACCATTGGGCTGCTCTACTCTTGCAAAGTAATGATGCACATTCTCCATAGTGCTATGCATACCGTATCCGAAATTCAGGGAGCTCTTCGATCCGATTTCCCAATGTGATGAGATCCTGGGCTCAAGCGTATGCTTACTATTGAAGAGTACGTTAGTGTTATGCAAGCCACCCACTAAAGTCCAGGCATCATTAACTTTGTACTTCCAACTCACATAACTGCGGAGATTACCAAGACTTTCGTTTAGGTCCATGATCGAGACCATTTCGTCATCTTCATTAAGTGATTGTTGCTGATTGTTGTAATCCTCAAGAGTATAGATCGTACCAACCTGCAATTGATGTCTTGCATTAAACTTATGATGATAGGTCATTTGTCCCCGATAGGTGATATTCTGTAGATCACTTTTGAAGCTTTGCTGGCGGTCGGTGGCCACATCTCCTTTGCGGTAGACCTCATCTTCTATACCATCCGCGGAGACGGCTACTTGTGTCTCTAGAAAGCCCCGACTACTCATGGGCAAGGTGTGTGTGATACCAAGATTGCCGAGGTAGCTGGATTTGGAATAATCTTCAGAATATTCACCACTCATCTGTCCATCACCAGGTGTATTCCAGTCTTTTGGCGTGACATCTGGCTGAGAAAAATCGCTCATCCCGCCAAGGCCATAGACAGCAAACGTACCCATGTTGGTAGTAGGAAGATGTAGCTTGAACGTGGCATCCTGGAAGATCGGATTGCCATCTACTTCCAGCAAACCCAGTTTGTTGAAGATGGAAGCTGTAGAGTAGCGATAGTTAGCGAGGTAGGATCCTTTGTAGCCTTTCTTGAACGGCCCCTCTACGGTGAGATCAGTGCCCAATAACCCAAATCCCACAATGGTTTCCTGTTGCTCATTGTTGCCATTGCGCAGCTTGATGTCGTACACCCCTGAGAGCGCATCGCCAAATTCAGGAGCGAAGGCACCAGTATGGAAATCAGAGGTCGCCAGCAGGTTGCTGTTCAATGCGCTAGTCGTACCCGTGACAGCCGCCTGATCGTTGAAGTGATTGGGACTGGTCATGGGCATGCCCTCCAGCCGCCATTGCATATACTTGGGAGAATTGCCCCTGACGATGATATCATTGCCGCCATCGCCGCTGTTGGCAATACCTGCGAAGTTGGAGGTAATGATCGCCGGGTCGTTAAAGCCGGCCGACAGCCTGTTCATCTCCTCAGTCGTAATTGATCTGGAGCTGACCAAAGCCATTTCATTAATTGGATCACCGACATTTTTCGCGGCTGTTATGACTACTTCCTCCATTTTTATCAGCGACTCTTCCATACTCAGGTTGAGTACTACTTCCTTACCAGAATTGACTACCACATTGGGGATCGTTCTTGTTTCATAGCCCATGTAGTTGAGCTGGATGGCCACTCTTCCTACCGGAACGCTGTTAATTTTGAAGTCACCCTGTATGTCGGTGATTGTGCCAAGGGTAGGTGAAGTGCCTAGTACAATGACACTTGCACCGATCAGCGGCTCTCTGGTATCCACATCTATTAAGGTACCTCTTACGGTTTGCGTGAGGGAAGTACCAGCAGAGAGGTCTTGCCCTCTGCCTGAGGTGGCCATGAGCATAAGTATACCCACGACCATGTAGATGATATCGCGTGTTGTTATGATAGCTTTCATTTGAGTTTTGATTTTGTTGTGTCTATGTGTTTATAGGAGTGTGAATCCTACCCCTACGGAGAAACTGGTTCCTTCCAGACGGCCTAGCTCAGCGCCCTGATCTACACTAGCCATAAATAATCTGGCTTGAATGTCCATTGCCCATTTTGGGCGCTGCTTGATCTCATAGCCGGTAGCGAGCAGTACACCTTTACCCCAGCTGTTTTTTCTTGACTTCTTGTTGGAGGCGTAGAAAGCTCTGGTATCTAGGGCTGGTCCAAAACCACCGCTCACCCACCATTTGTCTGAGGTCCAATACTGTACTGACGGCATAAAACCTTCAAAGCTTCTGTCCAATCCTTCGGACTCATAGATCTGACCAGCAGTGGCCAGGTAGATGGCAGTTCTTTCATTGGCAAACCAGCCTATCTTGACATTGGGGAGTGTGATATCCCCCTTTGTTGGTTTTTCCTGCATTCCTTTGGTGAAGTGCAGGACTCCCACCCCGGCAGAGCCACCTATTGTAAAACCTTTTCTGACAGGTCGTTGGTCTTGAGCCTGGACATTGATTACTCCAAGTAATGCGATTGCGATGATGATTAACTTTTTCATTTGAGTTGTTTTTAGATTTTTAAGTTGAGTTTATTTTAGAATTCGTATTTGGCAAGGGTCTCCATGATTGCATTGCGCTGTTCGCCCATATCTTGCTCATTGCTGAGTAAGACCACCATACCTTGTGATTCCGGTAGGAAAGCGATGAAGCTGGTGAAACCGTTGATATCACCCCCATGATGATACATGAGCTTGCCATCGATCTTGATCGTAAACCAGCCAAATCCGACTGTATTGATATCATCCTGTGCATAGGGAGCTGCGAATATTTCTGCCTTCTCCTCAGCGGTGAAGAAGTCGCCCATCATTGCGCTAGCCCATATCTCCATGTCACCGATAGTGCTTACAAGATCGCCTGCACTGAAGGCTATCTGCATAGGGTAGGGAGCCACGACCGAAGCGTCTTTATACCCTTTGGCGTATGCCGGGCCTACGATATCGTCCTCACCAAGGCCAGTGTTATTCATGCCCAGTGGGGTGAATATTTTGGTTTGCAGATAGTCATGATAGCTCATGTCTGTCAGGTCTTCAATCAATAGCCCCAGCATCAGATAGTTGGTATTGGCATATCCAAACTGCTCGCCTGGAGTGAAGAGCACCCCTTCCTCAGCTACCGACGCTGCTATGATTTCCAGAATATCTTCGGGTGTAATCGATAGATTTTCGTTGATGACCGCATCTTCGATAGCCCCTGTGTAGTCCGGTAAACCGGAATGGTGGGTCAGTAGATGACGAAGTGTGATTTGATCACCATAAGGGAAGTCATCTACAAAGTCACTTATCGGCTGATCATAACTCTGTATTAATCCGTCGCGCTTGAGATGAACAACACCTGCAGCGGTAAAAGCTTTGGTCATGGATCCGATGCGATAGATTTTCGATACATCATTAGGCATACCCGCAGATGCATCAGCCATACCATATCCCTTGCGGATCACATCAAGTCCATTTTTTTGAATCAATACGCTACCGCGAAAATTCTGATCCTGGAGTAGCGCTTCTGCTGTAGTGTATTCACTTATCGTTGGCAGATCGCTGATTACTTTATCATCATCTTCACCACAAGCGACTAGTCCAAGAAGGAGCATGAAGAGATAGATCATGTTGAATTGCTTATTCATTGTCTTTTTGTTTTTAGTGTTTTTAAAAGTTGATGAGACAAATTTGAGGAGTAAGGAAGGGCCAGTCGTCTTAGATTATGATTCGGGACTTCTTCGTGAAATCCCGGACTTTTCAGTTGACCGCTAACCGGGTTACACGGCATTAGCCGACCTTAGCATGTAATTGACCAGGCTGATTCCTCCACCGACTGCCATCCCGGTGCTAATCCAGAAGGCGATCTCATTGTCCAGATCGACCTTCAATAATCCAAGTACTGTAATGCCAATGGTGGTGCCTATGGCCACACCTACAGCTGTGCCGATCCCGGCACCAATGACTGTTCCTAAGAATAATGCTTTGTTTCTCATGACGTTTTTTGCTTCAAAGCTCACGAAGCAGGTATTGTCATTCGTCCCGAATTATGATTCCGAACCTATTGCTGGTAAGGAGCAGCAGTCCTGACAAAATCATATCTATATTCTGATCAGCCGGAGGGATGGCTTTTCTGTCAATATGATTTCAGCCAATTATCGGATAAACCACACTGACTATCGAAATATCGATGAGGGGTATTATTATGATAATTAGATTTCAATATCATTCAGCATTTAACCCGCGAAATCATGAATACTGGAAGAATAAATCGACTCATTGGGCAAATTCAACTCATTAATCAGCATAAGGCCTATTGCCACAATGATCCGCTGCTGGCCGAAAGTTTAGAGGACTTGCTTACTGACCTAGAACTTCAGTATGGCAGCTATCTACTTGATAAGCTGTTCGATGTGTATGACGACTGCTTTGATGATAATGAGATGGCATCACTTGAGGACTATCTGAATGGTACGGGTGTGGAAGTGGAAAGTGACGAATTTGATGTGCCTCATTCAAGGATCTCCATCAAACCTTTTCCTCTCCGAATAGAGGTAGAAGGCGTGGAAAAGAAGTTTAAGAAAGTGATGTGGCAGGCTGCTTAACTAGGTTAACTTGACCCTATAATCTGTTTATTTATGAAGGCTTTAATAGGTCAAAGCTGTAGAATTGACTGAAAACAGCGCTTTGCTCTCTGATTTTCCGACAAGCTCAATGGTTCCGAGTGGTTCCAGTTGCAAACCTGTGACATTCCCTAAACAATCTTTCAATTCGCCTGTGATGATCAGTTCTGCATTGAATTTGTTGCAAAGCCCCTGAACTCTGGCAGTAGTATTGAGTACATCGCCTGTAAAAACGATCTCTTTTTTCAAGGCACCAACCTCCCCCGTGGTGACTTCACCGATGTGTACACCCGCTTTGAACTGAGGAAACACGCCAAACCTTTCCTCAAATACTTTTCTTCTGCTTTCCATGTCTCGCTTGATGTCAAAAAAACATCGGAGACAGTTGGTATTGGATATTCCCGTTTCAGATTTCCAGGAGATCACCACCTCATCACCAATATATTGATACACTTCACCCCTATGATCGACTATCGAATCGGACATAGATGCGTAATATTCCTTGAGTAGTTCAAAGTACTTTAAGTGACCCAGAGCTTCGGCGATCGTCGTGGAGGACTTCATATCTATAAACATAAATATGCGATTCTCAACGATGGGTTGGTGGTATCTACCGGTAAAAATATGAATCAGAACGTTGTGACCGAGGTTTTCGCTGATCGCAGCATAGAGCAGGCTGAGCAGGAGTGAGAAGGCCAATTGTACCATTGTACTCGCAAAGATGATACTCACGAGGTACTGTCGCAGCTTATTCCAAACAGACGGATCGGTAATTGGTACTTCCAACTCCAAACTGGCGGCAATGGGATAACTGATGAGGATGATGACCAGCAAAAGAATGAGGTAGATAAGTAGCTTGTAGACGATTTTAGCGACCAGACTGTATTGGTTAAAGCGCTTTTCAAACAGAAATAATTCTACCGCACCAATGATCAAGCCTACAACAGCCACCGCAATACTGGCGAAGATGAATACAGGTAAAGTCAGCGTAATTGCTTCGTCGGGATTCAGG
>CAYGOT010000117.1:0-12214 GCA_964351595.1 uncultured Roseivirgaceae bacterium | reverse complement strand
CGTATGCTTCGAATATACGTGATCAAGTCTATTCTGTTAAGAAATCTTCGACCAGCGGCTAACCAGGCAGTGAGATGGTAAAACTAGATTGAAACAAAATTGAAAAAGACGAGTACTTATGCAATATTTGTATATTAATAATTAGTATAACAACTAAATACCCCAAAATGAATACTTCAGCAGAACCTTCAATCAAAAAGATATTTCCAGAGGCAGAGGATTTTCTACCTATCAATGGTACTGACTATGTCGAATTATATGTCGGTAATTCTAAGCAGGCGGCACATTATTACAAGACAGCTTTCGGATTCCAAAGTCTGGCTTATAGTGGCATGGAGACTGGTATGAAGGATAGAGAGTCTTATGTGCTCGTGCAGGATAAGATCAGATTGGTGCTAACCTCGCCGTTAGTGGGAGGTACGGCTATTGGAGAGCATATCGATAAACACGGAGATGGTGTCAAGGTCGTGGCGCTTTGGGTCGATGATGCCATCAAATCCTTTGAGGAAACCACAAAACGAGGCGCTAAACCTTTTATGGAGCCCACAGTGGAAAAAGACGAAAATGGTGAAGTCGTGAAGTCGGGCATACATACCTATGGTGATACTGTTCACATCTTCATCGAAAGAAAGAATTATAAAGGCATATTCCTACCCGGCTTTAAGGCTTGGAAAAGCGATTATAATCCTTCACCGATAGGCTTGAAGTACATTGATCATATGGTGGGCAATGTAGGATGGGGAGAGATGAATACCTGGGTCGACTTCTACGCACGGATCATGGGATTTGCCCAATTGATATCATTCGATGATAAAGATATCTCCACGGAATATACCGCGCTGATGAGCAAAGTGATGAGCAATGGTAACGGGCGAATCAAGTTCCCGATCAACGAACCTGCGGAGGGCAAGAAGAAGTCTCAGGTGGAAGAGTATCTTGACTTCTATGATGGAGCAGGTATTCAGCACGTGGCTGTGGCCACTGACAATATTATCGAGACTGTAACCGCCTTGCGTGATCGGGGAGTCGAGTTTCTGCGAGTGCCGGCTATCTATTATGACACAGTCATGGATCGTGTGGGGGAGATTGATGAAGATCTCGAGCCGCTTAAAGAGCTGGGTATTTTGATTGACCGTGATGATGAAGGCTACCTATTACAGATATTCACTAAACCGGTGGAGCCGCGTCCGACGATGTTCTTCGAGATCATCCAGCGCAAAGGAGCTAAGTCTTTTGGCAAGGGTAATTTCAAGGCGCTTTTTGAAGCTATCGAGAGAGAGCAGGAGTTGAGAGGTACACTTTAGTACGACAGTTACTTACCAGAAATCCTGAACAACCCGAGTGAGCCGTTGTTCAGGATTGATATTTCAAACACACGATGGAGCATCTATTTCAAGGGTCTAATTACGGATTTCATATAGAGGTCACGATGAAAAAGATTCGACAGACCCTTCAGAAAAAGCTGATCGAGAAAAACTTTGACATTACGGTAGACCAGTGGGTGATCCTGGACCATCTCATGAAAACTGATGGAATCAGCCAGCAGGAGTTAGGTGACCTTACCTTCAAAGATGCCCCGACCATCACCAGGATCATCGACTTGATCGTCAAAAAAGGACTGGTAGCCAGAGAGACGTCAAAGACCGACCGAAGGAAGTTCTCCATACTTTTGACCGATGCAGGCAGAGATGTTTATGGTCAGGTGCTACCGGTGGTGGAGTCCCTTCGTAGTGCAGGATGGATGCACTTATCAGAAAACGACTTCAGCGAACTGATGAGGATATTGAGAACGGTCTTTGTCAACATGGAGACTCACCAAAACGACAATCTCCGGGATTGAAGCAATATATTATTAGTTTTGCGTTAAGTCTTCAAAGCGACTAAAAGCAATAATGACTTTGGTAAAACTCATTTTCATATCTATCTCCTTTGTTTTAATGAGCCTGGTAGGCGTCACTGATGCCAGTGCACAATCCACTCGCGAAGTGGAAACACGCGCCGAGTTTAAGTCTTATAACACGAAGGCTTCAAAGAAGAAAAAAGGCAAGAAATCTGATCTGAAGCTTAAGACCTATGCCGAAACGCAAGCTGAGTTTCAGCAGCGAATGAAGAAAGTTGCCAAGGAGCATCGAAAGAGGGATAAGGAGATGAAGAAACCTCAGTACTCCGATCCTACCTACTTTGGCCACAAGAAGCCGCCTAAAATCCGACCTGTCGGTAAGCGCAAGATGTGCAAGGAATGTGGCATTGTGCATTAGATTTGCCTTATGGCAAGCCTCATTAGATTTATAGAACACACCGCGCTATCACCCACCGTAGTTGGTAAAGACATTGACAAACTTGTAGCTGAAGCTAGGCAGCATTCGTTCCTAGGTGTCTGTGTACCTCCATTCTGGGTAAAAAGGGCGTCTCGTGAAATCGGCGAATCAGACATTCAGTTGGTGACTGTGATCGGATTTCCGCTAGGGTATCAAATGACCCAGACTAAGATCGAAGAGGCGAAGCAAGCCATAGCGGATGGTGCCAACGAGTTAGATGTGGTGATGAACATCTCGGCTTTCAAAGAAGGCATGCCATGGGTAAAAATAGAGCTGGCCAAGCTTGGCAAACTCATCCATGAGCATGATTGCATGATGAAAGTGATCATTGAGACGGCCTACCTTTCAAATGATGAAATTGCAAATGCTTGTAAGTTGGCTGTAGCTGCCGGTACTGACTTTGTAAAGACTTCCACTGGATTTGCTGGGGGAGGTGCTAAAGTAGAGCACGTGAAGATCATGCGCGAGGTATCCCCATCTAACGTCGGCGTGAAAGCATCCGGAGGGATTAAGAATGCAGCTGATGCTCAGGCAATGCTAACTGCTGGTGCTGATCGGATAGGAACTTCGTCAGGGGTAGCCATCGTAAGCTCATGAGCTCAAAAGCTATATCGATAGAAGTATCAGGTAGAGTACAGGGTGTATATTTCAGAGCCAGCACCAAGGAAGTGAGTGACCGGCTTGGAGTCGTAGGATGGGTGAAGAACCTACCTAACGGGAATGTGCTGATCCATGCACAGGGGTCTGTCGAACAGATAAGCCAGCTAAAGGAATGGTGCAGGCAAGGGCCACCGCTATCGAAAGTGGCTGAAATTGTAGTAGAGGATATTGAATTGAAGCCTTATTAGGACTTTGAGATCAGGTATTAAAATCGATCTAGGCGATCTTCAGCTTTCTGACGCCCTTCCTTTTGTAAACTTGATAGTTGAAATGCTCTCTAAACAAACTTGAGATTCGATAAATCAACATTTGATTATCCATAAGCTGATGCGAGAAAACCGTCAGCTCCAGAACAATTTTCAAGAAAGAAGTGTGTTGAAAGAGTTTGTTGGTCTGCTCAACGAAAAAGGCCGTCCACAATTCTCCATAATACTCTTGATGAGACCTACCATCCCAGACAAACTCAAGTTGATTATCGCCGTATTCATAACGGTAAATGGCAGCCAGCTTTTTATAGAACACATCGAAAGGTTCTAACTGATCATCCGAAGGCTGATAGGCATTGATTTGGGCTACCGTATCGTCAATTAATCCGAGCGGATTGTGAATGGATTGGTAACCCGAAATAGCACGGGAGATAAAGTCTTGGAGAAGATCGAATTGGAGATCTTTTTGAGCTTCCTGCAGGAGGTAATTCCTATCTAAATGAAAAAGTCTTTCGGCCATGCTAGAAATGTGACACAAATATAGGCAATGAGTGCATTAAAATGATATGCTGCTCATATTAAGCGCTCTTGAAAATGTCATATTTAATTAATTAAAAGTTCATGAATAGGTGACGAAATGTCGATCAAAGAAAGGCTAATCTTGCATTGTATTTAAAAGGGAAACAGAGTCTTTTCAATATGCAGTTTTAATGTTAACTTATTGTTACTGAAATGATAACTTTGTTAAAGTTGACTTAATGGATAGCGTCAATTTCATTTCTAATTTTGCAATCACAATATGATTGGACAATCCTACATAAAACAATCAATCCTACACTTTATAATCACTTATCATGAAGCAAATTTTACGATTAACAAGTTTGATCGCGGTGCTAACACTATGCTTAGGAAGCAGTGTAGTTCTGGCGCAGGGATCGACCACTTCGGCCATGAACGGCCAGGTAGTGGATGCTAATGGGGAGGGTATCCCTGGTGCTACTGTAGTAGCAGTTCACGAGCCTACCGGCTCTAGATGGGGTAACATAAGTGACCTATCCGGTTACTTCCGAATGCCTAATATGAACGTGGGTGGACCATATACGGTGACCATTACATTCGTCGGATATGAGCCTTTCCAGCAAAGCGGAATATTCCTTACGCTAGGACAGACTTATCGTGTATCGGCCACTTTGAGGGAAGGGGCAACCGAACTCGAAGAAGTTGTGATTTCCGGAAACACAAATGACATCTTTGATGGTAACAGAACGGGTCAACAAACGGTAATCGATGAACAAACAATTAACACAATGCCCACCGTCTCACGTTCGATTGGTGACTTTGCTCGATTGAACCCATTGGCTAATATCACAGAAGGCGGAGATGGTCTATCTATCTCACTTGGCGGCATGAACAACAGATATAATGCTATCTACATAGATGGTGCGGTCAACAACGATGTTTTCGGACTAGCGGGTAGTGGTACCAACGGTGGACAGACAGGCGTATCACCTATCTCGATCGATGCTATTGAGCAGTTCCAGGTATCCATCGCTCCGTTTGATGTAAGACAGTCAGGTTTTGCCGGTGGAGCAATCAACGCAGTGACAAGAAGTGGTTCTAATGACGTAGAAGGGTCGGCCTACTACTTTGTGAGAAATCAAGACTTTGCGGGTAAAACACCGACAGATGCGGATAATGTTGATCAGGTAAAGTTGAACGACTTTAGTGCCAAGACTTATGGTTTTAGACTGGGTGGTCCAATCATCAAGAATAAGCTCTTCTTCTTCGCTAACGCTGAATTGCAAAGAGATGAGACTCCTCAGCCATTTGTAGCATCTACCTATGAGGGGGACGCATCCACATCTGACCTTCAGGCATTAGAGAGCAAGCTCCTCAATGAATATGGTTATGATGCCGGTGGTTATACTAACAACACTGCATTCTTAGATAGTGACAAGTTCCTTGGAAGATTAGATTGGAACCTTAGCCAGAATCACAAGTTGACACTTAGACATTCTTACACTAAAGCTAACAACCTTGAGGCTGTGCAATCAAGCACAAGGCGTATCAGATACATTGCAGAATCTGAGCAGTTTGTTTCGACAACTAACTCTTCTGCTTTGGAATTGAAAAGCACATTTGGCAATAACATGTCTAATAGCTTGATCATCGGAGCTACTTTCGTGAGAGACCAAAGAGATCCATATAGAGATGCGATCAACTTCCCATATGTTGATATCGAAGATGGCGATGGACAGATCACGTTTGGTAGTGAGCAGTTCTCTACCGCGAATCAGCTGGATCAGGATGTGATTACTATCACGGATAACTTTGAGCTTTACAAAGGAAAGCATACGATTACTTTCGGAACACACAACGAGTTCTACTCTACTTATAACTTGTTTATCCGTCAAAATTTTGGTTCGTACCAGTTTGACAACCTCAATGATTTCATGACTGACCAGCCTGCTTCTCAATTGGATAGAAGCTACTCGCTGGTGGATGATGTCACCGGTGACGGATCTGCTGCTGCTGCTGAGTTTACCGGAATGCAGCTGGGCCTATATGTTCAGGATGAATACCAGGTCAATGACAAGTTAAAAGTTACTGCAGGTATCAGAATGGATGTACCGATATTCAACGATGATGTTCGTGAGAACTCAGATTTCAATGACAATACAATTGATGCAATTGAGAGGTTCGGATACGACCTGAATGGAGCTACTGTAGGTGGTCCTGTGGTTGATCCTCAGATCATGTTGGCTCCAAGACTTGGATTTAACTATGATGTGAACGGTGACAAAACTACTCAGATCAGAGGAGGTCTGGGAATCTTTAACTCTCGTATGCCGCTAGTGTGGTGGGGAGGAGCTTATAACAACAACGGTGGTACTGTTGGTGGTGACAGAGTATTTGGTCCTACTACTGATTGGTTCAGAAACTGGGATGGCAACTTCAACGCGGATTGGGATAATCAGCCGCAAAGAGTTGGGCCTAACTCAGGTCTTAGATCAGGTCAGATTGATATCTTCGATCCAGAGATGAGATTGCCTCAGGTATTCAAGACCAACATCGCTGTTGATCAGCAACTTCCTTGGGGTATGATTGGTACTGCTGAGTTTTTGTACTCAAAGTTCTTGAACAAC
Source organism: uncultured Roseivirgaceae bacterium (assembly GCA_964351595.1). Taxonomy (GTDB): domain Bacteria; phylum Bacteroidota; class Bacteroidia; order Cytophagales; family Cyclobacteriaceae; genus UBA6059. Next base: position 5,884 of record CAYGOT010000117.1, on the reverse strand, counting down.
CTACTCTACTCTAACTACAATCTTAAGCCTTCTAACACACCGTTGACTGGTACTCCTGATGACAGAATTCAGTATAACAGAAGAGATCCTATAGATGGAGATTATACTTACATTCTATACGGCACAAATACAAATAAGGGACATACCTGGAATGCTGCTTTTTCAGTTGCTAAGCCTTTCGACAATGGTTTCACGGCTAATGTTTCTTATTCTTATGGCGATGCTTATACGGTATATGATGGTACATCTTCTCAGAACTCCTCTCAGTGGAGAGGCCTACACACTGTAAACGGTAGAAATGGCTTCAACGAAGCTCAGCGATCAAACTTTTCACAAGGAGGCCGTATTATTGGACAGGTTTCTTATCGCAAGGAATATGCTGGTTTTGGTGCTTCGCAATTCTCATTCTTTTACAATGGTCAGGCTGGAGAGACCTACTCGTATATCTATAATGATAACGGTAACCTAACGGGTGAGGATTCTAGAGAGCAGTCATTGATTTATGTTCCTGCTAGCCAGGATGAGATCATACTTGTTGATGACGGTGACAGATCAGCCGCTCAGCAGTGGAGAGAACTTGATGAATTTATTGAGTCAGATGACTATTTGAAAGACAGAAGAGGTCAATATGCCGAGCGAAACATGAGCAGAATGCCTTGGAACGATATCCTTGACTTCAGATTCCTCCAAGACTTCTACATTGAAACAGGTAGTGGTAAGAGAAACACATTGCAGTTGTCTGTTGATATCTTCAACGTGATGAATTTATTGAACTCTGACTGGGGTCGTATTTATCAGGTCGGTAGTTTTAATAATTATCAGTTGCTTGATTTTGAAGGCTTCCAGGCTGATGGAACTACGCCTACCTTCACATTCAGCGAAGTGGAGAATAATGAGCCATGGACGAACAACATCGAGGACTCTGGTATCAGAAGCTCAAGATGGCAGATGCAAATAGGCTTGAGATATACTTTCCAATAATAGGGTTAACACATAATCATTAAAAAGAGCTGTCGGCTGGCAGCTCTTTTTTTGTGCTCTAAGCTCCCAAATTATTAGGGCAATAAATACTTCAGTTGAGTGGTTAAATGATAGTTCTGATTGCTGAGCTGACTTCAAAGGGCTAAGTGGCACGGTGAGTTACTTTGTCAACACCCAACAGCAAGCCTGTGCTGCCGTACTATCAATTCCAAATGGGTTTACTGAGGCGTAACATGTATAGCATTGAACCTACTGCATAACTCTCATACTTATTGCTGAGAGTATTCAGCGTAGCTACTTATTACATTATTACAGCAGGTTGTTCCTTATTCAGGATTGACAGGACACAAAAAAAACCTCACCGGAGCGGTGAGGTTCGTAATAGCTTGTTCGTTGTTATTTTAATTTCCGAGCTTGAAAATATAGCTTCCGCCAAATCCCAAAGTTCTTCCACTTCCCGGATCTTCTACTTCGAAAGAAAGAGTTAAATCGGCCTCAGTGACATTTACCGTCATGGTAATTCCGTCATTACGTACCAATTGTGATACGCTACCTTCAGCGAAAGTCCAGGTTCCTGAGCTTGGCCATACCACCGGTGCGGCTGAGTTAGATGTCTGGAATCCACCACCATTCTCATCACCTGAGAATTGAAGCGTGAAGTTGGCCCAATCTGTAGTCGGAGTACCGTCAACGGTCACAGGATCAGTTGCGGCAAGCGTCCATGTTGCTCCTTCGGCGACAAGTAGTGCTGCTTGTTGCTGCGCAGGGGTCAATTCAACTGGTGGATCTACCGGGTCACTGTCATCACTACCGCTACAGCCAGCAAATACTATCAGAGACAGCATCAGCACGATGGACATAAGGTTAAAAATCTTTTTCATGTTGTTAGTGTTTGTGTTGTAAGATTAAAATAAGTAATCAGTTCTATCAAAAATATCATTTTTTGCCATTCGTACCTAGTACAAACTTTAAATTTTCCTATTCTAACTTTGGTTAGTTAATATTCAATTCGACCCGTTCAGTACAAAACGTATACTCTCGGGTGATATTGGATGCTACTATAAGAGTTCGTTGATTGATTACTTTGCCGATCAGATCAAGATACCACTCCACACCTTTTTCATCGAGATTGCTGGTTGGTTCATCCAGTAGTGTCAATTCAGACTTGGAATAAATGGCAAGACCGAGCCTTACACGCTGCTTCATTCCTGAAGAGTAGAAATGAATGCGCTTGTTCAGGGCATGAGAAAGTTGCCATAAATCGGCGAGCTCTTCAACGTTGTGTCCACCCTCTAGTGGCCTAAAAGCCTGGTGAAACCTGATTATTTCTGATAAGGTAAACTCCTCAATCAATTCCTGGTAAGGTGCACAAAAACTGATTTTTCTGAACACCGATTCTACAGGAATAGCCGCCTTGTCAGCATTTTCATAGATTATGTTTCCTCGCGTGATGGGTACGATACCGGAAATGAGCTTGAGGAGCGTAGACTTGCCGCTACCGTTTGCGCCTGTTACGGCAATAGCTTTTTTGCTCTCGAAAGTATAGGATAGGTCTTTGATGATCCATTCTTTGATAAATCGCTTGCCGACATTATCAAAAGTAACTTTCATATCATCTAAGAAAGCCTTTCATAACGCCACGATCACTATTCTTGATAAAATGAATAATTTGATCACGCTCCTTCGAAGGAGGTAACTCCAGAGATATTTTATCGAGTGCTTTGGTATTATTGAGCCCTCTCAAATAGAATTGGCGGTAGATCTCCTGGATCTCGTTAATCTTGGCAGGTGTAAAACCCCTCCGACGAAGGCCAATAGAATTGATACCACAGTAACTGAGGGGGTCGCGTCCAGCTGTAGTATATGGGGGTATATCCTTGGTGACCAGCGAGCCTCCTGCGACCATTACATGAGCGCCAATTTTCACAAACTGGTGAACTGCCACTACACCTCCGAGACGTGCATAATCCTCTACTGTGATATGCCCGGCAAGCTGAACTGAATTGGCAATGATGCAATGATCACCGATCAGACAGTCGTGCCCAATATGTACATAAGCCATCAGGAGGCAATTAGCTCCGATCACCGTATGCATTCGATCAGTTGTACCTTTATTGATGGTGACGTATTCACGAATAACTGTATTGTCCCCAATCTCTGCGGTGGTTGCTTCTCCGCGATATTTCAGGTCTTGAGGGTTGGCAGAAATAACTGCCCCAGGGTAGATAGTGACATTTTTGCCTATCCTGGCACCATCCATTATAGTGACATTGGATCCGATCTTAGTACCTGACTCGATGACAACATCAGCATGGACTACCGTGAATGCGCCAATTTCAACATCATCTGCTATCTGGGCACTTTGGTGTATCGAGGCCAGTGGCTGCTTCATATGTCCTTCTTTACGATGCTTGCAGTCATTGTTCCTTCGCAGACGAGACTAGAACCAACATGTGCTGAGCCTTTCATTTTGGCGATACCTCTTCTGATCGGAGCGAGCAGTTCACATTGAATAACCAGCGTATCTCCTGGTAGCACCATTTTTCTCCATTTGAAAGCCTCCACCCCCAAAAAGTAGGTCCAGTAGTTTTCAGGGTCTGGTACCGTATTGAGTACCAGAATGCCCCCCACCTGAGCCATAGCTTCGATTTGAAGCACACCAGGCATCACCGGATTTCCCGGGAAATGTCCTTGAAAGAAGGGTTCGTTGAAAGTGACATTTTTTACTCCAGCTACATGGACATCATCGAGATGGTATATTTTGTCAATCAGCAAAAAAGGATATCGATGAGGTAGGATCTTAGTGATCTTGTTGATATCAATTATTGCCGGAAGCTTCGGATCATAGGTCGGGACATTGCTCTTTGTCTTCAGCTCCATCAGGCGCTTGATCTTTTTAGCAAAAGCAACGTTGGCGGCATGTCCGGGTCTGGCCGCAAGTATTTGTGCCTTAATCGGCCTTCCAATAAGTGCCAGATCACCCACCACATCCAGGAGCTTGTGACGAGCGGGTTCGTTCTTAAATCTTAATTCTACGTTATTGAGGATACCTTCCTTTTTTACCTCGACCTTCGGTTTGTTAAGCATCTTGGAAAGCTTGCCCAACTCCTCTTCAGTGACTACCCTGTCTACTATTACGATGGCATTGCTTAGATCGCCTCCCTTAATCAGATCATTGTTATACAGTTCCTCAAGCTCATGCAAGAAGCAAAATGTACGGCAGGAGGCAATCTCCTCTTTGAATTCGGTGATATCCGTCAGGTTAGCATGCTGACTACCCAGCACCGGCGAATTGTAGTCTACCATGACCGTGACTCTATAGTCATCCAATGGCAAGGCTGCTATTTCCACGTCCCTGGCCTTGTCCTTATAGAAGACACTTTCCGGAATCTCAAAGAAGTTACGCTGAGCGTTTTGTTCTTCAAGGCCACCTTCTAGTAGTGCATCAATGAACATTGCGGAACTACCATCCATGATGGGTGGCTCAGGCCCATCGATCTGGATCAGGACATTGTCAATCTCAAGCCCTACAAGGGCAGCAAGGGTATGTTCAACAGTATAAATACGAGCTCCATTCTGCTCAATGGTTGTTCCCCTTGAGGTGTCTACCACATTATCCACGTCAGCATCTACGATGGGCTGACCTTCCATATCCACGCGTTGAAACTTGATGCCATGATTAGGTTTGGCAGGTACGAATACCATATTGGACACCACTCCGGTGTGGAGGCCTATCCCGGATACCTTGATCTCTTTTGCGACCGTTTGCTGATAACTCTTCATCCTATTCTGTAGTGGAGGTCAAATTTAGAATTTTTTGTTCAAGTTCCTGAACACGCTTCATAAGCTCAGGTAGTCTCTTGTAAGCCACAATGGATCTGCGAGCATCGCTGATTTCCAGCGCCGGACTCCCCAAATAAGCAGCCCCTTCTTTGGTATTTTTAGGTATACCGGACTGTGCGGCGACTATAGTTTTATCTGCCACTTTTAGATGACCGACTATTCCGGCTTGTCCGGCTATGACTACATTTTTACCAATTTTCGAAGATCCGGAAACACCGGCTTGGGCAGCAATGACCGTATTCTCATCGATTTCCACGTTGTGAGCGATCTGTACTAAATTGTCCAGCTTTACGCCGGATTTGATGATGGTAGACTCAAATGTAGCTCGATCGACCACTGTATTTGCGCCAATATCCACACGATCGTGAATGATTACATTCCCGACCTGAGGGATAGTTTTGTAGGTACCATCTGGCTGGGGGGCAAAGCCAAATCCATCACTACCGATCACAGCTCCGGATTGAAAAACGCAGTGCTTTCCGATCTTCACCTGATGATTGATTTTCACTCCGGCATAGACAATTGTATTATCTCCAATCTCGACATCATCTCCAATATAGACCTGAGGATAAATCTTTACGTTGTTGCCAATCTTAGCGTTGTTGCCAATGTATGAGAAGGCACCCAAGTATACATCTTTACCGATGGTAGCATTTTCCGATTGATAGCTTGGTGATTCGACACCCTTTTTGCTAAAGCTGAAAAGCTTATGGTATTCCTCAAGCAGTGCCGTGAAACTGAGGTAAGGATTATCGACCCTAATCAGGGCTGGCGTTATTGTTTGCTTTGGTGTGAAGTCTTTTTTTACGATTACCGCTGAAGCATTGGTGGTATAAATGTGAGGCTCGTATTTAGGGTTTGAGAGAAACGAAATGGTGCCTGGTTTGCCCTCTTCGATATTACTTAGAGCATTTATTTTGACTTCACCATCACCTTCCAAACTGCCACCAAGTATATGTGTTACCTGAGTCAGGCTAAATTGCATAGGTCTTTTTTTGGGTCACAAAGTTATGTTTTTGGGCCAGCATAGATAGTGTTTTTTTACGATTTTGCTCATGGC
>CAYGOT010000116.1:0-12237 GCA_964351595.1 uncultured Roseivirgaceae bacterium | reverse complement strand
ATGGAGGAACCTCCTCTGTTGTCACCTCGACGTAGGAGAGGTCTTCTTAAGTAGAGGATAGTGAGCTAATTCTGAGTATCGATATGGGGCAGGGTACAGGAACATGGCCATTAAGAACTAATAAGATTTTTCGGTCGTGCCTCCCTGAAAATGACAGTGACTTTTCAGGTCCAAACTACCGGGTATCATGGGTAATAACACCACAGACAGCTTTGAAAATTACTTGAAGCTAAAACCGAATCAACTTCTCCACCTGCTGCTCGAGTAGTTCCTTGTACAGCGCATTGTCAATCTCCTCGGCGGTCATGTTCTCTTCAATGCGAGCAAGTTTGGGCTTAAGTGCCATGACATTCATCCCGCAGTAGTTGAAGATATCAGTGAGGTGGCTGAGCGCAAGACCAGCACCCTGCACACCAGAGGAGAGCCCGACAAGGGCACATTTCTTATCAGGGAACGTATTAGGAAACTGCAGCCCATCGATAAAGGCCTTCAGAACTCCCGGAAAGGAGCCATTATATTCGGGTACGATGAAAACGTACTTCTGCGCTTCGAGCATCTTCGCTCTATAGACGTTGAAGTCATCATTCTTACCAGCATTCTCATAAAGCGCAGATCGAGTGAAGTCAGCTGGAAGCTCCGCCAGATCGATCACCTCGGCAGTGACACCATGGTCTTCCAATAGGTTTTGATAGATGCCGGATATAATCTTGGAAACAGAATTCTTTCTATTCGTACCACAGACGATGATATAGCTCATTTGCTAGTTGCTTTTAGAGTGACAGTCATTTCGACTTCATCATTGATCATGTTATCACCAAGATTGCTAAAAAAAGAGCCCGAACCATACTGAATGTCATAGACGGTACGATCGTAGGTGATGGTAGCCAAGGCAGAGACGCTGTTGTCATCCATCGTCACCGCAGCATCAAAGGTAATAGGTGCGGTCGTTCTTTTGATGGTCATATCGCCGGTAATCGCGTAGTTTCTATCTTCTTGAGGTGTGGCTGAAGTGATCACAAAAGTAGAGGTTGGGTAGGTCTCTACGGAGAAGAAATCATCGCTTTTAAGATGATTGAGTAGCTTCTCGTTCATGTTGCGATTGGTAAGATCCAGTACCCGAATGGTCGTCATATCTATCTCGAAGTTACCTGCGGAGAGCTGTCCGTCGGTGAATGTGAGTTCACCGGATTTAATGAGTAGGATACCGTTATGACTGCCGGTGACTTTGCGCGCTTTCCATTCCAGCCGGCTTTCATTGGTATCTACAGTATAGGTCTGCGCCGCGGCTTGATGGAGAGTTAGAGCCAAAAAGAGACCCAGACCTAAAGTATTCTTCAAATTCATTCTCATCGGTACGATTTACGTCATCTTAACGCCTTGACCGTGGATAAAGTTTGTAGCCTGAGTAATTCCATTACACTCGTAAGTAGAGATTCAAAATGAAGCCATCTAATCTCCTCCGGCAGGAGAAAGAGGTGGATCCTATTGAAATATTCATTTTGAATCTCGTCTAAAAGGAAATGACATTTATGAAACCCATCTATTCCAATAGGATAGGGTTAAGGGTATTTCCTTTTCAACGCTGATTCGAGCTTGGTTTCACTTAATTTGCCGTGCAGATATCAAGCCATAAAAAGGATAAAATTTGGAATACATCGATCAAATCAAAGAAGCAGCAAGTTACATCGACAAACAAACCCGCGGTTTCAAACCTGTGGCAGGGATCATTCTGGGTACAGGGCTGGGTGCCCTCGTCAACGATATAGACACCAGGTATGAGTTGTCCTATGACGATATTCCGCATTTCCCGGTATCGACGGTAGAGTCCCATCATGGCAAGCTGATTCTTGGCCACCTTTCTGGTAAGCCAGTGGTCGTGATGCAAGGCAGATTTCACTACTACGAGGGGTACAGTATGCAGGAGGTGACTTTTCCGGTACGGGTGATGAAGCTGCTCGGCATAGAGGCGCTGATGGTTAGCAATGCGGCGGGAGGCCTCAATCCTGATTTTCAGATTAGTGACCTTATGATCCTGAGCGATCATATCAACCTGCAGCCTGCCAATCCTTTGACCGGCCCTAATCTCGACGAACTCGGTGGGCGGTTTCCAGATATGAGCGCACCCTACCGCAAAGACTGGGTGAGCCGTGCATTGGCGATAGCCAGTGATAAGGGAATTCCGGCGCATGCTGGTGTCTATGCAGCGGTGACTGGCCCCAACCTTGAGACCCCAGCGGAGTACAAATACTTGTCGATCATAGGTGCGGATGCTGTTGGCATGTCCACCATACCCGAAATAATAGTAGCGCGACATATGGATATCTCATCTTTTGCCGTTTCTGTGATCACGGACGTGTGCTATGGTGAGATCAAGGAAGCTTCCGTTCCCGAAATTATCGCTGCTGCAATGAAAGCCGAACCAGGAATGACGACCATTATTAAAGAACTTTTGAGATCGCTTTAGCCACATTATTTGATCTTGAATCATCAAGGTTATAATATTTATCTTCGCCACGAATATGTCAATCGTAGTTAAGAACTTAGTCAAGACCTACGGCACTCAGCAAGCCGTTGACCACATCTCTTTTGAGGTGCAGCCGGGAGAGATCCTGGGCTTCCTGGGGCCCAACGGCGCTGGCAAGTCCACGACAATGAAGATTGCTACAGGATATATTCCGCCCACATCAGGTACAGTGCTAGTGGATGGATATGACGTGACAGAGGAGTCACTGGAGGTGCGCAAGATCGTCGGCTACCTACCGGAACACAATCCACTCTATCTTGACATGTATGTGCACGAGTACCTGGGATTCATTGGTAAGGTGCACAAGATATCCTCTGCCACACTCAAGCCTCGCATCAAAGAAGTGATCCGGATGGCGGGGCTCGAAAGAGAGCAGAATAAACTCATTGGCTCACTATCCAAAGGCTACCGACAAAGGGTGGGGCTGGCGCAAGCATTGCTGCACGATCCCAAGGTGCTGATACTGGACGAACCCACCACAGGGCTGGATCCAAACCAAATCGTCGAGATCAGAAATCTGATCAAGCAGATATCGCAAGAGAAGACGGTGGTCTTTTCCACCCATATTATGCAGGAGGTGCAAGCCATTTGTGATCGTGCCGTCATCATCAACCGTGGATCCATAGTCGCGGATCACTCTGTAGAGAGTCTCAAGGTTGGCGCTGCAGAGGGTATTACGCTGCTCGTGGAGTGGTCAGGGGATATCGATGAAGACTTGTTGAAGTCGCTGGAAGGAGTGACCCACCTAGAGAAGCTTGATAATGGAAAATGGAAGATTAGCGGTAGCCAGACGAGTGATCTGAGGAAAAAGCTAGTCAATCTATCAGCCGCCGAAAACTGGGATCTGATGGGACTCACCGTTGAGGAGCATTCGCTCGAAAATGTATTTAGAGAACTAACCGCCACTAAGGACTAGATGCTAGCCGTATTTCAAAAAGAGATCAGCCTCTTCCTTAATTCGCTCATCGCCTACATCGTGATTGGTGTATTCCTAACGGGAATAGGCCTGCTGACCTGGATATTTCCCGATACCAACGTGCTGGATTATGGGTATGCATCACTGGATACCCTGTTTGATCTTGGTCCTTATGTACTGATGTTTTTGATACCAGCGATCACGATGCGCACACTTGCTGAGGAGCGCAAGACAGGTACGATAGAGCTATTGCTCACCCGACCGTTGACCGATTGGGACATAGTCTTTGGTAAGTTCCTGGCCTCATGGGTTCTGGTGATTTTCTCGATCCTTCCGACGCTCATTTATTACGTCTCTGTGTATCAGCTGGGTAACCCTACCGGGAATATCGATACACCCGGCATCATTGGTTCCTACATCGGCCTGATCCTGCTAGGTGGCCTGTTTGCTGCGATTGGCATGTTCGCCAGCTCGCTGACAGACAATCAGATCGTATCCTTCATTCTTGCAGTGTTCTTCTGTTTCATCTTTTTCGACGGATTTGAGGCTATGGCCAATATTGATGTTTGGGGCACCCTGTCTTTACTCATCTCTCAGATCGGAATAGTGTACCACTACAACACGCTGAGTAAAGGACTGCTCGACTTAAGAGACCTGATTTATTTCTTCAGTGTGATGGCCTTCTTTCTGGTCAGCACCTTCACCATTATCCGGAGTAGAAAATGGTGAACTGGAAGAGCAATCGGCTGGAAGATTTAATGAGACTGGTGCTGGTTGTAGTGACTATACTGGTTGTCAATCAATTAGTAGATCGTTTCCCGTTCAGGCTGGATTTGACGGAAGAGCGACGGTACAGCATTTCGGAGGCTACTCAGCGGCAGTTGGAGAATCTGGAGGATGTAGTTTATGTGGAGGTGTATTTAGAGGGGGAACTGCCAAGTGGCTTCAAGCGTCTGCAAAAGTCGATCAGAGAACTGCTGGAGCAATTTGCCTATTACGCCGATGACAATGTGCAGTTCACATTTGTCAATCCCGATCTTGCCAAGACGGATCGTAGCAAGAATGAGTACTATCGCTACTTAGCAGAAAAGGGTATCCAGCCTACCAATCTTTCTTACGAGGGAGAGGGTGGCAAAACGGAGAAGCTGATCTTCCCGGGAGCTATTGTCTCCTACTTCGGAGAGGAGCAGGGCGTGATGCTACTGAAGGGTAACCGGGGAGCTACTCCCGACGAGACCCTCAATCAGAGCATTGAAAACCTGGAGTACGAATTGATCTCCGCAATTAAGAAACTCGCCAATGATGATCGCAAACGAATAGGGTTGGTCAAAGGACATGGAGAGCTGGACTCTTTGCAGGTCGCTGGTTTCACGAGCCTGCTTGTGGACAAGTACGATGTGTATCAGATCAATCTACCCAAGCGAACTACGCCTTTGGAGGGCTATGACCTGGTGATTCTATCCAAGCCTACTTCCGCCTTCACAGAACAGGAGAAGTACATGCTGGATCAGTATGTCATGAATGGAGGCCGAATGATGATGTTCCTGGATGCACTGAGCGTCAACATGGACAGTGCCAGTGGTGAAGGCACCTTTGCATTTCCGTATACTACCAATCTCAATGACCTTCTTTTTAAGTATGGCGTGAGGATCAACACCAATTATATCCAAGATATCAACTGTGGCTTTTTCCCGGTAGTGGCTGGTAATATGGGCGACCAGGCACAGATCAGAATGCTGCCCTGGCCATTCTTCCCGTTGATCAATGCTTATGGGGATCATCAGATTGTAAGAAACCTGGATGCGTCAATTATGAAGTTTGCTTCGACAATCGATACGGTCAAGGCGGAGGGAATCAAGAAGACCCCATTGATGCTGACCTCACCTTACACGAGAGTGCTGTCGAGCCCGGTGAGCGTAAAGTTCAACGATCTTCGAAACGAACTAAACCCTGATTTGTACAACAAAGGGCCACAACCAGTGGCTTACCTGCTTGAAGGAGAATTCACCTCACTCTATCGCAATCGCATACTACCAAATGGCGTGGATAAAAATGCCTTCAAAGAGAAGGGAACAGCCTCCAGAATACTGGTGGTCAGTGATGGTGACTACATCCGCAATGAGTTTGATCGTGAGCAACCGCAGGACTTAGGATACGATCCGTTACAAAAGGTCAATTATGCCAACAAGGACTTTGTAAGCAATGCCCTTGAATACCTGCTGGATGATGATGGTATCATCAACACAAGGCTCAAAGAGATTAAAATCAGACCTTTGGATAAGGTGAAAGTAGACGATGAACGTACGTACTGGCAAGTCGTAAATCTGCTTATTCCACTGGTCGTATTGATTGCCTTCGGAATCGGCAGGTCAATCTTAAGAAAACGTAAATACACAAATCACTAATCATGGAGCGGTCAAAGGTTTTCTTGATATTGATTGTGGTGCAGCTTGCTATACTACTTGGTCTGATACTGACTGATGGGAATAAGACGAGTATCGACTATGATCCGACGATGTTTCGTGTGGCTGAACCAGAGCAGGTGGAGAGGATTGTGATGAGTCAGCCAGAGAGAGAAGTGGTATTGGCGAATCAAGGTGAGTGGCGTGTTGGGAATCAATATGTGCTCGACAAGTCACTCCAGCAGGTGTTGTTCAGCATGATGCAGCAGTGGCAGATCAAGCGGCCTGTCGCTAGGGCCAGCAATCAAGCCGTTATAGATGATTTGATGAATGATGGGACCAAGGTAAGTGTGTTCGCCAATGGCCAGACGATCCTGGAGTTCTATGCTGGAGGTGTCGCCTCGCAGAAGATCTCCTATTTCTACCGTCCCGGAGATGACCGTGCATTTATCATTGAGATTCCAGGATACACCAATTATATCACCGCCATACTCAACCTCACTGCCTTGCAATGGAAGGATCGAAAGCTCTTTTCATCGCCCTGGCAAAGTATCCAGCGTTTGGAAATCGACTATGGTTTGGAGCGCCGGGAGAACATCATCATCTCGGGTGACAACTCTTTTCCGAGTATTGTAGAAATGGACATGCTGGCGGTCGATACGGCTCGAATGATGAACTACCTGGAGCAGTATGCGTATTTTGAGACCAACGAACATGTGGACATCACCAAATTTGCGCAGTTCGACAGTCTGTCTCAAACTGAGCCTATCGGCAAAATCACCTTGACTGACCTGGACGCGGCTATGAGCAACTCACTCACCATCTGGCAGAGACTTCCTCAGGATCGGGTGCACCTCACAGTTGATGGCAATGACAATTGGTCAGTCGTCGAGCAGCGCAGAGTACAGGCCCTGCTACCTTCCAAAAGAGATTTTTTGAAGGTAGAAAAGCCCTTCTAGCACCCAATCATCACATACCTAAACACCATGTTTCGTGTTCTCATGAATCGTCGAAGGGTTTTCACCACACACGCCCAGGTTCGTGTCCCCACGAACCTACCCCTCTACGCCAAGGTTCGTGTCCTCACGAACCAGATCGGAGGTGTTCGTGAAGACACGAACCCTGGCCTTGGAGTATTGTTGAAATGGACATGCTGGCTGTCGATACGGCTCGAATGATGAACTACCTGGATCAGTATGCTTATTTTGAGCCCAACGAACATGTGGACATTACCAAATTTGCGCAGTTTGACAGCTTGTCTCAAACCGAGCCTATGAGCAAAATCACCTTGACTGATCTGGACGCGGCTATGAGCAACTCACTCACCATCTGGCAGAGACTTCCTCAGGATCGGGTGCACCTCACAGTTGATGGCAATGACAATTGGTCAGTCGTCGAGCAGCGCAGAGTACAGGCCCTGCTACCTTCCAAAAGAGATTTTTTGAAGGTAGAAAAGCCCTTCTAGCACCCAATCATCACATACCTAAACACCATGTTTCGTGTTCTCATGAATCGTCGAAGGGTTTTCACCACACACGCCCAGGTTCGTGTCCCCACGAACCTACCCCTCTACGCCAAGGTTCGTGTCCTCACGAACCAGATCGGAGGTGTTCGTGAAGACACGAACCCTGGCCTTGGAGTATTGTAGCAATGGACATGCTGGCAGTCGATACGGCTCGAATGATGAACTACCTGGAGCAGTATGCGTATTTTGAGACCAACGAACATGTGGACATTACCAAATTTGCGCAGTTTGACAGCCACACGCCCAGGTTCGTGTCCCCACGAACCTACCCTACATTAGTGTCCCTACGCCAAGATTCGTGTCCTCACGAACCAGATCGGAGGTGTTCGTGAAGACACGAACCCTGGCCTTGAACACTCTTCAAACCAGAAAATATATGTGTATAAGCATTTATCTTTTAGACATTCGATCGGATAGATGCTTTTAGATTTTTCTAAAGAACAAAATACACTAATGGGGCGCGTTGCAGGCCAATCCTCACATACCTCATTTCAGATTTTTATTTGTAAATTTGCACCTGCATTTTTGCTGTAGACATTCAACGTACCGCCCCATGAAATTCATAGTTTCCTCATCATATTTACTTAAACAACTCAGTGCGATCAACGGCGTGATCACCACCAATCCTGTGGTGCCTATTCTCGAAAATTTCCTATTCGAAATCAACGAAGGAAATCTGACCGTGACGGCTTCTGATTTGCAGACATCTATTATTACGGAGCTACAAGTGGAGGCTAAGGACAATGGTAGTATCGCTGTTCCTGCTAAGATACTATTAGAGACGTTGAAGAACTTACCGGAGCAGCCTGTGACCTTCTCGATAGATGAGGAGTCATACAGCATAGAGATCAATTCGGACAATGGTAGGTACAAACTATCGGGTGAAAATGCGACTGACTTTCCAAAAGTACCCTCACTAGCTGATGGTTACTCAGTAGATATGTCTTCAGATGTGCTTGCCTCAGCTATCGCAAATACAATTTTTGCGACGAGCAATGATGAGTTGCGACCTGCGATGACGGGTGTATACCTGAAGCTGGATGACAAGAGCACGACTTTCGTGGCTACTGACGGCCACAGGCTGATCAGATATAGAAGAGTGGATATTGCGGGTGATATGGATCACTCGATGATCATCCCAAGAAAAGCTTTAACGCTTCTCAGATCGACTATTCCTTCTGAGAATACGAATGTGAGTGTTGAGTTCAATGCCGCCAATGCATTCTTCAGCTTTGGCAATATCAAAATGATTTGTCGACTGATTGATGAGCGCTTCCCTGATTATGAGAACGTGATTCCGGTAGACAATGAGAATAATATGGTGATTGATCGCCAGGAGTTCCTGAGCTCTCTTAAAAGGATCGCTATCTATGCCAACAAAACCACGCATCAAGTAAGGTTGAAGATCACCGGTAGCGAATTGATGATCTCGGCTGAGGATCTTGACTTCTCGAATGAAGCGAACGAGCGTCTGTCATGTGAACATGAGGGTGAGGATATCGAGATTGGTTTCAATGCCAAGTTCCTGATCGAGATGCTGAGCAATCTGGAGTCGTCGAAGTTGATGATGAAGCTGCAAGCGGCTAACAAGGCTGGTCTGATCATACCTGAAGAAAAGGATGACAATGAGGATCTGCTGATGCTTGTTATGCCGGTGATGCTCAACAACTACGTATAAGTCTAGTCTCTAAGTACGAATACGCTCATTTGGTGAAGTCTGACTTCCATGGCTGGATTGGCTGTGATACCAAAGCTGTCATTTCCCGTGGTTGAGGCCTCCCACCGATAAACAAATTTGCTATTGATGAAGCCGTAGTTAAAGCCGTCGATCCTTTGGACTGTGATGATGTTTTGGCCTGCTGTTTTAATAAAATCAGAGCTGATTTGAATAGTAGGTACATTATTCAATCTTGATCCGATGACAAGCTGCTTCGATTTGTTGATGAGCATGTAGTTGGCTTCTTCTGCAAGATTTTGACCCCAGGTTAGGCCAGAGTAGTTACTCCCAGATAGGATCTCGAGCGCGAGATCGATTCTAAAATTTCCATATTCCGATAAGCTTACATTTTCCTGATTGAGATCACTGATCTCCTCTAGCGTGACCAGTCTGGTTTGTCCTTGCTCATAATATAGAGTTGAGCCAGTCGGTGTATTCCAGCCAGATGTCTCCTTAGTGAACCTTTCCCGGTATTTGAGCTTTGCGGGTCTTGAGTTCAGGCGAAAGTTCTCCTCCGCCCAGGATGGTAGGTTGTCAACCACCCCGAAGAGTTCATCGATATAGTACTTTGCTCTAAACCCCGTGAAGTTGGTGATGAAGGATCGGTCTCCTACAGGTTGGCCTCCCCTCATGATACTCTTCCATTCACCGTTAGGCAATACATCATTGAAATGCTTACGACCGAGAAGGCAGTGCCCTAGCTCATGAAAAATCGTTAGTCGGTTTTGAGAATCAGTATTGTTCTCCCAACTGATAGGATTGATAATAATGCGTTGCTCATCTGGATTGCATTGCCCATCCCAAAACAGATAGCGTGTTGGGCCAAAGACAATGGTGATTTCCCTCAATGAGTCTTCTACGGGAATTCCCCTAACTGACGCTTGCTGTATGAAGTCGATCAGATAGGGTCCGAATACAGGATCCACCTCGGCATTTGGCGATTCCTGCTCCTCGCACGAAGAATATGCCAGTAGAAGTAAGCCAAGCAATCCGAGGTAATTCAACTTCATCCACCAGATAACATCAGGAGGCTATCATACCCTCAGCGATCCGCCAAAATAAGGTCGGGAAAATCCCATCTTTCATCCGGCGCGTGTAGACATTTTCAATGCCTTTGGGAGTTGCAGCGCTCAACACACCGGTGTGTCATTACAATTACAAAATGTGATTTCTACTCCCAATTAACTAACAAATCCGTTGTAGGTGAGGTTTACTTTCCAGAACTTTATTACGGAATAAATAGCCATACCTATCGATTTAGCTACTCCAACGCCCACGATTTCAGCTGCTGAAATATTACTTGCTCGTTATCAGACGGTTCGTGCTCTCTCTCTTGAGATTTGCCAACCGCTCAAACCCGAAGATTTTGTTGTTCAACCCATAGTGGATGTAAGCCCACCCAAATGGCACCTTGCACATACGACATGGTTTTTTGAAACTTTCGTGCTGTCCAACTCCCCTGGATATAAGGTCTTCAATGATGATTACGGCTTCTTATTCAACAGCTATTACGAATCCGTTGGGAAGCGCGTACTCAGGGTAAATAGGGGTTTAATGACCCGTCCAACCATCGACGAGGTAATGGACTTTAGGCAGTTTGTAGATGAGCGAATGGAAGCCTTTCTCACTTCTGGAAGCGTTCCATCCGACCTGCTGCCTGTGATCGAACTCGGCTTACAGCATGAGCAACAGCATCAGGAGTTATTGCTATATGACATCAAGTACATCCTTGGTCATAATCCACTTTTCCCTCCCTATCGGGAAAACGGTCCCTCTCAGCCCTCAGGCTCTCCGGCTGAACTACATTTCCTTCCGGTAGGAGAGGGACTGTATGAAATCGGCTATGAAGGAAATGAGTTTCACTTCGATAACGAGGAAGGTGTGCACAAGACTTTCCTGCACGATTTCGCGATAGCCAACCGACTGGTGACCAATGGTGAGTACCTGGAATTTATCCAGGATGGTGGCTATAGTGACTTTCGGCATTGGCTGTCCGAAGGCTGGGAATGGGTAAAGGCCGGCCAAATCAAAGCACCACATTACTGGTACGAAATCGATGGCCAGTGGCACAATTATACATTGCATGGTCTCCAGAAAGTGGACCCCAATCTGCCCGTCGCACACGTGAGTTATTTTGAAGCAGATGCTTTTGCCAGATGGAAGGGATTGCGTCTACCGACGGAATTTGAATGGGAGGTGGCATGCAGGAAATATGCACCTGAAATCCCCGAATCAGCAAATTTTGTGGATCAGAGACAGTTTGGACCTACAGTCGAGTCGGATGAGTATCAGTTTTACGGTAACTTATGGCAATGGACAAGCAGTAGCTATTTGGCGTATCCGTATTTTAAGACCGTTGAGGGAGCTATCGGCGAATACAACGGCAAGTTTATGGTCAATCAAATGGTGCTCCGGGGAGGCTCATATGCTACGTCGAGCAATCACATACGTCCGACCTATCGCAATTTCTTTCATCCGAATCTCCGCTGGCTTTTCAACGGTATTCGGCTAGCTAAACATATCTAAGGCTGATTACATGAGCGTTAAACTCCAATTCAATGGTTCTGAGAAAATCTCGGAGAAGATATTTGCATTGCCGGCTGCTGAATTTGCCAAAGAGGTACTGGAAGGCTTAACAGCTTCGAGTAAGCATCTATCCTCAAAATACTTCTATGATGAGCGCGGTGATGAGCTGTTCCAAGAGATCATGGCTTTGGACAGCTACTACCTCACCAGAGCTGAGTATCAGATTTTCGAAAAACAGGCGACCGACATTATCGAACTTATCTCAAAACAGCCAGGGTCCTTTCAGTTGTTGGAATTTGGTGCTGGTGATGGGACTAAGACCAAGGTACTGCTCAGAGCGTTTCTAAAGGCAGGCCTTGACTTCAGGTATTGCCCGATTGATATTTCTGAAAATGTGCTCCAGGGCCTAACCGATAGCTTGCATGAGGAATTGCCTCAGTTGAAGGTAGAAGCCCTTCATGGAGATTATTTTCAGGTGCTGAACGCATCAAATAAGCAGAGTGATGAGCGTAAAGTGGTGATGTTTCTGGGTTCCAATATTGGCAATTTCGGAATCGATAAGGCGCAGCAGTTTCTTCAATCAATGTCCGACAACCTTCATTCCGGAGATTTACTGCTGATAGGGAT
>CAYGOT010000115.1:0-12511 GCA_964351595.1 uncultured Roseivirgaceae bacterium | reverse complement strand
TCAAATTGTCATTTTTGAATCAAAATTGACATAAAGAGAAAATGATTTCTCAAAACCCACCCCCAGCCCCTCCAGGGATGGGATTGATGGCATTTTCTCTTTACTCTTACACCGAACTCAGGTTAACCTACGGTCACATCGAACTCACTCCGAAAAAGTCGCCAAATCAATCACTTCCAAATCCAGCCAGTGAAATGCTCCTTCACTATCTACCCATGAGACCTTACACCTATTGGGTAGATACTGACCAGCCACATGCGTGTGCGATATCATTTCCACGCGCCAAAGGGCTTCCTCAGATGAGTCACTGCCTCCCCGATACCTCATGGCTTCAAAAGAGAGGATATCCCCTGCTTCACTAAATTCGAAAAGGCCTGAAACAGAAACATCAGCCAAAGTCAGCGTAGCTTTTGAAGTAAGGGGCCCGCTATCTTCCCATACGATCGACTCATCTACAGCTCCTGAAGGAAACCAACACATTTCTGCCAAATACCTAATCATGGCTCCAGTGTTCATTTTGTGATTGGGGCTTTCATTGACAACATCCAGCAGAGAAAGCAACTTAATTTTCGTTGATCCCTTTCCTTCATACAACAGGTCTCTCGCTCTTAAATGAACAAGTGGCATCAATTGCACCTTAGCAGTCCATAGAAATGAATGACTGCTCGTGTTAAAATATTGAAGTGCGGTAAATGGCATCCAGGGCTTGTCAGGATTCGTTCTCATTTTCCCACTTTGCGACAATTGAAGTTGTGTAATTGCTGACTTTCCAACTACTCCCGATTTTGTAAGCCATCTTTGGACAATAAGCGGTAAATGGCCAATGTCATCATTTGTGATAACCCCTTGAGAACTCTGGGAAGTCGGATAGAGTGACGTTCTGACTTTTTGAGTGTACTGATCAAACCAGTAATCGCCAAGCCCGGGCAGGACCCAAAGTAAAATTAAGATGTTGATAATGGTGCCAAACTTAGCATCTTCCCAGTGCCTTATGATCAGGTACTGAGAGCAACCCAAGCCAATAATGCCAACTATCGGCCATATGGATTCATTGGACCAATACAATCCGACCATGAGGAGAAGAAGGAGTCCTGTCAGCAACCACAGCACTCCAGCTGATCGCGTTACCTCACCTGCTGCACCAGCAACTCTCACTAGTCCAAAACCCCTTTCAAAGCCTAAAAAATGGATAAAGGCATGCAGAGATAATATCACCAGCAGTATTATTCTGAACACTTCCAATTCGACTTTAAATCAAAAGACCCTTGCAAACCCTACACCAAGAGAGACATATGACAAATCTGCATCCACCTTTACACTATTGAGGCTAATCTCCCTACTAAGATAATGGTACCTCACAGACGGCAAAACTGTCCATCGCTCACCCAACGCAAACGCCAAACCAGCTTCTAATTGCCATCCAAAACCATGACCAGAGTCCGCTATAATATCACCCTCGTCATTTTCCACCTCGATATGATCATGCAGTGCACCTGCTCTTGCCAAAATGCTGGTTCTGCTATCCTTTAGTGGATATAAAAACTGTAAGCCGTAGGTGTATCCGGTTTCTTCAAAGTTGCCTGAAGTCCCGGCAAAAGAATCTTTTGATGAGAACATGTTCCAACCCCATCCCCCGTAAATACTCATATACTCTGCAAATCGATACTTAAGCAGCACATCGAACCCAAAACCCAAATCAATATCCGCATCACCAAGATTCTGCGTAGCATAATGCACGCCCGGATGAAGCTCAATGCTCCATCGATCCTGGGCAACCGCCTGACTTGAACTAATGAAAACTCCAATACTAATGATAGCCAGAGCAACGATGTGCTTCCAGCTCAACAACACCGAAGATTGTCTTTCCGCATTCATGACTTTTTTTCTTTAAACTACTCTCTATCAATGTCCTAAAACAGGATGGTTATCAGAGTTTCGGTATGACTGTTATCAATTGTACATCAAAAACAATCGAAGCGATATCCACAATCTATGTGGACTACTAATACCACCACGGACGATCTGGATGTCGTCAAGTCCAGAGCAAAACGTTACGCAAGAGTTTGTCTTACCTCGTCTCGTTGGCCTACATTTGCGGTAGCAAAAAAAGAGTCATGAGAAACATATTAATTATTGCGTTAGCCTTATTCATAGTGTCATGTGGTGATGATGATGGGCCACCCAACTTTGACGGGACTAATGAAGAGCAAATCCAGCAGTATATCGCCGATAACAATCTGGATGCAACGCGCACAAGCTCAGGCCTGTACTATGTCATTTTGAATGAGGGAACGGGCAACCGACCATCTGCGACTGACAATGTAAGAGTCGCCTATAAAGGATACTTCACCAACGGCAATGTTTTTGATGAGAGTGATTCTAATGGCATTTCATTCCCTCTCAACGGGGTGATTCCCGGATGGACCGAAGGCATCCAACTCTTCAAAGAAGGCGGCAATGGAATCCTTCTTATCCCTTCTGACCTGGGATATGGTGATCGAGGAACTAATGGCATCCCAGGCGGTACTGTCTTGATCTTTGATGTCAACCTAATCAGAATCAACTGATTTAATAGAACCATCGAGCAATAAGGAGTTGTTCTGAAGGAGATTTAAGACACCTCCCTGGTCTGCGACCTAATTACTCCTTCCCCCTCTTCTTGGATGGTTCTTTTTCATCTCTGCAAATTTCACCTTCTGGCCCTCTGTCAGTGTGGCCTCTAGCTCTGCTTGCATCTGGTTCATGACTTCCTTTCCTTCTTCTCTATTCCCACGACCAGACTTCATCTCATCTTCGTACTTCTCATGGATCGCCTCCCATTGAGCCACCTGGCTGTCGGTAAGGTCGAGGTTCTCTGTGGCCTGCGCTATCATCTCTGCTGGGTCTGGCGGAGCTTGTCTGCCACCGCCACCGCGCTGAGCATAGGCCCCAAGTGATACAATAGTCATGCATGCGATTACAATTAGCTTTTTCATCTTTCTATTTTTTAAAGTTTTGCTTTGCTCTTTAGAAGCGAAAAAGCTGGCGATCCTTCGGCCGAAGTGTTAAAGAATGTTAAAACGTAGTACGACCTGATCTTTGAAGATCAATTCATGTAGTACTCAGGCTTTTCGGTAGTTGCGCCGGGTACCTTCTGACAGTCATCAGGGAAAAAGTAGTTGTACTGGCGCGTCACCGTAGTGGGTGATATGGTAAGTACTTCATGGGTAGCACCGGCTGCCCAAAAGTATCCAAGAATGGGCTCTTCACGATCATCCGCATAGGTAAGGTTACTCTTCTCATCATAGGGCGGTGGGTCAAATATCGACCCTTGATTGGTGAGCTGCGCATTAAGTGCTTCGTAAAAATCATACACATCACTGGCTATCCTGTACTGATAAAGGTCGAGGTGATAGACCGACTCGGTGCGCATGTCGATGATGGGGATGTTCGCGACGATAAGACTATTTTCCGATAGGCTCTCCAGGGTGGTGGCCGAGGTATTGACCAGCGACTGACCATACTCCACGACCCAGCACTCCTCACAGCACAGCGGTATGCAGACCCGAGGGTCACTACAGTCATGGTAATCGCAGTACTGCTCCGGGTTGGAAGATATCCTGAAGGTGCCGCGGTGACGCCAGGTTAGATAAGCCTCCTCATCAGGCATTCCAGCCTGGTCAAGTGCGGCACGTACAATCCATTTGTCATCCGGCAGTGGCGTGCCGCTCTCGCTGAGGGTCTCCTCGATCACATAAGTCGCATTAAGCTCTCCTATCGGAATGGAAGGCCTGAGCAGCTGAGGTTCTGAGACTACAGAGCTACCATCGGCTAACTCCACGTGCAGTGTGTATGTCCTTCCTACCTGTCCTTGAAAACCGTCGGAGGAGACATAGCGATAGTTGCTTGCCAAATCCAGATCATTGGGGCCCAGGTCCCGCTCGAGATCATTGCAAAAGCTAGTCTGTAGACCATCCGAAACCAAGGCAAAATTTTGTCGGTCACCCAGATCATCAGTCACATAAACGATCGCATCGCGTACTGCGAATGGTTGTGTATCACCATCGCCAAAACCTTGCGAGCGGAACACCCTGATTTCCTGCGGCCCGGGCAAGCTGGTCACTGCACCATTTACGATAAGCTTGTTTTGTCCGTCTTCGGGAAGGTCAAATTCGAACACATCCACGCACGAACCGAGAAAGAAAAGGGCAACCAGGAAGGTAATTGATCTTGGCATATGCTAGAGACAGTTCACTCCAAAATTTCCCTTACAAAGGGGGTCGGATTCATCACCAATTTTACGTGAGCAATTTGAATACTCGTTGTGCTGAGGTTCCCTCAACTATCCCTTCAAAAGAGGATTTACTGATCAATGCGCTAGTTGTTGCGCATACCCTTAAAAACCCGACTATCCTCCGGCGAATAAATGGATCCGTACAAAGTGATTTGTTGGCCCCAGTTACCACTAATTCTGACCTCTACCTGCGTTGGAGATTGGATGAGTAAGGTCATTCTGGCAAACCCTCCCGTACCACGTACATTGGCTTGGAGCGTTACGCCCTGTCCTGCTTTCTTAGGCTCAGTCACCTTGTAGCTATCGTATTTTCCATCGAGGGTAACTCCACCTACGCCATTCCACCCCACAATACCGTTGAAGGATAACTGCACCGTACCATTCTCCCCAACGCAGCTCACAAAGTTGAGATTGGAATTAAGGTTATTGGCCATTCGGCCTTTATCTGCTTTCAGTTGATTGCCCTCCAGCACCCAGGTCTTATTTCTGATCAGTTCATTGAGAGGCTCCATCCGCATGGCCTGCTCTTCCAGCTTCGCTTCCTTACGAGCTGCCTTTTCCGCTTTCTTGTCTTCTTTAGACTGTGCCATGCCCACTGTAGATAGTAGGAGCAAAAAGAATAGGGCAATATTGATCTTTTTCATAGTATTCGGCTTATGTCCAAAACAAATCTAGTCAATAGGTTCGTTTTAAAACCCCCCAAGAGTAGATCGGCTTATTCATCAGTGAGTTTGCTTTCGAGCGCTGCATAGTTGCTAGCTATTCGACTATATTCACTCTGTGATAAAATGATAAGTCAATAATCATGATAATAGCCAAACGACTACCCCTACGCATCGTACTGCAAAAGTCCCTGCCCAGTATTCTGGCGGTAACGATCTACGCGTCGTTGGTCTATTCCCTGACATTGTATCTCGACATCCCCAATATCTCCATCAGCATACCTGCTTTCATGGGCACGAGTATCACCTTGCTACTCTCATTCAAGCTCAATCAGTCCTATGATCGATGGTGGGAAGGCCGCAAAATATGGGGTGCGATCGTCAATGACTCCAGATCGCTGGTAGTGCAAGCCAGACAATTTATCAAAGACAGTCCAGCCTCGGGCGAGTTGATCAAAAAGATCGCCTACCGGCAAATAGGATGGTGCCATGTATTGGCACGAGCACTCAGACGACTTGATCAGAAAACTATCCTCGGGGAATATATCAGTGCTGATGAAAAGCACGTAATTGATCAACAAACCAATCTGTCTTTAGCATTGCTCGATCAACATGGTAATGATATCAGAAAGCTCCATGAAGACCACCTGATCAACGACTACCAACAGGTTCAACTCGATCAGACGATCGTCAGATTGACCACCTCGATGGGACAAGCAGAGCGCATAAAAAATACGGTCTTCCCTCCTGCCTATGCCTACATGATCAATGTCTTCATGTATCTATTCCTGGCCTTATTCGCTTTGTCGGTCGCTGAGACGATTGGCATTTGGCAAGTCGTGCTTTCTACCCTTGTTTCCATACCTTTCATCCTCTTGATGAGGACTGCCAAGGTATTGCAAGATCCGTTCGAGAATGAACCTTCGGACACACCCATGACGGCTATCTCCAATACGATTGAACGAAACTTAAAAGAGCTGCTCGGGGAAGTCGTTGAAGACCAGAACACCTCTGCCAACAAATACTATATCATGTGAGGTTTAGTTGAGCTTAAGGACCACACCTCCACCGGCCTCTCCCTGAATAAAAGCTGTAGACGCTCCGGCGTTGACACCACAGCCACCAGTACCGCACCACAGACCACCACCGCCATATTGGAATGGCATGAGCATACGCATATGGATTCTAATCCCAAGTTTTTCGGTGGGGAATATCTTTACCCCTCCTGCAAGTGTGGCGGAGAATTTCAACTCATCAGAATAATCATCCGTTTTTGGAGCAAAATTAGTCGCACCCAAAGTAAATGTTCCAAAAGGCACTACTGTACCATCGCCCCCTTCTTTAGTCGCTCCAAGCTGGAAATATTCAGTAGCGACATCCCACAGATATTCCTCCCTTTGACCAAACTCCTGATATATTCCACGGGAGTCCTGCCTCAACCAAAATGCCGATATTTTAACGGGTAAATCATCATTGCCTACCTCTAAGGTAACTCCGTATGCCGGGGCGGACTCAATCCTGAAATCTCCCCGCACACCTTTGAGCTTACCACCAAACTGATAGCCATAGGTGGGTGTGATCTCTATGCTCTGAGCACTGAGACCCATTGAAAAAAAAGTAATCGATAGTACTACGAGGAATCTTTTCATGTTTTTGATATTTGACGCGCAAATAAATCAATATATTCTTAGAATTGGCACATTGAAGCCTCAAATCAATCCCCAAAACAAATCCCCACTCCTCTAGCCGTTTTCATGAGATAGCTGTCTAACGATACAAAATTATAATCCTCAGTTGCCTCCTTCAACGATACGTCGATGATATCATTATTCCGGTAGGCGACCATCTGACCAAACTTGCCCTCGATGGCCAGCTCCATGGCCTTCACACCAAACTGAGTGGCTAATATCCTGTCAAAGGCTGTCGGCGATCCGCCACGCTGTAGATGGCCGAGCACCATCTCACGTACATCATGAACAAATCCTGCTGTCTTTAACTCTTGGCTGAGTTGATAAGCCACTCCACCAAGGCGCACATTTTCATAGCCCACTTCATCGCTTTTTCTGGATACAATAGAGCCATCTTTAGGTTTAGCCCCTTCTGCAATCACAATATTGGCAAATCCACGATTATTGCGGTAGCGTGCTTCAATACGCTCCAGTACGGCATGAATGTCATAGGGTATCTCAGGAATTAAACAGACTTCCGCACCTCCTGCGATCGCTGCATGCAACGCAATCCAGCCCGCACTCCTTCCCATCACCTCCAGGATCATCAGTCGATGATGACTCTCTGCCGTCGTGACCAGTTTATCAACGGCATCTGACGCAATCTCTACAGCTGTCTGAAAGCCAAAAGTATAGTCCGTCGCAGAGAGGTCATTATCGATAGTCTTCGGTACCCCAATCATGTTGAGCCCTTTTTCATACAGCGCTTGACTTATGCGCTGAGAACCGTCTCCACCAATGCTGATAACTGCTTCGAATCCTTGCTGCTTAAGCATCTCGACCATCTCATCAGATCGATCTATCGACTCCCAGTTTCCATCAGGCCGCTCCACCGGCCAGTTAAACGGCCCTCCTTTAGTAGTGGTCTTTAATATGGTCCCACCCTTGGCATGGATGCCTGCGATGGCAGCATTATCAAGCTTCATGATTTCTTGTGGGCTTCTGAGCACACCGTTGTATGCCTCTTTACTACCGTAAACCTCCCATTCGCCAGTCAGGTCGGCACGTTTCACTATACCACGAATCACTGCATTGAGACCGGGGCAGTCCCCTCCTCCGGTAAGGATTAATACTTTCTTCATTTGCTATTTTTTCATCTTAGACCAATGTCCTATCCTACCAAATAATCGATTCTCCAAGTTATTCAGTTAAGGTTTGAGCGATACTGATGATCGTCACATTTTTCAAAAAAATACGATCTACTTGAAACCAAAACTAAGGGCAGGGTAAGACAGCTCTGTTCCAGTTTAAAGATGTTACTCTACAAATCTCTCAATTAATAATTTTTGGCAACTTCATGACCTCAACAAAACAATTCATAAATATAGCAATAGTCCTGACCGGACTAATCATTCTACTCAGTTGTGACAATGACGATGATACTCCCCCGGCACCTTCCATAGAAGGTGTACTCTGGACTCAAGTTAGCTATGAATACACGGACTGTGACATTGAAGATAGTAATGGCGGAGCGTCGTTTGAGTGCAACGAGCAGAATTGCAGGAATGTGTTGTTTGAAAGCGGGACATCTATTTACACTGAAGTGGAAAACGGGGTGACCAGCACCTTTCAGGTTCCTTACACCCTTTTAGGGGATGACCGCTTTTCAGCGGGAGGTTTAAGTGCAACCTATCAGATAGAAGGCGATACCCTCACCATTCAGAGTTTTGATGCTGGAGATGGATGTACTTTAGTCGAAGTGTATACCAGATCATGAGGTATACATAGGCTCATCTGCCTACATATTATTATTTTGAGCACTATTTGCTACTTTAGGCGAGCAGATAAATTCTACTTTGCTCAATCAAAAATCTATAGCGGTATTACCCTTTGACAATCTGAGCTCTGATCCTGAGAATGAGTATTTTTCGGATGGGATGACAGAGGAGATCATCAATGCACTTAGCAAGATCAATGGGCTGAAAGTAACCGCCCGAACCTCCTCCTTCGCTTTCAAAGGACTGAAAGAGGATGTGCGCATCATAGGTAATAAACTAGGGGTATCCGCTGTGATTGAAGGTAGCATACGCAAATCAGGTGATAGAGTAAGGATTTCTGCTCAGTTGATCAGAACCGACAATGGGTTTCAGATGTGGTCAGAGACTTTTGATCGTACACTGAAGGATATCTTTGAACTGCAAGATGAGATCAGCCTACTGGTCGCTGACAGCATCAGGGAGAATTTTGGTCATATGGATATAGAAGATCATCTGGTATCTTCTAAAACCGTCAGCGCCGATGCATATCAGACATTCCTGAAAGCTAGTCACCATTTCAAACGCAAAGACCTTCCAGATGTGAAAGCAGCCCTGGCCCTTTTTGAGAAGGCAACTGAGCTTGACCCTAATTTTTCTGAGGCCTACTCCTTCATGGGTGAAACCTATCTACATCATGCAGGTTTCAATTTGATTTCTGCTAAGGAGGGATTTAAAAAAGCTCGTGAATCTGCCCAAAAGGCGTTATCTATTGACAGTCAGGATATGCGCGCACACAAAGTGATGGCCTATGTGCACCTATATTATGACTGGGACTGGGATGCTGCTATTAAGTCCTATAACAACGCCGTGATCAACGGCCTGACCAACGAGATTGATTTCATTACCAATTATTACATTTTTATTCAAAAGGATTATGCCCTGGCCATTGCGATAGCCAAAGAGAATGTAGCGAAGGATCCGTTGCATGTCATTAGCTATTGGTGGTTAGGATTATGCTACTACTTATCAGGGAATTTTGAAGAAGCTTTGCCTGCATTTGAGGAGAGCTTGCGTATAGAAGAAAACTTTAGTGAAGCTCTTAGGTGGAAAGGGCTGGTCCTCGGCTACCTTGGAAGGTATGAAGAAGCTTTTGCCGCGGTGGATAAGGCTATTGAGCTTACGGGGGGAGAAGGGCTCGTACTGCTTGATCGACTCGTCATACGTGTCTTGAGTGGTGAGACTACTGGTATACTTGAAGAATTAGAGCGAAGTGACTACATCGATCCCTGCGATCCAGCAGCGCTATATAGCCTGCTCAACATGCCCGACGAAGCGGTGCGCTTTTTAAGAAAGGGACTCGAAGAAAAGTCCAGTATGATGGTCAGCCTGAAATACTGGTGGGTATGGGATAATATCAGAGGTGATAAGGGATTTCAGGAGGTTTACAATCAGATGAACTTTCATGAGCAAAAAGCTCATCGTCAAAACGCATCCAGCCACCAATTGGTCATCACACAAAACAGTCATCTGGAAGGTGATGAACTAGACCGGTATCAAAAAGCGCTTCAAGAGCAAATGAGCATGCATGAAGTGGTAACGGATGGCACGCTAACCCTTAGATCATTAGCCGACAAAATTGACTTGCATCCCAATAAGCTCTCATGGCTGCTCAATATGAAGCTTGGCCAAAACTTCAACGACTACATCAATTCACATCGGCTGGCCATTTTTCAGCAAAAGGTAACTGACCCAGCCAATACCCATATGACACTGCTTGGTATAGCCTATGAAAGTGGCTTCACTTCTAAGTCAGTCTTCAATGAGTTCTTTAAGAAATCCACCGGACTAACACCAAAGGCGTGGGTAAAAGCCAATAAGAAGTAACAGGGGCATGAAAGAAAATACCGCTTTCACCAACCATCAGGTGGTCATCATCATTGGACTCGCATGCCTTCTTTTCACGGTAGTCCTTGACTACATGCTCCTACCCGCTTTAAGCAGCACATTATTAACAGCACTCGATTTGAGTACAGAGGAGTTCGGATTGATTGCTTCGGCATATGCTATAAGTGCCGGGATATCGGCATTTGTCGCTTCCGGGTATGCGGATAGGTTCGGCCGAAAGCCATTCCTTTTATTTTTCTATGCCGGCTTTTTATTGGGATTGCTCCTGTGTGCTCTGGCACCTTCATTCGAATTGTTATTAGCCGCGCGTACGATTACAGGCGCTTTTGGTGGTGTGGTCGCTTCCATCACTTATGCTTTAGTTACTGATATATTCCCTCTTCAACAGCGAGCTCGTGTGATGGGATGGCTTCAGTCAGCGTTTGCAACAAGCCTCGTGCTAGGTCTGCCGTTGGCCTTATACATTTCCGCTACATTCTCGTGGCAATTGTCCTATTGGCTCGTGCTAAGTATTGGCGGCTTGGCATTAGTTATGGTTAGGGTGATTCTCAAACCGCTTAGTCATCGGTCATCAAAAACGACAATGACCACACCATGGGAGCATGCTTATCAGACCATTGCTCAATGGAAATACTGGACGGTCTTTACCAACAATACCTTGATCGTAGGTGGAGATATCATCCTCATGACCTTCAATGCCACCTATATGATCAATAATTTAGGGTTAACAGAGGAGCAATTACCAATTGTTTATGGTGCTATGGGGCTGACGAGCCTGATCTCAAGTCCTATACTCGGTAAGCTCGCGGATAGATATGGCAGCCTATTGGTTTTCATAGTAGGTACTCTGATCGCAATGGTATCCATAGTTGCCTATGCCAATGCTTCTGTCAGTACTATCTGGGTAGTCATCGCCCTGCATATCTTCATTTTCATTGGTATCAATGCAAGAATGGTCACTTCTGTTTCATTAGCTACCGCAATACCCAGTTCAAAAGATCGGGGCTCCTTTATGGCCATTGATGCTTCGGTACAGCAGTTGGCCGGTGGTTTGGCTGCAGCCGCAGCAGGTTTTATTGTTATACAAGCTACGGATGGACACATCCTAAACTTCCCTCAGGTTGGATGGATCGTGGTGGGTCTGATGTGCTTATCGGCTTTTATGATGTATAGAATCAACCTTCTTGTCAAATGCGCCTAAGCAATTCATACAAGTGATAGACGTCAAAATGTCCAGAATCATAAATCAGGACGATTGGCTTATCTCGTTACTTCATTTTTGCTAACACAATATTCAATTAAAAATGTAACGATGACAGGACCAGATAAAAACACAACCTATCCACTTGAAGGTTACGACCGCCTTTGCTTTCTCAAAAATCTAGTAAAGCACCCTCAGATCATCGTCGGAGACTACACCTATTATGATGACTTTGAGGATGTCCACAATTTTGAAAAGAATGTAAAATACCTGTTTGAATTTGTGGGTGACAAACTTGTCATTGGCAAGTTTTGCATGATTGCTTCCGGCGTAACTTTTATCATGAATGGTGCAAATCACCTTTCCAATGCTATTTCCTCTTACCCCTTTGCGATATTCGGGCACGGATGGGAGGATGCGATGGAGTCTAAAAGCTATCCATCCAAGGGAGACACTATCATCGGTAATGACGTATGGATAGGATACAATGCCACGATCATGCCAGGTGTGAACATAGGAGATGGTGCCATCATTGCCAGTAACGCCACTGTTAGCAAAGATGTACCTCCCTACACCATAGTAGGCGGCAACCCTGCTCAAGAGATCAGGAGAAGATTCCCAGAAGAACAAGTTGCACAATTACTAAAGTTGAAATGGTGGGACTGGCCTATCGAGCAAATCACCAGAAACGTTCAGCACCTTACGGGCGATCGACTCGAAGAATTAACATTATCATAAATCTAACCCAACGGCACATGTCACTTTTATCGGCCAGACAAAGCAGAAATCTAGCACGACTCATCCCATTTGCACTCATTTGGTTATTCACAGGTTGGGTTTTTCTGTTAGTGGAAGCCGCACCTACCGGCAATCAAAACCTAAATCCCGATGAAGCAATTACGCTGACTTTACCTGTATTCATCTTCGCCAGTATTGCGGTAGCAGTAGTCGGCTTGATCATTGGTGCGGTAGAATTATTTCTGTTTGAAAAGCGCTTTACTCAATACAGCCTGGTCGCTAAAATCGTCTACAAGCTACTTATCTAC
>CAYGOT010000114.1:0-12597 GCA_964351595.1 uncultured Roseivirgaceae bacterium | reverse complement strand
CGCTTCTGGATTGGGGCATCAAAGTAGATCGAGTGCTGGCCAAATCAGGTTCCGCACTGCTCAGCACCAAACAGAAGCTTTATGATGTGATAGACCAGCCTAACGGTAACTCCAGCGTAGATGCAGGTTTGAGTTTCCTTCTTCAAAAGAACCATCATTCGGTCAACATTATCGGCAACCCGGAAAATGAGCTGATCTTTCTGCACCCGTTGGTGACTCAAATGAATTGCGTGCTCTTTGAAGCTAATCGTAAAATTGTTTTAGCTAAGAAGGGTGTCTATCGGAAATGGTTCAACGCATACACCTCTCTGAGCATCCAGCCTTTCGACGTAATGTATCTTTCTACCGAAGGGTTAATGGATGATCTCGACAATGAGAAACTAGAAGATGAGCTTCAAATCATGACCACCGATGATGGTATGCTGAGCGTACGTAGTAATTTGAAGCCTTTTCTAGTAGCGGAGGCGCTTTGATTTATACGTGTAAACATTATATTTTTGCACGTAAACTATTGTTATGGATACTAAACTAACATTGAGCTTAAAGAAGGAAGTTATCCAAAATGCTAAAGTATACGCAAAGGCGAATAATACAAGTCTCTCAAAATTGATAGAATCATATTTATCCATGTTAGTAAATGACAGGGCAGAAAAGCCAGCGGTTACCCCATTGGTTAAGAGCCTCATAGGAGTTGTTGACCTAAAGGGTGAGGATCCAAAAGAGGCTTATCGGGATCACATTGCTGAGAAGTACAAATGAATCGCTTATTCATAGATACGAATGTTCTCCTAGATTTACTGGCCAACCGAAAGCCTTTTGTGGAAGATGCCTCTATCTTGTTTTCTAAAGGCGATACCAAAGAGGTAATACTTTCAATTTCATCCTTGACATTTGCCAACACGCATTATGTACTAGCCAAGATGAAGTCTCCAAAACAGGCCAAATCCATTCTCAGGAAATTCAAAGTGTTGACCGAAGTACTTCCTTTAGATGATAAGATCATTGAACTGGCCTTGAATGACGACAATTTTCGTGATTTTGAAGATGCCCTGCAATATTATGTAGCGCTCGAGAATGGTCAGGAGATCATAATCACCAGAAATAAAAAGGACTTCAAAGGGATCTCTATCCCGGTAATGACACCAGGAGAATTTCTAGCATCGCTACCTTGATCTGATCTTAAGCCAATTGACAACTCACCATCCGATCCTTGCCCTGCATATCCTGGTGAAGCTCTATATTTTGGTAGTTGTGCTTTTTAAACAGCGCCACCGTCTCTGCCCCAAAGTGCTCATTGATCTCACAATAGATCCACCCATTACGTCTTAGCGCATGCCGACCCTGTTCAGCAATATGAGCATAGAATTTCAGAGGATCTGCGTTAGGAACAAATAGTGCAAGATCCGGCTCATGTTCCAGGACATTTTTGTGCATCAAGTTCCGCTCTGAGTCGGTGATATATGGTGGATTACTCACAATGATATCGAAGTGCACTTCAGCTAAAGATGCACAGGTAATGTCTAAATGTACAGTTGTGAGATTTACCGCATTTAGCTTTGCGTTTTCTTCCGCTACCGCCAATGCTGCTTCACTTATGTCGACAGCTGTGACCTCTGAAGATGGGAGTGCTGCTGCCAGTGAGATAGCGATGCAACCACTGCCCGTTCCGATATCTATTATCTTCAGACCCGCTGCTCGCCTATGTCTGTCAACAATCAATGCTACCAATTCTTCTGTTTCCGGTCTTGGAATAAGCACACCTGGGTTGACTTTAAACTCACGACCGAAGAAATGGCATTTGCCCGTGATATATTGGACGGGCTCGTGACTTTTGAGTCGAGCTATCGCCTTTGAAAATGCCTGCTCCGCTTCCTCAGACAACTCGATCGTAGGATTTAGCGGCAGCTGATTCGAGGGTACCCCAAGAAGATCCTCCATGATGATCTTGCCGATAGATAAGCACTCACCACTGTGATAAATATTACCTAGCGAGTTCACGATCTCTGTTAAGAGCGATTTGGCAGTAGTTTTCACAGGGCTAAATTAGTCTGTCTAAACTCGAATCCAGCCCTAGAACGAAAACCTATTCAGGATCAGGCTGGAGACGCTCTTTTTACAATTGTCTCATCAACTGCATGTAACTTTGAGCCAATGGCTGATCAACACGAAAAATATATGCGACGGGCACTGGAGCTGGCAGCTTTAGGCCGACTGTATACCTCGCCCAACCCTATGGTAGGGTGCGTGATCGTGCAAAATGATCTGATCATCGGGGAGGGCTGGCATCAGCAATATGGTGGCCCACATGCGGAAGTCAATGCAGTCAACTCAGTTAAGGATACTACAAGCATTCACGGTAGTACGGTCTATGTGACCCTCGAACCATGCGCTCACCATGGAAAAACACCTCCGTGTGCTGAACTGCTGAGAGGCCTGGAGCCTGATCGGGTTGTGATAGCCGCGATAGACAGCAACCCAAAAGTAGGAGGTAAGGGCGTTTCGATACTAGAAGATGCTGGAATTGAGGTAATCACAGTGGTGCTTTCTGAGGAGGCCCGGAGTTTGAACTGCAGGTTTTTCACTGCTTTTGAGAAAAAACGGCCTTATGTCATATTGAAATGGGCCCAAACGATGGACGGTTTCATCGCCAGAGAGAACTATGACTCCAAGTGGATATCTAACCCTTCTTCACGCAAGCTCGTTCACAAATGGCGGGCTGAAGAAGATGCAATTTTGGTCGGTTACAATACGGCCCGGTATGATAATCCAAGCCTAACTACACGCGATTGGCAAGGGAAAAACCCCATTCGCATTGTGATAGACCCTAAAATGGAGTTGCCGAATGCTACTAACCTGTTTGATCAGACGGCTCCAACTTATCGCATCGCGTTAGATCAGGAGGGGCAAGATGGTGTCATTTCCCTACCGGAAATCACACCACAACGGATACTTGAGGCACTGGTTCAAAAGGATATTCACTCTATGATCATAGAGGGAGGCAGTAAAACTTTGCAGCAGTTTATCGCAGCGGAACTATGGGACGAAGCTCGGGTGTTTGTCAGTAATGCTGAATTTAAAAAAGGTATTGCCGCCCCTGTGCTGAAGCAAGCACCTCAAAGAACAGAACAAGTATTTGGTGACCAACTACATTATTACTACAACTAAAAGATGGCTGAAGAACTGATCATATCTGAAGGTACTGATAAGAAAGAAAGGTACGAATCTCTACTACCACAAATCAAAGGACTCACCTATGGTGAGGAAGATATGGTCGCCAATTTGGCCAACATCGCCGCAGCTTTGAGATATGGTATGGGGTTTTTTTGGGTAGGTTTCTACTTTGTCAAAGACGAACAATTGGTACTCGGACCTTTTCAGGGACCTATTGCTTGTACCCGTATCAACAAGGGCAAAGGTGTTTGTGGGACTGCCTGGGCTGAAGCCAGGACATTGATCGTAGAGGACGTTGATGCCTTCCCTGGCCACATTGCTTGCAGCTCCGCATCCAGGTCAGAGATCGTGCTTCCCATCATCAAGGATGGGAAGGTTATTGGGGTACTGGATGTTGATAGTGATCAACTCCATGATTTTGATGAAGTCGATCAGAAATACCTCGAGCAGGTAGTGAGCTTAATCTAAATTCAAACGTCCCCGACAGCTTCGTCTTTTCGGACAACCAAGGCTCCTGCGACAATATCATGTAGAGCCTGCTTCTTATCAGTAAATCCGGCCATGATGTAACCGATTAAGAGAATCATTCCCGATAGGATCTTGGCAAGGTTACGAATAAAGGCCTTGGGGAAGTCGAGCGCATTACCCTCCATATCTGTCACCTTGAGGCCAAGGACGAGTTTACCTACAGTACCTTGATATTTACTTGCTTCCATAAAAGTGTAGTACAGCACTTGAATCAGCAAGGCAATGGTAATGGCAGCTCCGGCAGCACCTATTGCGGTAGCGACCAGTGCGACGATCTCTCCTTCGGACATGTACTCCCAATCAATATCTTCATTGAATGAATAGAAACTAATGCCAAATACGCTAAGAAGCGGAAAGATGATGATCGACTGTGCAATCTGAATAATGATGTAGTCTACAATGTAGGCGACAAATCTGAGCCAGAATCCGGCGTAGGCGGTAAGGGACATGTGAGTGAGTTTTGATTTATTTCAAGATAAAAAAATAAATCAAAGTTCTAAAGCTTCTTGTGGTCAGGCCTGACTTTTTAGCGCGGCTACTACGGTCTTTCCTCCTTTGGTTCTATCACCAATAGTCACTTTCACTTCTGCATCGAGTGGCAGAAAGAGATCGACGCGACTTCCAAACTTGATGAACCCAAATTCAGTGCCTTGCACCACGCGATCGCCTTGATTGATGTACCATTTTATCCGGCGCGCCATAGCACCAGCGATCTGACGCATGAGGACTTCAGTACCACTTTGCTTTTGGATTACGATAGAGGTACGCTCGTTTTCAGTGCTGGATTTTGGATGCCAGGCTACCAGGTATTTCCCAGGGTGATATTTGAAGTACTTGATGAATCCCGAAATCGGATTGCGATTGACATGGACATTGACCGGAGACATAAAAATGGAGACTTGCTTACGCAGCTCATTGAAATACTCGGTCTCCTGGGTTTCTTCGATAACTACCACTTTACCATCTGCAGGAGCATAGACCAGCCCATCATCTATGGGGGTATGAACGGTCGGATTTCTAAAAAATTGAAGGACGAGCAGGTAGAGCACCAGGCTTACCGCTATGATGATATTCTCCACCCATCGCTCGGGAGAAAGGTAAGTGCTGATGCCCCAATTGATGGCCATCAGCACTACCAACATGACAAATAAGAGCGTTCTTCCTTCTTTGTGAATGGTCATAGGCTAATTAGAATCCTCCACGATAAGTATATGTCTTGGCTACTTTATCGATAGCCACTATGTAAGCAGCAATCCTCAAGGAGACGTTATACTCCTGAGATACGTGATAAACATTGTTGAAGGCTGTTTTGATAATCCTGTCAGATCTTCTGTTGACACGCTCACCGGTCCACTTAAAGCCAAGTCTATTTTGTACCCACTCGAAGTAAGATACTGTCACACCACCGGCATTCGCCAAAATATCTGGAACAGCCATGATACCTGCGTCATTGATGATAGAGTCAGCCTTAGCTGATGTCGGTCCATTGGCACCTTCTACAATCAATTTTGCCTTTACGTTGGCAGCATTCCGGCTGTGGATTACATCCTCTTTAGCTGCTGGTACAAGTACATCCACCTCAAGTTCGATCAACTCCTCATTGGTAATCTTGTCAACACCGTCAAAGCCGTCTAGTGATCCATTGTTCTTATCTCTGTAGGCAATAGCATCATCTATATTGATGCCTTTTTCATTAATATAAGCGCCGGACAAATCACTGATGGCAGTGATGCTCGCGCCTCTTTCTTCAAGTAGACGGGCTGCCCATGAACCGACGTTACCAAATCCTTGAATGGCAATTTTTGCCTGGTACGGATTGATTTTCAGTTTTTCCATTGCTGCTAAGGCGGTGATCATCACACCACGCCCTGTTGCCTCAGTACGACCCAGAGAGCCTCCAAGCACAAGCGGCTTACCGGTCACTACGGAGTTGATGGTCATTCCTTTTGATCGGGAGTACTCATCCATCATCCACGCCATTTCTCTCGGGCCTGTGCCCATATCAGGAGCAGGGATATCTCGATCCGGACCAAAGACTTCATGCATCTCCTGGGTGTACGCTCGTGTTAACCTTTCGATTTCTCCCGGTGACATCTCCCTTGGGTTACAGCGAATACCACCTTTGGCACCACCATAGGGAATGTCTACAACGGCACACTTCCATGTCATCCATGCAGCCAAGGCCTTAACCTCGTCGATGTTGACATCCATATCGTATCGGACACCACCTTTTGATGGGCCGAGGATCGTGGAGTGGATCACTCGGTAACCTTCGAATACCTTAATGGATCCGTCATCCATTGTGACGGGAAGAGAAACAATAACCTGCCTGGTAGGGGATTTAAGCACATTGTACACTTGCTCGTCCAGACCCAAATGTTGAGCGGCGATACGGAAGCGTGACATCATTGACTCAAAAGGATTTTCCTTATCCTTTATAGGAGCCGGTTCTATGTAGCCCATGGGTTAAAATTTGAGGGTTAAAAAGTTGTTGTTTATGCGAAACAAATCTAATGATTCGGCATTGATTACTAGCTTTTTTAATTGAAATCCTGATCGGCGGTCATTTGAGCAACTTGAAGAAAATAATGATGAAAGGGACGGACAGCAGCAACCCGTCAAAGCGATCCAAAAACCCCCCATGACCCGGGAGTTTGGTTCCACTATCTTTAATTTCCATGCTTCTTTTGAACAGGGACTCTACCAGGTCGCCGTAGGTTCCGGCTATGATAATAATCCCCGCAACTACCATCCATTGCCATAGCATCATATCCAAAAAGTACATAGAGAGCACATAAGCCATGAGTACAGATGTGATCGCACCGCCCATGCTTCCCTCCCAGGATTTTTTAGGAGACACGCGCTCGAAGAGCTTGGTCTTTCCAAAGTTGACTCCAGCGAAGTAGGCGCCCGTATCACTCGCCCATAGCAGGAATAATGGACCTACGATGAACTGATAGCTATACGCCTCATTCGAGAATGCAATGATATTGAGCAGTGCAAAGGGCACTGCGATATAGAGAATGCCTAAAAATGTGAACCCGATATTAGTAAACGGGTTTTCCTCATCACGCTTATAGAGTTTGATAAAGTAGATGAGTGACACCACTGGGAAGATGCAGTAATACCAATTGGAATGTAGGACATTACTCTCCACTAAAAAGGAGAGTATGTAAATCAATGCACCCGAGGTGGTACCGAGGTATTTTAGAGGAACTATCCCATTTGCCTCGATGAGTTTATAAAACTCAAATTGGGCTACCACAGTGACGAAAAGGAAAACAGCAAAATAGGACCACTGACTATACACCACACAAAAAATCAGAACAAAGGCTCCAATCAATGCAGTGATCAATCTCTGCGTGAGATTGTTGTACCTATTCAAAATGGATATCATCCTCTATGATTTTCATGCCCTTCATTACATCGTCCTGATCGACCAGTACCTCAAAGTGGCCGAACTGATATGCCGAATCTTTCTTACTAACTACTACTGCCGGTATGTCTTTGTCTTCAAGAACAGCCTTCACTATTTCCGCTCGGTGCTCCAGGTTGTCTTGGTAGACCTTCTGCCATTTACTCATTCAGTAGTGTAGGTTTCTTTTGGTGGTAGCGAACGAAGATGTATGTAAGAATTCCACCGATAATAAGGAAAATAACCACGGTTTCCAAAGGTGTGGATTCGGTTTCCTGAATGTCAAACGAGATTAAGCCTTGCTGGTATAGGTAAAGCATCACTAGCGTAAATCCATTATTGACAAAGTGCGCAATGGAGGCGTAAGTCAGGCTGCCCGACCAATAATAGAGATAGCCGAACAATGCGCCCAATAGCATTCGGGGTACCAGCCCATAAAACTGCAAATGGAAAAAGGCAAAAAAGAAGGCGGAACCCCAGATAGCCAGGTGGATATTTTTGGTGGCATTGAAGAATTCATTCTGGATTATTCCTCGGAAGAGCAGCTCCTCACCAACTGCCGGGACCATTGCGATCACGATAAAAGCAATTAGAAACTGCCAGAAATTATCAAACGAAGTAAGAAAGATGGTCACCTTTTCCAGGGTCTCCTCCTGCTCCATTGCGTATTGTTCAAACCAGTCGAGGGCTTCAGGAAAATCAACCGCCTGATTCCACTCAATGAATATGCTGTTGACAAACATGAAACTGATGGTAATGGCCACTACAATAGCCGCTGGTAAAACAAAGTCAGCGGGTGTGGTAAAAAGCTTGGTGAGCGTGGAGGTCTTGTACTTCTGCAAAAACCAATAGGGGGCAAGGATGAATGCGAATAATGCCGTGAGCCCCTGCATGATCATCAAGGGAAGTCGTGAATCGGGATTGCTTATGTTGGTGATCTGCACAAGCGCCTCCATGGGATCAAATCCGTAAAAAGGCAAGACAGCAATGAGACCCACAAAATTCCCGAGAAACAAACCAATGATCGCATATACCACGATCATGAGCAGATTGAACCAATGATTGGTTTTGCTGGTTGTATCTGCCGGGTTGTCGATGTTCATAGAGCGATGTACTTTTGCAGGCGAAAAGTTAGTAAGTTTCGGGTTGGCAAATGGAGCCTCCCAGGGGTAATTTCCCGAGCGGATAACTTGGATACGAATTCGATTATAATGGTGAAGATAGGAGACATAGAGGTTGGTGATTTTCCGCTGTTGCTGGCGCCAATGGAGGACGTGAGTGATCCTCCGTTTAGAGCGGTATGTAAAGCCAACGGTGCTGATCTGATGTACACTGAGTTTATCTCCTCTGAGGGGCTCATTCGCGATGCAGAAAAGAGCGTTCAGAAGCTGGATATCTATGATTACGAGCGACCTATCGGAATCCAAATCTTCGGTGATAAAATAGACTCCATGCGCGAGGCGGCCGCTATCGCAGAAGCAGCCAATCCAGAAATAGTGGATATTAACTATGGCTGCCCGGTAAAGAAAGTGGCTTGCAAAGGTGCTGGCGCAGGTATTCTTCTTGATCTACCGAAAATGCAGGCCATGACCGCCGAGATTGTCAAGCGCGTCAACAAGCCTGTGACAGTCAAGACCCGACTAGGATGGGATCACAATACGATTAAGATCGTGGAGGTAGCCCAAAGACTACAGGACGTAGGTATACAGGCATTGAGTATTCACGGCCGCACCCGACAGCAGATGTATAAGGGAGAGGCAGATTGGACGCATATCGCTGAGGTGAAAAACCATCCTGATATTCATATTCCTATTTTCGGGAATGGAGATATTGACTCCCCGGAGAAAGCACTAGAGTACCGCAATCGGTACGGTGTAGACGGTATTATGATCGGTCGTGCAGCGATCGGCTACCCTTGGATATTTAATGAGATCAAGCACTTCATGAATACAGGAGAGCATCTTCCACTTCCGTTGCTTAGGGACCGCATAGAGGCAGTCAGGAAGCATCTCGATTTCTCAGTGCAGTGGAAGGGTGAGCTGAAGGGCATTTTTGAGATGCGCCGACACTACACCAATTATTTCCGGGGGATTCCTCATTTCAAGCCCTACCGCACTCGTTTAGTTGAGAGTGATCAATACCCTGACATACTTGCTACATTAGATGAAATCCTTGAAGAATTTGAAGGGGTTTACGCCATGGCCTAGGTAATGGAGAAGAGCCCCAGCGTCCTAGCATGGTCCATGCTCATACTGCTCTCGTTAATCTGGGGTAGCTCATTTATATTAATCAAGCGCGGTTTGGAGGTCTTTTCACCAATAGAGCTTGGTTCTCTGCGCATAGCTTCAGCCTCATTATTCCTGGCACCTATTGCCATCAGCAGGTTTTACAGAATCAAGCGCAATCACCTCGCACTGCTTTTTATTATTGGTTTGATGGGCAGCCTCCTGCCGGCCTTCTTTTTCGCGATAGCCCAGACCAGGCTCAACAGCAGCCTGACGGGAGTGTTGAATGCGCTGACCCCATTGTTTGTGCTGATGATGGGCATCTTCTTCTTCAAACAAAAATATGTGCCCGGTAAGCTTGTGGGAATGATCATTGGATTTGCTGGAACGGTAGCTCTGATCTTAAGCGGTAGCTCAGGACAGTTTTCTAACTTCAACTACTACGCCCTCTTCGTGGTACTGGCGACCATTTTTTATGGTGTCAACCTCAACGTAATCAAGTACTATTTAGCGGATCTCAAGGCGCTGACCATTACGAGTGTATCGCTACTCTTCATGGGTCCCTTAGCAGGAATGGTCTTGTTTGGATTTACGCCCTTCATGGATACGATGCAATACACCGAAGGAGCTTGGTTGGCCTTTGGCTATGTCATGACCCTTGGAGTAGTGGGCACAGCACTCGCATTGATTATTTTTAATAATCTGGTTCAGATGACCACACCGGTTTTTACCAGTTCGGTCACCTACATTATCCCTATAGTAGCGGTGATCTGGGGGGTCGTGGATGGAGAGGAGCTGTATTTGGTTCACTACATCAGTATGGCAGCTATACTGGCTGGGGTGTACCTGGTCAATCGAAAGCGGACCTGAACTCATCGGGAAAGCTACCCAGATCAATCCCCATAACCAATGGTAGCAGAAAATAGATGGTAGCTACAATTAGGAAACTGGAAATAAGGTTGAGTCTAAAACCAGCTCTGATCATGTCACTGATTTCGAGCTTGCCTGCTCCAAAGACAATGGCATTGGGTCCGGTAGCAATAGGAAGCATGAAAGCACACGAAGCGGCCAGTGTCGCTGCGGTCATCAGTGCGTAAGGGTGCACCCCGACAGCTGCCGCTAATGCCGCTAATATCGGCAGAATGATGGATGCAGTGGCGACATTGGAGGTCACCTCCGTCATAAAATTAACGAAGACCGCAATCGCCATAATAAGCAACACCACATGGATGCCTTCTAGTAGCGTGAGCTGTGCCCCAATCCAAAGTGCTAATCCCGATGATTGAAATGCGGCGGCCAAAGACAACCCACCACCAAAAAGAAGAATAATACCCCAGGGCAGTTTCACGGCAGACTCCCAGTCTAAAATCTTTCTGCCAGGATTTGATTTTGCCGGTAGGAGGAACAGCACCAAAGCACCAATCAAAGCGATGACCGTATCGTCAATGCCGGGCAGTAGCCTTTGTAAGACGAACGAGCGCATGATCCACGCCAATGCAGTCAGTCCAAAAACTATTGCGATGGCTTTTTCCTCGGACGACATTGAGCCCATATCGGACAATTCTTTTTGAATGGTTTGCCTACCACCCGGGATTTCAATTTTATCCATAGGAAAGACGATTTTTACCAGCACCCACCAGGAGAGCATAAGCAAAACAAGCACCATCGGGAAAGCAAAAAAGAACCAGTCGGCGAAAGTAACTTCTACCTTAAAAATCTGCTCCACCATTGCCGTGAAGATGACATTGGTCGGCGTACCGATGAGCGTTGCTAAGCCTCCAATGGACGCAGAGTAAGCAATCCCAAGCAGGAGCGCTTTTCCAAAATTGTTCTTAATTAACGCACTCTCTTCCTGCATGTATTCGAGTAGCTGAGAAATTAGCGCCATACCGATAGTCACCATCATCAAGGTGGTGGCTGTATTACTTATCCACATGGATAGGAAGCCAGTCGCCAGTATAAATCCGAGTACTATTCTTCGGGCGTTGGTACCTACTGCCAGGATAATGTTCATAGCGATACGCTTATGCAGGCGCCATTTTTCGATCGCTATCGCAATCATGAAGCCACCTATGAACAAAAAGAGCATCTTGTCTCCGTAGACAGCTGTGGTATCTTTTACTGTCGCACCACCTGTTAGCGGTAGCAGGACTATGGGTAATAGTGAGGTGGCAGCCATAGGAATGGGCTCGGTCACCCACCATGTCGCGATCCAAATGGTGCATGCAAGCACAGCTTCCCCGCTATCGGAAAGGTTCGGAATATCGGATATCATCACCAATGCAAAGGCCAAAGGACCGAGTACTAACCCTACATTTTGCTTAGTGATCCGCATCATCCCAATGGAAGTCTTTTTCTCCTGCCGTGATCGATAAGGCCAACCTGTTTTGTGAAGGGGGAAGCGGACAGGTGGCGTACTCGGTGAAAGCGCAAGGTGGATTGTACGCTTTATTGAAGTCGAGTATTACCTTCCCGTTACCATCCGGAGGGTTGGCGTTCAGGTAGCGCCCTGCCCCGTAGGTCTCTTCACCGTTGGTATCATCGCCGAACGTGATATAGAACTGATCTCCGTCCATAGAGGGATCAAGGGAGTAAGTTTCGCCATCGATTTCAAAGACCAACTGTCCGGGGCATTCTACCGGATAGGTAAGGCCGATGATGTTTTGTATCATTAAAGTTTTGGGAGGATCGTAGGGCTCAAACTTTCCTTCGATGACCCAATCTTCATCGATGGGGTAGTAGGGTATGTCAAGTGCCTCTTTAAGTCTCGGATGGTCATAGTTCTTGATGCGCAACCCGAGCTTATCAGCCCGCTTGATTACATAAAATCGATACGAGCCCCAGCTTAGCTCTTTAGGTTTCCCGGCACCATAAACTGTATCTTGAGCGACTTGTTCGCCATCAATCAGGAGTCGATCATCATTGATTGCTGAAATGATAGCTTTGTCGCCTGACCATTCAATATTGGCCAGTCGGGTTGGGAAATCACTCGGCAGCACTACATCATTTGTTTCCGCAGAACCAAGTGTATTGATCCCTTCAGTAAACCAGTATAGGCCTGCCAGATTAACAAACCCCTCCTCACTTTTCAGGAATTCGATCCGGTCCCCGCGCCATTTCATCAGCTTTTCTACGTACGCCGGATCTGGCGTATTTTCACATGCAGAGAAGAGTGTCAGGCCGAGGATGCAAAATGTTAAGAATCTCATAATCACCGTCAAAATAAAAAATAATGGATGCGAATCATTTAATTATTTA
>CAYGOT010000113.1:0-13036 GCA_964351595.1 uncultured Roseivirgaceae bacterium | reverse complement strand
GAATTATAATTTAGGCTGGCAAAATTAATTATTTGAAGCTTAACTTCTTGAATTCGAGATAATATACTCCTGCTGAAAGTGCTCCAAGCAATACAATATTGCAAATAGTCTGAATCATCAGGGAGGGCCAGGGGATTAATTCATAAGCAGCAACCATAGCTCCTGCGACAATCAAATAGCTCAACCCCTTGGTCACTTTGTAGGGAACAGGGTAAATTTTTGCACCCCACACGTAACTAAT
Organism: uncultured Roseivirgaceae bacterium; assembly: GCA_964351595.1. Taxonomy (GTDB): domain Bacteria; phylum Bacteroidota; class Bacteroidia; order Cytophagales; family Cyclobacteriaceae; genus UBA6059. Next base: position 12,795 of record CAYGOT010000113.1, on the reverse strand, counting down.
TGCTGTCATGCTACCATAGGTGATCAATGTCACTATAGCACTTCCCAAATAACCCATGATGGGAATGAGAATGAGGTTGAGCACTACAGTCAACAATGCCCCGGATACGGAGATAATCGCCCCATATTGTGTCTTATCCGTGAGTTTATACCACAGAGAGAGGTTGTAGTAGATACCGAGAAAAAGCCCGCCCATAAGCAAGAAAGGAACTACTACCAGGCCTTCATGATAAGCGGGGTTTCTTAGAAAGGCTGTCGCCAATAGCTCCAAATTGATACATACAGCAACAAATACCAGGGATCCAAACACTATAAATTTGTCAGTGACCTGGCTAAACAACTTTGGGGAATTCTTATCAGCAGCCTGATTGAAGAAGAATGGTTCGGCTGCATACCTGAATGCCTGAATACCCAGATTCATAAATATGGATAGCTTGTAACATGCACCAAAAATGCCTAGCGCGTCTAGCTTGGTCTGGTTGTCATAGAACCCTTCCGGTAGGAGATATTTCAACATAGCTCTGGAAAGCATTTCGTTAGTCACTGCCGCAAAACCAATGATCAACATGGGGAATCCATAGACCAACAACTCCCTTAACGCTGACTTATCGATGGTCCAGTGTATGCGTCTGAGTTCCTTCCAAAGCATCGGTATCAACATGCCGTTCGCGATAAGATTGGCCAAAAAGACATATCCGACTCCAAGGTCCGAAGTGAAACTGACACCCAAAAACTCGAACCCAAGTGCAGGTAGGACCAACAAGAAGAAAAGATTGAAGCCAATATTAAGACCTACGTTGGAAAGCTTGATGATCGCAAACTTTATCGCCTTGCCTCTAATCCTTAGATGTGCGAATGGTATGGCCACCATGGCATCCACGGCCATGATCACACTCAACCAATAGAGATAGTGCTCCTGACCGGGGTATTGCAGCAGGTTGACAATTGCGGTAGCACCTAGCGCTATACCTCCTGAAAGAAGCAGCGAGATGATGATAATCAATAAGACAGAACTACTGAAGTAGGCCTTTTCATTTTCGGGAGACTTACTTGCAAACCGGAAATAGGCCGTCTCCATACCAAAGACGTAGAGGATATTGAGAAAGGCCACATAGGCGTAGAGTTCAGTGACCACTCCATACTCCGCGGGTAAAAAAACCGCTGTATATAGTGGGACGAGAAGATAATTGAGTAAACGGCCAGCTACAGAGCTTAAGCCATATATGGCAGTCTCACCGGCCAGTTTTTTGAGTTGGCTCAAGCGGTCACCAGTTTATTCACCTTTGAAGTCAGGCTTACGCTTTTCCACAAACGCTGCTGCCCCTTCTTTGAAGTCTTCCGTGCCGCAGCATCTCGCAAATGCATTAGCCTCGGTCTGATAGCCATTCTCTTCTTTGTTGAAGACGGCATTGACACAGTCGATCACCAGTCCGATTGCGATAGGTGCTTTGGAAGTGATTTTCATGAGCATCTCATGGGATTTTTCGATGAGTGTCTCCTTATCAGGAAAAACATGGTTGACCAGCCCCAGGTCTTTAGCCTCTTCAGCATTGATCATATCTCCAGTCATCATGAGCTCTAGTGCCTTGCCTTTACCGACGAGTTGCGTAAGCCGCTGAGTACCACCGTATCCGGGAAGGATACCCAGATTTACCTCAGGCTGTCCAAATCGAGCATTGGCACTGGCCAGTCGCACATGGCATGCCATTGCCAACTCACAACCTCCTCCTAGCGCAAATCCGTTAACAGCTGCTATTACAGGCGTATGGCAGTTTTCTATCAGGTCAAATATCTCTTGACCACTCTCTGAAAACTTACGGCCATTGACCTCATTGACCTCTGCAAATTCCTTGATATCCGCTCCTGCCACAAATGCTTTTTCGCCAGCACCGGTAAGGATCACTCCTTTGATATCCTTATCATCATAGATCGACTGAAATGTTTCTTTCAGTTCAGCGAGTGTATCATGATTCAGCGCATTCAGTTGGGTCTCACGATTAATAGTAACCGTCAGGATGCCCTCTTTTAACGCCAGAGATAGGTTTTTTAAGTCACTCATATATGCTTAGCTGATTTGAACTTCAAGTATATCCATTATTGCTTCCCTATTCAAATCATAAATTGAAAATGGTTGCACTTCAAGCACGGATCACAAGCGTATAATTTACTCATTGTCAATTTCTTAACTCAAAATAATGATACATAATCTGATATTATGACTAATTTTGCAATGTGAAATTATTATTATTCATTCTTCTAAGTGTTTCAGTGCCATTGTTGGTGCTTGCTGACACTTTTACCGCAAGTAGCGGTAACTGGAATACGGGAACCAATTGGGTAAGAACAAATGCTGGGCTATTCGTATCCAACAGCACGGCACCTACGGGAACTAACCCTGCTGCCGGGGACACAATATTAGTTCCTGCGGGGGTGACCATGAATATTCAGGGTGGAGGCAATAAGACTTCTATCACACCTGCAGTTGTCGTAAATCTTTACGGCACCATCAATTTTTCTGTTAGCTCGGCGACTTTAACGCTAGTTAGCACCTCTTCAATAATCCAAATTGCCGAGGGAGCTGATATTGCCACGCCAGCATCCGGATCCTCTGAAACTTTAACTATTGGATCAGGATCAAACAAAGCTTCAATAATGGGTAGCACCTTGAATAATCTTCAAGCACCTAATCAAGTTACTTTTAATACTCTAGATAATAGCCCACCGGGTGGTTGCGCAGAAAATGGTGGATGTGATGAGGATCCCCTGCCGGTCGAGCTCCTATTCTTCTCAGTCTTCGTTAATAACGATCAAAACATTGACTTATCATGGGCAACAGCTACTGAACAAAACTTTGAATACTTCGAGATAGCCCATTCACTGAACGGAAAGGATTTTGATATTATCGGTACTGTCGCTGGCCATGGTAATACAACCACTAGACATGACTACAACTTCGTCCACTCAGCACCATATCATGGATTGAATTATTACAGACTTAAGTCGGTCGACTATGACGGCTACACAGAAATTTTTCCTCTTGTCGCTGTTCAACTTAATCAACAACTCAGGCCTCAGGTATTTCCAAACCCTTCTGATGGCTACCTGCTTCAGTTCAAAGGTTCAGATGCTCTGAATCCATTTGACGTTGAGATCATCTCTCTTGACGGAAAGCAGCATATTTTAAGACAGGGTGTACTGGGTAATAGTATTATAATGAGCCCATCACTGAGTCAGGGGCTATATATCGTCAACATAATTGTAGGCCAACAAAGTTTTACACAGCGGCTTATAGTGAGGTAATTCTTGACTAAAGAAAAATCTCAGAAGCGCAATAATCGACACAAGCTAAGATTTAATGAACTCTGGTATTTCCTGTTGTTACTTACTCATTTGGTCAGTTGACTCATTATCTCTTTCACCATCGCCTCCAGGTTGAATTTCTCCTGCCATCCCCAATCCTTGCGTGCGGGAGCGTCATCCACGATCTGTGGCCATGAGTCTGCTATGGCCTGCCGAAAGTCAGGTTCAAAGGAAATAGTAAAATCAGGTGCGTACTTAATAATTTCTCGGTGGATATCGGACGGTGTAAAGCTCATTGCGGCCAGGTTGTAGCTATTTCGCACTAAAACGGCTTCTGGATCAGCCGCCATGAGCTCAATAGTAGCGCGAATGGCATCATCCATGTACATCATCGGCAGCATGCTATGAGCCCCGAGGAAGCAGGTGAAATGCTCATTTTTTGCTGCCTTGAAGAAAATCTCCACTGCATAGTCAGTAGTCCCTCCTCCAGGTTGTGCTTTGTAGCCGATGAGACCAGGATAGCGTAAGCTTCGTACATCTACACCATATTTCAGATGGTAGTATTCACACCATTTCTCACCAGCCAGCTTACTTATACCGTACACAGTATTGGGGTTCATGATCGTACGCTGCGGTGTATTCACCTTAGGTGTATCAGGACCGAAAACTGCTATTGAGCTTGGCCAGTATATCTTTTTGAGGTGACCTTCTCTGGCCAACTCCAGCACGTTGAGCAGGCTTTTCATGTTGAGATCCCAGGCAAATAATGGATCGCTTTCCCCCTTTGCAGAGAGAATAGCAGCGAGATGGTATACCTCCGTAATTCCGGATTTCTTTATCGTGTCAAAGAGTGCCTTGCTGTCTGTGGCATCAAGCAGCGTAAAATGCTCATCCTTATTGTCGGGTAGTTCTCTAATATCCGAAGCGATCACACGATCCTGACCGTGCAATCGTCTTAATTCAGCCGTAAGCTCCGACCCCAATTGGCCGTTTGCTCCGATCACTAAGACTTTTGTCATGGGTGATGTTGTTTAGTCGGTAAAGATAGGGACTTCACCTTGCTACGAGCGACCATCCGTCAAAACATTAGTTCGCCTCCTTTTGCTGTGGTCAATGTATATTTGTCTCATGGATTTCGAAGAGTATTTGAGCCAAAAAAAAATTAATAGTCAATCCTTCTCAAAAGCGGACCCCCGCAGGTTTGCTGAATTCGAAATGCTCTTTAGTCAAATGCATCCCAACAGTTTTACCGCACAGAAGCTTTTCTTAATTAATGAGATTCGCAGGAAGTTTCCGGTAGGAAAAAAAGAAACAGAGGATGAGGCAAGTGTGAAAAAAGTCCGTCCAAGACCGAAAATGGCATTACCCAAAAAGAAATAGAAACATGTATACATCTACTCAGAAAAGACTTCAGAAAGAAATAGAGGAAATCCAGGAGGCTGGATTATTTAAGCAAGAGCGAATAATCACTACCCCCCAGGGTGCTGATATAAAAACCAGCGAAGGTCGCGAGGTGATCAATTTTTGTGCTAACAACTATCTCGGGCTTTCTTCTCACCCCAAAGTACTCGAAGCGGCCAAAGCAAGCATCGATTCGCATGGATTCGGGATGTCGTCAGTACGCTTCATCTGTGGTACCCAAGATATACATAAGACGCTTGAGCGGAAGCTTGCGGAGTTTCTGGGTACAGAAGACACCATCTTGTATGCAGCGGCTTTCGACGCAAACGGTGGTGTATTTGAGCCCATACTTGGCCCGGAAGATGCCATCATCTCAGATGCGCTCAATCATGCCTCTATCATCGATGGTGTGAGGCTCTGCAAAGCGCAGCGATTTCGTTACAATCACAACGACATGGCAGATCTGGAAGCGAAACTGCAAGAGGCTTCCAGCGCCAGATCTAAAATCATCGTAACGGATGGTGTATTCTCTATGGACGGCACTATCGCCCAGTTGGATAAGATCTGTGACCTGGCGGAAAAATATGACGCGATGGTGATGACCGATGAATGTCATTCCACGGGCTTTATGGGGAAGACCGGTCGTGGTGTGCATGAGTACCGCAATGTCATGGGCAGAGTGGATATCATCACCGGCACGCTCGGTAAGGCCATGGGTGGTGCATCGGGTGGATTCACCAGTGGCCGCAAAGAAATCATCGAACTGCTGCGTCAGCGATCACGTCCTTATCTTTTTTCAAATACGCTGGCCCCCAGCATCACCGGAGCAAGCATTGCGGTAATAGATATGCTCAGCGAGACTACTGAGTTGAGAGATAAACTTGAGGAAAACACCAAATACTTCCGAGAGAAAATGACATCTGCTGGTTTTGATATCAAGCCAGGCGAGCATGCCATTGTCCCTATCATGCTGTATGATGCCGTGCTATCGCAAAAAATGGCCGCTCAGCTCCTCGAAGAAGGAATCTATGTAATTGGATTTTATTACCCTGTCGTTCCTAAAGGACAAGCCAGAATCAGGGTTCAGATTTCAGCTGTTCATGAGCAGGCTCACCTCGATAAAGCCATTAACGCATTCATAAAGGTTGGGAAAGAGTTAGGCGTAATCAAGTGAGAACTGGAAGCCGGGTAAGCTATACCGCTGACTTGGCTTCTTCCTTGACTTTTGTCAAAACTGACTCTTGCGACGCTGGCTCGGTTTCTTCACCATTGTCTTCGTTTTCTGATAAGTAGCGATTAATTACCTTCCGCATTTCCTGTGTCGACTGGTTGTGATATACATATCCATTGCGCACACTTGACAATTGGCCAGTCTCTTCGGACACCACCAGTACTAGTGAGTCCGTGACCTCTGACATACCTATGGCAGCTCTATGGCGCAAACCGAACTGAGCAGGCAGGTCGTCTTTCTCCGTTACCGGTAGGATGCACCTCGCGGCAATGATCTTGCCTTCATAAATAATCACTGCACCATCATGTAATGGGCTATACTTATTGAAGATCGAAATCAACAGTCGCTTAGAGATTAACGCATCCATTCGATCACCGGACTCAGCATAGAACTTAAGCTCAGAATTCTTGGAGAGCACAATCAAAGCCCCGGTATTAGAGCCACCAAGTGTCTTCATTGCCTCAATAATAGGAGTGATATTTTTCCAATGGACATCCTCTTGACGGACAAAAATGCTTTTGAGGCTTGTAATGAAATTACCCTCATCAAAAACTGTGATCTTGCCTATAATAAGGAGGAATTTACGAATCTCCTGTTGGAACAGAATAATAACCGCTATCACACCCACTTGCATAAACTGTCCGAGAATATTGCCAAGTAGCTCCATCTCCACAGCGTTGACCACCAAGTAGACAAGGTAGATAAATAGGAACCCCAGAAACACCCTGATGGCCACACTACCTCGCATGAGCTTGTACACATTGTACAGAAGCACAGTCACAAGTAGAATGTCGAATATATCGACATAGCTTATGTCCAAAAATCCTATTTTAAATAGTAACGTCACGCACGTAGTAAGTTATACAATTTCACAGTTTCAGCGGCCTCTTTCACGTCATGCACCCTCAATATCCTCGCTCCTTTCATCAACGCGTGCATGTGCAGTGCGGTTGTGCCGTTGAGGGCCTCCTCGGGTGTGATGCCGAGGCTTTTATATATTAATGACTTCCTTGACACACCTACCAATATAGGTGTCTCGAGGACCTCCAGATAATCCAGATATCGAAGCACCTCAAATCCCTGCTCGGCGGTCTTTGCAAACCCGATTCCCGGATCAATGATGACATCCGCCACCCCCAAAGCATGAAGTGCATGGAGCTTCTTTTGAAAGTAATCAACCAGATCATTGAGCAGGTGATCATAGTTGGTAAGAGTCGTCATATTCTCTGGGGTTCCTCTCATATGCATGAGCACATAGGGCACTTTCAATTCAGCCACTGTAGAAAACATTGCTGGATCAAGTTGTCCTCCCGATACGTCGTTGACGATATCTGCACCGACTGCTACTGCCTTCTTAGCCACCTCGCTTCTAAAGGTATCAATAGAGATGACAGCCTTCGGGTATTCCTGCTTTATTACCTTGATCGCTTCCACTACTCGTTCTGCTTCTTCCTTAGTAGGAATATTACTCGCGCCAGGTCTTGTAGAGTAACCACCTACGTCGAGAATATCCGCCCCATCCTCTAGCATTTTTCCCGCTAGGGAGAGAATCAACCCTCGGGACTGCACCCTGCTACCTGCGTAAAATGAGTCAGGAGTCACATTCAATATGCCCATGATCACAGGGCTAGAGAGATTCATCAACTTGCCTCTAAGGTTGAGTGATTTTTTAGAATTAGATTTGCCCCTGTTTGACTCCAATATTGGTTAGTTTTATTGCCCTACAACGAAAATTCGAAGGAATTGATAGATAAAACGGTAAGCGAATATACGCAAGTTGTAAAGGCTTGTAAAGACATATTCGAAAAGAAGACGGTTGATTATGGTACCGCCTGGAGAATACTGAGGTTGCCCTCCATCACTGATCAAATATTCATTAAAGCGCAGCGAATTCGATCCATTCAGGACAAAGGTTTACAAAAGATAGAAGAGGATATCACTTCGGAGTTTGTGGGCATCATCAACTACTGTCTGATTGCCATGATTCAGCTTGACTTAACAGAAAATGATCCTACCGAAATACCGTACGAAGAGCTAGAGCCCAAGTATGATCAGGCGATCCAGGAAACGCTCGACTTGTTGAAGGATAAAAATCACGACTATGGAGAAGCCTGGCGCGATATGCGGGTCAGCTCCATTACCGATATCATACTCATGAAACTTTATCGAGTGAAGCAAATAGAAGATAATGCCGGCCAGACGATTATTTCCGAAGGTGTAAAAGCCAACTATCAGGATATGATCAACTATGCAGTTTTTTGCCTCATAAAACTTAATTTCGCTGGCAATGAAGTGGATTAGTGAAATATCGAGATTTCTAGTAGGCGGCCTGTTCATTTTTTCAGGCCTGATTAAGGTCAATGACCCGGTGGGTACAGCAATTAAACTGGAGGAGTACTTTCAGGTATTTGCAGCAGATTTTGCCCCGTTCTTTGAGTTTTTCGTTCCTGCCGCCCTCCCATTATCTGTATTTCTATGTGTATTGGAAGTAGTCTTGGGCGTAGCTGTGCTGCTCAATTATAGGATGAAATTGACGGCATGGGTACTCCTGCTCATGATCGTTTTCTTCACATTCCTGACTTTTTATTCAGCTTATTTCAATAAAGTGACGGATTGCGGATGCTTTGGCGATGCGATCAAGCTCACCCCATGGGAGTCCTTTACCAAGGATGTTATTCTGGTGGTGCTCATTGGCTTCATTTTTATCAGGAAAGATAAGTTCGAAGCATTCATTGCTACTCGATCAAATGATCTGATCATTGCTGGCGTCACTGTCATCAATCTGGCTATCGCTATTGTCGCCATTCAACACTTACCGTTTATTGATTTTAGAGCCTACAAAATCGGCACGCACATTCCAAGCGCCATGCAACCTTCGGGAGAATTGAAATATGCCTATATCATGGAGAAGGATGGTGACGAATTCTCTTTTGATCAATACCCCACTGACAAGTCATATGAGTTTAAGGAGCTGTTAGTGCTGAATCCAGAAGTACAGCCGAAAATAACAGACTACAGCATCTGGAATGACGAAGGTGAGTATACAGAAGCTAGCTTTGAAGGAAATAAACTTTATATCATCATCTACAACGTTCAGAAGGCCGATGTAGATGAAATTGAAGCAATTAACCAACTCTCCGCTTCTCTTGGAGGCAAAGTAGATGTGGCTGTCTTGACAGCATCTGACTATGCAAGTTTTGAAGCTTTCAGGCATCAGGTACAGCTTGCCATTCCCTACTATTACGCAGATGCGACCGTCCTGAAAACTATTGTTAGGTCAAACCCCGGGCTTTGGCTCATGAAAGATGGTACAGTGAAGGGCAAATGGCATTACAACGATGTTCCATCAGCAGACGAAGTTCTGAATCTACTGTAAACATGGCTTTACCAAAGCAAATCATTCTTGTGGGTATGCCCGGAAGTGGCAAGTCTACACTAGGCAGGCGATTAGCGGCTCTATTGAACTGTCCTTTCATTGATCTTGACGAGATAATTGAGAAGCAGGAGAATTCTTTGATCAAAGATATCTTTCGTCACTCTGGAGAAGATCAGTTCAGGATGATTGAGCATTATGCACTAGCAAAAACACTGGACAAATATCCTAGAATGGTGATGGCCACAGGTGGTGGCACTGCCAGGTTTCATGATAATATGGATGTGATTAATGCAAGTGGGGTCTCCGTCTTTTTAGACACTTCTCTGGACAAAATAGTCAGCCGTATTCATACGAATAAAGATCGGCCTTTGATCGTATCAGACAATATTGATGAGCTTAGAGAGGAAATGACTCAAGTCTACGCGGATCGTCTTCCCTATTATCAAAAAGCGACCTACACTACTGACAAGCAGACACCCGAAGCTATTCTCGCTCTTATCAAAAGTTAAATCCTACACTTAGTAGAAAGGATGAGACCCTATTGGATATTTCAGCCACAGGCTGACTTCCGTCCACTAAGGCATAAGGGGCGTAGAGCTGATTATTGCTTCTATTGACAAAGGCCAAATCTACGAAGTAGTCCTTTGTACGGTACCCCAATCCTGCACTATAGCTGCTCACTGAAGCATCGAAGGTGCTATTGGCAACCGGATCAGCCATGTAACTGTAGCCTCCTCTTAGTCTCACAGCATTAAACCTAAGTTCAGCACCCAATCGATAGTTAATCACATTGGTATAAAGGGTTTCGATTGTCTCATTATCGCCAGCTGTAGAGAAATCATTGCTGCTAAGGCTTGCTCCACCGTAGTTGACAAACTCTACATCGCCAGTAATGAAGCCATTCTTACCTAAGAACAGCGCAAGGCCGGCATTAAGTCTGCCAGGAGTAGTAAGTGTGTAGTTGGAAACGATAATTTCTCCTTCTGAAAACAGGCTACCCAAGATAGTGTCTTCAGGAGCAAAGTAGTACTCATTATAGTTGGTCAACAGCGTGGATGTGCTTTCATCACTCATACTCATGATGGTAGGCGTAGTGTAGCTTAGTCCAACCCGAAAAAGATTGATAGGTCGATAAATCAGCCCGAATGTACCATTGATGCCTATACCGTCTGACCTAATCGACTCATCAAGAATAATATCGTTGATAGCATCGTCCGACACCCACGTTTCCGACTCCTCATCAAAAAACTCAAATGAATCTTCTCTGTAAATCTTGTTGATGGTTTGTCCGAGAACAGGGATACCAACCCCCGCACCAAAGTATATTTTATCATCATAGTTAGCTCCATATGAAGCGCTAAGTTGATATTGTGACCCTCTCGACTCGATCACCTCGGCCTGTCTGGGAAATCCAATGACAAATGAATCATAAAGCCCCACCTCGTCGGGTACCGGATTGATGAGGTAGTTGTAATAGGCTAAAGAAACTGCCCCTCTATTGTCTATATCACTTTCAGGTATGCCATCGGATTGCTGTAGGAAGAAATCAATAATCGAATTAAAATCATTAAAACCTTCATAGCCATAGTTGTACTGAAAATCATTTGTTCTGGTCACTGAAAAGCCAAAAGAGCCTCCCTTGAATTTGTCCTCGGCATAAGGACCAGTGGTCTTCTCTATGACTACTCCCAGGTTATTAATATTAAATGAAGACCTGGTACTTCGATTAGACTGATCCAGATAATCAGAAGTGGCCGTCTGAAAATTAATCCCTGGTGTACCCACAAAGGTCGACTGGTTAAAAAACCCCAAACCTGCCGGGTTGGAGTAAGCAGAACTGACATCACCCCCCAGAGCAGTCTGAGCCCCTCCAAGTGCTTGAATTCTGGCTGATCCGCCGGGATTGGTCGAACTGAATCTGAGTGCATCTTCGTAATAACCAAATGCCCCGGGAGAAACCTGCGCACTCAACAGGAATGGGCAAACCATTCCTGCTAAAAGCAATCCAACTTTTATAAATGTCTTCATCGAAACCTCCTATTTCTTAATTGCCTCTTCGAGACCTACTTGAGCTGCCTCCACTACTTCTGGATCCTCCAGTAGAGCGCGATCCCCCGCCTGAGCTGCGACTTGGCGTATATGACCCAGATCTAGACCCGCTACTTCGACTCGGTGAGTAGGTGCGGCTGTTGTTGTCAGATCTACCTCTACTATTGTAATCAAAGGATCTTGAAGAGTTCCTGGAATCAGATTGTGGTTGACTATATCGGCTGTTTGACGATCCAGTGGTATATCTACGCTGCGTATTTGTAGCTGATCGCTCCACGTTCGTTCTATTAGTTGTCGAGTTTGATCTAGTTCTGCTATTGTACGATGGCGTATAAGTTCTACTTTCGGTTGTTCTATTCACACGACTATTCGCAGAGGTATTCGTACCTGTTCTAGTTGCTCTGCTGGGCGTGGTTGACACCACTCTGCTGTTTGTAGTAGAGGCACGACGTGATCTGTTGTAATACTCATTCTGAGTAGCACTATAGTCTCTCGTTCTTGCATTCGTATTAGTCGCCGTTCTTGCTACCGAGTTATTGGCACTTGCTGCCCGTCTACTAGAAGACAGCTCAGCATTACGATATCTTGTGTTTCTGCTAGCGACTCCATTATAATACTGTCCAGAGCCACGCGTTGTTCTCCCTCCTCGTACCACATTTCTAGGGTTCACATAGCAATAGTTGGAACCGTACCATAGTCCGTCGTTGAACCCTCTGTTGTAGGCCCATCGATTACCGCCCCAGCCCCAAGGACGTCCGTAGGTCCAGCCAGGTCTATATGCCCATGGGTCGTTCCAGCCCCAGCCAGGGCCATACCATGGATCGTAGAAAGCCCAACTATTACCCCAGCCCCATGGGTTATAAAACGGATCCCCCCAGCCAAAGCCTATACCAACACTAAAACCGGTATTCCATCCGCCCCAAGGGCTATAGCCTGTTGCTAAACCAACGTTGAAACGCGTTTGGCTCCACATTGGGCTATTGACATTTGATCCACCGTAGTAGTTGTTTACCACTACAGGCTCATCCCTGTTATACAATGGTTCATTAAAGTCATCTTGATAATAGTCAGTGCTGCTGTAGGTCGGATTTTGGTTGTCCAACTCATAGTAAGTTGCCTCCTGAGCAACTGCCGCCCTGCTATCAAGGCTATATTTCTCAATCAATTCAGGATTTACCTGCTTAGCAGAATAACTGCTGTTGTAGGTATTGTTTGCATACGACTGATATGTAGTGGAAGCCGCATTGCTAGCACTGAGGTTTTTCGCATATTTCACCTGCTGCCGATCCTGAGGAGTGAAGTACATATCATCATACTCCTGTCCATACCCCGCGACTGCTGTTAAGCTTACAATCGCCATTACCATCATAGTTTTCAACGCATCCATTTTAGGCTCCTTTCTTGCTTTGTATCCAAATTTAATCAATCGCATTCAACTA
>CAYGOT010000112.1:0-13219 GCA_964351595.1 uncultured Roseivirgaceae bacterium | reverse complement strand
ATGTCAATGAAACTTTACATTTAGAATAGCGTGTATATCTTTGTGTAAAATAAACTTTACAAAATGTAAACTAGAAGGATCAGATGAGCACAAAAAGACAAACACGAAATCAGCAAGTAATCAAGGAAACACGAAACCTCGCCATATGGACAGGTGCCTGGACATTGACGATGGCATTGGCAAACTTCGGACATGTATTTTTATGGGATAAACATGTTGGCTTGACTATAGCTGCCATAGTCATCAATGTTCTTCTGGGCGTTGGTATGATCCTAGCTAATATTCGGCATCTTAAGGCGCTGGATGAAATGCATCGGAAGGTGGCCATGGACGCGATGGGAGTTTCGCTAGGTGTAGCCGTTGTGGGTGGACTGGCCTATTCTAATCTGGATGTTACCAATGTCATCTCCTATGATGCCGAGATTTCCCATTTGGTTGTATTAATTGGCCTCACCTATATAGTGAGCACTGTCGTGGGTAATCTCAGGTATAGATGAAAAACCGTATCAAAGTACTTCGTGCCGAGCGAGACATGACACAAGCGGATTTGGCAGATGCTACACTTGTGTCCAGACAGACGATCAACGCCATTGAGAAAGGTAAGTTTGATCCTAGTTTACCGCTCGCCTTTAAGATCGCCCGACTTTTCGAAAAGACTATCGAAGAGGTATTTCAAGATGAGGATAATGATGTGGGTTAGGAAGTAGTTCTATTTCTTCATTGCCTGTGGGGTCATTTGGGTAAGGCTTCTCCAGAGCCACTCAAAGGGGCCATATCGAAAATGACGTAACCATATAGGAGAGACCAAAAGCTGTATAGTCCATACACCGAGCACGACCAACAGTTGCTCTAGACGATCAGCCTGGCCAAACAGACCTAGCCCAAAACCATAGAAAATAAACGTACATATCAATGTCTGACTCAGGTAATTGGTCAATGCCATTCTGCCGACAGCAGCGAGCCTTTTTCTGAGAGGTTCCAGAAGGTTTGATTTGATAATTAGATTGAATACCGCAACGTAAGCGATTGCCACTCCCAGGCTTCCCCAATAATTCCATTGAGAGCCAATAAACATGGAGTACTCGAGTGACCAGTCATGAGCAAAGTTTTGAATCACTCCATAAATAACCAGTGCAAAACCTATTATTCCAGATACGAGACCGATTTTCTGATAAGAAGCGATAGAGAAACCTCCCTGAAAAAAGCTGGACTTATATAATGCCATGCCTATAAGCATCAATCCGGAAATTCTCCAAAAGAAGAGAATTAGAAAGACAGTCGTGTGCATCACGATGGTAGAATCAATGCGCTGTGACATTTGCTGGCTAAAGGTGCCTGTGTAAGCTGCGATCTCGCTTTGGACCTGCGCTGACGTGGGTTGCCAGCTGGACATCATACCAGCTACATCAGCATCCGACATGTATTGAATCGAACTCCCGGTTAGTAAATAAAGAATACTGCTGATTGAAAAGAGAATGGTACCCAGGATCAACAAAGATCTTACCTTCACCTTCCTCATCGGATAAACCAAAAAGGCGATGAGCGCATAGGGTGTCAATATATCACCAGACCAGAGACCATAGGCATGTATTAGGCCAATGATGAGCAGCCAAAAATTCCTTTTGTAATGCACACCTACTGAGCTTCCAGTTTTTCGTTCTGACCCTTCAGAAATCATAAGAATGGAAGCTCCAAAAAGCATAGAGAACAAACTCATAAATTTCTGATCGGCAAAGACATGACTAATTATCCACACCCACTTGTTAATACCGGATAGATCACCATAGGCAGTGGGATTGAGATAGGCCTGGTTGACCATAGAAAAACTCTGAATATTCATAATGAGAATGCCGAGCACTGCAAACCCACGTATCACATCCAGTGATTCTATTCTAGTATCATTTTTCATAAGCGTCTTTTTCTTGGTTTGAATTCGATGATTATGGATTGCTACATCTGTACATCATATATCACTTCCATAGGATCAGGTATCTTGTCCTTAGGCTCATCCAGCATCTCCCTCAGGTCGATCTCTATTCCTCGGGACATAGTGGAAATAGGCACATCATTGGGAGCGCCTTCAAATGGGTTTTCTCCCACAGAACCAATTCGCTGCATCGTATTGAAGATCCAGGATACCAATGCTGAAAAGGGGATACCCAGCCATACAAAATAGTCTTTAGTCCAGGGATACTGCTCGCTTAGCTCCAGACCGATATCAGAAAACTCTGGAATGACACCAAAAGGAAGTAGTAGAATAAACAGGTTGACACAGTCATAGCCCAGCGTGGCAAACTGTCTGGGATAGGGGAAGTTTTTGATGCGTTCTGACTTGCCCTGATGCGTCATCAATTCATTGAGCTTGCCTTCGATTTCCAGAAATGAAAACTCCCAAATCAGTCCTCGCTCTTTTAAAGCTCGGATCGACTTTGACTGAAGGCTGAGTAGGGTAGCTGCTTTATTTGTTTTGCTGAGTGTGTACGTTTTCTCTTCCTCTGAGAGTAAAACAGAGAGTTCATCTTCCAGTTTGTTTTCAAATTCGGGTACGAAGAGCCTGTCTTTCCATTCATTGGGCCGCTTCGTATTATGCGTTATTTCCCACTGTCTGGGCTGTCGCATCGCATAGCGAAGTGCAGTCAACCAGGCAATGTGACGATAGATAATTGATCGCTGATGTTCCTTAAGTTCATCATCAGACACTTTGACATCAGCATACTCATTGGTGATCATGTCTTTGACCATAATCGCCAGCATGCGCGAATCGTTGACGATACCTCCCCAGATTTGCCGGGCTTCCCAGATTCGTCCATAGGCGGCATTACTTTGAAAGCCGATCAGGAAAGCCACCGCAGTGCCCAGCAACGCAATAGGCGTCCATGGAATCTTCATCCACCCAAATCCTAGTACCTGATAGAGGATGGTGACCACAAAGGCGATGATAAGGAAGAAGCGAATCTCGCGACTCGTCCACTTGATCATATCCCAGATCTTGTACTTCTTGCGCGTATACATGGATGTGTTTTGTTAGAGGTTTCGGTATCCCAAATTAGGGATTTTATAGAAGAATATGAGCGTATGAATTTGATATGCTTTTTAAACAACCGCGCTCAACGGAGGTTCTAATTGCTGGGAATCATTCATTAACTATGACAGAAACAGAAGCTAAAGAGATCATCAAAGATATTCCGGTAGGGGCCAAGCTCCAGTTGATCAAATCGAACGGAGATATCGTCGATGCAGTACTGGCCAGTCATGATACTGAGGCCATTGAAAAGAAGGATTATGGTAGTACCCAGGTGCCGTATTTGCCTCCGGCGCTGCTTGTGCAAGGTAAGCGATGGGGTGTCTTTAGAATGGAAATTGAGGATTTGGTCAACTTCGCCAGGGTGGATTGATAATAGAGACAGCAGGGGCAAACCATTAAAATGGTTCAGATTTCATGCAATGAATATAGCCCACGGTTTAAACCGTGGGCTATATGTCAGAATGATTTTAAAAATGGTTTAAACCATTTATTATAGACAATTCAAAAGCTCAATACCTATCCAACAGGGTGGCCTGCTCTTCAACTGCTGCCCTGAATTCTTTTTTCAGTCTATCCACCAACTCAGCTACGCTGGGACTATCGCTAATTTTAGTGACACCCTGCCCTGCAGACCAGATGGTTTTCCAGGCCTTGGCTTCATCACCAGCCGTCAATTCACTACCGAAATCTACTTTCGCGGACTGCTTCCACATTTGTTCTGTGATGCCCATCGCTTCCAGACTAGGGCGTAGGAAATTGGCATTGACGCCAGATACCGCCGCTGTATAGACCACATCACTTGCACCTGACTCGATGATCATTTTTCGATACTCTTCAGGGGCTTCACTTTCTTTTGTATTGATAAATCGTGTACCCATATAAGCCAGATCAGCACCCATTTGCATGGCTGAGGCGATATCACCTCCGGTAGAGATACAGCCTGACAGTAGGATGGTTTTGTCAAAGAACTGTCTCACCTCGCCAATGAAGGGCATGGGGTTAAGTGTTCCCGCATGGCCACCCGCACCGGCTGCTACCAGTATCAATCCGTCTACACCTGCACCAGCCGCCTTTTCGGCATGACGCTTCATGATCACATCATGAAAGACCAATCCGCCATAGCCATGCACAGTATCGATCAGCTCCGATACAGCTCCCAGGGAGGTGATGATCAACGGCACCTGATGCTTCACGGCGATCGCAATGTCTGCCTGCAGCCTTGGGTTCGTTTTATGAACGATAAGGTTAACACCAAATGGCGCTGCTTTCTTTCCAGTCTCTTTTTCCCATTGCGCTAGCTCATCCTTGATCTGGATGACCCACTGCTCAAATCCTTCAGTAGTGCGGTTGTTCAATGCCGGGAAGGTGCCTACGATACCATTTTTACAGCACTCGATGACCAGCTGTGGGCCAGAGATCAGAAACATAGGTGCAGCTACGGCTGGGAGAGATAATTCTGGGATAAAGGATGCTTTCATAGGCTTGAAGATAGATAAGTCGGGGATGATTAGCGATATAACCTTCTAAATCTAGTACTATGTCTTGAAGACGTAGGAGATAGTGACAGGTCAGGAACAATAGGCATTTCTTTGCTAAAAATGAATGAGGATGCCAAGCAAGGCATTCAGATTGCCGATAGGCTGGTCGTACCCCTCTAATCGTGCAGTGCCACCGACATATTCGACTGTGCCCGACATACCAAGGTTGCCTACCAATGTCCAATGAGCACCTACGCCTACACCATAGCCAAATCCTGTTGCCGACTCGCTCTCGATAGTATCTGTTTGACCGCCAGCTGAGATTGTCACGGTAGGAGTGTTCACTGATATCATCCCTAGCTTCACAAAGCCATAGACGTCCGACCGGTAGTTGTCGCTGAACTTGCCAACTAGCAGGCCAGGCATCACGGTGATAGTGCGATATGCGTCAGAAGATATGCTAATGTCAGTGGCATCAACGACTTGCTGGTTACCAAATACAAATTCAGCTTCATTGAAGGGATTGTTCGTGAGACCTACGTCAAACATTAACCCAATTTTTTGATTATTCAACCATCTGGTATACTTGAGCGATGCTGAGACACCTAAGTCTGCAAATCCTGATTTCTGATTATTGATATCAGTGTTGCTGTACTCACCCATTGGCAATGCCGGGCCTACATTTATAGACAAATATGATTGCGCACATACTAAAGTGGATTGCAAGGAAAGCAGCATGATAAATAATATTTGCTTCATAGCTAATGTTGTTAACTCGGCGATATTCATGAAATAAAGGCTAAACAAAGCCAATCAAAATGATCCTTGGTAGGAAATACTGCTTCTTTATCAGTCATTTTTTCATACGAGAGTCATTGTTTGAAAGAGACAATATCATTAATACTGTATCCAATACTACCAAATCCAGATAACGGGCATGCCTATCAATTACTTTGATATGACGGCACATTCTTGAATTCTTTATTATGTTTAGATTGAGTTTAAATCAAAAACCCTACCCGTGTCAGAAGTACTCAACTGCATTGCCATCGATGACGATCCACTACTCCTCCGTAAGCTCGAAGTTTACATGGAGGACATTTCCTGGATTAATTTTCTTGCCTCATATTCTAGCCCGGTTAAGGGTGCTACCGCGATAGTAGAGAGCAACCCAGATTTGGTCTTACTGGATATCGAGATGCCCCATATCGATGGTCATTACCTTATTGACTGGATCAAGCCAAGATTAGACTTAATGGAAAAACCTCCGACCGTGATAATTGTATCGTCATTGACCGTACCTAAGGAAGACCAGGCGGAAGGCATAGCTGGCTATATCAACAAAGCGAACGTGACCAGCCCTGCTGAACTAGAAGGCATGTTGAAAGAGATTATTGGGTAAGCTAGAGCTTTGCGGGAAGAGAGACGGTGAAGGTTGTCCCGGAACCCACAGTACTTTCTACCTTAAGGACGCCCTGGTTGAGCTTGGTGAATTCGTTGACGAGCTGTAAGCCCAGCCCAACACCTTTTTCGCCTTTGGTACCATAGGTGCTCAAACTATCGCTCAGCTTGAACAGCTCCTTGAGCTTGTTCTCCGGTATGCCAATACCTGTATCTTTTACCTGTGTATCCACCAGGTCAGATATGTTTGACACTGATATTTCTATGACACCATTCTCTTCGGTGAATTTCAGCGCGTTGGAGATGAGGTTTCGGAAAATGGTCATCGTGCTGTTCATGTCTGACCAGATAGAGATTCCCTTGTCCACTTTATTGGAGAAGGTGATTCCCTTGGAAGTGGCTGTCGACTGTAGTACCTGAAAGATATCCTCCACCATTTGGTGAACTTCGATATTGACAGGGTTATGGGGAATCTGGCTGAGTTCCTGTGAGGCCCAGTTGAGAAGGTTGTCCAACAAGCCGGAAAGCTGAGAAGTAGCTTGCTCCACTTCCGAGATCATGGATTCTAATTCATCATACTTTCCCTTTCGGATGTACATTCCGATGATATCACTCAATCCCTGAAACGAACTGACGGGTCCTCTCAGGTCATGGGAGATAATAGCAAAAAAGCGGTCTTTGAGCTTTTTCTGAGCATTGATTTCTTTCAGGTAGATCTTGAGTGTATCATTCTCTCTGAGTGTTTCCACACCCTTTTTAAGCTCGAGAACGTGCTTTATGGTCTTGGTCATGGTGACTTCCAGGTCGTGAAAGTCAATGGGCTTAGTGATAAAATCAAAGGCGCCAAGGTTCATGGCCGTCCTGATATTATCCATATCTCCGTAGGCTGAGACTATTACACTCTTGAGGAAGTAGTTCTTTTCATTGAGCTGAGCTAGGAGTGTCAGTCCGTCCATTTCCGGCATATTGATGTCCGTCAATACCAGGTCGATCTGACTGTCTTCCGCCAGTACATCCAAAGCCCGTCTGCCGTTTTCAGCGAAGACAAAATCGTATTGACTGTCCTTAATGCTCTTACGAAACTTCTGCCGGATAAGTGTCTCTAAGTCCGGCTCATCATCTACCACCAATATCCTGGTCATGATGCGATCTCCTTAAGTTTTTCTTTTAGAACGATGAAATCAATGGGTTTGGTAAGAAACCCGTCCGCACCCAGGTTATAGGCTGTATTCTTGTTTTCTTCATCCCCATACGCTGTGATCATCATTACTACCGGAGGCGGCTTTTCGTAGGTCTTTTTGATCTTGTCCAGCAGCTCCAATCCGCTCATGCCGGGCATGTTGATGTCTGACAGGATCAGCACGCCATCATGGGCATGGCTATTGAGGTATTGCATCGCCTCTTCTCCGGAAAACGCAAATGCAAATGTCATTTCACCTTTTCGGATCTCTTTCCTAAATCGTTGTTCAAACAACAATTGAACATCTTTTTCGTCATCAACTACAAGTATTTTCATTAGGTCGGTTGGTTTATGGGTAGTAGTATAGTGAACTCAGTGCCTTCACCCGGGATGCTGACAAAGTCAATGGTGCCATTATGACCTTTGGTAATAATATCATAGCTCATACTCAATCCAAGGCCCGTACCTTCACCTGTTGGCTTGGTGGTAAAGAATGGTTGAAAGATCTTTTCCCTAATATCCAGGGGAATGCCATTGCCATTGTCCTTGATTCCAATCTCAAGGTTGGGTCCGCGCTTACGCGTCCAAACGCTTACAAGAGGGGAGTACTTCTCGCCATTTCCATTTGATGATGCTCCGTTTTGTTCGGATGCAGTCACCAGCTCAGGCGCGACACTAGATTTACGTGCCTTATCAGAAACAGCATGAAAGGCATTGTTGATGAGGTTGAGTACCACGCGCCCGATATCCTGAGCTACAATGTCAATTTTTGGTAATTTCTCATCCAACTCGATTTTGAAATCTGAGTTGAACGACTTGTCTTTCGCTCTAAGACCGTGATAGGCCAGCCTAAGGTATTCATCAGCAAGTAGATTCACATCAGTGAGCTCCTTCAAACCAGATCCCGCGCGTGAATGCTGCAACATACTCTTCACGATATCATCAGCGCGCTTGCCATGATGGTTTATTTTTTCGAGGTTCTTCTTAATATCAGCGGCGATCAACTTAGCCTCTTCAATATCATTATTATCTAATTCCTCGTTCATCTCATCGATGAGTTCACCACTCACATCAGAGAAGTTATTCACGAAGTTTAGGGGGTTTTGTATCTCATGCGCGATACCGGCTGTGAGTTCTCCCAGAGACGCCATTTTCTCCGACTGGATCAATTGACTCTGGGTGGTTTTCAACTCCTCGATGGTTTTATTTAATTGAGCCGTGCGATGCTCTACGCGCTCTTCCAGGATCCGATTTTCCTTTCTTAGATAATAGGATCTTACAGAGACGATAGTGTAGATCAAGGATAACAAGATGATGACATACAGCGCGTAGGCCCACCAGGTCTGCCACCAGGGGGGAAGTATCTTGACTTTTAGGGACTTACCTTCTTCATTCCATACACCATAGGCGTTGGATGCTCGAATGACAAATTCATATTCCCCCGGATCGAGATTGGTGTATGACGCGAAATTCCGATTGTCGTAGGTCCAGTCATCTTCATAACCCTTCAATATGTGAGCGTATTGATTCTTTTCAGGATTGGCATAATGTAAGGCTGCAAATTCGAAGCTCAGGTTGTTCTGATCATAGGATAGCTGGATGGATTCGGTATTCAACAGGCTTTTTGTCAGCGGACTTTCATCTCCCATATTCTTAATGGACATATTTGATACCAGTATGTCAGATATAATCAAATCCGGTGGAGTGTCATTGACTATGATGCTGCTAAATGTAGTAACGCCATGATCACCGCCAAAGTAGTACTTGCCATCAGTGGCGCGTGTTCCTGCTAAGGAGAGGAAGGTGTCACCCCCAATCCCATCGCTGGAGTTGTAATTGATAAAAGTCACTTTATTCAGACTATTGTTGGTGACCATTTGCGATAGGCCATTTTGGGTCGCGATCCACATTTCACCATTGTCACCTTCGACAATCACCTCAGTAAGATTGGTGGGTAGGCCGTCTGATTCAGCGTAGAGGGTGAAGTTTTCGGTTTGCGGGTCGAACTTGTTGATTCCCTCATTGGTCGCCAGCCATAGCATTCCCTGACTATCTATACATATATCGAGGATCACACCACTGCTTACCGTATTCTTATCCTTACCAGGAAGGTAGTACTTAATCGTATTGGTAGTGAGATCAATTCTATTGAGTCCGCTTCCATTAGCGATTACCCATACATATTGATCAGTGATTTCAATATCAGTAATATTGCTTCCACTCAGGGCGGGCTCGTTCAGATCTTGGTTGGACAAATTCCGGACTAATTCGATTTGTGCCGGATCTTCTGGTGCTACCAGCGCAATGCCATAAAAATCGATGGTAGGAGCGGGGGCGTTCCACAGATTGTAGGAGTGACTACCATCAGATTGATACCACAACGTGTACTTTCCCGGTTGCAGCGTGATCGCATCTATGGACACTCTATTTTTCGCACTTCCTCCTGCATGGTAGGAGGAGATGAAGTCTCCAAATTCCCAAACTCTTTCCTGATTCTCATCCTCCAGCCAGCCATAGTCAGCCATGCTCACGGGATCACCTTCACCTACCGAAATAACAAAATATGTACCTGCCTCCTCGACGACTATTTCCTGTGAAAGGCTCTTAGCATCCGATACTGTGTCAATGATACCCAGGCGCTGTTCACTTTTGACGAGTTCCATCATTTCGTCTACCAGCTGGGTTGGGTACCCGATGGTACTCCTACTCGCAATACGCTTAATCCTGTCCGTAGATGGGTCTATCTTGTTCAAACCGTCATTGGTGCCTACCCATAGCATACCTTCTCTATCATGGCGAATTACCCTGACCTGATTGTTTGAAATGGTCGTAGGATCATCAGGTACACTCTTGTATCTGGCGATTTCGTTTAGCTCTTTATCCAGTCTTAGTAGTCCATCTCCCCAGGTTCCAAGCCACAGGCTGCCATCCGGGTTTTCCGCAATACTTCTTACAGACCCTTCAAAAACGTCATCAACAGCCTTGTAGTTGTACTTCTTGATGATGTCATTTTGAGGGTCAATGACATTCAAGCCACCGCCTCGTGTGCCCACATATACAACACCGGGCTTTTGCGTGGATGCCAGTATTCCGAAAACACCGTTACCATTTAGGCCGGTAGGCTCTTCGTTGACCTCATAATAAGAAAACGGCTGGGTAATAGGGTCATACTTGACAATACCGTTAGTCAGACTGGCAAACCAAAATATCCCGCTATGATCAATCATAAAATTGGACAAAGCAATGTCCCAACCATAACCTTGCATCCATACGCTACCATCAAGGGATAATTCATCGTATTCATCTGATAGGCCCTCAAATTTCAGAATACCTCGGAAATTATTGGCTATCCAAATATTCCCTTCATGATCTTGCCGAATACAGTTGTAAAAATTATTCCCCTGACCGGCACCCTCTTCATATTCCCTTATGGTCTTTATTTCTTGACTGCTGTGGTTGTACTTATAAACGCCCTTTCTTGTAGCAATCCATAGCATGTCATTTTCGTCGGCATACAAGAATGTTATTCTCTTACTTTCATCAGATGCAATACTGAATGGGTTATTACCGTCGAAATTGATTGGCCGGAACTTGTCACTCCCAGCTGGCATATGTAGTAGGCCGTAATTCTCTGAACCCGACCACAAACCGCCTGAAGCATCTGTTGTGAGTCCTAGAGCAAAGTCAAATAGCAAGTCCTCGGTTGTAGGAAGATCATAAGGTGGTTGTTCCCACTTGTCTTCAGCCTGATTGTACATCAAAACACCCAAGTCGAATGTGGTCGCCCATAATACTCCCTGTGAATCCATGATGATTTCAAAAGCTCGGCCAGCTCCTGCGGGTAATTCAAACCTATCCGCAAAAACATAATTGACGAATTGATTTCTTTGTCGATCATATCTGGATATACCAGTACCGGTGGTCACCCATATATTATTATCTCTGTCTTCTACCAGCCCTGAGGTTCTGTTGTGCTGCAGGCTTGCCGGGTTGTTTGCATCACTCTTGAACGTTTCGAAGCTGTAACCATCATATTTCTGTAGGCCGTTGATCGTGGCGATCCAAATCAAGCCAAAGCTGTCCTGAATTACATCTCTAACAGAGGTAGTAGAAAGGCCATCAGAGATAGTGAGGTATTCCGCCTCTATTTGCCTTGGTTGTGCTATAGCGTTGAAGGCTATCGCAATGCATGATGAGACCCCTATCAAACCAAAAAGTAAACGTTTAAAGGCTATGGACATGTGGAGAAGGTTGGTTACTCATAAAAATATCCCGTAAAATACGTTAAGATAAAGGTAGTTGCACAATAAATGTTGTTCCCTTGCCTAATTCAGTCTTGAGCTCAAGTGTTCCCCCATGCCCCTTTGTCACTATATCATAGCTCATGCTTAAACCTAGCCCAGTGCCTTCACCAGTAGGTTTGGTGGTGAAGAAGGGCTGGAAGATCTTGTCTTTGATCTCGTCGGGGATGCCTGGGCCATTGTCCGTGACGCTAAACTGAATTTGGCCATTTAATAATTGGGTTGACACGATGACTTCTGGCTTTTCAACATCCTGTACAGCTTGAAATGCATTATTGATCAGATTGAGTAGGACTCTGCCAATGTCCTGTGGAACCACTTTGACTTTGGGTAGATCCGAGAATAAGTCCAGCCTGAAGTCCGATTGAAATGACTTGTCTTTTGCACGATAGCCATGATAGGAGAGGCGTAGGTACTCATCACAGAGCGCATTGATATCCGTTGGTTCCTTCTCGCCAGAACCTGTTCGCGAATGCTGCAACATGCTCTTGACAATCTGCTCAGCGCGCTTGCCGTGTTGAGTTACCTTTTTCTCGTTGGCAACTAAGTCATTTGTCAAGGCTTCAATCTCTTCTTGATCGTTCTCCTTTATGGCTTGTCGAAGCTCTGAAAGGAGTTCTTGGTTGAGATCGGAGAAGTTATTAACGAAATTCAGCGGGTTTTGAATCTCATGCGCAATGCCTGCAGTAAGTGCACCGAGAGAGGCCATCTTTTCTGAGTGGATCAATTGGTTCTGTGTTGTTTTTAAGTCATTTAAGGCCAACTGAAGTTCTTCCTTCTGCTTTGTTATTTCGGCAGTCCTTTCCAAGACTTGAACCTCCAAATCAGCCTTTAACTGCGCCATAATCTTATTCTGTCTTTCCTCTTCAAGTGCTTTTTCTCCTTCAATAGCCAAGGCCTTGTTCTGCTTATTTGTGATGATCAGCATCACAATCATCCAAACCAGGGAAAATACGCCAGCAACTTCAAAGTAGCTTTCCCAGGAGGCATAAAATTCCGCAGTAATTCGCTCAACTAAATTGCTTACCAGTGATACTGCCATAAATGGTATCACTGCTGCCATCAGGGATTTAGCTTGAGTCAACTCCTCTCGCGTATAGATAGCATAGAGTATAAATCCCATAAAGAAATAGGGAATCCATAGTGCGACAGGCCTAATGCTTTCAATACCTGCACCTGCCAGAACGATTGCAATGGATGCAATCATGCCACCCAATAATGGACGATCCCAATGGGGCAACTGCTTAGCATCCCGAATCATTTTGCGTAGATGCCTAAAAATGAAAAATGTAGTTATAAACTCGCCAATCATTGTTCCAAAATTAATGCCGGAAGCATGATAATAAACTTACTTCCTTTACCCAATTCTGTCTCTACTTTCATTTGTCCACCATGTCCCTTGGTCACGATATCATAGCTCATACTGAGCCCAAGGCCTGTTCCTTCTCCGGTAGGTTTGGTAGTGAAGAAAGGCTGGAAGATCTTGTCTTTGATGTCATCGGGGATGCCTGGGCCATTGTCGGAAACACTAATCTGAATTTGGCCATTTGATAATTGAGTTGACACTATGACTTCAGGCTTTTCTACATCTTTTACAGCTTGGAAAGCGTTGTTGATTAGATTGAGTAATACTCGCCCAATGTCTTGTGGAACGACATTAAGTTTCGGTAGGGCAGAGTCGAACTCTGTTTTGAAGTCAGCATTGAAGGACTTGTCTTTCGCACGATAACCGTGGTAGGAGAGACGTAAGTATTCATCACAGAGCGCATTGATATCGCAGAGTTCCTTCTCGCCAGAACCCGTTCGCGAATGCTGCAACATGCTTTTGACAATC
>CAYGOT010000111.1:0-13434 GCA_964351595.1 uncultured Roseivirgaceae bacterium | reverse complement strand
TCGTTGTCCAGAAGCCTTGCGTATGAGGTCGTTCAGCGTAATATGAATATGGAGGGTGGCACTTTGAACACCCTACCACCTCCTCCAGGTCAGAGTGTAGAGATCGTAGCTTCATATGCAAAAGATGATCTGCTTATGAGCGGATGGGCACTTGGCGAAAAGAAAACCATTGGCGGAAAAGCCGCAATGATCAACGCAAAGCATGGAGACGGTAACGTGGTGCTATTTGGTTTCAGACCTCAGTTTAGAGGCCAGCCGAGGGCTACTTATCAGCTCGTATTCAACGCCATTTACGAAGGAGCGATGGAGTAGCATTTCATCATTCCGATAGGAAATAATAGGGGTGGGTTGGATAGAAACCCACCCCTTTTTATTGTGCCTTCGTAGCTGCTCGCGCAGACACGAACTAATAGTTTGATGACCCAATCTTAGTCGATTTTTTTTGCAAACGGTTTCATTATCAAAGGCTTGGATTTTTAGGGTGATAACCTTCCATCTATGCCGATTTCTTAGTAATTCGCACCTGATTTTAAAAATCTTAGAGACAAATGACGAGTAAGTACAGCAAATGGCACCATCCCTACCGGTGCAATCCTGAATACAAAAAGAAAGTTGCCTATTTCAGCATGGAGTTCGGTGTTGATCAGGCATTGAAGATATACTCCGGAGGCCTGGGCTTCCTTGCAGGCTCTCACATGAAGAGTGCCTATGACCTAAAGCAGAACCTCATCGGAGTGGGCATGCTTTGGAAATACGGCTATTATGACCAGGCCCGCAATGATGATCAGACCCTCAAAGTGCAGTGGATCGAGAAAATCTACAATTATCTTGAAGACACTGGCATCATTGTGCCATTATCGATTCTTGACAATCAGACAGTGTATGTGAAGGCTTACGTATTGAAGCCTGAAGTATTTCATACTGCTCCTATCTACCTTTTAAGCACGGACATACCTGAAAATGACTTCCTGTCGCGCACGATTACGCACAAGCTCTATGATGGTAACGCACTTACCAGAATGGCCCAGAGCATGGTGCTCGGTATCGGAGGTGCTAAAATAGTTGAAGCACTAGGTGGTGCTGATATCTATCACCTCAATGAAGGACATGGTTTGCCTGCCGCATTCAGCTTGTACCAGAAGTACGATAAGGACCTTGAGAAGGTCAAAGAGCATTTGGTGTTCACTACACATACCCCTGAGAAGGCGGGTAATGAGGAGCATGAAGCCAGTTTCCTAAACAAAATGGGCTTCTTCTGCGAGTACTTCTCTGATGAAGAGCTGTCGAAGTGGACGGTGGGGCACAATACACTCAGCTATACTGTGACCGCTTTGCGAATGTCCAAGATATCTAATGGTGTGTCGAAGATCCACGCTGATGTGGCCAATGACATGTGGAAGGATTATTCTGGCATCAGTAAGATCATCCCGATCACCAACGCGCAGAATCACGGCTTCTGGACAGACAAGCCATTAGAGAAGGCATTTAATTCTGGTAAGGATGCCGCTATCATGAAGCGTAAGAAAGAATTGAAAAAGGAGCTCTTCCGAATAGTAGCTGACCAGACGGGCACAATCATGGATCCGGATATTCTGACTATAGTATGGGCCAGGAGATTTGCCGGTTATAAGCGCGCGGATCTATTGCTAAAGAATTTTGAGCGTTTTACCAAGCTGATTAACGGAGAGAAGTACCCGGTTCAGATCATTTGGGCAGGTAAGCCTTACCCGCTGGATGAGCCGAGCATAGCTACATTCAACCACCTCGTGAATGTCTCGAAAGGATTTCATAACATGGCAGTATTGACGGGGTATGAGATCAGATTGAGCCGCATGCTTAAGGAGGGCTCGGATGTCTGGTTGAATAATCCAAGGATACCAAGAGAGGCGAGCGGCACAAGTGGCATGACGGCCTGTATGAATGGATCGGTCAATGTATCGACGTTCGATGGCTGGATGCCCGAGTTTGGTAAGGATGGCAAGAACTGCTTCCTAGTACCACCTGCGGATCTCACCAAAGAAGTGGAGGTACAGGATGATCATGACTTCAACCATCTATATGACATCTTTGAAAATAAGATACTGCCGATGTACTATGATAAGCCGGCAAACTGGATGAAGATCGTAAAGGCGAGCTTCAAGGATGTATCGCCGTTCTTCACATCAAAGCGAATGGCGGACGAGTATTATAAGGAGATGTATCATCACTGATAATAGTCCTAATACACAGAATCAAAGCCGATGAAGTCATCGGCTTTTTTGTTGTAAAGATGTTTGTGAGACTATTACTCGTTGAAGTGTTTTGCATTGGCATGGGCCAATGGTCTTTGTATTTCTTATAAAATACGTGAAGGCCGGATCAGGCTAGAGCAACGAACAGGCTCGTTCGATGCGAAAGGAAAATAGGACGAGGTGATTTGTCATGAATCATATTATTTTCCTTTGTTAATAATCTATTTCATCGTAATATTGCGATATAATAATGGGGGTAACCAAGATACAGAACTATACCGACGAACATAATGAGATTGCCATTTTTGGAAAGGCATTCTCACACCCTGCCAGGGTGGCTATAATCATGCACTTGTTAAAAGCAAAAGCATGTGTCAATGGTCATTTGGTAGAGGAACTTGGACTTGCCCAGGCTACTGTCTCTCAACACTTGAAAGAACTCAAGAACATTGGGATTATACAAGGAACTGTCGAAGGGACAAGCGTAAATTATTGTATCAATCGGGAAGTATGGAATGTAGTCAAACAAAGGTTTGATGAGATCTTCAGTCAATTTGAAGATCCTTCTGACCAATGTTGTGACTAAAAAAAATTTGAATCGATTAATCGTAATATTGTAATAAAGTAATAGCAATTCAAGTCATGAGCGCAGAACAAGAATTAAAGAATGTTGTGAAAGAGAGATACGCACAAATAGCTGAGCAGGGTAAAGCTGAAAACGCTGCTTCGTGCTGCGGTGCGACCACTCCTTCAAACAAAGTGTATAACATCATGATGGATGATTACACGGGAACTGATGGGTATGTGGCAGAGGCAGACTTAGGGTTAGGCTGTGGTCTTCCGATTCAGTTTGCAAGGATCAAAAAGGGAGATACTGTAATTGACTTAGGATCCGGAGCTGGTAACGACTGTTTTGTAGCCAGGCATGAAACAGGAGCCGAAGGGAAGGTCATAGGGATAGATTTCACTTCGGTGATGATTCAAAAAGCCCGCGCCAATGCGGAGAAGATGGGATACAACAATGTGGAGTTCCGTGAAGGCGACATAGATGATATGCCAGTCAACGAAAATGTTGCAGATGTGGTCGTCTCCAATTGTGTGTTGAACCTTGTTCCTGATAAGAAAAAGGTGATTGGTGAGATTTTCAGAGTACTGAAACCTGGAGGTCATTTTAGCATTTCGGATATTGTATTGGTGGGAGACTTACCTGATGCCTTGCGTGAAGATGCTGAAATGTATGCCGGATGTGTAGCAGGTGCTATACAAAAGGATGATTACCTTCAGTACATCCAAGATGCCGGTTTTCAACATATTTCTCTCCAAAAGGAGAAGCCCATTACTATTCCGGATGATATCCTCTCCAAATACCTCTCTGATCAGCAGATAGCTGATTTTAACAAAGGAGCGACGGGGATTTTCAGTATCACGGTATATGCCGAAAAAATGGGTGTTAAATCAGAAAAACCAAAGGTCAAGCTATCAGAGATTCAAAGCCAGGAAAGTTGTGTGCCCGGTTCAGGATGCTGCTAAACCATCAGCTTTTAAAATCATGCAAATACAAACAATCAAATTGCTTCCTAAACTTGCTACAACCATAGAGAAAGCAAGGGAACTGGAAATCTCAGACGAGAGAAAAAAAGTGCTAAGCGCATTAATCGATTACGTTCAATCTAAGGTCGATGAGGGGAAAGATGTCCATCTAAATTTCATTTGTACTCATAATTCACGTAGAAGTCAATTCTCCCAGATATGGGCCCAAACTGCTGCAGATTACTTTGGTGTTCCTGCCAAGTGCTACTCTGGTGGTGTGGAAGTAACTGCGTTCAATGAACGTGCCGTTGAGTCCGTCAAAAGGAGCGGGTTTAGGGTTTCATCCAAAGGAGAAATCAATCCGGTCTACTTCGTTTTCAATTCTGACGATACTGATGAACCGATAAATGCTTTTTCAAAGCTCTTTGATGACCCTATCAACAAAGCAGATCAATTTGCTGCTGTAATGACTTGCTCGCATGCAGATGAAAATTGTCCTTTTATTCCTGGTACGGAGAAAAGAATCGCAGTACGATATGAAGATCCAAAGGCCTTTGACAATACTCCAGAGGAAGCCGAGAAATATGATGAGCGATCTATGCAGATAGCTTCTGAAATGTGTTACGTGTTCTCCAACATTACAGTGAATAGATGACTCCTAAAAAACTATCTTTCCTGGATCAGTACCTCACTCTGTGGATATTCCTGGCAATAGCCATTGGTGTGGGGATTGGTTATCTGTTTCCATCTACGTCCACATTTATCAACTCGTTCAGCAGCGGATCAACCAACATCCCAATTGCTATTGGGTTGATTGTGATGATGTACCCGCCGCTGGCTAAGGTGGATTACAAACTATTGCCACAGGTATTCAGAAATGTCAAAATCCTATCCATTTCATTGATCCTGAATTGGATTATTGGGCCCGTGCTCATGTTTGTGTTGGCGATCACCTTTCTCCAGGACTATCCCGAGTATATGGTGGGTCTGATCTTAATTGGATTGGCAAGATGCATCGCGATGGTATTGGTTTGGAATGATTTGGCAGAAGGCAGTAGTGAATATGGTGCGGGCCTGGTCGCCCTCAATAGCATTTTTCAGGTATTTGGCTACAGCTTTTATGCGTGGCTGTTTATTACCGTGCTTCCTCCGTTGTTTGGATTCCAGGGAGCTATCGTAGATATCTCCATTGCTACTATTGCTGAAAGTGTGGCCATCTATTTAGGCATACCGTTTTTGTTAGGATTATTGAGCAGGGTGTTCTTGGTGAAAATTAAGGGCGAAGATTGGTACAAAACCGAATTCATTCCCAGGGTTTCACCGCTCACGTTAGTCGCTCTTTTGTTTACCATTTTGGTGATGTTTTCACTCAAAGGCGAGTTGATCGTTCAAATCCCTATGGATGTTGTGCGCATAGCGATTCCGCTGTTAATCTATTTTGGATTAATGTTTCTGATTGGCTTTTTCTTTAGCAAGGCGATGGGTGCGGAATATGACAAAAATGCCTCAATTGCCTTTACAGCAGCCGGAAACAATTTTGAACTGGCGATCGCTGTGGCCATTGCTGTTTTTGGTCTCAATTCCGGACAAGCCTTTGCTGGCGTTGTTGGACCCCTCGTAGAAGTACCCGCATTGATCTTACTGGTAAGGGTGGCCTTTTGGCTTAAAAAGAAATACTACACAGACATGAAAGGTGTTGGGTCGTAGTTGACGCCAGTACTCCTCAAATTACACTCAAAAGGCAGTCTTAGTTTTATTGATCCGCAATTAGTCTAGACCGAAAATCATCGACTAACCTTTGACGGTAAGTAAATGGAAGCAATTATAGTTTAATATCACTGATTCGCAGCGACTGAATCAGTCGCTGCTTTATTGTAGACGTGAACTGGATTCATACAATTACCCTTGTGAGCCATAAATCCGTATCCAGTCGTACCTCCACCGAAAGTTTCAGTGTAGAAGAGATACTCGCACTCGTCAATTACAATGATTTCAAAATCTCTCGGTCTCAGTCCTTTGATCGCCTCTTCTGCATTCCTTTCTCTTATATCATCCTCCTCAGGGACCGGTTCTGGTGAACATGCCAATAAAAAAAAGACAAATAGGGTTAGGGTATAGGCAATGGTTCTATTAAGCACATCCATCTGCAAAAGCTTTGTTGGTACCTCTAAGGTAAATTTAAAAGTACGTAAATACACCCACCATAATGCATGTTTATCTTTCTGTTGATCCAAAAGTGATCTTCCAGGCTCGTCAGATAAACAGCTTGAATTATGCTTCTATAATGATTGTTTTAAGGAAATGTGATCGCCATCACCAGTCCAAGGAGGTAAGAGCACAAAAAAAACCTTCATAGAACAATTTTAGCAGAAGTTGATAGTTTATATGATATCGAATGCTTCTATTAAGTAAATTTATTCTATAAATAGTTATATTTGGTATGGAACTTGTAAACGTGAAGTTGGTAGAGGGGTTAAATATTAGTTAAGTGTTTTCAGTTTTTGGTTGGTGGTTTGAAAGCCCTGGGATTTCCCGGGGTTTTCTTTTTTTAGGCCAAAGGCGTATCTTCCTTTTACCTAAACCCATGGTGAGAGATACTTTAAAAAAGAATAGGATAGGGCTCAACCCACACTTCAACTACCGTGGTGAAGAGCAAACACGCATAGAGGCATTTACTGATGCAGTATTTGCTTTTGCTGTAACCTTGCTAGTACTGTCAAGCTCAGTTCCTGAGACCTTCGAAGAGTTGGAGGATTCATTCAGCAATATTGTCCCTTTTGGTTTGTCGATAGCCATTTTGATCAGCATCTGGTTTGATCACTACATCTTCTCAATTCGCTACGGGTTCAGAGATGGATATATCACCCTGCTTAATACAATCCTGCTGTTTCTAGTCCTCATCTATGTCTACCCACTCAAATTCCTGATGGGTGTGCTGACAAAGCTCTTTTATGCAATTATTACCCAAGATCAGGAGATGTTTCAAATTCTCTTTACAGAAGTGATCAAGCCGGAGGATACTAGTTTGCTTATGGTATTTTATGGTTTAGGTGTGGCAGTGATTTTTAGTACGCTGGCCTTTATGTATCTGTATGCCTTGAAAAAGAGGGATCAACTAGCGCTTAATGACATAGAGATCTTTGAAACGAAGACAAGTATTTATGCTAACCTTTGTCTCATGGTGCCCCCACTGCTGAGCTCGCTTATCTCGATTACTGGCATAGGGAGTGCTACATTAAATTTCATCCTGGCTGGTAATATCTATTTGATTTATCCGATTCTCATGCCATTGTTTGGAAGTCTTAGAAACAGAAAGAGGAAAAAGCTGTTCCCGAATCTCGCCTGACAAATACTTGATTTTCCAGTACTGATCAACTCCCGGGCTGTCATATTCAATTGAACTTTTGAAGAGCAGCTGTGCGAACAATCAATCGCCCAATCTCGACTGTCTACCCGACTCAGTTGATTTTAGTATCCACAACCTCCAGAGGGCTGAATCGAATACCCTCAACCCAATGTGCTCTTACCTTCTGCAATGCTGGTTTCTTTGGTTTATGATCAATTGATCATGTATTCATATGTGACTTTCGACATGTTTTGATAGTATGACTATCGTCAAAAAGAATGGCCAAAACTGATGATCGTCAACCTATCCTTTTCGATCCTTAGCTAACTAGCATATGTATCTACAGAGAAAAATGATACTCATTTAAATAGCTGACTATGAAAAAGTTAACAGGATTATTATTGATACTATTTGTCGTAGGCAACCTCAGTGCTCAGACCAACTATAAACTAGACAATGCTTCTAGTGACATGAGCATATTTGGTACTTCGACACTTCATGACTGGGAGTCTGATGTTGAGGAGGTGGCTGGGACGGTAAGCCTGACGACTGAGGAAAACCAACTCAAAGACCTTGCTGATCTATCGATAACGATTACTGTTAAGAGCATCAAGAGCGGTAAATCCGGTATGGACAAAAACACCTACAATGCTCTTAACGAAAAAGAATTTCCAAGCATTACTTACGTGCTCGAATCAGTAGGGAATGTGACTGATAAGGATGTGCGTACTACCGGGAAGTTGAGCATTGCAGGTACGACCAATTCCAAAGAACTGATCAGCCAATATGTGATCGAAGGGGAATCGATCAGCTTCAATGGCGCCATCACCTTCAACATGACTGAATTCAATATCGACCCCCCAACTGCCCTGATGGGTACGATAAAAACAGGGGACGAGGTGACAATAGAATATGACGTGATTTTTAATAAGAACTAAACTTTAAAAACAACTACCATGAAAAATTTACTCAACCCAATTTCCAGCGCGCTGACTATCATGCTGATGATGGTAGCTGGTGTACTGATGGCACAGATGACGCCTATGCAATATTATAGGTATAATGATGCACGAGGGATCAATGTATTCGAAACTTCTAAAGATGACACTGTAGCATTCAATGGTCTCGGTGTACGGGTAGGAGGTGACTTTGCTATCCAGTTTCAGGGATTGACACAAGAAAATAATTTGGTGGGCGATACACTTGTAGACCTTGCTTCTAACTTTAATCTACCTACCGCTAACTTGAATATAGATGTACAGCTCGCAGATGGTGCAAGACTGCACATGCGTACGTACAGCTCATCCAGACACCACAATGAAGGCTGGGTAAAGGGTGGTTACTTACAACTTGATCGAC
This sequence comes from uncultured Roseivirgaceae bacterium, assembly GCA_964351595.1. Taxonomy (GTDB): domain Bacteria; phylum Bacteroidota; class Bacteroidia; order Cytophagales; family Cyclobacteriaceae; genus UBA6059. The sequence goes on along the minus strand of CAYGOT010000111.1, from coordinate 4,968 downwards.
TTGACTTCTTGGGAGAAGGGTTCCTTAGTGGATTCATGGATATCGCCACCATTCGATTTGGTATGGATGAGATTAACTATGGCGATACGCACTTTAGACGCTCTGATAACTCGAGAGCACTGTACAATCCTTTCGTTGGCAACTATATCATGGATGCTTTTACTACCGAACCATTTGCGGAATTGACTTTGCAAAACAATGGACTCCTCGGTGTAGTAGGTGTATCCAACGGACGCTTAAACCAAAGTCCAACGAAAGGTGATGATGGTATAGCCTTCTTCATGAAGCTAGGGTATGACAAGCAAATCAACGATGACTTCAGGTTTAGATTGACAGGATCTATGTATTCCAGCTCCTCAAAGAGCACAAGAGACTATCTCTACAATGGTGATAGGGCCGGAGCGCGATACTATGGTGTATTAGAAGGTGAGAATGATGCCAGAGTAAGTGATTTCTTGCCTCGCTTCAACACTGGCTATGGCTATCAGACTGCTTTCCAATTTAACCCATTCATCAAGTTCAAAGGTCTTGAGGCATTTGGTGTACTTGAGTTTGCCAACAATGGCGATAGTGATGCAGGTGGTGGTTACACACAGACGGGCATTGAATTGCTCTACAGGTTTGGTAGCAGAGAGCAGTTGTACTTCGGCGGTAGATACAATGCTGTATCTGGCGAGGCAACTGAAAATGCAAGCACTGAGAAAATTAACCGTACCAATATCGGCGGTGGCTGGTTCTTAACAGACAATATCGTCACCAAGTTTGAGTACGTCACACATACTTACGATGGTGAAGGTTGGGAAGGCAGTAAGTTCGAAGGCGCTCAGTTTGATGGTGTAGTTATCGAAGCAGTAATCAGTTTCTAATAACCCAGCAATATTCTCTAAAAAGGGCCAACTGGCCCTTTTTTTATGAGTGAAATATCAAAGTCAAAGAAAATGTCCAACTCGTCCTCCACTTTTACAAGTCCAAACAATGCCTTAGGGGGTATCAGATCAAAGCTTGTGAAAGTGACATCCTGCCTACCTGCAAATGAGATCAACTGGTCACTAAAAGTGATGTTGTCAAAAGGAATCCGATAGGTATTTGTTCGGCCCGCAAGTTTTATAGATAGCTCAGCTTCTGCCTCTACATAATTGTCACCACTCCCCGAACCATCGAAGTAGATTTTGTCGATAGATAAAGAGATGTAAGGATGCTGATCGTGTAGTAGGGTCTTTCGAAAGTCCTTGTTCATGGCAGGATTGCCACAGTCAAAATAATCAACCTTAAAATTAATGAATGCCTGAGAGCAGTAAATGATATCGTCGATAAGCTCGACGTATATATCGAAGGTGTCACTAGCATGGTGTGTCTCAAATGAGCAGGAGAAATCAGTGACATTTGCATTGCCGCGCACCTCTAGCTGACTCGAGCTATTGAGGATCATCGTAAAAGAAGCTGTTTGCTGGCCTTGAGTTGGTATTGGCAAGGATGACAGCAGAAAGAAGAGTACGATACAAAAGCCCGCCCAGTTCATATTAGCCCACTTTACTGAGTAGCCTCGATCAGTTTCCTTAGTTGATGTAGATTCTGATTTTGCTCATCAATGAAGCCACCCTCGTTCATTTTCAATACGGCATTGTACACCGCATTTTTACCTTTAAGTATTTGGCGATAGGAGATAAGGGTATGCTCGGGATTGTCCGTAAAGGTGATCTCGGTATGGCCAAAGATCATGTCATTTTCCATATCGAACGATATTATTTCCCCAACTTCAAATTTTCTGACAGTCTGTATCAGCTCCAGGGGTTCACCATCACGCTCCAAAATCACCCTGAAAGTACTCCCGGGTCTATTGGGGAACCCTTCTATTATTTCGATTTTCTTGAAGCCGGAAATCCATTCGTCCATACGGTGGACTTTTTGAAAAAACTTCCAACATACTTCTGTGGGAGCATCTACTTCCTCAGTGGATACATGATCTATTCCTTCAGAGAAATACCCAAAGGCAACAAAAGCGAAGATTAAAAAACTGGTGATGATACTACCCCAAGCCAGTGCTTTCATGAGTACAAACTAGTGAAAAAATAGAAGTATTCGGGGAGGGGCGAGCATAAAAAAGCCCAATTCTGAGAGAATCGGGCTTTTAGGCTTATTGCTTTAGCTACTTGATTGGCTCGTAGCTCTTAAATAACTGGAGGCTCAGTCCGTCTACAGCCTCTTGATAACTGGCCCAATCACCAGCAAAATATTCGTTCACAGCATCGACCTGTAGCGATACTGCCTCCTTGGCTTGCTGGATGGTTCTGTCCTGATTACTGTTGGGTTGATTGTAAATACCCAGATGACTCAGCGCCCTGAAAAGACGTGAGCTGGGCAGCAAAGGCTCGACATAAATGCCTTGAACATCTTCCTTACCACTGATGGCTTCCTTGAGGGCTTTCAATGCTTTTTCTGCTTCTTCGCCCTGCTTTTTCACATCAGCTTTACCCTCGGCATCACTATCCTCAAGCATGCCGTTCACTTTCTTTATCGTCTCGCGGGCCTCTTGAATACGATCCACAGCTGCGGTAGCTTTCTCCACCGCAGCATACACCTCATCATACTTGCCGGTCATCACGCTCATTTGACTTACGGGTACGTCTAGCCTGGGATCGGCATTTACCTTTACCGCAGTAGTCGCTTCAGCACCGTTGTAGCTTAGCTTGACCGTATAAGTTCCAGGCAGTACTCGTCTGCCACCTGGCTCGGCAGCACCGTCCTTGGGTTTAGGGCTACCTGGGAATCTCACACCGGTTTTGTTGAGTGTCCACTGCATTCTATTCAGTCCCGGATCTTTTACTACCGTGAATAGGTTGCGAACCACCGTGCCTGACGCATCCATGATTTGGGCACGCACCGTATCTGACTTTAGTGTAGTGTCTTGTTTTGAAGTAGCCTTTACAGAGAAGTTGATCGCCGCACCGAACGGCTTGTCTGTACCTTTATAAATGGCATCTGCCATGAAGCGGGTACCCTTTGCCTCTTTCGTTTCGAATAGGTAGGCGTCCTGCGTAGGGTAGGCATAGAGCTGCTCATTCAACACTGATGCACCCTTGCTCGCAAGCTCTCTCAGTGGTCGGATATCATCCAATATCCAGATGGCACGTCCGAAGGTACCGATGACCAGGTCAGACTCACGTGGTTGGATGACCATATCATAGGTCGAAACTGTTGGATAACCTTCAGTCCACTTATTCCACACCTCACCACCATCGAACGATACGTAAAGCCCAAACTCCGTGCCCGCAAACATCAGCTTGGGTTCAACAGGATCTTGTACAAATGACAGCATGTACCCATCCACATCAGTATCCTCGATGATCCTTGTCCAGCTCTTACCAAAGTTAGTGGTCTTGTAGAGGTAAGGGCTCCAGTTGCCACGACGGTAGTCGTTGGCAACTACATAGGCTTCACCGGCATTCTTGTTGGAAGCTTTCACCTGCTGCACCCACGATCCGGCCGGGATGCCTTTGATGTTGGCAGTCACATTGGTCCATGTGGCACCACCATCTTGTGTTATCTGGACATTGCCATCATCTGTGCCTACCCATAGCAGGTCTTTCTGTACAGGTGAAGGCTCGATCGCCAGTATGGTCGTGTGGTTTTCAGCGCCCGTGGCGTCATAGGTCAGTCCACCACTTTCCATTTGATTTTGTTTTGCAGGGTCGTCTGTCGTCAGGTCAGGGGAGATGATTGTCCAGTTTTGACCTTTGTCGGTAGACTTATGCACATATTGACTACCGTAATAAATAGTGCCATTGTCGAACGGATCCTACGCGATACCGGCATTCCAGTTGTAGCGCAAGAATATATTGTCTGGGTGGGTAGGCTTGATGAATTGGCTGTGGCCAGTCTCAAAATCCAGTCTCAGAAGATTCCCACCTTGCCACATGCCATAGCCGTAGCGGAGATCATCAGGATCTGGCATGGCGTCAAAGCCATCACCAAAAGCAATCTCATCCCAGTAGCCATTGCGGATACCACCGGTGTGCAGCGAATGGCTAGGTCCTCTCCAGCTACCATTGTCTTGCATACCACCCATTACATTGTAGGGGATGTCATTGTCAGCATTGATATGATAAAACTGACCTACCGGTAAATTCTCCACAAATCTCCAGCTATCCGTACGATCTCTTGAGATCGCAATACCACCATCATTACCGATGATGAGATGATTGCCATCCTTAGGATTGATCCACCATGCGTGGTAGTCACCGTGCACTCGTGTAGGCTCCCAACCTAGTAATCTTTCAAAAGTCTTACCTCCATCAATACTCAAGTCGATCTGAGAGAAGACGTTATAAACACGATTTTCATTGTCAGGATCTACGTACATCTCGCCATAGTAGAAGGGCCGATCACCTACCACCTTGTCCTGAACTTTCACCCATTTCACACCGCCATCGGTAGACTTGTAGATCGCGTTTTTCTTAGACTCTACCAGTGCATATACCACATCGGAGTTAGAGGGCGCTATCGCAATACCGATTCTTCCTAACTCACCTTCTGGTAAGCCGTCTTTATCCGTTCTTTCCTTCCAGGTCTCGCCTCCGTCATGAGAGACGTACATGCCAGAGCCTTCTCCGCCGGACTTAAAAAACCAAGGCCATCTGCGGAACTCCCACATGCCGACAAATATTTTATTGGGGTTGTTAGGGTCAACTGCCATGGAGCCAACACCCGTGCGGTTGTTGACGGACAGTACCTTGCGCCAGTTCTTACCACCATCGGTAGTTTTGTAGACACCACGATCCGGTGAGTCAGCCCATGCCTGCCCCATTGCTCCCACGATTACGGTATTGGGATCTTCCGGGTGTACCCAGATTTTGTGGATCACTTTGGTATTTTCCAATCCCATGAGCTCCCAGCTCTTGCCACCATCAAGCGTACGATAGACACCACCGCCCATGTTCTGGCTATTTCTTGGGTTACCCTCTCCGGTTC
>CAYGOT010000110.1:0-13558 GCA_964351595.1 uncultured Roseivirgaceae bacterium | reverse complement strand
ATTTAGGAAGAACAGCGCCACATAGAAAGGCGATGCTCTCCAATATGGCGTCATCTTTGATCCTTCATAAAAGGATCTCTACTACAGTAGCTAAAGCTAAGGCGCTTAGAAAATATGTAGAGCCATTGATTACAAAGGCTAAGGATGATACTACTCAGTCGAGAAGAGTTGTATTCTCATATCTTCAAAATAAAGACTCTGTTAAGGAGCTATTCGGTGACATTGCCGGTAGAGTGGCAGCAAGACCTGGTGGATATACTAGGATCATCAAGACCAATACAAGACTTGGTGACAATGCAGATATGTGCATTATGGAGCTTGTAGACTACAATGAGCTGTTGTTGAAAGAAGCTGCACCAACTAAGACCAAAACTCGAAGAAGCCGAAGAGGTGGTGGAAGTAAGAGCGAGAATGCTGCGAAGACAGAGACGGCAGTGGTAGAAGAAGCAGTCGTGGTAGAGGAGGAAGCTGTCGAAGAAACTACTGAAGATGTAGTTGCGGAGACCGAAGCAGATGAAACTCCTGAAAGTAAGAATGATGAGGCTACAGATGAGGAATCTGATGAGAAGAAAGATTCCTAGTAATAGCTAGCACGGATATACAAAGGGATTAGGCCAAATTGGCTTAATCCCTTTTTTGTTATCGCTCGTTTGTCATAAGGATTTGAACCAGAATTTATATTTTTGACCAACTAAAAAACACCCTCCTAATGAAGTTTGAAACCCGTGAGTCAGCAGTATTGCTATTAGAAGATGGTACTAGTTTTAATGGCGCAGCAATTGGCCATAAGGGCACATCCACAGGTGAAATTTGCTTTAATACGGGAATGACCGGATATCAGGAAATCTATACCGACCCATCGTATTTTGGTCAGATTGTGGTGAACACCACGTCTCATATTGGCAACTATGGCACGACGGATGACGAGCAGGAGTCCGATACTCCTAAGATCAATGGCTTGGTGATCAATTCATTCTCTGAGATCTTTAGTAGGAAAACGGGTGAACAGAGCCTGGATGATTATCTCAAAAAGCATAAAACTGTTGGGATATCGGATCTCGATACCCGAGCAATAGTTCGCCATATTAGGAGTAAGGGGGCTATGAATGCCATTATTTCGAGCGATGGGAAGAGTTTAGACGAGTTAAAAAAGCTCCTTTCTGAGGTACCCAGTATGGAAAAACTGGAGTTGTCATCAAAGGTGACCACCAGGGAACCCTATCTGCTAGGGGAGCCAGGTGCTAGTCACAAGGTGGCTGTTTTGGATTTGGGCTGTAAGAAGTCAATTCTTAAAAACCTCGTGGCAAGGGATCTGCATTGTAAAGTCTTCCCGGCAGAGACGAGTTTCGAGGAGATGGAAGAGTGGTCTCCTGATGGGTACTTCATCTCCAATGGTCCCGGAGATCCTTCAGTGATGGAGTATGCAACCACGACCGTAGGACAGATACTCGAGAAGGAAAAACCATTATTTGGCATATGCCTTGGTCATCAGGTACTAGCGGAGGCTTGCGGTATTAGCACTTACAAAATGCACCATGGTCACAGAGGCCTCAACCATCCAGTTAAAAACCTGGTATCTGGCAAATGCGAGATCACCTCTCAAAACCATGGCTTTGCCGTAAGAGCCGACGATATTGATAAGAATACAAACGTAACATTAACCCATATCAACTTAAATGATCAGACTGTAGCGGGTATCAGGCTCAACAACAAGCCTGCCTTCTCAGTGCAGTACCATCCTGAGTCATCACCAGGGCCTCATGATTCGAGGTATTTATTTGATGATTTTGTCAATTTAATAAAACAAACCAATTGAAATTATGAGCTTGATAGAAAGCATTTTTGCCCGTCAGATCCTTGACTCAAGAGGCAATCCTACCGTGGAGGTTGATGTAGTTACAGAAAATGGAGTCTTGGGTAGAGCAGCCGTACCTTCTGGTGCTTCCACTGGAGTGAATGAGGCTGTTGAACTAAGAGATGGAGATAAGTCACGTTACTTAGGTAAAGGGGTGACTAAGGCCGTTGCAAATGTCAACGAAGCTATTGCGAACGAACTCATTGGTTTGCCTGTTTTTGACCAGCGACTCATTGACCAACTGATGATAGACCTGGACGGTACGGAGACCAAGTCAAAGCTGGGAGCCAACGCTATACTAGGTGTATCGCTTGCAGTGGCCAAAGCCGCCGCTGAAGAATTGGGATTACCGCTATTCAGATATCTCGGTGGTGTCAATGCACACGTACTTCCGGTACCTATGATGAACATCATCAATGGTGGCTCTCACTCTGACGCGCCTATCGCATTCCAGGAGTTCATGATCAGGCCTGTTGGTGCTCCGACTTTCTCAGAAGCACTAAGAATGGGCGCTGAAGTATTCCACAACCTCAAGAAAATACTTCATGATAAAGGATTAAGTACTGCAGTAGGTGATGAGGGAGGGTTTGCTCCTAACTTCTCCGGTGGTACTGAGGAAGCGCTGGACAGTGTCCTTAAGGCCATTGCACAGGCAGGCTACAAGGCAGGCGATGATATCACTATCGCAATGGACTGTGCCTCGTCAGAGTTCTATGTTGATGGTAAGTACGATTACAAGAAGTTTGAGGGTGATGGTGGAGTTGTCCGATCTCGTGAAGAGCAGGTTGATTACCTCGCTTCATTGATCGAGAAATATCCCATCGATAGTATAGAGGACGGTTGTGATGAGAACGACTGGGAAGGATGGCAAATGCTTACGGCTAAGATTGGTGATAAATGCCAGTTGGTAGGGGATGACCTGCTCGTCACTAACGTGAAATTCCTCAAGCGAGGTATAGATGAGAAGGCGGCTAATTCCATTCTTATCAAGGTGAACCAGATTGGTACACTAACGGAGACGATGGCGGCTATTGAGATGGCACACAAAGCCGGATGGACTGCTGTAGTATCACACAGATCTGGTGAGACAGAGGACAACACCATTGCAGATATTGCGGTAGCGACGAATGCTGGTCAAATCAAGACCGGGTCTATGTCGAGATCCGATCGTATGGCCAAGTACAATCAGCTGCTCCGAATTGAGGAGGAGTTAGGTGAGACGGCTATTTACCCACATAAATAGATCAGTAGACTGGCGAGCCTCTTAAGTGTTTAGAACCTCGCCAGTCTAGCTTTTCGATGACGTTCTAAGCCTTGGGTTAAGCCCGGGCTTTTTTAATTGACGGCCTTTGTATTACTTTTAGGTATCAAATAGGCTGCTATGTTTCGGAAAATGCCCAAAATCCTTACCAATTTCTACTTCCTCGTAGGAATGTTCTTTTTTATTTGGATGCTCTTCATTGACTCGAATGATTTCTATTCGCAGTTTGTCCTTCGTAAAAAGCTCAAAGAGATGGAGAAAGAAAAGAACTACTATGAGCAGAAAATCGTAGAAGTGAAGAACGAACGTGAAGCGTTGCTCAACAATGACGACTTACTTGAGAAGTTTGCCAGAGAAAAGTACTTCATGAAGAAAGAGACAGAGGATATCTACGTCGTAGTAGAAGAATAAGAAGCATCAAATGAAGAAGTTGGTATTGTTAATTGCACTCTCAATGGGTGCACAATTGGGTATAGCTCAGTACAGCGAAGAGACAATTACGCAGGAGTCTGACTGGAAGCAAAGAATTTTCACCGGTGGAAGTATTGGATTTGGTTTTGGAGATGTAGACTGGGTGAATGTTGCGCCCGTCCTGGGATATAGAATTACCGATAGGCTGGCAGGGGGCATGAGCCTCACTTACAGATACTCCAACTACAAGTTCTACAGTCCAAATATCAAAACTAATGACTATGGAGGCAGCCTGTTTGCGCGCTACCTTGTAAGAGCTCCTATATTCCTCCAAGCAGAGTATGAATACCTCAACTTTGAATTCCCCGTATCAGCGGGAGAAACTCAGCGTCTCGACTTCTCCAGTTTGTTGGGTGGAGGTGGTATTGCGCAACCTTTGGGTAGAAATGCGGCCTTGATCATCACGGCTATGTATAATTTCTCCTACGCCAATAGTGTAGAATCGCCGTATTCAAGCCCCTGGATCTTTCGGGGAGGTATTACTGTAGGCTTTTAACTAGCCAAAGGGCACTTCAAACTTCTTTCCCAGTTCCGTCAAATCCTTAATTACAGGTTCAAGCAAGGGAACCCCATTCATTCTGCGCTGTGTTTCCATGGCACGCTCCGGATCTCCCGGTATCACTACTTCCTTGTGCCCGAGGGTTGTTTCAGCTTGACGAAATCTGCTGATCCACTTGTCCATATGTGAGAGGAACTCCTCCTTCGGACGAAAAGCATCAATGCGCATTGCCCCAAAGAAATGCCCGATCCCTTCGCCCACAGGATCGTTGGGGGGATCGAGAAAAGCTACAAATGGCGGCACCCAAGGCCCGTAATTAGCTCCGCTCAGCACTGCTGAAAATATATCGACGATTGACCCTAGTATGTAGCCCTTATGGGAGCCGTGTTCCTTATCACCGCCTAGCGGCAATAAAGCACCTCCCTCCTTTACGCCATGGGCATCAGTAGTTGGTTTACCATCTTTAGATTGGATCCACCCACTTGGGGCATCTAACCCTTTGCGCTGCAATACCTCCAGCTTCCCATTGGCTGCTGTAGTAGTGGCCATATCAGCTACGAAAGGCGGTTGTTTGTCTGCCGGAATGGCCACTGATATTGGATTGGTGCCCAGCAGACGTTCTGCGGAGTAAGTAGGCGCAACCAGCGGACTAGCATTGGTCATGGAGATACCAATCATATCTCGTTGGAGCGCCATCATCGAGTGATAGCCCGCAATGCCGTAGTGGTTGGAGTTTCTTACACTTACCCAACCCGTCCCAACTTTATCAGCTTTAGACATGGCTATTTCCATTGCCTTTGGAGCGACCATCAGCCCAAGAGAGGCATCACCGTTCAATACTGCCGTCGATGGAGTTTCGTGCACCACCTGAATATTCGGAGAGCTGTTGACACGACCTTTTTCCCAAAGCCGGATATACCCTGATAGTCTCGCCACCCCATGAGAGTCAACTCCCCTGAGATCAGCACTGACTAATACTTCCGCACCGAGCTGTGCAAGCGCTTCTGAATAACCAATTTTCAAAAAAATGTCTTTGGCGAAGCGAGTTAGCTGCTCAGATGTATACATAATCTAGTAGTTGAGGTAGTACCAATGAATCAAGTCAACAGGGATATTAAAATGCTTAGCTGATTGAAGCTTCTTTTGCCAGCTTGTGAATTGTGTTAAGTAACACACCTTCTTTTAGCGCATAAGCCGAGACGCGAATATTCTTGATGTTCGATTTTAGCAGAACAAAATCAATGAGAATACAGGCGACTACAATCATATCCACCCTTAGTTCTATCATTCCTGGAATAGCCAATCTTTCCTCTCTGGTTTTGGCAAGTATGTCACGCAATATTTCCTGAAAGCCCTCGACGGTGAGTGGAAACTCCGTAGCGTCGGGAGATTTCTCAAGGCCAAGCACAATTCTGTGGATATCGCTGAGTGTATCGAAGGTACCTGATGAGCCAATCAAAGTGGTCGGCTGATATGCTGTGACTTTCTCAAAAAGTAAATTGAGATGAGCACCCAGGTAAGCCTCTACATCTTCAATTTCAGACAACTGAATGGGGTCATGCTTATGAAACTGGTCGATCATTCGCTGACCCCCGATCTCAAAGCTGTGCTTCCACTTAATCCCACTTGCGGTACCGATAATGAACTCAATACTGCCTCCACCGATATCCATGATCAGAGATGTTTCATCTCCCAGTTTAAGAGCGTGACTTACACCATAATAGATGAGCTGCGCTTCTTCCTCACCACTAATGATACGGACTTTGATCCCGGTTTCTCGTTTGATCTTATCGACTAGTTCCTGACCATTTGAGGCATTTCTGATCGCACTGGTGGCCGTCGCAAAAATCTGATCAACTTTTTCCAGGTCGGTGATTTGCTTGAACCTTCTAACTGCGGTGAGTGCTCTCTCCAGAGCCTCGGGTATGATGACGCCCTCATTGATGCCTTTCGCGCCGATCTTTACAGCACTTTTCTCCCGATAGACGGTCTCAAATTGACCATCCCTCACATCCGCCACGAGGAGGTGAAAGGTATTGGTGCCCATATCAATAACAGCTATTCTCATCAAGATGAATTACAGCGCGAAATTAATCAATAAATATCAGTCTTGGCCACTTGCGGCCAACTCCGGATGAATATATGAGCTTCAGCGAGCTGGTTAAATTATGATGGCTGATCATCCGAGTAGGCCTATTCACAAGGGATGAAATATATACCAACTATCATGACAGAGTATGACGGTTTCATTTTGTTTGGGGAGATTGAGGGATATATTTACCGCCGAATTAACAACGCAACTACATGACTACCCAGGAGAAAATTGACCTACTCAAGCAAAAGAATGAAGAAGCACTGCTTGGTGGCGGACAAAAAAGAATTGACAAACATCACAGCCAGGGGAAGCTTACCGCACGGGAGCGAATAGAGCTCCTACTTGACAAGGGTTCGTTTCAGGAAGTCGGCAAATTTGTTGTTCATCGCGCCAAGAATTTTGGACTAGATAAGCAAAAGTTCTTGGGAGATGGTGTAGTCACAGGCTATGGAACCATCGAGGGTCGTTTGATCTATGTATTTAGTCAGGATTTTACAGTATTTGGCGGTAGCCTATCGGAAACACATGCCGAGAAGATTGTCAAGATCATGGACCTGGCCATGCAGAATGGAGCTCCGGTCATCGGACTCAACGACTCTGGCGGGGCACGAATTCAAGAGGGTGTAGTTTCCTTAGGCGGTTATGCGGATATTTTCTACCGCAATACCAGAGCATCAGGCGTGATCCCTCAGTTGTCAGCCATCATGGGGCCATGTGCTGGTGGTGCTGTTTATTCTCCGGCGATAACCGATTTCATTTTCATGGTGGAGGACACCTCCTACATGTTCGTCACCGGACCTAATGTGGTCAAGACGGTGACTCAGGAGACGGTCACTTCTGAAGAGCTTGGTGGTGCCTCTGCCCACAGTACAAAAAGTGGGGTGACCCATTTCTCCTGTGCCAATGAGGTCGATTGCATCAATAAGCTGCGGCAGATGCTCACCTACATTCCTCAGAACTGTGAAGAGGACGCCCCAAACTATCCTTACGAAGCGCAGGAAGATGAGACCCGGCCCGACCTGGACAAGATACTTCCTGACAACCCCAACCAGCCTTACGATATGCGAGAGGTCGTTGAGGGGATCGTGGACAAAGACTCGTTCCTTGAGGTTCATAAGAATTACGCCGAAAACATCATTGTAGGGTTTGCACTACTCGGAGGCCGTAGCATCGGTATTGTGGGCAATAACCCTGCTTCCTTGGCCGGAGTTCTGGACATTGACTCCAGTGTCAAGGCCGCTAGATTCGTTCGCTTTTGCGATAGCTTCAACATCCCGCTGCTCGTACTGGTAGATGTGCCCGGCTTCCTACCGGGAACTGATCAGGAGTGGAATGGTATCATCACCAATGGTGCCAAACTCTTGTATGCGTTCTCTGAGGCCACTGTACCAAGAGTGACAGTAATTACCCGAAAGGCATACGGTGGAGCTTACGATGTGATGAATTCGAAGCACATCGGCGCAGATATCAACTACTCATGGCCTACCGGCGAAATCGCAGTAATGGGTGCCAAAGGAGCTGCAGAGATCATCTTCAAAAAGGAGATTGCTGCGGCTGATGATCCGGCTAAGAAACTTGACGAGAAAGTAGATGAATACACTGAGAAATTCGCCAACCCATTCATCGCAGCGGGTAGGGGTTTCATTGATGAAGTCATCCTTCCTCACAATACCAGGATCAAGCTGATGGCCAGCTTCAAGATGCTTGAGAATAAGGTGGACAATCTCCCTAAGAAGAAACACGGGAATATTCCGCTTTGATCTACCTTTGAGGTATGGACAAAAAGAGTAAAAAATTCCTATTCGAATACCTCAATAATGCCGCACCAACTGGCTTTGAATCATCAGGCCAAAAGATTTGGTTGGACTATGTCAAGCCATATGTAGATGACTATATCTCTGATACCTACGGTACGATGGTAGGCGTCATCAACCCTAAAGCGGAGTACAAAGTGGTGATCGAGGCGCATGCCGATGAGATATCCTGGTTCGTCAACTATATCTCTGATACTGGCTATATCTATGTTGTCCGTAATGGTGGCTCTGATCATATGATCGCTCCATCCAAGCGCGTGAAGATCCACACGGACAATGGAGTTGTTCCTGGAGTATTCGGATGGCCCGCGATACACGTCCGGGACAATAAGGATGCTCCAGCACCTACCGTCAAAAATATCTTTATCGACGTAGGAGCTGAGACTAAAGAAGAAGTGGAGAAGCTCGGTATCCACGTGGGTAGTGTTATTACTTTCGAAGACGAGCTGATGGAGCTCAATGGGAAGTATTTTACCGGTAGGGCACTGGACAATCGCATAGGTGGATTTATGATCGCTGAGGTCGCTCGCAGGCTTCATGAGAAGAAGAAGAAATTGCCTTTTGGTCTCTATGTAGTCAATGCGGTACAGGAAGAAATTGGCCTACGGGGAGCGCAAATGATCGCAGAGCGAATCAAGCCGGATGTTGCCATAGTAACGGACGTTTGCCACGATACGCATTCCCCCCTTTATGACCAAAAGGAAAGTGGCGATCAAAAGTCAGGTAGTGGGCCGGTGTTGACCTACGGTCCGGCGGTGCAAAACAATCTCCTGAGGCAGATTATTGCGGTAGCGGATAAGAAGAAGATACCGTTCCAGCGAGCTGCGGCCTCACGCTCTACAGGCACGGATACTGATGCGTTTGCCTACTCCAATGAAGGTGTGGCGTCTGCGCTGATTTCCCTTCCGCTCAAGTACATGCACACTACCGTGGAGACGGTTAGTCAGGAGGATGTGGAGAACGTCATCAAGCTGATGTATGAGTTTGTGACCCAGCTCAAGTCAGGTCACGACTTTCGTTATATCAAGTAGGGTTAGACGCTTGGGTTTCTCCTACCGGAACAATATTGATCGCCAACTTTTAGAACGATGAATCACCAATTGGTCATCGACCAGATGGGTAGGAAGGTTAATGTTCCATTAGCGCCCGAACGGATCATATCCCTTGTTCCTTCTCAAACGGAGCTGCTGATTGATCTTGGAGTAGGAGATAGACTTCTTGGGCGCACGAAGTTTTGCATTCACCCAAAGGTGGCGGTCAAAGACATCCCGATAGTCGGGGGCACAAAAAATGTAAACATCGCCATTATCAGTGAACTTAAGCCTGACTTGATCATTGGCAACAAGGAGGAAAATGACAAAGCTCAGATCATGGAGCTTTCATCAAAGTATCCCGTCTGGTTGAGCGACATCAGCGGCTTAGATGATGCGCTCGGGATGATACGAGACCTTGGGATGCTACTGAAGGTGGAGGAGCAAGCAAGCACTATGGTAGCTAAAATTCACGACGGATTTGAAGGTCTCGATAAGATGATATCGGGTTCGGTGGTTTACCTTATCTGGGACAAACCTATCATGGCTGTTGGATCAGCAACATTCATTGATGACATGATGAGTAGGGTGGGTTTGACCAACTTGATCACTAGTTCAAGGTATCCTGAATTAACACCCGTTCGACTTCAGGAGTTGGCCCCTGATTACCTGTTCCTAAGTTCCGAACCCTTTCCATATAAGGAGAAGCATATCAAGGCTTATGAGAAGCTCATACCCAATACTAAAATGATGTTAGTTGACGGAGAGATGTTTTCCTGGTATGGGAGCAGATTGCTGAAAAGTGTAGCGTATTTCAAAGGCCTAGTTAGCCAACTCACGGATACTAGAAGTAGTCCCGACCACTAAAACTCCATCCATTTTTTTCTTGATGTTAGTTTACTTCAACGAAAACCCCACCGCATCCAGGTGTGTCCAATAGTCCGGGTAGGACTTCACTACTACGCCTGGTTCTTCGATCACCACAGGTTTGACTATACCTAAGGGGGCCAATGCCATGGCCATGCGGTGATCTTCATAAGTATCGAATACTACATTATCGGCAAACTGATCTCCACCGGGAATCAACGTCCATTCATTGGAGCCTTCGATCAGCTCGCCACCGATTTTAGCCAACTCTTGTTGCATGGCTAGAATTCGATCTGTCTCCTTAATCTTCAAGCTCTCAAGGCCTGTCATGTGGAGCTTGGTACCTTTCACGCTGGCTACAGCCATCACAGTTTGGGCCAAGTCAGGGCATTCCCTGAAGTCAAGACTTACCTCTTTGTTGGCCTTTCCCGGTAGGAGGACCACACCGTAGTGTGTATATGAGGTATTAACACCTAATCGCTCCATGATCCATGCGATTTGCTGATCACCTTGTAATGACTTCTCCCTAAGGCCGCTCAAAGTAATCGTACTCTTGCCAGATAGGGCTGCTATGCTGTACCAATAGCTCGCGCCTGACCAATCTGATTCGATGGTATAGTTGCCTGACTGATACTCCTGAGGAGCAATGCTTATGGTCTGACCCGTCCACTGGTGGGCAATTCCGAAATGCGCCATCAATCCCAGTGTCATCTCGATATAAGGTCGGCTATAAATCTCACTGGTCAGCTCGATCTCAATGCCTTCCGATAGGAGCGGGCCAATCATCAACAGGGCGGAAATATACTGGCTGCTAATATTTCCGGGAATACTAATCTTCCTTGTCAACTGGCTTTTCATACCAGTGATCTTCAGTGGAGGATAATTCTCATTTTTTAGATATTCGATTTCTGCACCTAAGGTTCTCAGCGCATCTACCAGCGGGTTGATGGGGCGCTGCTGCATGCGAGGTGTTCCCGTAATCGTCTTAGTGCTGTGCTGCATTGCGAGATATGCTGTCAAAAACCTCATGGTAGTGCCTGCGTCCAACACGTCCCAGAGGTCGAGCTCAGGTTGACTGACTAGCTGCTCCATCGTCTGTGAGTCACGGGCGATGGCTATATTTCCGAGTTGGATAGGGTTACCTGAGAGGGCCTGGATCATTAATGCACGATTGGTCTCACTTTTGGAGGCGTTGAGAGGTACAGCTGCCTTGGAGAGGAGCTTTCGCCCGTCAACCGTCAGTGTCTTGGCCTTTAAATAATCTCTGGACATTTCAACAAAAGGGGTTCAAAATCGTTAAACAATCAAACTCAGGTGATATGAACAAACGAGCAACATTATCCACATTGATCGCCGGCAGCACATTGATCGGCGCAGCTTCCTACTTCTTTTTCAGCCCGGTTAAGGAGAAGGTCATGAAAGGACTGGACAAGATCAAGACGAACAAAAACATTACGATCAGCAAATCTCATGATGACATGCAGTTCGTCTAGTTACTGACAACAGTATTGAAGTAAAATAAACTATCGAGCATATCTGCTCCAGAGACTGGAATGTCATAAGTGCAATCACCCAGACCTCTTAGTAAGCTCATTTTTACGATACCTCCCTCATTCTTCTTGTCCTGTAGTGCGTTTTGAACGATCATTTCAAAATCTGATCGATCGATCGCCTTGCTTTCAAACAACCCTGCCAAGTACCGACTTTCCTGTATTACCTTGTCCTTATCAAGCTCAAGCAGCTTATGAGAAAGGTATAGTTCACAGATCATTCCTACCGCAATTGCCTCACCATGAAGCAGTTTCTTGTCAGTTTCCAAATAGGACGTCTCAATGGCATGGCCAACGGTGTGACCGAAATTAAGAATCTTGCGAAGATGCTGTTCTGTTGGATCTGCAGCCACCACTGCTGACTTGATAGCTATCGAATGCTTAATCCGATCCATCCACGGCTGATCAGCAAGCGCAACGGACTTTAGACTTCCGAGGTAATCACGGTCTCTAATGTACGCGTGTTTTACCACCTCGGCAAAGCCCGATCTCAACTCCCGAGGAGGTAGTGTATTGAGAAACTCCGGTGAAATGAAGACATGATCAGGATCTTTGAACAGACCAATATGATTCTTGAAGCCGTCAAAGTCAATCCCAAGCTTTCCGCCGACACTGGCATCTACCTGTGACAGGAGCGTAGTTGGTACATTGATAAAGGAAATGCCGCGCTTGTAAGTACCGGCACAGAATCCACCCATATCACCTATTACTCCACCGCCGAGGTTGATCATCAGGGCTTTACGATCAAGTTTGGCCTCAGTCATACTTTTCCACACCTGAGTACAAGTCTCAATGTGCTTTCGCTCTTCACCACTCTCGATCCGGACTAACCAAAACTCAGGTAGTACATCCTGGACAAGTGGTAGACAATGCTTCTCGGTATTTTCGTCAACTAGTACAAATACTCCACTGAATCTACGTGTAGAAAAAAAATCCGACAGGGCGGATTTTATATCAGATACTATGGTGACGTTATTAGCCGGCATTGCTAGACCTTAGCGGCCGTTTTCGAGATGAGCTCAGTCTGCTGTTTGATAGAGGCAATGTGGATCAGTTTGTACATCTCCTCGATGAACTCCTTGTCCAGTCCCATACCTTGCGCCCACTCTGCACGCGTTCTATAGATTTCATTCCATCGGTCAACCTGGAAGATCGTCACGTTGTTCTCCTGCTTAAACTCTCCGATTTTCTCCACAAGGTTCATTCGACGATTGATAGCCTCCAGAATATCTCGATCCGACTCATCGATCTGCTCACGCATCTCTTCCAGGAAGATTTTGAACGATTCGTTGGTTGAGTCTTTTGATCTAAGCTTCAATCCATTAAGCAATCCTTTCAATGTCTCCGGTGTGATCTGCTGCTTAGCGTCACTCCAGGCATTGTCTGGATCTCGATGCGACTCGATCATGATGCCGTCGTAGTTGAGGTCGAGGGCCTTTTGGGATACATCCGCCAGCATCTCTCTGTTACCACAAATGTGGCTAGGGTCACAGATGATAGGCAGCTCAGGAATCTCACTCTTAAGATCGATAGCCAATCTCCACAACGGAAGGTTGCGATACTTCGACTCTTGCTGAGACGAAAATCCACGATGGATGGCACCAAGCTTGGTGATACCAGCATTGTTGATGCGCTCAATAGCACCCATCCAAAGCGCCAGATCAGGATTGATTGGATTCTTGACCAGCACAGGTACATCTACACCCTTAAGTGAGTCCGCAATCTCCTGCACCGTAAACGGATTTACGGTAGATCGTGCTCCTATCCACAGGATGTCTATTCCATATTTCAAAGCCTGCTCTACGTGCTGAGGATTGCCTACCTCTACCGAGAATTTTACTCCAAGCTCTTTCTTTACCTCAGCGATCCATGCCAACGCTTCAGTGCCAATACCTTCAAAATTGTTGGGTCGGGTACGCGGCTTCCATACACCGGCCCTCATTATATTGATCCCGATTTTCTTTAACTGTGTACATGTCTCCAGCAATTGCTCCTCAGTCTCTGCACTGCAAGGACCGGAAATGATCAAGGGTTTTTGGAAGTTATCCACCCAACTTTCTATTGGTGCTATATCAAATGTTGCACTCACTTTTACCTCCTACGTTTAAATAAAAA
>CAYGOT010000109.1:0-14238 GCA_964351595.1 uncultured Roseivirgaceae bacterium | reverse complement strand
CCCACTAGTTGTAAAGAGCACTAAACTAGCGAAACTGCCCAACACCTACAACGGCTTCTATGGAGAACTGCGTTCTGCAAGTCTAAATCCAGAAAGACGAAAAGTAGGGAAGAGAATGAAAGTAGCAGAATGGGCGGTGAAGCGGTCGAGTTGCACTGAAACTAGCAGAAAGCACACAGGCATATTCGCGCTAGTGCCTGTTAGAGCTAGTTTATTTCTGGTATGTTCGACAGGTGAGGCAGGAGGATTTCAACCGCTAAAATTCTTTTCACGACAGGATTGTTCAGATCAAAGTTAGAGTACCCAACAACAACACTGTTAGCAATCAGACTTGGACCAATGCCACCAGTCTCTGTGATCATGTAGACGTATTCACCGACCATGTCATCGCATTCTTTCACCGTTGTTAAAGCGTTAATGTATTCGCTATTCCAAGATGTTCCGATATACTTTTTCGTTAGTCCGCTATCCGATTCAATGAATTCGTATTTAAATATCATAGTGTCGAGCCTGAAAAGTCGTTCAGCTAGTTTCGAGTTCTTTAATAAATCAGCGTAAAACTCAGTATCATCTGATGCAAGGGGTTGTAAGAAGTTTATACATTTTTCGCTGAAGTTAGACCCCTCTGAATTTTCGATGATGTTCTCAAATTCATCAGTTAGTTCGGTTAGAAGTTGGGAGTATTCTCCATCCAAGTTCTGGTTCAGGGTTTCCAGGCAGTCTGAGTTAGACGGGCCACAGGAATAGATGAAAAGGAGAAGAATTAGGTATCGAAGCATAATTAGCTCTAACAACAATAATGTAACACGCACAGTGCGTGTTATCCACCTTTCAAATATACCCTTATCGCGATAAATCCAAACCTGGCTGGATGCTAAGCAAGATGGCGGCTATTCGTTTGGAGTTGGCTTTCGTAGTGCGCCGGGGTTGTACCCATTGATATTCTTGAAAAACTTGTTGAAGTGCGCCGGGTCTTTGAAGCCCAGGTGATAGCCAATCTCTTTTACATTATTGGTGGTGTAGTAGAGGAGGCGCTTGGCTTCATAGTCCAGCCGCCTTTGGATGATTTTGCCGGGCGTGACATTGGTGATGGCTTTACAGGCTCGGCTGAGTCTTTTGTCATTGACGTTGAGCAGGTCAGCATATTCTGATAAGGTATGTTTCTCTTTGAAATGCTCCTCCAATGCTTCGAGAAATTCTCGGTAGAGGTTGTTGTACTCAGTATTTTTGGCCAGTTTGTTGCTACCATCATTGGCACGGATGGCTTGTAATATCAGGGCCTTGATGAGATAGGCCAGTATTTGGTCGCGTTGATTGTTAGGTGGATTATTGTACTCCTTCTCTATCAATGCAAAATAATGGCCGAGGATCTCTATCTGTGAAGCTGTCATCTGGTAGAAAAGATGTGATGCAGTTCCAGAAAGCATGAGCATAGTGCTCTCATCAAAATCCATCATACTGACCAGGCTATGATCAAAGGCGATGATTTTGATTTCGTAATCCTCCTGAAATTCCTGGCCCTCAAATGAACTGATCTGTGTGGGGCCAGCTAACATGAATGTGTTAGGCTTTATTTTATAGGGAATGTGATCTAGGAACAAGTTGCCACCACCTTTGATGAACCACCTAATTGCGAAATACCTTAATCTATGTGGTCTAAGAAATTGGCGGAGACCATCGCGAATCTCTTTCTCATGCCGCACGAATAGTTTATTCTGCTCGTCAAAATTCCAGAAGTCGATTGCTTTTACTCCTTCCTTTATGGGTTTTGCTCCTCGCATATTCGATAGAAGATAACTATTGCATCACTTTGTAAAAATTGGCATTAAGTTATATGTAAATGAACAACCTTTTCTTAGTTTCAATACCATGATTGACTTTTGATGAAAACATAGCAAAGAAAACGACCTCCCAGAGAGAGGTCGCTTTACCGTAGAGCAATATGATTGATCCTTACCACTAAACTGCTATGCCATCATCACCTGTAGTTGTTGTTTGATTGGAAAGTCGGTCATTAGCATTTTTACCGCTTTGGCTACATGGTGACTTCCTTTCTTCATCTTCATATTAATTTCTCCGGAAGCCGAGGCGTACTACGGTAACTCTTCTGTATTGGCGTCAACTATCGCAATAGTTACTTGACCAATAGTCGTTGAGTATTCTTCCTCCGCCATGGTGCTGGTATCCATGACGGGGCGGTAGTACCCTCTTTCTCCCTACATGATCGATCCCCTCATATCCATCGTGCTTCCGGAGTGTATCTTTCTAGTCTATATGCTTCTGGATTGTCGCTATCCGAGATGCTTTTCCTGAGCGCTGCTACTTCATTTCAGATGCCAACCTTCCATGGTTGATCTCACTGTAATAGTGCCTGGTGGAAGATTCGCAAGCGTCTCAATTACCAGCGAACAGGTTATCAATTAAGGGTAGTCAAGCTCCGGCTTCCGATAGTTTGAGTTTTTGATCTCTGCATACCCATTGACGAATGACGTGAGCCTAAGAACGACTACTGTTGATTGCTTTTTCATGATTGACATTTGTTTAGATGTTTATCACTGTTATTGTATTATACGCCGTTGATATGATGGAGTATTAGTACAATTAGGCAATTAAATTGTCAATTATAGACACAGCAGAAAAGATTAGCCTCGATCAGAACTAAGGGTAGATCTCCAGGGAAAGAATAGTAAGAGGAAGTGGGCTATGAGCGAGTGTTACCGGAAAGAAACTTGCCGATGACGATACCTGTCACGAAGACTGTATAAAACTGACCGATGAGGCCCGCTACTATACTGGCAGTTTTAGCCATATCTGTAACAGGCGACATATCACCATAACCGATCGTCAGCAGGGATATGAAGCTGAAATAAACCAGGTCAGGAAATGGCCTGCCATCGTTGCTCAGTCCGGAAAATGAATTAGGTACGAGTGATTCAATAACCCCAAAAGTGAAAGAGGTTAGTAGGCCAAGCATGATGAACCCACAAAAAACTGCCGCAATCATTTCAATATCAATCTCTACAGCCTTATAGATGTCGCGGTACACGGTAAAAGAAATAATAATGAAGTAGGATATATAAAACAGGGGCAAGGAATCCGCCATTAGCTCACTTTCAAAGAGTAGGTTCACACCCTGAAATAAAATGGTGGTGATGCCAATGAAGCGGATCGCCATGGCATGTCGATTTGTTCTACCATGAATGGTCACCAAACCGGCGAGAATGTTGAACGTAAGCGTCAGCATTGTTATCCAGGTGTTCCCTTTGATTGGAGCGGTCACAATGATTAACATACAGCTGACAAGTAGCAGGCTGTATTTATTACGTGCTATGATGCCCATTGGCGTCATTCCCACTTATTTAGTCTTCGCTTTGATCTTCTTCTGTGATCCACCCACCGCCCATAGCACGATAGAGCGCAACATAAGATGATAGCAAGGACCGCTTTGCAGAAACATAGCCCAACTGTGCTTCAAAGGCTTGTCTTTGGGACTCCAGATATTCGAGATAGCTCGTCACGCCTTTGTCATATCGCTCCCCACTCAGGTACTGAGCATTGACAGCAGCATCGACATGCTGCCGCCGCGCTTCTACTTCTTCCTTATAGTTTTCTATACCCACCAGTGCATCTTCCACCTCACGAAAGGCATTTAGTACCTGAGCCTCATAGCTCAAATAGGTCTGTTCGAGTCGGCTTTTTTCGATATCGACCCGACGCTTGTTTTGTCCCCAATTGAAAAGTGGGCCGGCCAGGCTTGCACCAGCATTCCATGCTGCTCCACTAGACGTCAGCGTGCTAAGGTCATTGCTCGCTACTCCCAGTACACCTGTCAAGCTGAGCGACGGAAACCTATTTGCGATAGCTACGCCGACCAATGCATTTTGAGCGACGATAAACTGCTCAGACTCCAGCAGGTCAGGCCGTCTCGTAAGGAGTTCGGAGGGTAGACCTACCGGAATGTCAGGCACGACCGTGAAATCGTCAAGGGGCGTACCCAATTCGATCTCCTGAGGAGCCTCACCAATGAGTATACTCAAGGCATTTTGAGATTGCTTTAACAACCGATCATAGGCAGGAACCGCAGTTGCGGCAATCGCCCTCTGAATCTGTGCCTGGTTGAGATCGATCTCGGCAGCATAGCCCTGATCAAACCTGGCCTGTACCAACCGCACTGAACTGTCTCTCAGCTGTAAAGTTTGCCGGGAAATCTCCAATGAAGCTTTATACTCTTTGGTCAGCAAATAAGTATTAGCCACCTCCGATACAAGCGATAGCCTGACGGACTTTAATCCGTACTCGGAAGATAGGTAATCGGCCAGAGCCGCTTCATTTAGTCTTCTTAGCTTACCCCAGAGATCAATTTCCCAGCTCAGGCTACCTACGGCAGAGTATACGCTTTGCGGTTCCGGTAGGATCAACCCCTGAAAGTTGCCCCGTGAAGCACCACCTTGCGCATTGAGCTTCGGCAGTAGCTCTGCTTTCTGTATGTTGAGTGCAGTCCGCGCCTGAATCACACGCTCTACCGCAATCTTCAGATTTTGATTTTGGTCAATGGCGCGTACAATGAGGGTGTCAAGCACAGGATCATTGAAGAGCTCCCACCAGCGGATATCACCTAGCGAGTCAGTTGCATTTGTGCCATATAGATATTCAGAAGGAACGTCAAAATCTGGCGTCTCATAGTTAGGCCCAACTTTGCATGAAGCTAATGCCATGCTGAGCATCAATGCTGAAAAAGCTGAACCGAAAAGTCTTTTCGTCGATATCATGATGCGCTGTTTTTATTGAGTTCTCTATTCTTTTCGTATCCGAAAAACTTCCCAATCATTACAAAGAACATCGGGTAGAAAAAGACACCTAAAAGGGTGGCAATGCCCATTCCCCCAAGTAATGCCATCCCCATGACTTTTCTTGATTCCGCACCCGAACCAGAAGCAAGTACCAGTGGAAGTATTCCCAGGATAAAAGAAAAGGCGGTCATTAGAATGGGCCTAAATCGCTGCTTGGCAGATTCCATGGCTGCATCGTACAGGCTCATGCCCTCCTCAAATTTTATTTTGGCAAACTCGACGATAAGTATCGCGTTTTTAGCGGCCATACCAATCAGCATCACCAGTGAAATCTGCGTGAAAATATTATTCTCGAAAGTAGGGCTAAACTGACGCGCTATCCATAGGATAAACAATGCGCCAAAAACGGCAAAAGGTGTTCCTAACAGGATACTTATAGGCAAAGACCAACTTTCGTACTGTGCAGCAAGAATCAAATACACAAATATCAAAGAGAACACAAATACAACTGCCGCTGACCCGGAGGCTACCTTTTCCTGGTAGGACATGGCATTCCATGCATAGCCAAGGTCTCCTGGAAGCGATGAATTGGCTACCTCCTCCACTGCATCTAATGCTTCTGCTGAGCTATATCCCGGTGCAGGAGATCCAGTCACTTCGACGGATCTTAGTAAGTTGAACCTTGTCGTATACTCAGGGCCGGACCCATTCTGAACATCAACCAGCGTGGATAATGGTACCGGCTGACCCAGCGCATTTTTTACATAAAAGAGCTCCATCGATTTCTCACTTTGGCGATACTCCGGTTCTGCCTGGATATAGGCCTTATACAGCCTGCCAAATCTGTTGAAATCGTTGATATATGCACCTCCGAGAAACGCACCAAACGTATCGTAGATATCACTTAGTCCCACACCTGTTTTGAGTACTTTGTCTCTGTTAATATCGATACTCTTTTGGGGTACGGATGCCTGGAAAGTAGTGAAGGCTGACCCAATTTCTGGCCGAGCCATGAGATCACGGATAAACTGCTGGGTGTTTTTCTCAAGGTATTGAGGGGTGTTACCACCCTTATCCTGAAGCATGATGCTAAACCCGGTTCCGTTTCCTAAGCCCGGAATGGCCGGCGGCCCGAAAGAAAAGGCCTGTCCCTGATTGATCTTCATGTAGAGCTGCTGATTGATCTTCTGGACTATGTCTTTGGCGGTAGCTGACCTTCCGCGCACATCCCAGTCCTTGAGTGTCAAAAACATAAAGCCTGCGTTGGTAGACATAGCACCGGATAAAAGGCTAAAGCCGGTAGCCACAGTCACATCCTCTACTTCATCCATCTGGGCAATAATCGCCTCTATTTGCCTTGCCGCTTCATCAGTACGCTGTAGCGACGAAGCTGGAGGCAGCTGCAAGTTGACATAGACATAGCCCATATCTTCTTCCGGGATGAAGCCTCCGGGAACCAGTTTGCCTACGACCACTGTCATGGCACTCAGTATACCCACGAAGATTAAACCCCTGGTCATTTTACGACCGATCACCCTTGTAAAGCTCATGTAAGAGTCGGTGCTTCTGTCAAATCCCCTGTTAAACGAACCAAAGAATTTGCCCAGCAAACCTTTTGCAGGCTTTGGCTCCTTCATCAATAAGGCGCAAAGCGCCGGACTGAGAGAAAGTGCATTTAAAGAAGAAAAAGCTACCGATACGGCTACTGTGATCGCAAACTGCTGATATAAACTACCCGTGATTCCGGATACTGCCGCTACCGGTACAAATACAGCGATCAATACGAGGGTCGTTGCGATCACAGGTGCGCTTACCTCCTCCATAGCTTTGGAAGTGGCAGTCTTAGGATCCATACCACTTTCTATATTCACTTGTACTGCTTCTACCACCACGATAGCATCATCTACGACAATACCAATGGCGAGCACCAGGCCCAGTAGCGATAGCACGTTGATGGAAAATCCTAATAGTGGGAAGAGAACAAAGGCAGCAACTAATGAAACCGGGATAGCTAGTGTTGGAATCAACGTGGCTCTCCAGTCTTGAATGAAAATATAAACCACCAATATTACCAAAGCCAGGGCTTCTAGCAATGTCACAATGATCTCTTCAATTCCTGCCGTGATGGGCTTGGTGGCATCCAGTGATACCTTATAAGCTATACCTTCAGGGAAGCCTTCCGCCAGTTCATCCATAGTGGCTTTAACTGTTGTAGCGAGATCGACGGCATTTGATCCTGGCGCCTGATAGATGGATAGTATGGCACAATCCTTTCCGTTTAGCCGGGTAAAGGCACTGTATGATTCTACACCAAGTTCAATTCTGGCGATATCAGACACTTTTACCTGACTGCCATCTTCATGAGTTCGGACCACTATATCTCCAAATTGCTCTGGTGTTTGCAACCTGTCGGGAAGCCTTACTGTATAAGTGAACTCAGTGCCCGGTGGTGCGGGTTCTGCTCCAAATTTCCCGCCAGGCACGATTACGTTTTGTGCCCGTATAGCGTTCATTATTTCAGGTACTGTAATGCCCATTTTGGCGAGCAGGTCGGGTTTGATCCAAATCCTCATCGAATAATCGGAAGCTCCCAGCACATCTACACGTCCTATACCTTTGACCCTGGCCAGGATATCCTGAATATTGATTTTGGCGTAGTTGCCAAGAAAGTCCTGGTCATACTGATCGGTAGGAGAGGTCAGTGTGACCAGCATCAATATATTAGGAAGGGACTTTTGGGTACTTACACCAAGCCGCTTCACCTCTTCAGGCAATTTGGCGGTAGCCGCAGATACTCTGTTTTGAGTAAATACCGTATTCATGTCTGGATCAGTCCCAGTCTCAAATGACACATCGATCGTCATACTACCATCGTTGGTGTTGGTAGATTTCATGTAGATCATATTGTCCACACCATTAATCTGCTGTTCCAACGGTGCAGCCACAGAATTCTCAATATTGAGCGCACTGGCCCCTGTATAGGTAGCCCTCACCTGTACGATCGGAGGAGTAATATCAGGGTACTGCTCGATTGGCAGGCTGATGATAGAAATAGTACCTACGATCACCAGAAACAGTGATATGACAATAGCCACGATAGGCCGTCTAACGAAAAAATAATGTTCTTTTGACTCGCTCATTACTCCGCTAC
The DNA here is from genome assembly GCA_964351595.1 of uncultured Roseivirgaceae bacterium. Taxonomy (GTDB): domain Bacteria; phylum Bacteroidota; class Bacteroidia; order Cytophagales; family Cyclobacteriaceae; genus UBA6059. The sequence goes on along the minus strand of CAYGOT010000109.1, from coordinate 6,297 downwards.
CTTTGATTTGAATTCTGTCATCTGTGGAGCGATCACTTGTCCTGGACGCACGCCAAGAAGTCCTTCAATGATGACTTTGTCCCCAGAATTGAGGCCATTAGAGAGCACCCAATAGTCTCTGTAGCCTCTTTCAATAACTACATCCTGCTCCTTAATCTTGTTGTCTGCATCTACCGCAAATACGCTGTACTTACCTTGAAATTCTTTTACCGCCCTTTGGGGTACCAATATTTGCTCAGCATCATCATAGCCAGAGATGCGAACCTTGGCAAACTGGCCCGGCTTGATAAGACCAGAGGCATTGGAAAAGATAGCCTGGACGAGCAAGGCTCCTGTAGTTGGGTCAATTTCCCTGTTGATAAAGGTGAGCTTTCCTTTTTCTTCGAACACAGAGTTGTCAGAAAGCACCAATTCGATAATGTTATCCCTTTGATTCCCTGATGCCTCAGCAATATTGCGTCGTGCAAGTGTGAGGTATTCATTTTCATTGATGAAGAATTCTACTAATATCGAATCAGTTCTCGACACGGTATTGAGGATTACGGGATTTGGTTCCCTTCCCACATACTCGCCTAATTTGGCTTGTGTTTTGCCAATAATGCCGTTGATAGGTGATTTGATCCGGGTATAACCTAGCTGAATCTGACTACTTCGAAGATTCGCGTTCGCAGCATCGAGAGAAGCTTGTGCAGCTTCGTAGGCGGCATTGGCCCCATCTAGATCAGCTTTACTTACAGCATTGATTTTCGCAAGTGGTTCAATTCTGTCTAAGTCGCTTTTGGCTTTTGCAAGGTTGGTTTGGGCTCTCGCTACCTCGCTTCTTTGAGCCGCCACTTGCTCTTCGAAGGGTTGCGAATCTATGGAATATAAAGGTTGCCCTTTGGAGACATTAGAACCTTCGGTAAAATGGATGCCTTCCAGATAGCCATCAACCCGGGCCCTGATGGGAATATCAAGGTATCCGTAGACCTGACCAACGAACTCTACCTCAAAGGGGACTTTTTCCTTATTTACGGTAATAACCGGAAGCTCTCTGGGAGGGATTTCCTGAGGAGCCCTGTCACTACAGGAATACAGCAACGAAGCACTCAACAGGAGCGAATAGGCATATTTCATAATATAGGGTTTAGGCTTGATAATCAGCTAAATTTCAAAAAGCAATATAGGATCATTTCACAATAAACTTATCCTTGGATAACTGGCTGTATACAGCATCTGCCACTTGACTTATGACACGATCAGCCTGTGAGATATTGGTGGTGGAGGTAATACCTGACCATAGTACTTTGTCTTCTTTGAGGGAAAATATGTTAGTTTCCACAAAGTAACTGACGTCCTCACGATAGTAGCCAGGTTGGTAATAACCCGTCCAGAAATTAGTGTGGTAGCCCCAATAGCTGCCATTGTAATAGCCTGCCACAGGTGTGGAACTTGTGTTGGTTGTCAACAATTTCATGGTCACTACACCATCAAACCCTTCTTGCTCGACAAGACCCTTTGATTGAGGCAAGCTTTGTGTTAGTTGCTTGTTGGTAAGTAATGTATGAGATGCAACAAACCTTTCGTCTCTGGCTGCCAGTTTATCTTCTGCAGACCGACGCGCTTGCTCATTAGTGGTAACTACCGCAATCAATACTTTTTCGAATTTCTCCCGGTTGCTGTCAATATCAGGATCAGTATAAGCACTCACGATCTTTGTGCTGTTACACGACGTGAAGAAACTGGCTAAAATGATAAGCGCTAATAAATAGATGTTTTTGAATTTCATAGTAGGGTCTGGAGGGCGAAAAGGTTTGATTATATTATTTGAACTAAGGTAGTAATTTGTAATTCTGTGATTCAGAAAATAGAACCAAATATCACACGATGAAGCGCATTTTTCAGAAGAACTAATTCTGTGACAGTTTTTGTACAATAGTGTCGACATAGCTTTGGGCTGCCTTATCCACATTGTTGGGATCCTTGATGTCTGAGAATACCACAAATACCAGCTTTTGATCATCAGGGGCTGTCATATTGTAGGCCACAGTTTCTAAGACATACGTGGTAGAGGTAGACGTAGTAGATGTGCCTGGTACGTAAGACGGGAAGCTCGAGTAGTAAGATCCATAATAGTATGGCTGACGGTAATAGTTGTAAAATCCGCCATAGCGGCCAGGGTAATATGCGTTGTATCCGGCTCCCATGTACCCACCGTTCTGCGTGGTGGTGGTCGTCTCTTTTTTGTCTTTGACAGATACCATGATCACCCCTCCGAAACCATCATTCTCGAGAATCTCCTTGATTTGAGCTGTTCTCTCCTCTGTCATTTCTTCTTCCGGGTTGAGCTGAGGAAACTTTTGATAACTCGCAAGCCCCTCTATGCCGTCTTTCGCCAGTTGCATGACGATCTCCTGTTCAAGGGTTGCCCTGGTAAGATTGCTATTAGTTCTTGCGATCACGAATATCTTTTGTTGTTTGAAATCCTCCATGCTTGCCTGATCGTTTTTCCAGTAGTTGGTGACTTTTGTGGTAGCACAGCTCTGAAAAACCAGGGATGCTATGAGCAGCATTATGCTAAGCCGAATATTCGTGCTTTGATTCATGATATTATTGGTTGTCTTGAAATTAGAGCCTCCAAAAGTAGAGTTAATTTTCTTTAGCACAAGCGTCTTAGCATCTTCGACATTCCTAATAATTGATTATCCGCATGATTGATCAAACATCACGGATCATGTCAAGATTGAAGCCTTGGTATTCAAACTGCCCTGGACTGCTGAAACCAAGTTTTTGATAGTATTTCACCGCGCCTGTGTTGTTGGATTGAACGCCACCCCAAAGGAGGATTCGACGAAAACCCATCGCTTTCAATTTCCCCAGCATGAAGTCAAACATAATTCCTCCATACCCTTTCCCCTGGTGACCATCAGCGAGGGATGGTGCGAAGGTGCAATCATTCTTTTCCGATAGGTGCAATCCATACCCACGCAAGCGATCCGCATCATGCTCCAAATAGCCTCTTTTGACCACACTGTAGCCTATGATTTGATGATTATCTTCCTTTTTCATTAGGTAGCCCAAATGCTCGTCACTCGACTGAAACATAAACTTCAAAGTGAGCAAGTCAAAACGGTGTGGAGCAAAGCGCGATTTGGTCTCAGGGCTTAAATTATCTAAGTAGCGCTGTAGTTCTGGTAAGTCGGCTGGCTTGAGTTCAACACAATAATGCTCGTAGTTCATCTAAGCGTCATCCCAATTTTTGCGATAGGAGCCGCTGAAACTGATGAACACCCTTTTCACGAGTGGGAGAAAACCTACCTCTCGAATAATGTCTTGATTTAAGGCCTTTGTGGACTCCTTCTACTACCGCCTCATCTTCTCTTTCGACTTTGTCGATATCGGCCCCAGCTCCCGAAGACAGCTTTGATTCGTCATAGACATAGGATATAAATGATACCCTGGTTTGATTGATGGTAATAGGCTTCACGATGTTGACAGACAGGCCCCAGGGATAGAAGTTGAACATCATATTGGGGAATACCCAATAGTAGTAGGCCGCCACGTGCCGTCCATAGTCCGGATGATCCGCGGGCAGGTCGAAGGTGTCTTCCCCACTACTGGCATAGCCAATCTGGAGATTGCAGTGGTCATAAATCTTCGTAGTATAATGACCATAGTCGAGAACATTGTTGAGCCCGCCATGGACAAAAGGGATGTGAAAGCCCTCGAGGTAGTTATCACAATAGAGTGCCCAGTGACAGTTGACCACATAGTCCCTGTTGAGGTGGGGGGTTGGTTTGAATTCTTGTAATGGCAGGAAGCCGATGCGCTCCCTGATCCTGTCGAGTATTGGCTTAAATTCAAAACCGGGATTAAGTCCTACAAACAAAAAAGGGCCTAATCGTTCTATTGGGAAATTGGGTAAATCATCGCACGGTCTGGGGAAGTCTTTGGCTTGTTCAAACTCTGGCATAGAAGTGAACCGACCATCCAACTGGAACTTCCGACCATGATAGCCGCAGACCAATGACCGCAGCTTTCCAGGATGATTGACGAGAAGATTGCCCCTATGCGTGCAGACGTTGCTGAGGCAGTTGATCTGATCTTGTTGATCCCTTATCAGTAATAATGACTCGCTTACCAGTGGGTCGTAAAGCTGAAATGGAAAAGCTGTATTGGGCAAACCGACCAATCCTTCATCACCAACCCAATGCCAGCCAGATGCGAACAATTGCTCCTTGAGCGTATTGAAAGCTTCCTGATCGCTGTAGAAGCTACCGGGTAGAGTTTCGGCGACTGCAATGTCCGGGTGTACTTTGTAGAGATCAGCCATAACCGATCAATTTAATGAGAAATTGACTTATGTGAGTATGAAAAGTAGCTCTAGGCTAATGTGTTTAACGGGTTCTTCTAGGAGACTTCTCCGTTCAGTGCTCACTTCAAGTGAAGCGTAGCGAAAGCGAGAATTCCTAAAACCATTCATTCCCAAACCAGTTTCAAAAACAACTATGCTTATGACTACAACGCTATTTCTCCATACCTCATTCGTTATGCTCGGCTTAAGCTTACAGCAGTCAAACCCGTTAAATGAATACCAATGGCAAAATCGCTTGATCTTAGTCTTCAACGACTTAGATAGTGAGGTCCAGGCACAAATGCAACTTGATAAATTCTCCGGTCAGACACCAGAACTTCAGGACAGAGATCTTCTCATATTTCGCATTGATGATAGCCAAGTGAGTGACGGTTTGGATTCTAAAGTCACGGATATAGAAGCGGCCTCACTCAGGAAATCATTCGACATAGATATTGAGGAGTTTGTCGTACTGCTCATTGGCAAAGACGGAGGTGTCAAGTTGAGGTCAGAGGAAGTAGTATCTAGTCAGGAATTATTCGCGTTGATTGATGGTATGCCGATGCGACGTAGCGAGATACGTCGCAAAAATGGCAATTAGCTCTTAAGCCGACAATTCTGATCCTTACTTTTCCCTGAGACTTCCTATATTCGTCAGCTCAATTCAGCGCTATACACATGATGTTTCGACTCCTGCTACTCTCTCTACTGGTATCGGTATCCTTCGGTATCAATGCACAAAAGCCCAGGGCACGTGAGATCGGCATCCCGTTCGTAGGCATTCCTGGTTCGCTCAACTCCATCACAGACGTGAAAGGCGTGGAAGTAGGGCATAGCACCATTATTACCGGTAGGGGAACTAACGAAATAGGCAAAGGCCCGGTGCGTACCGGAGTGACCGCTATATTCCCTAGGGGGAAAAAGTTTGGCCCTGTCTATGCTAACTGGTACAGCCTTAACGGTAACGGTGAGATGACTGGCACGACATGGGTAACAGAGTCGGGCTTCCTGGAGACGCCCATCATGATCACCAATACCAATAGCGTGGGGGTGGTACGCGATGCGGTCCTCAAGTGGTTTGTGGATGTCAACTGGTATGGCGATGACGACTGGTGGTACATCTACCCTGTGGTCGCTGAAACTTATGACGGCTTTCTTAATGATATCTATGGCTTCCACGTCAAAGAAGAGCATGTGTGGGAGGCGATCGCCAATGCCAACCCCGGTAAAGTGGAAGAAGGCAATGTGGGTGGCGGTACGGGCATGATGTGCCTGGGCTTCAAAGGTGGGATTGGATCTTCATCCCGCATTCTGACTGTCAACGGGGAGCAATACACGCTAGGTGTACTGGTGCAGTCCAACTTCGGGAGCAAAACGAACCTGACCATAGCGGGCGTACCTGTAGGTCTGGAGCTGATGGATACGCTAAATAGTGTATACAACGCCGCACCTGAGTCCCGCCGGCAGGAGGGTGATGGCTCTATCATCGTGGTAGTAGCGACAGATGCACCGCTACTTCCTCATCAGCTCAAGCGTATCGCTCAGCGCATCCCTATCGGAATAGGCAACACAGGCGGCCGTGGATCTAATGGATCTGGCGATATCTTCATTGCCTTCTCTACCGCAAATGATGAGGCCTTCAGTCGTACGGAGGTCACTACTGTCGAGACACTTTCTAATGGTGTAATTACACCACTTTTTGAAGCGACGGTGCAAGCCACCGAGGAGGCCATTATCAACGCCATGGTAGCTGCCGAAACGATGGAGGGCATTAATGGCAATACCGCCTATGCTCTACCTCATGAGCTGGTAGTAGAGGTGCTCAAGAAGTATAATCGGTTGAAGGAATAAGCAAGTGATTTGGCGTACCAGGAAGTAATATCTGGTCAAGTATCTATGTTAACGTGAGTTCGAGACCTAACATCTGGATTCCCAAACGCACAAATTGAAATGACGAATAGCTC
>CAYGOT010000108.1:0-14684 GCA_964351595.1 uncultured Roseivirgaceae bacterium | reverse complement strand
CGATCCGGTCTCAACTATATGATTCAAGTCTTCTATATGTCGTTATTTTATTATCTTACTATCTCCGGTCACCACTACTATCTCAACCTCGAGTTGTATCGCATCTTATCAGAATAATTTCAATTTTGAACTTTACACCAAATTCTGGTAAGTTCATTCATTAGCCATTTTCAATTGTCCGTTCTGTCACTATGTATCGTCTGATCCTCCTTTTTTTCGTTCTTATGTCCGCCTGCCAAGCTCCCGAATCGAATACTCCGATTTATCAAAATGAGAAGTTTTCCATATTTCCCGATAGGGTAGTACAAGGTGCAAATGTGGCAGAGGTCATCTCACCAACACGCATCAAGTCCAACTATAAAAGCCCGGCCTCATCGACCTATTCCAGGTTGATCGAATTCAAATTCTCAATAAACGAAAAAGACAATGAACTCGCGCCCGGATCAAATCATTGGGTGATCATCAATGAAGCGCACGAAAGTGAAGTGATCAAATTTGGAGAAGTACCCGTGCCCAAGCCTGATGTCCAGGCTACCTATCTACCCACCAACTACGAGTATACTTTCAAGGTAGATATGAGTCCAGTCCTGGATCAGTTCGAGTCTCAGGGTTACTATGAAGCCTTCGATGGCTCACGAGTAGCGAAGGGTGACTTCAAAGGCTTCTTTATCGCTGGGGGTTCAGAGCCCTTGACATGGGATTTTGTGAACCTTGGTCAGTCGGGATTGCAGCTTACGGAGACCGATGAAAAAGGAATCTATGCTATTACCCTGATACTCAATCTTTTCAATGAAGCTGACTATGCTGATAAAGAATGGAACCTCACTCAAGATCTTTCTGCTAAGCCAAAGTATGAATCTGACCAGCCAATCGTGGACGCGCTCTTCAACTTATCACTTGAGGAGGCCATCTTGAATATCGAACCTGACAGCACGCTACGCACAGGTGCCAAGTGGGGTGGAGTATGGACCAGGGATGTCAGCTATAGCATCCTATTGGCCTTTGCCTACCATGAGCCGGAGGTGGCCAAGATCAGTCTTATGCGTAAGGTGAAGCGCAACAGGATTGTTCAGGATACTGGCTCAGGTGGTGCTTACCCTGTTTCTTCCGATAGGACCACCTGGGCATTGGCGGCCTGGGAGATTTATAAGACTACCGGCCATGAAGACTGGCTGAGGACGGCCCATGACATTATCAAAAACACGCTGGACGATGATGCCAGGGTACTGGCCTCTGGCACGGGCATGTATCGAGGGGAGAGCTCTTTCCTCGACTGGCGCGAGCAGACCTATCCCAAGTGGATGTCCACCATGGACATCTACATATCCGAAAGCCTGGGCACCAACGTAGTGCATTATCAGGCCCATGTGATCTTATCAGAAATGGCTAAACTGCTGGGAGAACCCTGGCGACCTTACCAGAACAGGGCTGATGCGATAAAGAAGGCTATAAATGACGAATTGTGGATGCCTGCAAAGGGTTATTATGGCAACTTCCTTTATGGGCGAAATGAGTTGACCCTGTCTGAACGTTATGAGGCGTTGGGGGAGGCCTTGGCTGTCATCTTTGACGTGGCGGATGAGGATCGCGCTACGTCCATCATCGCCAAATCACCATTGACGCCATTCGGTGCTACCTGCATTTACCCTCAAATTCCCGATATACCACCCTACCACAATGACGGCATCTGGCCGTTTGTACAGGCTTACTGGAACCTCGCGGCTGCCAAGGCGGGCAATGAAGCTGTGCTCAATCACGGCCTGGCGGCCATCTATAGAGCAGGTGGACTGTTTTTGACGAACTACGAGAATTTTGTGGCTGGATCAGGTGACTTCCTTGGTACTGAAATCAACTCTCATCGAATGCTCTGGAGCATGGCCGGGAATCTGGCGATGGTGCATCGCGTATTTATGGGCATCAGTTTTGAACCTACCGGAATCCGCTTTGCACCAGTGGTACCTTCAACCTACTGCGGCACCAAGCGCTTGAGCAATTTCCGCTATCGCAATGCCATACTTGACATCACAGTTGAGGGTACGGGTAAGAAGATATCTTCCGTACAGGTTGATGGTGAGCCAATGGAAGAGGCCTACCTCGCGGGTGATATTTCCGGTAGGCACACTGTGGAGATCCAGCTCAGCAACGAACCCATGCAGTCTCAAGAGATCAATAGGGTGGACAATGCTTTCACCCTACCCAACCCGCGGGTGTCATTGGTGGATGGAAAGATTACATGGCAATCCATCGAAGGAGCGAACGGCTATAATATCTACAAGGATGGGGAGGTGATCGCCAATATCGACTGGACGGATTATGAAGTGGTATCGGATGGCTATGCTGAATACAAAGTCAGCGCTGTGGATGATTATGGGATTGAGTCTTTTACGAGTGAACCGGTCATCGTAGTGCCAGAGAAGGATGTTCAGCGAACCGACATGACCCAATTTGCTGATCGATCCGACCGTCGCTACACCAACTTCACAGGCAAAGGTTTTGTGGAGGTTTCAAACGAGCTTAACAGGGAAATCAACCTATTGGTGAACGCATCTACTGCCGGCAAGTACCTGATTGACATTCGCTATAGCAATGGTGAAGGGCCCTGGAACACGGAGAACAAATGTGCTATCAGAAGCTTGTATGTCAATGATGAATATATGGGCGCTTTGGTGTTCCCACAGCGAGGTACAGACGAGTGGTCAGACTGGGGTTACTCTAACAGTTACGTAGTAGAACTAAAGGTTGGGAGCAATGACCTGATCATCAAGTTTGACCCATGGAACATCAATATGAATGTGGATGTTAATCGGGCCATGCTCGATCATGTGAGATTGATTAAAATGTGAGGGGCTTAATCATTTTGAGTCCAGAAGTTCTTTTATTTGAAAAACAAGTTCTTCTATATCTTCTTGAATAATCTGCCAGACTATCTCATAGTCAATACCTATATAGTCATGAACGACCCGGTTTCGAAAGCCAATGATTCTTCTCCAGTCAACTTGAGGACTATTTGATTTGAAATCCGGATCAATCCTATTGGCTGCCTCACCGATTATTTCGAAGTTTCGGATGACGGCATCCATCGTTCGATCATCTTCTATGAAAGCTGAGTAATTATGGTCTGAGGTGTATTTTCTGATTTTGGAAGCTGCTTCAACAATGTCTTCCAATAGAAGATTGTTATCTCGCTTAGACATGAATCAAGTCCGTCTCAATAGACTTTAGGTAGCGCTCTTTGACACCTTTCTTGGAGACCAGGTCTACTTTTACTTCGAGAAGGCGCTCAAGTTCATCAGCCAGGTCTATAAACTTCCCGCCTACTTGTCCATTAAACTCCACGAGCATGTCTAGATCACTATCACTACACTGCTCATTCCTTGCATATGATCCGAATACGGCTAGCGACTTGATTGGATACCGTTCATAGAGCGAGTTCTTTTTCAGACTCAATGTAGATTTGATCTCTTCTAATGATTTCATTAATTAAATATACGAAATCACTGCAATTGATTTCATTGAAGTGAAGGTACCAGTCAATCTTCTGTCAATAATCAAAAGGTGGTAAGATTGAAATTGCTAATATTGAACTATTCAATAAAGTGAGTTCGTATGAAGTTTGGTATGGTAACTGATCCGAGGGATATTGATTTTGTTCTACCTGAAGATCATCCTGATACAGCAAAAGTCTTATCAGAAAAGGGTGGAAAAGAACTAAGCGCTATTCATGTGGGTTGCGCCAAATGGAACCGACAAGAGCTCAAAGGCTTCTATCCCCGAGGTACCAAAGATGAGCTAGCCTATTACTCTCAACAATTCAATTCCATAGAACTCAACGCGACTTTCTACAATAACTAAGGCCCAGGACAAATTGAGAAATGGACGGCCAAGGTACCTGACAACTTCCGGTTTTTCCCAAAATTGACCAACACGATCAGCCATTACAAGCGATTGAATAACGTCGAAATTGAAGTGGAGGAATACTGCAACAATGTTAAGAGCTTTGATGCTCACTTGGGTATGTGCTTTCTCCAATTGCACGACAACTTCGGCCCAAAGAATAAGGATCGCCTGGATACCTTCATGAAGCTCTGGCACAAAGACATTCCTCTGGCCATTGAGCTGCGAAATACCGACTGGTTCAACAATCCAGAAGATGCAGACTGGGTTTATGACCTTTTCGAGTACTACGATGTTTCCAATATCATTACAGATACTGCAGGTCGGCGGGATTTGCTGCACATGCGACTGACCTCACCGGTTGCCTTTGTGCGATATGTAAGTGCCAATCACAGCAGTGATTATGATCGATTGATTGACTGGGTAGCAAGGATCAAGTCATGGAAGGAGCAAGGCCTGGAAAAACTCTACTTCTTCGTCCATCAGAACTTGGAGCAGGAGTCTCCGCTCTTATCAGCTCACTTTATTGACCTACTGAATTCTGCTATTGGTACGGACTTGAGCAAGCCTATATCTGGTAATGGACAGGTCGGTTTGGGACTTTAATATTGATTGATTTTTTGTAACCGTTACATTTAGCGCCGCGTCTCATGCCAAACTCAAGAGGCATGATCAAGCATTACTTCCGAATAGGATTTCGAAATTTTGTCAAGTACAAGACCAGTTCCATCATCAACGCAGTGGGGCTATCCTTAGCCATTAGCTGTGCGCTGTTTACCTTCAGCTTCATCCATTATTTCTACAATGTTGACAATTTTCATGATAATGGCGAGGCGATCTATGCGATCAACAGATATGTCAATTTGGAGAATGGAAAACAGCTAACCGGGGGCTCACCCACACCGCTGGCGAGCTCGCTCAAGGAAAACCATTCGCAGGTCATCAGATCTACCAGGTTCAATTTTTCATCTGCTTATGTCAGGTTTGGCGACAATGTGTTTGAGGAAAATATCCGCTTTGCAGAGCCGGATTTCATGAGGATGTTTAGCTATCCTATGGAGGATGGCTCATCCAACGCCATCGATGATCCGAATGGGATAGTACTCTCGAAGAAAACGGTAGAGAAGTACTTCGACACGGCCAATCCTATGGGCCAGGAGCTGGAAGTCAAGTTCATCATAGACGGTCAGGAAACGCTCAAAACCTACGTTGTGACCGGCGTGGCTGCTGAGTTTCCGCACAACACCTCCTTTCGCTTCCGACTCCTGGCCAATGATCAGACCCTGATATCGCTGGGTCTGCTCAATGACAATGACTGGTCAAAGAATGCGAGCGCCAACTTCATCCAGCTGGCTGACCCGTCGGCCATTGATTTGGTGGCTGACCTTGCTAATGATGAGTACCTATCGCGACTATCGGAGATTGAAGAGCAGGAGCGCGTGAGCGGCTACCAGTTCGAACCTTTCCTGACCAGCTCTCTCCATTCCGAGGATATCCGCAATAGCGTATTCAGCGGCACGAGCATTGCCGCTTTCATCACTTTGTCAACGCTCTCGATACTTCTGATGGCTTTGGCATGTATCAACTATATGAATATTGCCATCGCCTCTGCGGGTTATCGCCTCAAGGAGATTGGCATTCGCAAGGTGATTGGCGGTAGCCGACAGGCACTTATTTTTCAGTTCCTATCGGAAAACATCATCATATGTTTGCTGGCTTTGGGGATAGCCATAGGATTCACAGAGTATGTGACTCTTCCGGCATTTAATACCATCGGGGTTCTTCAGTTTGAAAATGACTATCTGGGTAATCCATTGTTGCTTGGATTCGTCTTTGGTATGCTGGGTTTGTCCATCCTTGGAGGAGCCGGCTATCCAGCGCTCTACATTTCTAAGTTTCAGCCGCATACTATACTCAAAGGCAAGCTGAAGTTTGGTGGTAACAACCGCTTTAGGAAGGCATTACTCGCTGTGCAGTACCTCTTTTCTTTTATGACCATCATCGTGGCGGTGGTTCTCCTGCAAAATGACAGCTACCAATACACCATCGACTGGGGCTATGATAAGGAAAATGTGGTAGCCATCGGCGTAAAGGGAGCGACCAACTACGAAAAATTGGCAGCACGTGTGAGCGGATTACCTTTGGTTCAAGAGGTAGCGGGTTCCAATGATCTGGTAGGGCGAAACCATTTGGAAATTGAGTTTAACATAGAGGAGGACGAATTCAATGCTGACCATATCAGACTGGGGCACGGTTACCTTGAGACCCTCAGGCTTACTCCGACGCAGGGCAGACTCTTCGACAAGTCGAGAGTATCTGATCAGAAGACCGTAGTGATCAACAAACTGATGATGTCGTCGATGGGTTGGGAGACCATTGAGAACAAGCACATCGAGATAGGGGATGAACGACATAATGTAATAGGTGTGGTTGAGGATTTCCACTACCAGCCCTTTTATGCCGAGATAGAACCGCTCGTGATTAGTTTGTCGGACCCGAACGATTACCGCTATTTAATCGCCAGGATCAATGGTAGCGACATGTCAAATGTTTCATCAGAACTGAAAGCTAGCTGGCTCACATTGTTTCCCAACGATCCGTTTATCCTTCATTATCAGGATGGTGTATTTGATTTTGCATTCTATGATCTGCAGTGGGTGTCGAGACTCATCACCTCGATTTCATTAGCTGCCGTCATTCTTACAGCCATTGGTTTATTTGGCCTGGCGGCAATTCACTTGAGATCTAAGTTGAAGGAAATATCTATTCGAAAGGTGCTGGGATCTAGCATGGCAGCTCTTGGTTTTTCACTGAACAAAGAATTCATCTACTTACTACTAGGAGCAAGCATCGTCGGAGCTCCTCTGTCCTACAAGGCAGTTGTGGTATTACTTGAGTCGTTGACTTACTACCCAAAGCCTATGACCATCTGGCCATTTGTACTCACGACGAGCCTTCTTATCATTATGTCCATGATAGCCATGGGTGGACATATCTACAAGGTGCTGCATATCAATCCAGCGGAGAACTTGAGGAATGAGTGATTCTTGCTCATAGACCTACGAAGTTTTCAAAACTTCGTAGGTCTATGCTTAAGAGAGTACTTTGAGTAAATAGTCAACTATTCCGCGCTCAACCCCAGCTGCTCCCTGATCACCCGATGCTCATTCTGATTTTGCTGCCAATAAGGCGTGCGGATGGTGGCCAGGCGCTTGGCAGTGGTAGTAAGCGACTGTGCGTTGGCTCCAAAACCGCTTTTGGACATTTCTTCCCAGCCCAGGATGCCATGTGGGTAGGCCGTTTCGAAGTAGATTTTTAGGTTACGGTCAGAGGTCGGGTAGTTGATCTCATAGACCTGATGAGGGATATCGGCCATTGAGCTTGAATCTACTGAGGTTAGATTTATCTCGGCCGTTTCTACCGACTCATCAGAATGCCTCAGGCGCTGGTAGAAGATGCCGGGGATGAGGTCTAGTTTTCCGGTAGGTAGTTCTGATGGGTTGAGCCTGACCCTCGTCCAAAGTTCCTCTTCGGTTAATGTCTCATTGATAGTAAACTGACGATCACCTTCAGACTCGAAGTAAGAGTATGTCGAGGCATCAAAGCCAGCCCCACGCTGGTTGAGCTGAGTGAAAGTATGGCCGCACCACTCTTGCGAACTCATGGTGATCTTGAGAGGAGGCCTGCTTTGACCACCATCGACGGGTGTAAAAGTGGAAAGCATCATAGAGTAGGGGTAGATGCCTGTCAAAAACTTTTTGGTGAAGTTGAGCTTCAGCACACTGGCCTGATCCGGATTGTTATTATCATGATCATCAAGCTTGACCTGCTTGCTCTTTGAGAAAGGTTCCGTGACGAAAATCATCACCGCCTCACCTTTGTGCAACTCACCATAGCGTGCCTGGCTGAGTTCATAACTGGTAATTTCACCTAACCCGTCGTACCAGTGCTCCCCAAACTGCTGTCCGTCGAAAGTCTGTACAACCTTGGGCAGATCCACTTGAGTGGTGCTTTCACATGAGAAGAAGAGGGCTAATGCGATCAGAATTAAGTTGAACCTGTTCATAGTTAGTAGTTTCACTATTAACTTATTCAAAGTCGCCTAAGTTCAATATTTAATGAAACCAGTGAGCCAATTACAGTATCCAGTACAGCAATATCACAATCAAGAGCCCGACCGCTACGAGCTGTAGTCCCCAATTGCTCTTTGGGAACTCATACGCACAAATAGGGCAGGTGGTGCTGTCCGCATCAACCTCCATGGCGCATGAGGGGCATTCCTTCTTTTTATCCATTTACTTGCCTTCCTGCTTGGCCCAGTTGTCTCGTAGCGTGATGGTTCGGTTAAATACCAATTGATCGTTGGTCGTATCCTCATCGACTCGGAAGTATCCAATGCGCTCAAACTGAAAGAGATCACCCACTTTGGCATTGGCAAGAGAGGGCTCCAGCACAGCCTTCTTAGAGATTGTCAGTGAGTCCGGATTGAGGTGATTTTTGAAATCATCATCAATGCTGCCTAGGTTTTCCGTTAGGAATAACCTGTCATAGAGACGGATTTCCGCGTCTTTGACGGCATGATCTGCTGATACCCAGCCCAGTGTGCCCTTAACTTTCTTACCAGAAGTATCCTGTCCACTGCGTGTTTCCGGATCGTACTCCGCATAGATCTCCTCGATTTCTCCATCATCACCTTTTTTGAAGCCGGTGCATTTGATGATATAGCCAGACTTCAACCTTACTTCTCTGTCTGGCCCAAGGCGGTACCATTTTCTTGGGCTTGGAGGATCTTCTTTGAAGTCAGACTTATCGATGTATAGCTCTCTAGTAAACGGCATTTCTCTCGTGCCCGCTGATTCGTCTTCAGGATTGTTGGTGGCCGTCATTATCTCTGTCTTACCTTCCGGCCAATTGGTAATGACCAGCTTTACCGGATCCATAATGCCAAATACGCGAGGAGCTACCTTGTTGAGGTCTTCACGCACGGCATGCTCGAGCACGGCTACATCGGTGATGCCATTGCGCTTGGCTACTCCGATTGTATCAGCGAATTTCCTGATTGCGGTAGGGGTAAAACCTCTGCGGCGGATGCCCGAGATGGTAGGCATGCGAGGATCGTCCCAGCCGGATACGTGATTTCCCTCGACCAATTCTCTGAGACTCCTCTTGCTCACGATGGTATAGCTCAGGTTCAGACGCGCAAACTCTGTCTGTTTTGACGGGAAGATGCCGAGCTTTTCGATGCACCATTCGTACAGTGGTCGATGCACCTCAAACTCCAGCGTACAGAGCGAGTAGTTGATATTTTCGATGCTATCGGACTGTCCATGAGCAAAGTCATAGGTTGGATAGATGCACCACTGATCGCCGGTACGATGGTGCGGCATATGCTTGATACGATAGAGGATCGGATCGCGCATATGCATGTTAGGAGAGCTCATGTCGATTTTAGCACGGAGCACCATACTTCCGTTGGGATGCTTACCTGCCTTCATTTCGTCAAGTAGCGTTAGACTCTCGTCTACAGGTCTGTTCCGGTAGGGGCTCTCCTTACCAGGAACTGTGGGCGTGCCTTTGATGGCATTGAAATCCTCCTGAGAGAGTTCATCCACATAGGCATTACCGTCTTTGATCAACTGAATGGCAAAACCATAGAGCTGATCGAAGTAGTCTGAGGCAAAGAATTCCCTGTCTTCCCAATCAAACCCCAACCACCTGATGTCAGTTTTGATGCTATCCACGTATTCTACTTCTTCCTTCTCAGGGTTAGTATCGTCAAAACGAAGGTTGCAGGTGCCATTATATTTCTCAGCAAGGCCAAAATTGAGACAAATGGACTTAGCATGGCCAATATGGAGATAGCCATTGGGCTCAGGGGGGAATCGTGTCTTGACGGTCTGTGCTTTGCCAGCCGCCAGGTCCTTTTCGATCATTTGTTCTATGAAGTTGAGCGATTCCTTTTTTGGAGTGTCCATGCCTGTGATTATTTGATGCGCAAAGTAAAGCAGAAGCATGGCAAAAGAGAAGTAATTGATTTCAGGAAACGGCTGTAGTACAAATCCTTTTTTCGGATGGTTGCTAACTGACATTGTAGATTGGTAACTTTGGAACATGCTGCTAAGTGCACTATCATTTGAGATCAATTTGTTGCTGGCTATCAGTTTGGCGATTGTGATTATTGGCTTGATCCTACGCAAGTTTGGTCAGCCCTACATCATCGCCTACATCCTTTCCGGGGTGGTGCTTGGCCCACACGGTGTAGGTATGGTGCAGGACATAGGCTTTGCACAGCGGATGGGGGATATCGGGTTGATCATATTGATGTTCTTCATAGGGATGGAGATATCCCTTCCGGACTTTGTGAAGAGGTGGCGTATAGCATTTTTTGGTACCGGCATGCAAGTGGTTTTTAGCCTGGTTTTGACGTTTGCCTTAGGTTATTTTCTTGGATGGCCAATCAACCGCATGATCCTTCTCGGCTTTATCATAAGTATCAGTAGCTCAGCGGTGGTGATCAAACTGATAGAGACACTCAAAAACCCAAATGCACCTGTCAACCAAAACGTGATTAGTATTCTCCTCACGCAAGACATCCTCATCGTACCCATGATTATTATTATCACTGTCATGAGCGGCGATGAGATCAACACACAAGAGGTTACCCTCCAATTGATTGGCGGTATGCTCATAATAGGAGCGCTGGTTTATCTCTTCAAGAAAAAGCGAATCAGGCTTCCTTTCGAAGATGTACTCAAAAAGGATCATGAACTTCAGATTTTTGCAGCACTGGTTGCCTGCTTCGGATTGGCCCTGGGCACGTCGCTATTCGAGCTTTCTGCGAGTTTGGGTGCGCTCATTTCCGGTATGTTTATACATGCATCCAACTCCACCAAGTGGCTGCATGACAGCCTGCACTCCTTCAGGGTGGTGCTTGTCTCGGTGTTCTTCGTCTCGGTGGGCATGTTGATAGATCTTGATTTCTTAGCAGAAAATGCGCTGACCGTTTCTTTGGTGGTCATAGCCGCTTACCTATCCAACCATGGCATTAATACGCTGGCATTGAAGTCGCTGGGTAGTGATTGGCGTGAGGCGGCCTTTGGTGGGGCACTGCTAGCGCAAATTGGTGAGTTCAGCTTTGTGCTGTCCTCAGTGGGGCAGAGTCACGGTATCATCACCAGCTTCACCTACCAACTGACCATCATCGTGATAGCTATTACTATTTTCATTAGTCCCTTTTGGATAGCCATGACAAGGCGTGTGGTGCATTTTACAGAGAAATAGTTCTTTAGAACGCCCTAAGTCTTTGACTTTAGATAGGCGTCCAATCGATCAATAGCGACCTGCAGGTCATCCAAAGGAAAGCAACTATACACAATCCTAAACTGACCTTTTGCATCATGCCCAAAGCCCTTACCGGGAGTAAGCAGTATGCCCGTCTTTTGATAGATGTCCATCCAAAGTGTATCCTCGGCTTCCTGACTTTTTTCCGGTAGGAGTCGAGAGAAATCAGCCCAGATAAAAAGGCTGCCTGCAGCAGGTACGTACGGTATATCATTTGACTTCAACATGGAGGTAAAGGCGCAGTAGGATGCTGTCAGGAGCTCCTGGTTTGTTTTGATGTAGTGCTGAAGAAAACGATCATCCTCAAAGACCATCTGGAACAGCCACTGCGTGTAGTTGGAGACCATGTGTGGCGCATTGTAGTTAGTATAGCCGGTGAGGAAATCCTCGTTAAGAGAATAGACCACTCCAACTCTGAAGCCTGACGCACCAAAATCTTTAGATAGGGCATACCAGAGATGCAAATAGTCACTTTTTTTGCTTTGCATGACCTGAGCGAAAGAGCTGAATATGCGCTGATGAACATAGTCATCCTTAATCTGAGGGTCAGCAGCGTGAACCAGGGACAGCCCGTAGATTTCATTGACGATCAGGTGAATGCCATGCTCGATGCAGTAATCGGCTATTGCATTTTGTTGCACAGGAGTATAGACCTGGCCGGTGGGATTGTCAGGCGAGGTGAGCACCAGCAGCCTAAATCTTTTGCCCTGGGATTTAATATCCAGCCGGGCCTTGTCAATCATCGCCAAGGTCAGTGGCGCCCCCTCTACTAGTTCATCCAATGCCGTATGAGTGACAAGATTGTACCGCTCTACTCCCGACTTATTGCCGATATCTTGCTTGTAGACAGGGTAGGAAGGAACCGGGAACACTGCCACATCACCCGTATCGCAGAGAATTTGAGTAGTCATCTCGATGACAGCAGTAGCACCTGCTGATGTGGCAAGGTGCTCAGGGTCGATAGGACACTTGGTCAGATGCCTCTCCATGAAGGCCGCCAATGCCTCCCGAAAAGGAGGGGCACCATTTGCATTCGTATAGCCTGCCACCCACGAGGGGATTTCATTCTCTCGGGTAAGCTGCTCCAGTTTCTTTTTTAACAAAGGCCAGGAGAGCTTGTTTTCAGCCACATTGAGTGGGAATGTCCCCTCAGGATTATCAGTCGGATGATAGAGGTTTTGCAGTGCTTCGAAGTAGACTTTGAAGTCTGATCTTAAGACGGTCTGGGCTGCTTTTTGGCCCCTCAGGCTGAGTGATGTTGAGTTTGATTCCAATTATTATACAGATTTAGCTATCGCAATTTACCTCTTTGGTTATACTCCTTGATTTTCACATTGAGTGCTTTGAAGTCAAGGTTGCCTTGTACTTCATTGAGATGATCCATGATAGCCAAGGCTTTGTTGATGCGACTATCAGGGTTTTTGACTTTGTTGATGATGTAGAGTAAGCTACGCTGCTTGCCCATGGTGAGTGCTTTGAAATACTGCGTGCCGATCTCATCCTGATCCATGACCACCATCATTTCCTCAGGCATCTCCATACCATATTCGGAGTGATCTTTCTCAAGATGTACTTTCACCGCATCGCCAGTATTTAGGCCATACTTGTTCCGAATGCCTTTATTGAGCAAGATGAACCAGTACTCCTTGGAAGCCATCAGGGCACTGTTCATCTTGTAATCACCCATCAATGTGCATATTACGCGACGGTTGTCCTCTTCTATAAACTGCTCGGCTATTTCGGTAGGTACCGGTAGGTGATGTCTCCAGAGTTCTGTGTTGAAGTCGTGGATGATCGAGGTAAATTCAGCCATAGGCTAATTTAGCCACAAAGTGGGATTTATAAGCTGTAGCGGAGTGTATTGAATTAGTTTGTGAAGCTCACTCCTACATCGGTGGTTCTACCGAGGGATATTGATTTTTATCAGACTTTCGGTGCAAATACGATTATTCCGGTAGGAAATGAGATAGCGTAATTTGGTATCAGGCATGATGCTCGAATCATGACTATTTATATTTTTGTGGACTTATAAATCTTAAACCATGGGAAGAGCATTTGAATATCGTCGAGCAGCAAAGGAGAAGCGTTGGGATAAGATGTCCAAGATATTTCCTAAGCTGGCTAAGGCCATTACGGTAGCGGCTAAAGAGGGTGGGACTGACCCGGAAATGAATGCGAAACTGCGCACGGCTATCCAAAACGCCAAGGCGGAGAATATGCCCAAAGACAATATCGAGAACGCCATCAAACGTGCAGAGGGCAAGGATGCAGCGGAGTACACGGAAGTCAACTATGAGGGCAAAGGTCCACATGGTGTGCTGGTCTTTGTGGAATGCGCTACCGATAATACCACGCGTACCGTGGCTAATGTCAAGGCTTACTTCAGCAAAGCGGGTGGAGGTGTGGTTCCCAATGGTTCGCTTGAGTTCATGTTTGACCGCAAGGCTACTTTTGAGTTCGACAAGACGGATGAGATGGACCTTGAAGAGATGGAGTTGGAGATGATCGACGCAGGGCTCGAAGAGATCGAAGAGAATGAAGGCCGTGTATATGTGACTGGCGACTATACCAACTTTGGCACCTTATCAAAGGCATTTGAAGAAATGAATATTGAAGTGGACAAGGCGCTGCTTCAGCGGTTTCCCACCACTCCCGTCGAGTTTACCGAGGAACAGATGGAGGAAATCTCCAAAATGATCGATAAGATCGAGGATGACGATGATGTGCAGGCGGTTTATACTAATATCGCTTAGGCCGAACTAGTTGAAAATATAGTTATCCCATAACACCTATTGTGAATTACTGAGCTAGCATTCGGCTACAGATTTTCACATTTTGTTTCTGTTGTAATGGGTTAGCAGATCAATTATTTCCTTTTACTAAGTGAGGCCTTCTGTTTTAGTATATCCTCTACTTTCTTCTCACTTTTCAACATATTTGTTGCCATGGCTTTAGCGACGCTTGATTACGTCATCATTATTTTCTTTACCCTCCTTATTCTCGGGGTGGGTTTGTCTTTTCGTAACTCCGCGGGCAAGAGCATCGAAAGCTTTTTTCTCGGAGGTCGAAATCTACCTTGGTGGATCGCTGGCACTTCGATGGTCGCTACCACTTTTGCCGCTGATACACCTCTTGCTGTTACGGAACTGGTCGCCCAGAGTGGTATCGCTGGCAACTGGCTCTGGTGGAACATGCTCGCGGGCGGTATGCTCACCACTTTCTTTTTTGCCAAATACTGGCGCAGAGCGAATATCCTTACTGATGTGGAGTTGGTAGAGATTCGCTATTCTGGTAAGGCCGCTTCTTTTCTACGTGGATTCAAGGCCGTTTACCTCGGCCTGTTTCTCAACGCACTGGTTATTGGCTGGGTCAATGTAGCCTTGATGTCGCTCATTAAGGTTTTCTTCAATGTGCCCGATGATCAATTGCTGATGTACACCGCTTTGGCC
>CAYGOT010000107.1:0-15104 GCA_964351595.1 uncultured Roseivirgaceae bacterium | reverse complement strand
GGAATATCTAAATTGCTAGAAATATATTCAAATGCAATATTTTCCTTTGCCCGAGCCTCTGACCTAAAAAAATTCCTTCAATTTGTCTCTCTTGATTATCAGAAATTAAACACCTCGACTTCCAATTCGTCAACGAATGAATTTAATAAATGCCTTGAAATTCTTAGAAACTCCAAAAGGCAACCAAAACTTGCTAATTCCGATAGGCTTTTATATTCTGCGAAAGAAGAAAATGACAATTATGAAGTTTGGGCACTTTCACCATCAGATAAAAGTTCTAACCTGTTTGACGTTGAAATTTCTCGCTTAATTACAGAGTTCGGAAGTCCGCATAAGAAATTACCTAAGATATCAGCAAATGATAGGTCAATTGTTATCTTATTAAAATTGAACTCTGAGGTTGTTCTACTAGGGGCTGATCTGGAAGTTAAAAAAGATAACGATACTGGCTGGAATGATATAGTTTTTAATTCTCATATTGTAAAAGCCTCAAATAAAGCAAGATATTTTAAAATACCACATCATGGAAGTGAAAATGGTTTCCATACGTTAATTTGGAATGATCTGTTGGAATCAGAACCAGTAGGAACCTTAACTCCTTGGAATAGAAATGCTAAATTACCTAAACAAGAAATGGTGGATAAATATAGAGCAATTACCAAAAGTCTATATATAACTTCGCCAATTTTGGTAAGTAAAAAACCCAAAAAGAGAGATAGGAAAACTGAAAAGACAATAAGGGAATTTAATAGTTCAATTAGGGAATTGAAATTCCAATTTGGGGTTGTTTCATCTAAATTAAATCACCAGAGTTCTCGTGAATGGGAGTCTTCAATAGATGGTACTGCCCAACAGTTGAAGTAAGCGGCCTCAATTCTCTCTAACATTAGTGTAAAGGGTTAATGCTACACACCTCAGCTTGCGTGAATTTAAAAGCGCGAGGACTATCCCTCCCTACTAAACCAACAGATTCACAGGTAACACGCCCTAGCAATAACGATATAGGACTTATTCAGGTTTAATCGCCACACTCAAAGTTGTCGGCATACCAGGACTACCGGTCCACTTTGGCCCCCCTCTGACCAGGCGAATGGCCTCAGCATCAGCCGGCTCGTTCAGGCCATTGATCACCTGGATATCCACAGGTGTGCCATCCTGACGGATGGTGAAGCGAAGGGTCACTATGCCCACTTCCATCTCAGAGGTATAACGCAAGCTATCAGTAAGGTAGTCCTGGTAAGCTTTGAGTCCATCGAGGGGTTGTGGAGTATCCGCGCTGAAACTTTGACGAGACATGGACTTGGCTGCCGGAGCGGCTCTGCTGAGCTGTTGATCCGCAGATGCGCCACTCGCCATCTCAAAGTCCTGAGCTACCTGATCTTCAAAGACCATATCTTCTGCCACGATTTCTTCCTGTACGATCTCCTCATCCTGTCTTGCGCTGATTTCTTCGAGGGTTACCGCTACCTCATTGCGTAGAGTGGGTAGCTCCTCTGCGGGCTTTTGCAATGGTGGGTCGATGCGCTCAACTTCAGCAAGCGCTGGAACTTCCGAGGCTGCAGGGTCATCGGGATGCATTTCTGTAGTCTCTTCTTCAGGCACTTCGGCTATAGCTTCTACGGTAATTTCGGGTATTGCAGTCGCAGGCTCAGAAGTAGTAGGTACTTGTTGTTTCTTTTCGCTTACAGGAGCCTCTTCATAGGCAATTTGTGCCGGCGGATCTGTTTTTCCGAAATACCAGATCCCAAGTCCTGCCATCAGCGCGATGGTCACTGCTGCTGCGATCCGCATCCAGCCTAAGCTCTGATCCACCTCGGTGGCTTCCATCTGCAGTTTTTGCAATTCTCTGGCCACCTCCGCCTGACTGAGTTCCTCAAGACCTTCCATGGCAGCATAGGCGAACGGATCATTCTCGAGCTGCTGCTAGAAGGCATGCTGCTCCACAGCATCCATCTTCCCATTGAGATACCGCTGCATCGTTTCATCGCTGATATGTTCGTTCCGCTTACTCATGGTGCCGTTCCATACAAAGTTTCAGATTTCGCTTTCCATTTTGAATATTACTCTTCACTTTCTTCAACTCCAACGACAGTCTTTGCGCCAGTTGCTGATAAGGTAGCTTCTCATAGAAGAAGCCCTTGATACAGCTGAGTTGGTCTTCCGACAGTTTTTTTAGACACTCATCAAGACGCGCCTGACGTTCCTCCTCATCACCTTCTTCCATAGGATGCCAGATCTGGTCAGATTCCACAAATGTGTCCTCCACATTCGTGAATTCGGGCGATTTTTTTCTTAGGATCATCAGGCAGTGGTTCTTGGTTAGCACGAATAGCCAGACCTTGAAGTTTTTCACGCCTCCTTTTTGCGACTGTGTCAGCAGCTTTTCAAAGATGTCCATGGTGGCGTCACTTGCCTGCTCGGCTGATTTGAGGTATTTGCAGCACACACCGAATACCATTAAACGATAGCGGTCAAAGAGGATCGACAGCCAGTGTTTTTCACGCGTGCTGGCATAGCGATCGAATAGCCATTCGTCTGATTTGTCAGAGGTGAGTTTCAATGGCTCTTAGTTGATATAGTGCTGGTCATCAAATTCGTATGCTCTTTGTCCTCAAGCCGAACAGGCTCTTCATTTTTGCCTTGACGCAAAAACGAATCGCAGCGGCGAACCGTCAAAAAAGTCAAGACTGTGTTCATTTCTTGACGGAATATCAAGTGAGAGGTCGAGAAATAAAAGAAACTCGTTGAAAAGCTCGAATTCAGTCAGGCAATTTTAGTATCAGATCAGTAGATCTTAAGATACCAGAATTGTTCCCGAAAAGTCCACTTTTCCCCTCAAACAGCTTTTATTTCTGATCCGATCTCAACGCTGGAAATTACTAAAATGAACAAGGTCGACCAGCCGACCAAGATTTGCATTCAATATCTGAAGAGATAACTCTTCTCTATAAAGCCCAAGCCAGTCAATTATCAATTCTCCATTATCAATTGAAGGTGAGGCAGTTAGTGAAAACACTGAATTTATTGTAGCAGTATTTATGGAATTTCCGGTAGGACGGCATCCCTATCACAAAGACGAAACTTAAACGATACGGATATGAAAAAACACATCACATTACTCACCTTTCTGGCCGCTTTTGTTACACTGGTACTGTCATCATTTGCGGTAGCGGATGACTGGAAGGTCACGGGCACCATCCTCGACGAGCAAACCAAGGCTCCCATCGCCGGGGCGGTGGTCAAACTGGAGGCGGCTGGCAGACAGGCCATCTCGGATGCTCAGGGCGCATTCACGATAGTGGCACAGCGCGGCAATCAGGTATTGACCATAGAGAAGAAGGGCTATCAGCGCAAGCGCGTGGCGATCAACCATCAGCATGAGCTGGAGGTCAGCTTGCGATATATGCTACCGCGAAGAGAGCATACAGAGGCTGAGGAAGTGGTGCTGGAAGAAGTAGTCGCGATGGACATGCCGCATGTGCGAATGGATCGGATGAATGCAACGGGGATTGCTCAGGGCAAGATGATGTACGCACCTCCCCATGATGCGCAATACCCCAATTACAATACGGAAGAGTATGCGACCATTCATGAGAATATATTCCACCGACCTCAGGATGAGCCTCTCAGCACGTTTTCGATAGATGTAGATGCAGCTTCCTACAGCAACATGCGACGGTTTATCAATCAGGGTCAGCTACCGCCAAAGGACGCGGTGCGCATAGAGGAGATGATCAATTACTTCAACTATGCCTATCATACGCCTCAGGATGAAAAGCCGCTGATGATCAATACGGAGACCATACCGGCACCCTGGAATCCCAGACATCAGCTGGTACAAGTAGGCATCAAGGGCAAGGAAATCGAGAAAGATCAGCTGCCTGCCTCCAACATTGTCTTCTTGCTGGATGTATCCGGCTCGATGAACCAGCCCAACAAACTGCCACTGCTGAAGTCGGCTTACAAGATGCTTGTGCAGCAGCTCAGAGATGAGGATCGCGTAGCGATAGTGGTCTATGCGGGGGCGGCAGGTATGGTGCTTCCATCTACTTCAGGTGAGGATAAAGCCACTATCGTTAAAGCAATTGATGAACTCTCGGCAGGTGGGTCTACCGCCGGTGGGGCGGGTATAGAGCTGGCATATAAGATTGCGGTAGACAACTTCATCGAGGGCGGCAACAACCGTGTGATTCTTGCCACTGATGGTGACTTCAACACGGGAGTGTCCAGCAATGCGGACATGGAGCGGCTTATTGAGCAGAAGCGAGAGGCGGGCGTATTTCTAACCGTCTTAGGTTTTGGGATGGGCAACATCAAAGACTCAAAAATGGAGATACTGGCCGATAAAGGCAATGGCAACTATGCCTACATCGACAATATGATGGAGACTAAGAAGGTGCTCGTATCCGAGTTCGGAGGCACGCTATTTACTATCGCAAAGGATGTGAAGATACAAGTGGAGTTCAATCCGGCGGAGGTACAAGCCTATAGATTGATCGGCTATGAAAACCGAAAGCTCAACAAGGAAGACTTTAATAATGACAAGAAGGATGCAGGTGAACTGGGTGCGGGCCATACGGTCACTGCGCTGTATGAGATTATTCCTGTAGGGGTGGAGCGTAAGGCACTCTCAGTAGACCCGCTCAAATATCAGCAAACCACACCTACCAAATCTGGTAAGTCTGTAGGTGAGTGGATGACAGTGAAGGTTCGGTACAAAGCGCCTGATGGAGATACCAGCGAGTTGATTAGTGAGGTGGTGACTGCCAAGAGTGCCGGTTTTGAGAAAAGTACCGACAACATCCGATGGTCTTCGACTGTTGCCGCTTTTGGGATGCTGCTGCGTCAGTCTGAGTATGCAGGTGATGCGAATTTTGCTACTGTGCTTGATTGGGCAAAAGAAGCCAGGGGTGAGGATGCCTTCGGATACCGAAGTGAGATGATCCGGCTGATAGAGATGGCTGGTCTGTTGCAAGGCGAAACGGCTATGAATGAGTAGCCAGCCAGACGCTGACCATTCTGGAAGGACTTCACCTGGTTTTTAAGACTCGATTATTGTTTCTAAACTTGAGCTGGTTCTCACCTGTCACTTATGTCTGATATGCTCTTAAAATCGCTACGGTCTATTGGCCACTTCTCTGAAGAAGAGCTCGAGACTATCATGGGAAAGTTTAAAACGATGAGCCACGAGGCAGGTGAAGTCCTTCTGGAGATTGGTGAAACCTGCGATCGGTTTTGGTTCCTTGAGCAGGGAAGCATCCGACAATATCATAAAAACGACAATGTTGATGAAGTGAACCACGGCCTGTTTACGGCAGGCAGTTGGTTCCTTGATCATACGAGCTTCACCGGGCGCAAGCCCGCCAGGTACAGGATTGAGGCATACGGGGCGTCCAAGATATCCAGTATCTCTGTGCACCACCTACATGACCTTATGGGGACATCTCAGGTTTATTTCCAGCTTGGAAAAATACTTGAGAAGAGCCAATACATGGCCTTTGACCCAAATTCCAAACCAGAGCAACGGTATCTGGAAGTCTTAGAAAACCACCCTGCCTTATTAACTGCTTTTCCGCTAAAGCATATCGCCTCCTATCTTGGCATGACACCTGAGACTCTGAGCAGGGTGCGCAAGCGTATCTCCTCCCTTTCTTGATTTGGGTCAAGAAGTTTTCTGAAGTCGGGGCACTAGGTTTGTTGTGAATCAAACCTGAATCTCATGAACTCAAAAGAAGAAAGGAATGCCGGACTGTCACTGATGATCAGTTCTGTCTTGATCGTCACGACCATGGTGCTTCATCCGGTAGGCGGAGACTTTGACCACCTGCTGCAAATTGCGACTATCGGAATGATCGCTCATAGCATTGGCATATTGTCTATTCCTTTTGCCGCGTATGGTTACTGGGGGATTATGAACAGACTTGCTGAAGTCAGTTTTTTGTCCAGGATTGCTTTCTCGTTCATGCTGTTCGGGTTGGTGGCCGTCATGATCGCAGCGACTTTGAACGGGCTGGTCATAACCCAATTGGCACAAAGCTACGCCGGAGCGTCAGAGGAGACGATCGCCGGTCTAAAGCCTGTTTTCAAGTACAGTCACGCTTTTAATCTGGCGAACGATTACATATACATGACCGCTGTAGCAATCAGTACACTGTGCTGGTCAATAGCTATTCTGATGACCAGAAAGTTTGCCTCCTGGCTGGCCTATCTGGGTATTGCTCTGGTTTTAGTCGCTGTATCTTCAGTATTGCTGGGATATATCTTCACTACCGTAACGGGATTCAGCATTTTCATTTTTGGCTCTGCCGCCTGGACGATAGGTATGGGATGGGCACTTTGGCGATCGTCCTAAAGATTCAGCCGATGCTGTCTTTAAGTGAGAAGAGCTTTTACCTGCTTTCTATTGGGTCTCACCATCCCATCACCTTTTCCAAATGCTTAATTAGTTGATCGGCCATACTTCTGTTATGTACCACCCGTGGGTGGCCGTCGGTCTGGGTAAAGGGAAATACGATGGTTGAAATGTTGTCATCTTCAAGATTGTCCACCGCTTCCTGAATGTAGGCTGGCCATGGCGAGTCTTCTGCCGTAGCATCCATACTACCAATAGCACAAACGATATGCGCTGAGGGGTAGGCCGTTCTGATTTTTTGAACAAAGTTTCCATAGGCTTTCTGCCATTCCGGGATAATCGGGGCGGTATCACCAAAGCGGATTTTGAATTGCTCGAACTCTGGTAAGTTGATTAGCCAGGAATCATTTTGTCCAAGGTTGATGACCACTACGTCGGGCTGCACGCTTGAGAAGTCCCATCGCGACAGACTGTCTTTTGGGTTGAGGCGGTCATAGATCTCAGGCATGATCTCGGGGTTCCAACTGACCATAATACCAACACCTGACTGTACCGTGGCGTAGTAGTCCGCATTGAAGTGCCTGGCAGTATTAGCAGCGTAGGTATAATAGTTGTTTGTGTAGACACTGTCCCACCGATCACCTCCTGTCAGGTCTTCTATGGCAAATCCTGCAGTAATCGAGTTACCGAAAAACTCAATGACCTTACCAGAAGACTCAGGAGGTGAAAGCAGCTGTCCTCCTTCCAGGGTCAACCCATTGAAAGTCAAGGGGCCTGTGACCATCCATTCGTTTCGCTTAAGTACGTCTATTCTATGAGCTACATTGTCGTCAAAGTCTGCCAGCAGAATTCTATTGTCACCACTATCCAGCTTGAGATATCTGAGACTGTCCTGGTCATAGATGATATTGAGGTAGACTCCTCCGTTGGCGTCATGGTAGTCTGCATAGACCTCACCGCTCTGATAATTGATGGAAAAGCCCGATCCTGGCCAATAGAACTCAGGATGGAGCGAGTCAGCCCAGTTGATCCTACCGTGATATTTGATCAGCGAGCTCGTAGGCGGAATTTGTTCTATTGCTGCTTCGGGTGTTTGGCAAGACAGCAGTCCAAGAGCCGAGGCAATAAGGATTAACAATAAATTGGACGTGTGTTTCATTATTGGAAGATTGGAATACTCATGAAGATAAGTCTGTATCCGCTAATACTCCAATAACTGCCTATTGCCAGATGTAAAGAGAAGATCGAAAATTTTGAGCGATAAGGCTGCCTTTACGCTACAGTTAGTGTCCTTCTTTGTGTTCTCCTTCTTCTCCCTCTTCATGTTCGGTTACAAGGGCATGTTTGCCATGTAGATAGGAGTGGGTGATCTTTTCCGTTTGCGATAGCAGCAGTGCAGAGACGATGAAGACCATGTGGATCACAATCTCAATAATGATACCCTCCGAACTGGCCTTTTGTACCGCGTCGCGATAGTCAATAAATGTCTTTAGCAGCTGTACACCTGAGATTGAGGCAAGCGATGTGGCTAGCTTGATCTTCAACTGACCCGCATCCAGATCTTCCAGCCATAATGGCTTATCCTCATGCATGTCTACATCAATGCGGCTGGTAAAAATGGAGTAACCACCTATGGTCACCATGACAACCAGATTCATTACCATACTGATGTCTACCAACCCAAGAATGCTGAGCATCATCTTCGTTTCCGATAGGGTAAACATCTCATGAAAGAGGTGAAGAAGTTCCTCAAAGAACTTGATAAGGTAGATAAACGCTCCTATGATAAGGCCACCATAGAGAGGTGCTTGTACCCATCTACCCCAGAACACGAAACCTTCAAAAAATTCTTCTACTGCTTTTAAGCCGTTTCTAGCCATGTGTCGAGCTCTTTTAGTTCTAAGGGATTATTAATGCGTTTCAATCAAATTTAGCTTTATTTTCCTTTCATGGAATGATTAATGGTATTTTTTTAAGGTTAGAGAAGGTCTAGAATTAGTTTGTATCCAGGGCACCTGATATAAATCAAATACTGCAATATCCAGGGTCGAGACATCTAAGCAAACATTAGTTTTCCTTTAGGTTTCGGTATTTCCCTACCCATTGAGTTCGCTGTTTCAATCCAGTCACCAATGACTTCTTCAGCATTGGCTATGGCCTGTTGGTAAGAGGAACCATCGGCTTTACATCCTGCGAGCTCAGGTACTTCGGCAATATATGATGCGTCTTCCTCGCTCCAATAGATTATGATCTCATATTTATGTAGGCTATTCATTGATGCTCAGTTTATGTTTTACAATCAATTCTCGAACTTGTTTGACTTGATAAGCTTTCATTTTCGAACCTTTCGGCTGAATATTTATAATATCCTTGATATCTAATTTATAGAAAATGTGATGATCCCCCTTGACCCTTTCTGAAAATCCTAATTTATCTAATAATGTTCTTCCTTGATCAAAATTGATATTTTGATCGGATTGCCCGGATAATATTCTTGCTAGAAGTTTTGCATACTTACCCATAAACCTAATTTAGGTACAATGATCTATTTTAGGACTACATAAGTTTTCAATAAGTAATCATGTAAGCCTTGCTTCCGCTTGTTGAAGGCGATCATCGTGAAGCCGCCTAAGGCGATAGCAGCAGATACGAACTTTAGAAGTATCCGCATCAATGCGGTGAAAAAGCTCAGCGGCTCGCCTTTTTTATCCACGACTCGCAGACCATGATATATTTTTCCGAGAGTAGCCTGGTATTTTGAGCTCTCCAGTCCGGCATGATAGCCAATGACAATCGCAATGCATAAACTGTAGAAAAGGTGGTTGTCATCCACCACCACACTCAGCGGGAAAAGAACCAATACCAATACAGTCAAATCTATATTATATGCAGTGAGGCGTTTCCAGAATGATGCGTAATTCAAATCCATGATTATCAATAAGATACGAAAATAGGCTTCTTGAACATAGGGGGATATGGCTTCCCGATTATTTTCATATATTGAATGACTTTTTTCAAACCAAACTTAAACTAATCAACTTATGAAAGTACTTATCAAAATTCTGCTGGGGTTGGTCATAGTCGTTGTATTGCTTGCTGTGGTTGGCTTCCTGCTGCCCAGAGAAGTGCATATGGAGAGGTCGATTGCAATAGATGCACAGCCCAATGAAATCTATCAGGAGATCAACGATTTCCAAAATTTCAACAAATGGTCCCCATGGGCACAAATCGACCCTAATGCTAAGTATGACTATAGTGGTCCTTCCTCGGGCGTTGGGGCCAAGATGAGCTGGACCAGTGATCACCCGGATGTCGGCAATGGTAGCCAGGAAATCATCGAAAGTGTTGCTAATCAGAAGGTGACCACTGTACTGCTGTTTGATGACTTTGCACCATCCTATGCATCGTTCATCATCGAACCCTCCGGCAATGGTAGCACAGTGACCTGGACATTTGACGGTGATATGGGTAGCAATCCTATCGGAAGGTATTTTGGATTGTTAATGGACGGAATGCTGGGTCCACAATATGAAGAGGGCCTGTCCAACTTAAAGAATCTGGTGGAGTAGGTATCTGATTCTCAGTTTTATTCGAGACAAACAAAAAAAGCGGCCATTCTACATCATATGAGAATGGCCGCTTTTTAGTTCTTAGCGCTTTCTTAGAAAGTAGCCGGAGATGGCCGCAATAAACCTCTCCCTTGTAGTATCTGTGGTCAGAAAAAGCTCCGGCTCGATCAATTCCAGCTCCATGAGCATGGGCTTATCCTGATATACCACCAAATCAACTCGTGCATAAAGACATGGCGAAGAGACTGTACCCAATACACTTTCAGCAAAGCGTATGAGCGCATCCTCCGGTCCAATCTGTAAATAACTTCCCCCAAACTCCTCCTGCACCCTGTACTCACCGGGTTGAGCCGTCTTGAGTACGGCATGACTAAACTTCTTTCCGAAAAACATGAGCGAGTACTCACCCTGCTCACTGATAGAAGGGATAAACTGCTGGATTAAGAGATCTTTCTGTATACCTATTTCCTTAAGTTGAGGCAGCTGTTCCTGGTAAGTAGCAGCTGTTAACCTGAATGTCTGGTAAGCTGTCGCTGAGACAGCTGGCTTCACGATGAATGATGACCATGGAATAGTTAATTCCAAAAGCTCACTTCCCTGCCGTACGAAGAGCGTAGGTGGTATGGTGATTCCTTTTTGTGCCAGCTCTTCCAGATAATATTTGTGAGCATTCCATCCAAGTACCCCTGTAGGATTGCCAACTATGAGGCCTATTTCCGCTAGCTGATCAATCCATGACCTGAAGGCATCAATATGTTTATGATAATCCCAGATAGTCCTGATCAACACACCATCAAAGTTGGTCCAGGCTACTGTAGTATCGTTCCATATTACTGGGATCGCCTCTATGCCTCTCTCTGGCAACTGCGATAGCAGGTACTGCTCGCTGGGGATGAGCTGAGGACGCTCTGCACATGTGGCTATGGCAAGTTTGAAGCTCGACATCCGTCAATTTTTGTTTCTGGTAAGACCTAAAACTACCGTAAAGGGTGAAAACCTATGATGAATGGAAAAATATTTCAGAAATAGATCATTTTTTCAATCAAGGGTCTGGAATCGCTTGCAGACTGGTCATGTCCATAAGTGGAACGTTTGCAGATGCTTGTTTTATTATGAATTTGATAATGATATGTTAGATATGTTAAACGTTTGCATGACCAAATAAACCTTTCGTTGAAAACTTTTATTGCAGGGCTCGTATTAGGGACTATAGATTTGCATAAATATTTTAACTGAAAAGCTATGACAAAATTCAGAACAACAATGGTAGCCCTCGTAATAGTTATGGGAGCTGCGTTCGCAAACGCCAAAGGTGTAAGTGGGGATTCGGAGGTGAAGGTATTGGCCGGTAACAAGGCTGGTGTTTACAATCTGTTTTTCGAATCAGCAGAAGATAAGACTGTCAATGTCCGTGTATTGAACGCCAATCATAAACTACTGTCCAATAAGAGAATCACAAAGACGGATGGATTTCTTCAGCCGATCGATTTTAGTAACCTTCCTTCCGGAAATTACTTCATCGAGATCAATGGTGAAGGTACTGCACTTACCGAGTCAATACAGCATCACGTTACAACCGTGAAAGCTGACGACTTCACCGTGACAACAGTAAGCAATGCCAGGAAGGTAGCTTTCGCTACTAACCTTACAGAGCCTGCTCCGCTCAACCTCTATTTTTACAATGAGGCCGGCGAGGTAGTATACCGTGAGTCGGTAGCGTCAAGCCAGCTTAATCGCAAGCTGTATGATTTTTCTTCTATCGAAGGTGAGTCAGTAACTGTATCAATTGCTCATAAGGGCAATACTATTATGAACAAAGTGATAAACTTCTAAACTCTATATAGATAAGCTTTGTGCTGAAAGGCCGGTTCTTTGGATCGGCCTTTTCTTGTTCTATCCCTACCGGGAAAATGATTAGGGCGCTATGGATTGTCATTCCATGGTTTGATGAAGAAGCCCGCAAGCTTGCCCTTGGCATCTATTACTGCGCGTACTTCCACTTCAGCTCCGGGAGCAAACTGCCCACGATATCGGTAAAGCTCAAAGAGCTGTCCATCTGTGGGCTTCATCATATGGTCAAACTCAATGTCTTGATAGTCTCCGAAAGCACTTGACACTTGCTGGTAAGCAGACTTTTGAACCTCTTCAGTCAAGCCTTTGATCATATCAGGCGTGGCTTCCTCTGCTGTCAACGGATAGTATCCTCCATCCCGCTGAGCGGATAGGATGCGCTTAGATAATTCGGTGACCTTGCTGAGCTTGGCCGGGTCTATGTCTGTGTCATTGGCTTTATCAAACCTGACTTTAGACTCACAACTAACTATCGCTAAAAGTGAGAGTGGTATTAGGAGAAAATGAAGATATTTCATATGCAGCACAATGTGGTGTAGGTAGATATTCTAAGGTAATTAATTTCTTCTTTGTGAGATTCAGTTCTTATTAGCATTCTTCTCATGAGAAAGGG
The DNA here is from genome assembly GCA_964351595.1 of uncultured Roseivirgaceae bacterium. GTDB lineage: Bacteria > Bacteroidota > Bacteroidia > Cytophagales > Cyclobacteriaceae > UBA6059. The sequence continues at coordinate 2,719 of CAYGOT010000107.1, read as the reverse complement.
TAATGAGTCGGGCACTGAGGTTAGGTGTAGTCCCGAAACCCCTCGGATTGTCACAGAGCTCTACACGAGCAGCACCTGCAGCCTGTGCGTTGAGTGCTGACTGGACAGAGTTGGCGCAGATTTCGAGGGTGTAGTTCATGATGTCTGATAAGCAATAGACTAATAAGGAGATACTTCATTGGCCTCAATTTAGTAACCATTAAACATCGGAACAGGAGCATCTTTTGGGGGAGTGATGAGGAAGTAGTGCGTTGATATAGGAAAATCAGTAAGCGAAAGACATTTTCCTGATGGAACAGTGCTTTTATATGTCATATTGTTTCTTCTTCTCTTTGATAATTTGACCCATTTCAGATGCATCCACACTTCCAAAGTCGAAATGAAGATAAACGGGTCTTGTTGTAAACAGAAACAGTCTTTTTTTGCTCTTAAGTCTCAATTTGTACAATGGCGGAACAACAGCTGGGATTTTCTTTACGCATTGTACTTCGCTCCAGTCAGACTCAATCAATTCTGAACCATCTAAGATATGCAATTGATGATCTTGCAGATTCACACGAACAAAATAATTAGTTGTAAATATGTGAAGAGGCAAGAAAATACAAATCATTGTAATTATTAGTCCGTATTCTGAGGGTTCAAGCTTTCGTGGGACATCATTGATTGTTACCCCATTTGGGTTTAACCATGCTACCAGTGCTACTAGCCCTGCAATTGTTGCAATTAGCAGAAATATGTTCTTGAAGAAAAAAGTATACCCTTTATCGCTTTCCATTCATGCCCTTTATCGACTAGCTACCTTTATTGGTGCTTAACGTGTATATTGTTTCGGTTATAAATCAGAAAATCCTTAGACTGTTTTAAGATTTCCTCTTTACTATCAGTAGTAAAGCCACCTTCTTCTGCCTTGTCCAGCATCGATCGTACCCAATCGATTTTACTTTGCTGACTTCTAGCCTGTCGGATCAAGTCATTGACAATTTCACTATTGCTTGAATACTCCTTACTGGCAATTAAGCTTTTTAACCATTCATCATTCGACTCTGTAATTGAGATACTTTGTCTAGACATAATACTCTTCATTTCATGTGAATATATCAGAATCGAACTTAGGACAAAATCCAATTTTTCGCTATCGTAATGTTTGTCAACTTTGGTAACCAATGGCTTTTTTACTTTGTGGCCAGTTGGTCATTAAAAGGAAATCTTCGAATTACCTCATCTATTTCCTTCTGAGTTCGTTTGGCCCAGTCCCGATCGAGTGTTCCCATAAGTTCGACTTGCTTGGAAAATAGTTGCCGCCTGGAGTCTTCATTCTGGATTCGGTTCTGGCACTCATATTTACTAGCCATTAAGCGAGTTACGTCTTTAAAAATTATAAACATTAGTTGTTCCAAGTCAAATGCAGGCAAACTAAAGAGTTCGTCACCTCGTTCATGGGCTTCATAGTAGGCAGTTCCATTAGATGAAAATGAAATATTCGGCCGGGCTTCTCTTGAGTTGTCAATTGTTGGAAGTTGATCTGATTTCGCTCCGATAAGTTTGGCGAGTCGATGAAGTTCTGATTCTATTTTCGTTTTTTCTATCTGCGCCATAGCGGTGGTTATCTGTAACCAGATGCTAACATACAAGATTGTTCCTTATTTCCCGTGCAACTTGAGCTGGCTTTGATGCGGTAGCGCCGATCATATCTACAGGTTTTGTACCATTGGATAATGTCCACGTCCTCTCTTCTTTTCCATCTTTCAATTCGAATATCGTTTGCACTTCACTACTTGAAACTGCATGCGATTGCAGATTCACTTCATTATTGATTTTTTAAAGAAGTATAAAATCCAATATTATATTCATTGTAATAGCCCTTATTCTTTAGTATTAATTCAGCCATATCCGTTCTTTGTAGTGTATTTGATAATCAGATACAGTTAATGATGTTGTTCATTCCGGTAGGATATACTAAATAATCAACCGAAGGAAGGTGCAAGATCGAGCAAACAAAAACTGATGATCACTATGAAAACAATGAGAAACACACTAGTCGTGCTTTTAACAGTTATTGGCACTTCTGTATTCGCCACAGGTGGAGGTACTATGGTAGACTCCTTAGACTTTCAGACTAAAGTATTACCTAGTCTTGAGAGTAAGTCGTTTCGGTTGATTTATCAATCTGAGACGCAACAGCCCGTGCATATAAAGCTAAAAGATGAAAACGGTACGCTTCAATATAGCGAGCGCTTCCAGCTTAAGTCATTTGTTCAGCCTTTTGACCTCAGCCAGCTGCCCGATGGTAACTATACCTTCGAGCTTTGGACCAAAGAGGGTAAGAGAGTGCATGAGATCAGCAATGTAAGTAGGGAGATAGTTGCGCCGGAGCTGAACTTCGACCTTGCTGGCAACAGCAAAGTAGCCCGTCTTCAGACGGAGGCACCAATGGGAGCCAACTTGCGATTGCTGATCTACGATCAGGATGGCGCTGTGCTGCACAAGGAAAACTGGGCAGCCGGTCAGAAGATCAATCGCCAGTATGACATGGAGCAGGTAAAGGGCAGGGGCGTGACGTTCCTTCTGCTTAACAATGGCACGGTGGTCACTGAAAAGGCAGTTAAATTCTAAACACGTATTAATTCAGGTTTATGAAGAGCCGGCCACTGTGCCGGCTTTTTTTGATGATCCCCCAATTATTAAGACAGGTTTAGTATCATTTTAAGTTCTACAATAG
>CAYGOT010000106.1:0-15778 GCA_964351595.1 uncultured Roseivirgaceae bacterium | reverse complement strand
TTCATTTCTTGATTAGAACCAAAACCTCCAAGGTCTTCGAAGACCTTGGAGGTTTGAATAAACAGCCTTCGAAAATCATTATTCAAACCTTTTCTAATTTCTTCAACAGTTATACTAAGGCCTTCAACAAAAAATACTCACGTCGAGGAAGCCTCTTTATGCCCAATTTCAAAAAGAAACCAATAACCTCAGATGCCTACCTCACGGCGATCATCACCTACATTCATCGTAATCCAGTTCATCATGGATTCTGCGATGAAGTTGGAGACTGGCCGCATTGTAGTTATCAATCTCTTCTGAGCGATAAACCAACCAGAGTACCCAGAAAGGAAGTTATTGAGTGGTTTGGGAATGTGCACTCGCTGAAGCAGGCTCATAGAGAACAAGAAGATATCTCCGATAAGTCTTTGCTCATAGACTTTTAGGGTAGAAGTATCACAGATTTCACCCCACCACCTTCCTCAGCCACATCTTAAACCCACTCACCTCCATCGAAGGGATGAGGTAGTCTATATAGGGAAGTGCCGTTTTCATACCCAGGACTTCAGGGCTGTAGTTGCTGGATTGAGCGAGAGGGTTAATCCAGATGAGCTTGTTGACGCGGGACTTGAGCTTGCGGAGTGATTTATCCAACTGACCGATATCACCACCATCCCAGCCGTCGCTGACGACAAATACGAAGGTTTTGCCGTGAAGGTAGCGATTGCCTTTACCGGCCAAAAGCTGAGAGAGGCTTGCGCCCATGTTGGTGCCGCCAGACCAGCCTTCCACTTTATTGGTTAGGGCTTTGAGCGCACCTTGTAAATCACGTGACTTCAGTAGCTTGCTCACGTCATAGAGTGCAGTGCTAAAAGCATAGCACTGCAGGTTGAAAAGGCCATTTTGAAGCATATACATCATGTGCAGGACGAACTTGCTGTACAGCTCCATCGACTTACTCACATCGCAGAGCAGTACGATCTGTGTCTTGTTGCGTTTCTTTTCTTTGTAGCGCAGCTCAAGCATTTCACCGCCATAGCGCATATTCCTGTTGAGGGTTGCCCGGAAATGCAGTTGCTTTGGTGATTTGCTGGACACATATCTACGCGAAGGAAGTTTTTGGACCATTCGCTCGATCAACTGAATGATCTCCCGCCAGTCCTGCAGCTGGGTGGGATTGATCATTTTGATGTCCGCAGCATTCTTTGCCTCATGATCACTGGCCTGCGCCATCTTCACCTCTTCTTCCGGAGGCTGATTACCATGAAGCCAGTTTTTGATTTCCTGAAAGCTCGGTGGCTTTGGTTTAGGCTGTTGCTCCGCCGTGGCTACCTCTTTGACCTTACTGTCTACAGACTTGCTCAGTGACTTCCAGTAGTGGAAGTAGAGCTCATCAAACTGAGCAAACTGCTCATAGCTCTTGCAGAGTGTGCATTGCAGCGCCAGCTTGAATTGGCTGCTGTCCTTCCAGTCGATATCCACCAGCGCTTGTAGCGCTTCCTGCTGCTCTTGTGGTCCTATCGGAAATGACTTCTGACGCAAGAAAGCACAAAACTGTATGATGTGATGGGTGAGGGTAGTCCGCCGCTTCACACTACTCGAGTTTTGATTTGACTTTGACCTTCTCCAGCAATTCTGATAAGGAAGTCTGTGTCTCGCGCATATCGTCCCAGTCCTTAAGTACCACGCCCAGCGTCTGCTCCACAAGTGATTTATCTAGATGATCGAGGTGCATTTCTGCTAAGGCGGTAGCCCAATCGAGGGTTTCGGAAACACCAGGCGCCTTCTCCAACTCCATGGTGCGCAGCTCCTGCATAAAGGCTGAGATTTCACGCGCCAACTGCTGATCAATGCCCGGCACCTTGCGCTCGATGATCTCAACTTCTTTCTCGAAGCTCGGGTAATCGATGTAGAGATAAAGACATCTGCGACGCAAGGCTTCTGATAGCTCTCGCGTGCGATTGCCGGTGAGGATCACTTGGGGGATCGACTTTGCCTGGATGGTGCCAATCTCAGGGATGGTAATCTGCCATTCCGATAGGAGCTCTAATAGGAAGCTCTCAAACTCCTCATCAGCCCGGTCTACCTCATCGATGAGCAACACACTTTGCCTGGATGAATGGATAGCCCTGAGTAAAGGTCGCTCCATTAAGAACTTGCTTGAAAACAGCTCTGCCTCTTTCTGCTCAACGGTATAGCCCTGCGACTCCAGCATCTTGATATGAAGGAGCTGATGGGGGTAGTTCCATTCATAGATGGCCTGATAGGCATCCAGTCCCTCGTAGCACTGGAGGCGGATGAGCTCAGTATCCATCATATCCGCCATCACTTTGGCAATAGCCGTCTTACCCACACCCGCCGGGCCTTCTATCAACAGCGGCTTCTGAAGCTGCTGTGAGAGCTTGATGGACATGACGATGTTGTCATCCGGGATGTAACCTTGCTTTTCTAAGCCTTGGCGAATCTGGTTTAATTGGTTTTGCATTGATTAAAACGTAGATCTAACTACTCTATAGGAATACTCACAACACCCCTATAGTCCCCGCTTCCGCGGACGGCTCCAGGGGACAGTTCCTCCCTTGAGGGAGGTGCAGGAGGGTGTAATTAAATGAAGAAATTGTACAATGAGATGATAGTCGAGCTTCGTCTCTCCACTATCATCTATAATCTTTCATCTAGCTAAGTGCGTTAAGCGCGCGCTTCGTATACACCTTCGCCATCTGTTTGCGGTAGCTCTCAGAAGCAAAATGGTCACTCATCACAGAAATATCCTCTGCGGCAGCCGCACCAGCCGCCGCTATGGTAGCAGCATCCAGCGACTTGCCTTCCAATGCAGCTTCTACAGCGGCATCTCTAAAGGGAGTCGCTGAGACGCCTGCATAAGCTACCCGGGCCTTGCTAATCGTACTTTCAGACATTTCCAGGCATATTGCACAGCCTACTATCGCAAATCGTGAGGCAGGCTGCATGAACTTAACGTACTTCGTCCTGGCATTAGATGGCACGGGCATGCTGATGCTCGTGATCATTTCACCTTCTTCGACAGCTGTATAAAACAGGCCATGGAAGAAGTCTCCGGCAGCAACTGATCTCGATGATTCACCATTATGGATGTGGATGGTCGCATCTGCGGCCAACAATAATGCCGGCCAATCTGCCGCAGGGTCTGCATGGGCGATACTACCGCCAATCGTACCCATATTTCTTACCTGGACATCACCGATCAGATCAGCGGCTTCCGGAAAGAATGGCAGTTTGGACTGTAAGAGGCCTGAGTCTACGATCTCACCGTGGGTTACTCCAGCACCAATCTCAATATGATCGCCTTTGTCTTCGATAGACTTGAGCTCTTTGATTTTTGAGATATCTATGAGATAGCCGTACTCATTGAGGCGTAGCTTGAGCGCCGGTAGGAGACTATGACCACCGGCCAGGAGTGTCGCTTCATCACCGTGCTCCTTGAGCAGCGCGAGCGCATCACTGACCGAATTTGCTTTTTTATATGTAAAACTTGATGGTATCATTTTTCTGAGGTTCTAGTTTGACTGTCCGTTTTGCATTGCCTGCCATACGCGCTCACTGATCAAAGGCATCTGTATGTCCTTGACCTTGTGACCACCTTTCCAGAGCGCGTCGATCACGGCATTGACCACCGCTGGTGTGGAGCCGATACATCCGGCCTCTCCGGCACCTTTCACGCCCAGTGGGTTGTGAGGGCAGGGGGTGACCGTGCGATCTACTTCGAAACTGGGGAAGTCGTCCGCTCTTGGCATGGCATAGTCCATAAACGAAGCGTTCATCAGCGTACCCGAATCACTATAAACAGTACCCTCAAATAGCGCCTGTCCAATGCCTTGGGCCAATCCACCATGGATCTGGCCATCCACAATCATAGGGTTGATGATATTTCCTACATCATCTACCGCAATGAACCTTTTCAGTTTCACCTGACCTGTTTCCTTGTCTACTTCGACGATAGCTACATGGCAACCGAATGGATAAGTGAAGTTGGCCGGGTCATAGAAACTGGAGAAGTCCAGTCCTGGCTCCAGATCAGCGGGATAGTCATGAGGGACATAGGCTGTTAATGATACATCACCGAAGGAGATGGACTTGTCCGTTCCCTTCACCGTCCACTTGCCTTCTGCGTATTCCAGGTCTTCAACCCTTGACTCCAGCTTATGCGCAGCGATTTTGGCACCTTTCTCAATTACCTTGTCGATACTCTTGACGATGGCTGATCCACCTACCGCCAATGATCGGGAACCGTAGGTACCCATGCCGAAAGCGACAGCTTCTGAATCACCATGAACGATCTCTACGTCCTCCAGCGGAATGCCCAATCGATCCGCAACCACCTGAGCGAAGGTTGTCTCGTGACCCTGTCCGTGGCTATGCGATCCGGAGTATACGCTCACTTTTCCGGTAGGCTGTACGCGCACCTGCGCTGACTCGAATAGCCCTGCACGTGCACCCAATGCACCTACCACTGCTGATGGTGCGATACCACAAGCCTCGATGTAGGTGGAGAAGCCAATGCCTAGCAGCTTGCCATTGTCCAATGCGGCTTGTTCTTTTCTGAACTCCTCATATCCGACCATCTTCAGTGCTTTGTCCACTACACCATTGTAGTCACCACTATCGTACTGGAGCGCCACTCTGGTCTGGTAGCCGGGCTCTTTGACACCATCAAACTTAGGGATGAAGTTGATCTTGCGGAGCTCGACCGGATCCATATCCATCTCCAGTGCGGCCAAATCAAGTAGCCTTTCCAATTGGTAGGTAGCTTCCGGCCTTCCTGCCCCTCGGTAAGCATCCACAGCATTGGTGTGCGTGAAAACTCCTGTCACATCCACGTTGATCAAAGGGGTAGTGTAGAGTCCCTGCATGAGGGTGCCATGGAGATAAGTGGGTACGGCAGGAGCGAAGGTGCTCAAATATGCCCCTAGATTAGCGAAGGTGGTCGACTGTAGTGCTGTGATCTTGCCATCCTTGTCAAAACCCATCTGGACGGATGTTTTGTGGTCACGGCCGTGAGCATCAGTCATGAAGCTCTCAGAACGCTCAGCTGTCCATTTGATGGGCCTGTTGATCTCTCTGGAAGCCCAGATCACCATGGCTTCTTCAGCATAATGGAAGATCTTGCTACCAAAACCACCGCCGACATCAGGCGCGACTACCCGTACTTTGTGTTCTGGTAAGCCCAAAACGAAAGCGCCCAGGAGCAATCTTGTCAGGTGAGGGTTTTGGGATGTGGTATATAACGTGAATTTGTCATGTGATTCTTCATAATGACCTACTGCCGAGCGCGGCTCGATAGCATTGGGTACCACGCGCTGATTGGTCAGGTCAAGCGAAGTGACGTGATGAGATGATTTCAGTGCTGCTGCTACCTGATCTTTTGGATCACCAAGCTCCCAGTCGAAGCAGATGTTGTTGGGCGCATCATCATGAACCAACGGCGCACCATCTTTGACGGCTTTTTTTGGGTCAGTGACAGATTCAAGATCTTCATAATCTACGGCGACCTTTTCGACGGCATCTTTCGCGGATGCGTAATCCTCAGCAATGATGAAAGCCACACCATCACCCATGTGCAGAACCTTATCCCTTACCAGAATAGGGTGAGGGGGTTCTTTCATGGTATCACCATTCTTGAAGTTTACCTGCCAACCACAAGGCACGCCGTTGATACCGGTAGCTGCGATATCTGCACCTGTGAAGACCTTTATCACTCCTGGTGAAGATTCTGCTTCGCTTATATCTATTGACTTGATTCGCGCATGCGCATAAGGACTCCTCACGAAGATGCCATGCGTCATATTGGGTAGCTTGATGTCGTCTGTATAATTTCCTTTACCAGTAATGAATCGTTTATCCTCGACTCTCTTGACTGATTTTCCTATATAGCTCATATCTCAATTGTCTTAGTTAACCATTCATTTTATTAGCAGCATACTGTACGGCTTTCACAATATTGTGATATCCGGTGCATCTGCAGAAGTTGCCTTCCAGCGACTCTCGTATCTCCTGCTCTGAGGGGTTGCTATTTCGCGATAGCAAGTCAGCAGCGGTCATGATCATACCGGGAGTACAAAACCCACACTGCAGCCCATGTTCTTCTTTGAAACCTTCCTGCAGCGGATGCAGGCTGCCATTGCTCATGCCTTCAATAGTCTTTACTTCTTCTCCATCCACCTGTGCAGCGAGTACAGTGCATGATTTCACCGCCTTACCGTTGAGTAAGACGGTGCAGGCACCACAGCCGCTAGTGTCACAACCAATATGGGTGCCGGTCAGGCTCAACTCCTCCCGCAGAAAAGCAGAGAGCATGGTTCGGTCTTCAATCTCCCGAGCCACTTCTTTTCCATTTACTGTAGTTGTTATGTTCATTTATTATAATTTTAAATTGATCACAATTAAGATATGAAAATTCTAATTTTCGCTCGATTGAAGTCGCTATTTTATGATTATTTAAACTGAGTCCAAATAGTATTTGGTAATAGACTGATATTCCCATATGAAAAAGGTTTATGCATTTGATGCTTACGGTACGCTTTTCAAGGTGAGTACCGAGATACCAGGATTAAAGAAACGCTCTGTAGCCGCCGTGAACAGGATTCAGGAGCTTTGGCGGGTTCGGCAATTGGAATATAGCTGGCTAATGACCTGCATGGGCAAGTGGAAAGACTTCAATGAAGTGACCGAACAAGCCCTTGACTATGCAATGGCATATAACAATGTGAATGATCCCTGGCTCAAAGAACAATTATTGAGCATTTATGCAGCTCCGTCGACCTTTGACGATGTGATACCTTTTCTCAAAAAACTGGCAAAAGAGGAACAGCAAACAGCTATACTATCGAATGGTGTAGAGGAGACCTTATTAGAGGGGACAAAAGTGGCAAAAGTAAATAAACTGATCGGTCAAATTTTATCTGCTGACAAAGTGAGAGTATATAAGCCTTCTCGATCAGTCTATAATCTAGTGAATCAAACTTTCGATTGTAAGAGCGAAGATGTGATCTTCTTTTCAGCTAACGCCTGGGATATCTGTGGCGCAAGTAGCTTTGGTTTCAACACTGTTTGGGTCAATCGTGGAGGTGCCCCTTTCGAAAAGATGGATTGCGAGCCGGATCAGGTTGTGAGTGACCTATCGGAATATGTGGATTAGTATAGAGTACAGGGTACTAAGTATTGTGTATTAAGATCGCTATTGCCGAGTCGACTATTTTTGAAGCTATCGACATTGTACTTAATACCTTGTACTCAGTACTACTTTCCCCCATTCTTCACTTCAATAATCTGACTCATGATCGACAGTGCTATCTCTCTGGCCGACCTGGCATAGATAGGTAGCCCAATAGGGGCATGAATTTGATCAATCATTTCCTGACTAACGCCTTTCTCAAGTAATCTGGCAATTCGTTTGGCGTGTGTTTTCCTGCTTCCGAGCGCGCCAATATAGCCGACTCCAGCAGGCAGCAGGATGTCCAGGGCATTGTCATCGATCTTTGGGTCATGAGACAGTATTGCGCAGAAAGTATAGGCATCTAATGGAAACTGATCCAGTACTTCTGACGGATACGCCTCGAGAATCTGAGATGGCGGGGATGTAAAGGATATGTTGTTAGCAAAGTAGCCACGAGGATCTATCACCACTGTTTCAAATCCAAACATATTTCCTAACGCAACCAGATCCACAGTGATATGCGCGGCTCCTATGACAAGCAATAAACTCTTTCTTGGATAGATTTGAATGAAATAGGTTTTTCCATCTTGTTCAACAGTTCGATGGGTTCTTTGATTATAGGCTTCCTTAGCTTGGCTTAGTAATTCTTCCGATACTTTATCACCTATAACTTCCTGTTGTTCAGTAATTAATGAATTGCTACTTGAACCATCTTCAAGACTTGTGATGAGTATAGAAGATTTATTGTTTTCCACATTTTCTTTCAAGGTGGACCAGACCGGATCATTGATGAAATCTGCATGCTGTATAAATACCTGGAGGCTTCCACCACATGAGAGCCCCACGGACCAGGCTTCTTCATCGGACACCCCAAACGTCAGATGCTTGGAGCTATCTTGATCCGATAGGGCCTTGGAAGCCTTGACCACAGCAGCTTCCACGCACCCTCCGCTCACTGAGCCAGAGAGTTTGCCTTCAGCGTTAATTAACATCGTACTTCCGGTAGGTCGCGGAGAGGAACCCCAGGTTTGTATCACCCTGGCTATAGTAATGGGTTGATTGGTTTTTGTCCAATTCTGAAGGTCAGAGAGTAATTCATGCATAGGCATGTAAATTAACAAGATGCTGTCAAATTTCAGAGGAAGCATTATAGTTAGGCAGATTATGGATTAAGTAGGGAAAACGTGCTCCATCTGTGATGGGTAAATGCCCAAGGGATCGAAAGAACTAATTGAAACAAGTCTATTATATTGGCAGCATGAGTGAAGGAAAACCATATTTTCTCATTGGGACGGCTAAGGGCTTAGTGGTTTACAAGAAGGTCCGTGAAGAGTTGCCCACTTTATCCGCCATACATTTTGCTGGTTTTTCTATCAACATGCTGTTCGTTGATGAGCGCAATGGTCGGTGGTGGGCCGGAATCTCACATAAGCACTGGGGGCAGAAACTGCATTATACGGATGACCTTGGTGCGACCTGGCAGAATGCTGTGATACCAAAGTTTGATGGTGAGCTGATGCCTGATGGAAAGCCTGCCCGGCTTAGGGGATTGTGGTGCATGCAACATGGAGGTACAGACCACCCTGACCGATTGTGGCTGGGCACTGATCCCGGAGGACTGTTTCGGTCAGAGGACAATGGTCAATCATGGCAGTTGGTGGAAAGCCTGTGGAATCACCCCAGCCGGCAAGAAGAAGGAAAATGGTTTGGTGCCGGAAGTGATTTTCCGTTCATTCACTCGATAGAGCGACATCCTACTGATAGCGATCATATCTACATAGCTGTGAGCTGTGCCGGGGTGTTCGAAACCCATGATGCCGGGCTTAGCTGGGCCGCCAGGAACAATGGCCTCATCGCGGCTTATCTGCCGAACCCTGATGTGGAGGTGGGCCATGATCCTCATAAGCTTATCATCTGCAAATCTGACCCACAAATACTATGGCAACAGAACCATTGTGGTATATTTCTCTCTAGAGATGGCGGTAATCAATGGATGGATGTCTCTGAGAGGAAGGGTGTTCCCAATTATGGTTTTAGTATTGTCATTGATCATGAAGTGCCATCTCGAGCCTGGGTGATTCCGGTAGAGAGTGATGAGAGCAGGATAGCACCGGGGCTGAAAATGGAGGTCTATCACACGGAGGACTATGGTAAGACCTGGAGAAGTGAGAGCGAAGGGCTGCCAACAGAACAAGTCTTTGATATCGTATTGCGACAGGCCTTTGACCTGGGACCCGGTGGTTTTATGATGGGGACTACCAATGGTAATGTTTTCTATTCTGATAAGGAAAAAATGCACTGGCAGATGATTACGAGCCATTTGACAAAAGTCAATGTGATTATTTCTACCTTAGTCTAAGCCCGGACAGAATGAAAAGATCATCAATTCTTCTGAGGAATACTTAAAGAATTCTATACAGTTAATACCAATATGGAAGCAACAATCACGAAACAATTTACACTAGAACAGCCAATTGCAAAAGTATGGAGTGCTCTGAGCAACCCCATGGAAATAGCAGGTTGCGTGCCGGGAGCCACGATTACGGAGAAGATTGACGATAGGAACTACAAGGGAGAGGTATCTGTAAAGTTTGGCCCTGTCAAAGCCAAGTATAACGGTGAGATCACCATCGCTGAGATGGACAATGACAATCACCACATGTCGTTGAAGGGCAGGGGACTCGACTCAAAGGGTAAGGGAAGTGCTGATATGACTATGCGAGGTGCGGTAGTAAGCAAAGGTGAGTCCACTACAGAGGTCGATTTCAAGATGGAGGTTAAGATTCAGGGTACCCTCGCGCAATTTGGATCCAGATTGATCAATGACGTTTCCGATCAGCTCATGAAGCAGTTTATTGAAAACTTCAAGAAACTGCTTGAAGGAAGCGAAGTGGACAATACACTGAAAGCCGGATCAATGATGGGATCAGTGATTCAAAGTAAGGTCTCAGGCATTTTTAAGAAGAAGGAAGAGTGGGAATGACCATTGCTGCTCGTGCGCTTTTGCAAAGCGTACGGATCTATACGTCCATTTGTAATGATATCTGTAGACTAGATAGGAACGCTTTACAAAAGCGCCCAGGGTGCTTGGACTTATTGCATAGCCCAATCGATAAGTTGCTTGCAACAAAAAAAGCGATAGGTCACCCCATCGCTTTTATTCTGATAAGGATAAGAACTATCCCTCGTGAACGATCACTTTGTCCATTTTGTCACCTTGCTTAATAGCGTCAATTACCTCAAGACCTTCCACTACCTTACCAAATACGGTATGGTTTCTGTCGAGGTGTGAAGTGTTGTCTCTGCTGTGACATACGAAGAACTGAGAGCCTCCGGTATTGCGTCCGGCATGCGCCATTGATAATACTCCACGGTCATGGTACTGATTGTCGCCATCCAACTCACAGTCGATGGTGTAGCCAGGTCCGCCTGCACCAGTGCCATCGGGACAACCGCCCTGAATCACGAAATTGGGGATCACTCGGTGGAAGGTCAAGCCGTCATAGAAGCCCTTCTTGGCGAGATCAGTAAAGTTCTTAACCGCTTTAGGAGCGTCTTTTTCGAAGAATTCAATCTTCATCGTACCCTTTTGGGTTTGTATTTCTGCTGTTTTCATCTGATTATTTTGATTCTACCGCGAATTTAATGAGAAACCTAGAAAGTGCCATCACCGACGCTAATATCAACGCCTTACCGTGGCGTTTGATGACTGACTTACATCAAGTTCCATGCGGTTTTATACGAGCGGCAATACCTCTTCCTATGGAGTTTGCTAATTTCACTTTCTGATTATTCAGACATAAAAACCAAGTCATATGAGCTTCAAACTGATAACAAAAAATGTCCTCCTCTTTGTGATGGCATTGACCTCACACCTGGCGTTCAGTCAGGACATGGAGGCACTTTTCAAAGAAATGAAATACCGCAACGTAGGACCTAACCGTGGTGGTAGGGTGACGGCAGTTGCAGGTATCGCAAGCATACCTGGTACGTTCTACGCCGGTGCTACCGGTGGCGGTGTGTGGAAAACCACCGACTATGGTACCACCTGGAACAACGTCTCTGACGGTTTCTTCGCGTCACCTTCTATTGGTGAAATCAGAGTAGTCCAGTCCAATCCTGACATTGTCTATGTCGGCACTGGCTCTGATGGATTGAGATCTAATGTGATTCCTGGTAAGGGAATGTACAAGTCAATGGACGCTGGAGCCACCTGGGAGCATATAGGCCTCAAAGATGCCGGGCAGATCGGATCACTTGAGATACACCCGGACGACCCCAATACAGTATTCGTAGGAGTGATCGGATCGGCATTTGCCAATAATGAGACCAGGGGATTGTTTAAAACTACAGACGGAGGAAAGAACTGGGAGAAGATATTCTACCATTCTGACAGTATCGGTGTGGCTGACTTTGAGTTTGCTCCTGACAATACCAATACCATGTATGCGACATTGTGGAGAGCCGAGCGAAAACCATGGACGATTATTAGTGGCTCGACCGAAGGTGGGGTTTACAAGTCAACAGACGGAGGTAAGACCTGGAATAAGTCTTCTAATGGCCTGCCTTCAGGGTTGATTGGTAAGATTGACCTGGCAGTTTCTCCAGCTGCACCTGACAAGGTATTTGCGATAGTAGAAGCACCGGAGAAACAAGGTGGATTCTACGTCTCTGAAGATCGTGGTGACAGTTGGAAGCAGGTAAGTGACGATGGCAGTTTGACCAACCGACCTTTTTACTATACAAACCTTGATGCTAACCCACTGAATGCTGATGCATTATTCTCAAATGCCGGACGTGCAAGGAGATCATTGGATGGCGGTAAGACATGGTTTGGATTTGATGTGCCTCATGGTGACAATCATGCCATATGGCAAAACCCCAATGACACTACCATTTGGGTACAAGCCAATGATGGAGGAGTCAACGTAACCACGAACGATGGAGCCACATGGTCTACACAGTTCAATCAACCCACGGCTGAGCTTTACACGGTGGAGGTAGATGACCAATATCCCTACTGGCTTTACGCTGGTCAGCAGGATAACTATACGACCATAGCTGTGCCAAGCCGTCCGCCTTACGGTGTGCAGGCGGGTGCCAATGCCTGGATTATCAATACCGGTGGTTGTGAGACCGGACCTGCCGTACCAAAGCCGGGTAATCACAATATTGTCTATTCTGACTGTAAAGGCCGATTTGGCGTATATGATAAGCGTACAGGCCAGGAGAAGCAATACTACGTAGGTGCGACCAATATGTACGGTCACAACCCAAAAGACCTGAAATATAGATTTCAGCGCGTAGCTCCAATCCACGTCTCTCCGCACAACCCCGATGTAGTGTATCACACTTCGCAGTATGTGCACAAGACGACTGACGATGGCGTAACCTGGGAGCAGATCAGCCCTGATTTGACAGCATTCGAGCCTGACAAGCAGGTAGTACCCGGTACCCCAATCACAAGAGACGTGACTGGTGAGGAGTACTATAGTGTCATTTATGCCATAAGAGAATCTCCAGTGACAGCCGGTGTAATCTGGACTGGAGCTAACGATGGTCCTGTGCATGTGACCAAAGATGGTGGTGCTAACTGGAGTGATGTAACTCCAGAAATGCCTACTGGCGGACGAATCGATTGCGTAGAGCCCTCACCTCACAAAGATGGAAAGGCTTACTTCACTTCACTGAGATACATGTTTGGTGATGACAAGCCTTATATCTACAAGACTGAAGACTTTGGTGCTTCCTGGGAGCTTATCTCTGATAACAATGGCATCCCTGCTGACTACCCGGTAAGAGTAGTTCGTGAGGATCCTGCAAGAGAAGGGCTGCTTTATGCGGGTACTGAGTTTGGCATGTTCGTATCAATGGATGACGGTGAAAGTTGGGCACCATTTCAGCAGAATTTACCAGTCACTCCGATCACCGATATTAAGGTTGTTAGAAATGGACTGGCTATGTCTACTATGGGGCGTGGATTTTGGGTGATGGATGATGTAACTCCACTACACCAGTTGAATGACGATGTTGCTAATGAGGCCGCCTATCTCTTTAAGCCTGATAATACCATCAAATATGTTTATAGAGGTAACAATGAGTCGGACAATCCGCATTACCCGACACCTGCTGTGACTATCTCATACCATCTGGGCAATGTGCCAAGTGGTGATGTCACTCTCGAAATCACAGATGCAAGTGGTAAAGTGATCAACACCTTCAATACCGCTGATGGTGCCGAAGGCAATGGTGGCCGCAACATGGCGACAGGATTCTTTGGATCAGCCGGAAAAGCGAGTTTAACGAAAGTTGAGGGTATTAATCGCTTTGACTGGGATATGACTCATATGGGTGCCTGGTCGTCCAACGCCAAAAGAGCATTTTTAGGTGGGCCTTCTGTAGCACCCGGTACCTATACTGCTAAGTTGACGGTAGGAGATCAGACGATGAATCAATCATTTGAAGTCATGATTGACCCAAGAGTGGAGGCTACTGGCACTTCCGTGGCTGACTTAAAAGAGCAAGAGGCGCTATCGCTGAAAATCGTTGCACTGCAAACTGAAGCCAATAAATTCCTCGCGGAGGTAAAAGAGCAGCAAAAGACAGCCAAGAATAAGAAACAGATCGCTAAACTGGCCAAACTGGATGAGGAGTTGGTCATGCAACCTGGTATCTACATGCAGCCGATGCTGACTAATCAGATAAGCTACCTGGGCAGTATGCTAAAGCAGGCAGATCAGAAGCCTGGTAAGGATGCTTATGAAAGATATGAGGAGTTGAAAGCTAAATTGGCCTCACTCAAAGCAATGATGTAAGACTTTAAGATTTAATTACCCAAATGCAAAAAAGGCTGTTCCAATAGGGCAGTCTTTTTTTGTGCCTGAGTGTCTCTACATTAATCTGTCCCTCATTGACATTCAGCTAATAGGGGACTAATTTGCATAATGCTACTGTTACTAACTCAATGACTCCTATGAAGAATATGGCCTTTCTGTTTTCGCTCCTCCTGTTAATTAGCTGTGGCGATGACAGTGACAATGGTGGTACGACCGATCCGACCACTGACCCTACTAATCCCATCGACCCTGTCACCTTCGCTGTAGACATTGGCGAAAGCGAAATACCCTATATCGTCATCAATACTGGTGGTCAGGCCATCGAGAACGAGCCCAAGATACCTGCTACCATGAAGGTCTATGTGCAATCAGCAGAGATATTGAGTGGCAATATTGGAATTGAATACCGAGGATCTACGTCATTCCGGATTTCTGATAAGAAGTCCTTCGGAATCGAGACCTGGGATATGGATGGCAATGATACGGACATGGAGATTTTCGGTTTTCCTGAAGAAGAAGACTGGATTCTCAACGGTCATGTCGTCAACCTGGGAGGGGACTATGCCTTTGACCGAACGCTGATGTACCACTATTTCGGCTACAATCTTTATCGGGATATGGGAAGGTATGCCAGCAGAACGAGATTTGTAGAGCTCGAACTCAACGGCCAGTACCTGGGTGTCTACGTATTCATGGAAAAGCTCAAGCGAGACAAGGAGCGAATCAACATAGAAAAACTCAACCCTGAAGATAATGAGGGAGAGGCTATCACTGGTGGCTACATTCTAAAAATTGATAAGACTGCAGGAGGTGACCTCAATATCAATCAGCCGTTGGAATACTTCGAGAACAATTGGGCTGATGATGCCCGATATACTGAGCAGATCAGTTTCAGATCTCAGTATGACATCTTCGGAGAGCCTATGGATATTCCTCCTTATGGTGAGCCATATCACTCCTCTATGTTTCGGGAGACCTATTTTCTCTATGAAGAACCTGCAGCAGATGAAATCACCACTCAGCAAAAGGACTATATAGCTGACTATGTGCATCAGTTCGAAACGGCTTTGCTCAATGACGATTTTTCGACTGAGGTGAGAACCTACACCGATTACATTGATATCAATAGTTTCGTTGACTACTTCTTACTCAACGAGATCGTGCGCAATGTCGATGGCTATCGCCTGAGTACCTACCTGCAAAAGGATAGGGGTGGTAAGCTGGCAATGGGACCGGTCTGGGATCTTAACATTGGATATGACACAGGAGATAGAGTCCCGCTCAATGGCTGGGTGATTAACTACAATGACTATGTGGACTCAGATGCCTGGATGATGCCATTTTGGTGGCCAAGATTGCTGGAAGACCCTGTATTCAGAACTGCCGTCAAAAATCGCTGGAATGAGTTGAGAGGAAGTACTTTAAGCACTTCACGTTTGCAAAGTCTGGTTGATCAAAATGCAAGTTACCTGATTGATAACGGAGCAATCGATCGCAACTATAGCGTTTGGTCGCTACCTTCACCGGTCAATTACACTGAGAGTGTGGCCAGCCTTAGAGAGTATCTTGAAAACCGCACCCTGTGGATGGATCAGGAGATACAGAGCTTCTAAAAACTGCAAAAATAAAGATCAAATAGACTATTCTATTCGAAAGATAAAACCCAAGATCTCAAGGTCTTGGGTTTTGTTATTTGCGATTACTAATAGAATAATAATGTCAATGAAACTTTACATTTAGAATAGCGTGTATATCTTTGTGTAAAATAAAC